>DASZXP010000185.1:0-69120 GCA_035545935.1 Puia sp. | reverse complement strand
AGGAGCCGCGGATGCATCCAGGGCGGGCGGCTATGCCGTGGAGCAGTCGGAAGAGTTCCGTCAACGGCAGCAACAAAAGATCGCTGAGAGCATTGCCAAAGCGGATATCGTCGTTACGACGGCGCAGATACCGGGCAAACGCGCGCCCGTGCTGGTGACGGGCGCCATGATCGAGCGCATGCGAAAAGGCTCTGTCATCATCGACCTGGCTGCCGCCACGGGAGGGAATACGGAAGCGACGAGGAATAATGAAACGGTGTTCTATAAAGGGGTGATCATTGTGGGGAATTCGGCCCTGCCGGCTACGATGCCATATGATGCCAGCAAGCTGTATGGAAAGAACGTGTCTAACTTCCTGCAGCTGATCACCGGCAAAGAAGGAGAGCTGAACCTGAACTTCGGGGACGAGCTGGTGAAGGGCTGCTGCATTACCCATGATGGGGAGGTCGTACATGAAAGATTAAAAGAGATCGTAAAAAACCAATGATATGCAGACTATATTGAGCTGGATCGGGATGCATCAGCAAACGATCTATATCGTGATCCTCATGATCTTTTTGGGCATCGAGGTGATCGGTCGTGTGCCGGCGGTGCTGCATACGCCCCTGATGAGCGGAGCCAATGCCATTCATGGGGTGGTGATCATCGGCGCCATCATCGTCATGGGCAAGGCGGATCCGCATAATTATGTGGCATTGGGGTTGGGGTTCCTGGCGGTGGTGCTGGGTACGCTGAATGTGGTGGGTGGCTTTGTCGTGACGGACAGGATGTTGGAAATGTTCAAGAAACGGCGTTAAACTATTATTATGGGAAGCCTGCTCACCGTCTGTTATCTTATTGCCTCCGTGACCTTTATTCTCGGGCTGAAGCTGTTGTCGAACCCGGCCACTGCCCGAAGGGGGAATCTTATTGCGGCAGGCGGGATGACGCTGGCCATCATCGGTACCATTTTTCTCTATGAGAATGGCGGCGAGCATCTGCAAAATCACGGATGGATCTTCGCGGGTATCCTGATTGGGGGAGTAGGGGGGACGGTGGCGGCACGAAAGGTACAGATGACAGCTATGCCGGAGATGGTAAGTCTTTTTAACGGGATGGGGGGAGCGTGTGCGGCGTTGATATCGATAGTGGAGTTTGGGCGGCTACATGCGGGGCCTTCTTTGAGCGTCGGGTTTACTTCTTATCCTCCGTTGTCCAGCTTAGGCGAAGCCGTCGAGAAGTTTCATTTGGAATTAGGGGCGCCTACGGGTGAATTGCTGATCATTTTGTTGGGGGTGATCATCGGGTCCGTGAGCTTTGCGGGCAGTGTGGTTGCGTGGGGGAAGCTGAACGGCCGGATAAAGGATATTCATTTCAAGGGGCAGCATATTATCAACCTGGGATTGCTGCTGGTGATACTGGCGCTGGCGGGATATGTGCTGTCGGCTGCGGGCCGGCTGCCGGAGATAGATCCGGAGCATGTATGGCTTTCGCTGTCGCAGTCGGTGGATGCGCCGCTGCCTCCGCTGGTGCGGGGGCTGTTCTATGTAGTGTTTGCATTGTCGGTGGTCTATGGCGTGTTTTTCGTGCTGCCCATCGGCGGGGCGGATATGCCGGTGGTGATCTCGTTATTGAATTCATTTACGGGTGTGGCGGCCGCCTGCGGGGGCTTCCTGTATGACAATAAGGCGATGTTGACGGGTGGGATACTGGTAGGCGCGGCGGGTACCCTGCTGACGATATTGATGTGCCGGGCGATGAACCGGAGTCTTCGGAACGTATTGATCGGATCGTTCGGAGGCGTGGCGGCAGGGAGTGCAGCGACGGCGGGAGGTGGCCGAAAAGAGCAGGGCAGCTATAAAGAGATCTCCATCAGCGATGCGGCGATGGTCATGAGCTATGCGCATAAGGTGATGATCGTACCGGGCTATGGACTGGCGGTGGCGCAGGCGCAGCATGTTTGTCATGAGCTGGAGAAACTGCTGACGGAAAAAGGGGTGGAGGTAAAATATGCTATTCATCCTGTGGCGGGGCGGATGCCGGGGCATATGAATGTGCTGCTGGCGGAGGCGGATGTGAGCTATGACAATCTTTTGGAAATGGAGCAGGCCAATGAGCAATTCCCTTCCACGGATGTGGTGGTGGTGCTGGGGGCGAATGATGTCGTCAATCCGGCGGCCAGGACAGATCCTTCCTCTCCCATCTATGGGATGCCGATACTCGAGGTAGAGGAGGCCAGGACGTGTATCGTCAATAAACGTAGCATGAAGCCGGGGTATGCGGGCATCGAGAACGAGCTTTTCTTCCGCCCCAGGACTTCCATGTTATTCGGGGATGCCAAGAAGGTATTGCAGGACCTGGTCTCGGAGATCAAGCGCATATAAATCAAACGCATGTTGAAAAAAGGTTTTACGACGCCCTTTTGGTGGATGCTGGTCATGGGTGTTATCGCGTGTGTCATGTCGATCAGCATGTTGTATTTACTGATGCAGTACGGCGCCCATTTGAGCATGCTGACCAGGATGAGCTTATTCTATTTGCCGGTGATCATGTTTGTCGAGGCGGCGATGTATTGGACCATCCGGAAGCGGATGACGCATCGGCGGGATGTATGGAGCCATATTCTTTTATTCACGGCGGCCTATGCGTTGAATTTTGTCGTGAGGGTGGTGGTGTCGATGGTCTTTATTCTGCATTCTTCCGTCGTAGTGTCTATTTTGCCTTATATGCGTGCCATCGGCTATGGGCAATTGTATTTGTTCTGGGGTCTGGTGGTCGTGGCGCATGTCTTTTTTGCCCGGGTGCTTATAAAGGCGTTTGCGAAGGGGCCGGTGGAAGAGGTGGGGGGTGGGAATTTGCTGGATGATGTGTTGGATTGAACCTTTCGGCCATCTGTCTGTTATATGCTCCAATACCATGATCATCAGCTATAAGGTCAAGTCGGACAGGCCGGAGCCTTCTCTTTCCATATTCGAGGAAATGCTGTCGTTCCGGGATGGGTTCAAGCATGCGCGGATACCCGCCTCTGTCGGAGAGGGCAGCCTGGTAGCCTTACATTTCGCCGACGACTGGCATGTCAATTTTCAATTCTACCGGCTGGACGTGCCTTTAGAGGTGATCAAGGAACATTCCAAGGATGCGCCGGACATGGTATATATCGTATTTTACCAGCTGGAGCTTCCCGAGAAGGCCTATTTGCGGGGCGAGGAAGTAATTTATGACCAGGAAGGCGTCAATATTTATACAAAGTCCATCGACGCCGTGCTGCGATTTCCCGCGCACACTCATCGTAAAGTGGTTTGTTTGCGCATAGCGCGGGAGAGGCTGCAGGGGATGCTGGGCAATCATGACCAGGACATATTAAGCGAGTGGCTGCGGCCGACCAATTCCTTTTTTATCCATGAACATATGACGGCGGAGATGCGCAGCGTCATCGGCGAATTGCAGATACCGCCTGCGTCCAGGCCCCTGGAACAGCTGTTCTATCACACCCGGGTACTACAGCTCATCTATCTGCTGATGGAGCAGCTGAATAAGCGTGTCTTTCTTCCCCATAAGAATAATGATCCGTCGTTGATAGCACGGGTCTTCAATGCGCGTACTCTTTTAATCCGCGATCTTTCTTCTCCTCCCTCGATAGCCAGTCTGGCCCGAGAGGTCCTGCTGAGCGAGAGTCAGCTGAAACAGTCGTTCCGGGAGATGTTCGGTATCAGCATCTATCAATATTTCCAGCGTATGCGTCTGGAAAAGGGCCGTCAGCTGCTGGCGGAGAGAGACCGGACGGTGAAGGATGTGGCTTATGAACTGGGATTTACCAATGCCGGTCATTTTTCACGCCTCTTCGAGCGAGCCTTTCACGTAAAGCCCAAACGATTCCAGATGGACAGGCCTGCCGATGTGCCGGTGGAATTGCCGGAATCGACAATTTTTTCGTCTTTCTGAGCAATTTATAGCCGGATAAAGCAAGTTCCTTTGTATGCATGGAGACAGGCTTTAGAAAATGGATCATCACCATTACGGTGATCATCTCGGCTATTATCGAACTGATCGACACCACGATCGTCAACGTTTCTATCAACACCATGAGCGGCAATCTGGCTGCCTCACTGGAAGATACGGCATGGGTCATTACCTCTTATGCTATTGCGAACGTCATCGTCATTCCCATGACGAGCTTCCTTGCCGAGAAGATCGGTCGGAAGCAGTATTATATCGGGTCTATCATACTTTTCACCGTCACCTCGGCATTGTGCGGGCTGTCTTCGAATCTGTGGGAGCTGGTGGCTTTCCGGTTTCTCCAGGGGCTTGGCGGCGGGGCTTTGTTGTCTACCTCGCAGGCCATTCTTTTCGAGACCTTCCCTCCCAAGGACAGGGCGCTGGCCAGCGGGATCTTTGCGTTGGGTGTGATCATAGGGCCCTCCATAGGGCCGGTGATGGGCGGGTATATCGTCGACAATGCCAGCTGGCCCTGGATATTTTTTGTCAACATACCTATCGGCCTGGCGGCGACGCTGCTTTGTATCTATTTTCTCCGGCCTACACAGCGGTCGAGAGATGGGAAGCCGATAGACTGGGTGGGGATCGGGCTGCTGAGCGTGGGGGTCGGATCGTTACAGGTGGTGTTGGAGAGAGGGGAGACGGACGACTGGTTCGCGGCGACCTATATCATCGTCCTTTCCGCCGTATCGGCGTTGTGTCTGACCGTCTTTGTCTGGTGGGAGCTGCGGGTGAAGTTCCCCGTCGTCAATCTTCGTGTACTCAGGAGCGTTACCCTTTCCATTTCGGCGGTGATGACCTTTGTGCTGGGGTTCGGGCTGTTCAGCGCCATCTATGTTTTTCCGCTGTTCTCGCAGCGTATACTGGGTTATTCCGCATTCCAAACGGGGCTGATGATCATGCCGGGTGTGTTGATGGGAGCTATGATCTCGCCTTTTTTGGGGAAGATGATGCAGAAGGGCGTGCGGCCTCAGTACCTGGTCATGCTGGGTTTTGGTCTGACGGCCGTATTCAATTGGTGGATGTCCCGATCGAACCTGGAGTCGGGGTCGGGTGATTTTGCGCTGCCGCTGTTGTTTCGCGCGTTGGGGGCGGCGCTGCTGATCGTGCCATTGACGGCGCTGGCGGTGTCGGAGTTAGCGCCGCGGGATATTCCGCAGGGTGCGGCGTTGAATAATATGATGCGGCAGATGGGCGGGTCGTTCGGGATCGCGCTGATCAATACTTATATCGCGCATCGCGCCGCCTATAACCGTACTTCGCTGGTGTCGCATGTGACGATCTGGGATATTCCCACGCAGCAATGGCTGAAGCAGGCGACGACCAGGATGGTAGCGAATGGGGCGACTGTTTTGCAGGCTTCCCGACAGGCGCTGGCGGGTCTCGAGGCGACCGTGGGGCGACAGACCTTTTTGCTGAGCTATATGGATGCATTCCTGTTGCTGGCGCTGCTGAATGCGTTGTGTATACCGTTGGTGGTCATTACTATCCGTCGGAAGAAGGCGGCGGTTGGGAGTTCGGCGGGGGCGGGTGAGAAAGGGGAAAGCCGGGCGCCGGTGTTAAAGGTGGAGCTCGAGGCGCATTGAATGGGCATTTGGCGGTGTTTGGGGTGGGGATTATAAGAACTTCACGTTAGCCAGCTCCCTACCGACCTGTTGGACGCCTTTCAATATTCTATGTGTTTGGGTCGGCGAAGGCTTTTTGACCCCTTTGATGTATTGTGCTAAAAGGCTTTGATTCATGCCAATTCTTTCCGAAAGAGCTTTGGCGTTAATAACTTTATAAAATGCAAAGAACTGAGGTAGATCCAATATTATTTTCAAGTCATTCTCTGTAACGGATCTACCGGAGCTTTCAAGAAGAAGATTGACTGCTTCCAGGATATTGGATTTAAGCTCTTCCAGGGATTTTCCCACTGTATAGACGGGGTATTTTTCAGCATAGGCGGAGTACCCGGTCTTAGTTTTTTCAACGATGATAGTGATCTTCATAGTTCGATGTCTGGCAAACAATTTGCCCTTTTTTTGTAGGATGCTCCATAATCATATGACTTCCAGACTGTCTTATGATATACCAGCCATCTCTTTTAAGCAATCTGACAAGCTCGCTGGATTTCATATGCATAAAGGTAATAAATTTATTACCTATTTTCAAATAACTAGATAAATTAGAAAGGAAACATCAATTTATGGGTGTTTTTACGCTATAAATTTTTCATAGATAGGTTTACATTCGGGGTAGCTAAAACCTATGTTATGAGAAAGACACTAAAAGATACGTTGTTGGGAAGACTCCTTCCCATTTATGAAGCTGCTGCCGCCAGCAATGATGGCCATCGCTGTATGATCGCTCCCAGTCCGGAGATAAGGTCCCAGATCAAAAAGGAGCTCAAACGATTAAAAGGTCTGGCGGCGGACGGGATCTTCTCCAATCTGCTGACGGCCAAACAACAGAGCCGTCTTGGACTCAACGATGGGCTGGTACTGCCCGGCAAGGTATTTCCATTGGGTACGTCGGTGGCTGCAGTCCGACAGCACACGGTGAATCGCAGTCTCTTGCGGGGGGCTGTCCGTGTGATCGTCGTGCTGGTGGAATTTCCCGATAAAAAACTCTCTTTCGACAAGCAACATTATGAAGACCTTTTCTTTTCCACCGGCAAGGTCTCTACGGGCAGTGTAAAGGAGTACTATAAAGAAGTGACCGATGGGCTGGTGGACATCGAAGGTGAAATTGCGGGTCCTTTCAAAATGCCTCAAAAATTAACCTATTATGCCAACGGCAACAGCGGCATGGGGGACAATGAGCCCAATGCAAGGGACATGGCCAGGGACGCTGCGTTAGCAGCGGACCCAACGATAGATTTTTCAAAATATGATAATGATCACGATGGCTATGTGGATGCTTTTGTTGTCATACATGCCGGCAGGGGTGCGGAGGAAACGGCGGCCAAGTCAGATATATGGAGCCATAAATGGGTATTACCCAATGAATATGCTGCCGACGGAGCCAAGGTCTACGGCTATCTCACCGTGCCCGAAGATTGCAAGCTTGGTGTCTGCGCGCACGAACTCGGCCATTTGCTGTTCGGATTCCCGGACCTATATGACACGGACTATTCCAGTGAAGGCATTGGTAACTGGTGTCTTATGGCGGCAGGCAGCTGGGGCAATGGCGGGGATACTCCTTCCCATCCCTGCGCCTGGTGTAAGGCTCAGCAGGATTGGGTAACCACTGTCAATCAAACCTCCAATCAAAAGGGTTTGGATATCGAACCCGTAGTCGACTCCAGAAAGATATTCCGTCTTTGGAAAGACGGCGGACCGGGCAATGAATATTTTCTACTAGAGAACAGACAGCAAAAAAAATTCGACCAATTCCTCCCGGGTTCGGGGCTGCTGGTCTGGCATATCGACGACAATATCGGTACCAATGACAACGAGCTGCATTACAAAGTGGCCCTGGTGCAGGCCGATGGTAAAAAGGACCTCGAGAAGGGCAATAACACGGGAGATGGTGGCGACCCCTGGCCGGGCGAACTGCGGAAGACCAGTTTCGATGCGACCACCACTCCTAATTCATTGTCTTATGGCGGGCTGGACTCCGGCGTGAAAATAGCAGGGATCCGCACCAAAAATGGGGTCATCACGGCTGATGTGACGGTGACGGCGGGTGTGGTCAAGCCACCTCCTAAAAAGAAAAAATCAACGCCGGCGAAGAAGGCTGCTCCGAAAAAGGCCGTTCCGAAGAAGGCCGTGAAGAAGAAGGCGGCTCCAAAGAAGGCTCCCAAAAAGAAGGGGTACAAATAGTTCCGGCACTTTGTATCTTTACTTACGGGCTTTCCGAAAAGGCCGTGAGGGAAGAAATAACAACCATGCAAAACTATTTTGTACTCAGGTATTTAACTCCTATAGGTCTAATGATCGGCTGGGTGTTGTACCAACTGGTCATAAAAAGAAAGAAATGGGCGAGTGTTCAGGATGATGCGCTGGCCTGTTTCGTGTTTGCCTGCGTGTGGATTGCCATCGCGTATATGATCGCCAGCTGATGCCGTGTGACGATCCATCCCTACCTTTGTAGAAATTACCGCCATGTCTTCCATTGTTCCCAACAGGTCTCTTGTAGAGGGAAGGATCATTTCTGTCCACAAAAGCGCCGATATCGATAATTTCAGCGTCATGGAGATCCAGCCATCGAGGATCAGTCCGGTGGAGGGTAGTGTCACCCTGCTGCGTTCCGGAGACGGCAGCTCCTCCTCCGGCGAGCAACCCCATCTGCACATACATGTCTCCAATGAAGTCTCTCAGCAGCACGATCTGAGCCCGGGCAAGATGATATCGGCACAGGTGCGTAAGGCGCCGGATAATCTATTTGTCATCCCCGATTCGGTGAAAGTCATGTAAATTTGCGGCAGTATTGCTAAAAATATAATCATTGCATCCTTCGCTGCCTTCCACCTTTTTATCTTCTTTACATGGCGTCATGGGTTTCGATGCGGCTGCATTCGAGGCGGTGCATACGTCGGGGGAGCAGGTGGTGTCGGTGCGTTTGAACCCTGCGAAATGGGGAGAGGGGCATGCCGGGGAAGATGTTGGGGGGAAAGATATAGCGGGGACCGGACATGCGGAAGAAGATGTTGCGGAGGATGGGCCTGTTGACGGGCGTGGAGGCGGGATGATCTGGCCGGGCGATGAGACGGGGAAGATAACAATGGAGAAAGTGCCCTGGTCATCGTGGGGCTATTATTTAAGCGAGCGTCCTTCCTTTACTTTCGACCCCTTGTTGCATGCGGGCGCTTATTATGTGCAGGAGGCGTCGAGCATGTTGCTGGAGCAGGTGTTGCGGCAGACGGTGGATCTGTCCCGTCCGTTGAGGGTGCTGGACCTGTGTGCGGCGCCCGGGGGGAAATCGACGCTGGTGCAATCTCTTTTGACGGAGGACAGCCTGCTGGTGAGCAATGAGGTCATACGAAGCAGGGCGGGAATATTGCAGGAGAATATCATCAAGTGGGGTGCGGCGAATGTGGTGGTGACGAATAACGATCCCCGTGATCTGGGGAAGATGGAAAATTATTTCGATGTGGTGGTCGTGGATGCGCCTTGCAGCGGGAGCGGTCTCTTCCGGCGTGAGCCGGAAGCGATCGGGGAGTGGAGTCCGGAGAATGTGCAGCTGTGTCATCAGCGACAGCAGCGGATACTGGCGGATATCTGGCCGGCGTTGCGTAAGGATGGGATATTGATCTATTCTACGTGTTCGTATTCGGTGGAGGAAGATGAAGAGGTGCTGGACTGGATGATGGATGAGCTGGGGGCGAGCCCTTGCCGGCTGATGACGGATGCGGCGTGGGGTATCGTGGAATCGTCCACTGGAAAAGGGGGATATGGTTACCGGTGTTATCCCGACAAGCTGAAAGGGGAAGGTTTTTTTATCGCGGCCGTACAAAAAAGCGATGGGGAGACGTTCTCCTATCCCAGGCAGAAGAAACAGGGGCTGGAGAAATTGTCCCGGAGCCAGGTGGAGGAGCTGCGGCCCTGGATCGAGGAAGGCAGGGAGCTTTTCTTTTTCCGGCATGAGGAGCTTGTACGGGCGGCGCCGGCGAGGATAGCGGAGGATATCGTCTATCTGCAATCTTTTTGTTATTTGAAGAAAGCGGGGGTCCTGATGGGCCAGCAGGGAGGAAAGGAGTTCATACCTGAACATGAGCTGGCGTTGAGCGTAATAGCGGGACGGCAATTGCCCGCGCTGGAGCTGTCCCGGCAGGAGGCTATCGAATACCTGCGTAAGGAGGAGATACGTGCGGAGCAGGGAAGAAAGGGATGGGCCCTTGCGCGCTACCAGGGGCAAAACCTTGGATGGGTGAAGATCCTGCCCAACAGGGTCAATAATTATTATCCAAAAGAGTGGAGGATACTTAAGAGGATATCCTGAGGGGAGACGGAGTTTTCCACGGAGGATAATTTGAGATCGATCCGGAGGGGAGAAACTATATTTGTGTGGTTTAAAACTTTTTCTATGTCCTTAAAGACCGTTGTAGTTGCTCTGATCAGCTTGTTATTCATAAAGACCGTCCGATCCCAATCCGATGAATTATTGGTCCAGGGGCAGACGGGGAAGCTATATCTACAACATGCGGTAGTGGCGAAAGAGAACTGGTATAGCCTCGGCAGGCTCTATAACCTCACCCCAAAAGAGCTGGCTACCTACAATAAGCTGGATATGACCAAGCCGCTGTCCATTGGGCAGGAGCTGCAGGTCCCGCTGACCGCTGTCAATTTTTCCCAAAATGGGGTCAAGGCGGCGGGAGAGACATTGGTGCCCTTGTATCATGTCGTTCAGGAAAAGGAATGGCTCTATCGTATTAGCGTCAATCATAATAAAGTGCCTATCGCGAATCTGGAGAAGTGGAACAATACCAATAAGGACCAGGTAAGGGCGGGTATGCATTTGATCGTGGGGTATCTAAAGGTGAAGACGGCGTTATCGGCGCTGGCGACAAAGGGGAGCGGGCCTGTGGGGACAGGGAAGCCTGAGGGGGGAGGGAAACCTGAGGGGGGAGGGACGACTACAGCGGGGGCTGGGAAGACGGAAAGCGGGGGAACTGTGGCGACAACCACTCCGGCGGTAAAACCGGCCGGGACCACTGCGAAGAAACCGGAGGAGACAGTCACCGGCGGAAACAAAGACACGGAGACCCATGCGGCAGCGATGACGCATCCGATCATAAAGCCGGAGAAGAAGGAAGAAACGGATACTGCGATGGTCACATCCGGAGGGGAAAAGACGAATGCTGGGGCGGTGAAACCTGAGGGGGGAACGACGAGCACGGGTGCTGTAAAACCTGAAACGGGGGCGACGAAGTCAGAGGGAGGAACGACTACGACCAGTACGGTAAAGCCTGTATCGGCCACGGGAAAATCCTTTAACGGCGGGTATTTCAGGAGCGACTACACGGATGGTGGAAAATCAGCTGCGGGAGTAGCGGGTATCTTCAAGAGCACCAGCGGCTGGCAGGATGGGAAATACTATGCCTTGATGAATAATATCCCGGTGGGCACTATTGTAAAGGTCACGGACGGCACATCGGGTAAGGTCATTTATGCCAAAGTGCTGGGACAGCTGCCGGATATGAAGGAAAGCGCGGGTCTCGCCATTCGTATCAGCAATGCTGCAGCCAGTGAGCTGGGACAAGGCGATGGTAAGTTCAATGTGGATGTTCGTTATTGAGACGTTAGGGGCGACTTATTTTCCGGACATTTTGCTTATCTTAGTAAGCAAATTCAAAACTACAACAACTGCCGGACTGTGGGTCTTTCCTTTCCATATCAAGAAAAATCCTTATTGAGACGGGTGTCCCAGGGCGACGAAACGGCGTTTGGCATCCTCTTCCACACCTATCACAACAAACTGGGTTCCTACATTTTAAAACTTACGGAATCATTCCCCTTAACAGAAGAAATAGTGCAGGATGTCTTCCTTTCCATCTGGCAGCACCGGGCAACGTTGCAGGACATCCATCAATTCGAGCCCTATCTGTTCGTCATCGCCCGTAACCGGGCTTTCAACTGTCTGAAGCAAATGGCCCGGGAGCGTCTCCGGCAGGAGGAATGGGCGAGCCATCTCCAGGACGAGCCGGATGTATATATGGAGGGACAAGAGGGTTATGAATCGTTGATCGACCAGGCGATCAGTCAGCTGCCCCCTCAGCAAAAAAAGGTCTACCAGCTACATAATCAACAAAATATGCGGTATCCGGACATAGCCCTGCAATTGGGACTGTCCGCGACCACTGTCAAGAAGCATATGAGCCTGGCGTTGAGAAAGATCAGGGATTATGTCAGCACCCACATGGACCCCGTAAGCATTTTATTCCTCTGCTGTCTCCTTTTAACTGCCTGAGCTGGGCGGGGGATGCCGCTTGATCGGGGTGGGATTGCCGCTTGAGCAGGCCAGGGACGTTCCTTTCAAAAAATTTTTCATTTTCATTACTCCGCCGCGCCGATCCTGTTGTCATAGGATGGGGGAAACTACCTATGTCAGACAAAAGACTGCGCTATCTTTTTCACCGATGGTTCGATAAGACGGCTACCGAAGACGAGCGGGCCGAGCTCATGGCTTTGGTCGGAAGGACCGAAAATGACGATGAGACCCATGCCTTGTTGCAGGAGGCGTGGGAGAAGTTGGGGGCGGAAGAGAAAGTTTTTAGTGAGGGGCAGAGCCAGGCGATGTTACATAAGATCTTGCGGTCCGAGGGAGGAAGAACAAAGATCGGCGTCATGCGGAGATGGATGGCGGCGGCGGCTGTAGTGCTATTATTGGGTGCGCTCGTCTGGCTGTTGGTGGTGCGGCGCAGCTCCTCGCCGCAGGAGGAGAAAATAGCTTCTTCACCTGTCATAAAAAAAAACAAGCCGATCGATGTGCCTGCGCCGAATGGCAACAATGCTATCCTTACGCTGGGGGATGGGTCTACGGTGGTGCTGGACAGTGCGAAGAATGGGGAGCTGGCGCGGCAGGGGGATGCACAGGTGTCCAAGGCGAATGCGGGCCGGCTGGTTTATAATACGCTAGGTGCGGCGCCGTCTACCATCATGTACAATACGGTGTCTACCCGCAGGGGCGGGCAATTCCAGATCGTACTGCCGGATGGCAGCAAGGTATGGTTGAATACGGTGAGCTCTCTCCGATTCCCCACGGCATTTACGGGTACCGAAAGAGTCGTGGAGCTAAAGGGCGAAGCTTATTTTGAAGTGGCGAAGAACGCGGCCCTACCTTTTGTCGTACATGTAAATACGACGGATGATAAGGAGATGGATGTGCGTGTGCTGGGGACGGAGTTCGATGTGATGGCCTATGATAACGAGGCGGAGATCCGGACGACCTTACTGGAAGGGGCGGTGAAGGTGATGAAGGGGGATAGGAGCAAACTGTTGGCGCCGGGGCAGCAGGCAAAGCTGGATAAGCGGGGTGGAATGAGCCTGGATGAAAATGCGGACGTAGAGCTGGCGATGGCGTGGAAGAACGGATTTACTTCTTTCAAGAGCGCGGATATACAGAGTATCATGCGTCAGGTGGAAAGATGGTATGATATAGACGTAGTATACGAGGGGGACGTTCCGGAGCGAACCTTTAGCGGCGGCATTTCCAGAGACGCCAATCTTTCAGAGCTGATAAGAGTGCTGGAGACAAATAAAATTCATTTTAAGCTAGAAGGTAGAAAATTGACCGTTACACCGTAACAAGTACGAGCACATAGTGTAATATGGTTGCCCAATAAAAAAACCGGAAGTGTTCGCAGCACTCCCGGCGGATTGTCCGGGTAAACTTTTATATACAATCGGGAGACTGTTTTATTGTTTAACCTAAACTAAGCAAAGTTATGTTTTTGAAAGTTCTTTTCAAACTCCTGCTTCGCAGGCGGGAGCTATTGCCCGGAACGCATCCTTTGGCCGGGTCTTTAACCAAAACGCTGTTGATAATGAGACTCACAGCCATCTTTTTGCTCGCAGCCTGTCTACAGGTACATGCCAGGGGCTATGGTCAGACGATCAGCCTGAGCGAGACGAATACTTCCCTATTAAGGGTCTTTAAGGAAATCAAGAAACAAAGCGGCTATGAGTTCTTCTATGAGGACAGGCTCATGCAGAAGGCGCGGCTGGTAAGCATTCATGTACAGAACGCTCCTTTGGACAAGGTGCTGGGCATGCTGTTCAAGGACCAGGCGCTGAGCTATGAGATCATCGGGAAAACGGTGGCTATACGGGAAAAAGAGGTCGCAGCCATACCGTTGTCTCCCCCTCCCATAGACGTACATGGCCGTATATTGAATGAGAAGGGCGAGCCTGTAGCGGGGGCCACGGTGGGGCTAAAGGGTACGAAAAAAGCCGTCGTCACGGGGGACAATGGAGAATTCACTATCCAGGCGGATCCCGGACAGGTGCTGGTGATCTCATATGTGGGCTATGGTACGCGGGAGGTGGTGGTCAGCGAGAGCAACGCCAGCAATCTTTCCCTTAGCCTGAAGATATCGAACCAGGTGATCAACGAAGTGGTGGTTACGGCACTGGGTGTAAAAAAGGAAAGAAAGGCGCTGGGATACTCCGTGACAGAAGTAAAAGGTGAGGAGCTGACGCAGGCGCGGGAAGTAAATGTGCTCAATTCCCTGGAAGGAAAGGTTGCGGGGCTGAATGTAAGTTCCGTTGCCGGCGGCCCCGGAGCTTCTTCCAATGTAACGATCCGCGGCGTATCGAGCATTTCGCAAACGAACCAGCCTTTGTATGTCATCAATGGCATACCGGTAGAGAACACGCCCAACGGCAATATGGGAACACAGTATGACAATGCCCCGGATCTGGGAGACGCCATGGGCAATATCAATCCGGACGATATCGAGACCATTTCGGTATTGAAGGGCGCGGCTGCCACTGCGCTGTATGGCTATCGTGGCAAGGCGGGTGTTATCCTCATTACCACCAAGAGCGCGAAGAACAACAGCATCGAGTTCAATTCCAACTATGTGGCGGAGCATGTCGTCAACCCCACCGACTGGCAATATGTATACGGGCAGGGCGGCAATAACGTAAAACCAAGCGGCGGCACCTCCGCCTTTACCAACGGGCAGTATAGCTATGGCGCGAAGCTGGATGGGCAGCCGGCTCCGCAGTTCGACAGTGTGTCCCGGCCTTATATCGCGCAGAAGAACAACATGAATGAATTTTATCGTTTGGGCGGGACCTTTACCAATACGGTGGCCATGAACCGGGTATTCGACGGAGGGTCGATACGTTTTTCGGCAAGCGATCTTACCAACCAGAGCATCGTGCCCAATTCGGGACTGAACAGACAATCTTTCAATCTGGCGGCGAACTTCAGCCCTTACAAGCATCTTACGATAGATGCACGGGTGAACTATATATTGGAGCAGGCTAAAAACCGGCCTTTTTTGTCGGATGGTCCGGGGAACAGCAATTTCAACGTCTTTTTCCTGCCTACCAGCCTGGATGTGAATACGTTGAAGAAGGCTACGAATGCGGATGGCTCGGAGCTCTCCTATTCCAACAATGCGTATGCGACGAATCCCTGGTTTGCCGCGGAAAAGTTCATCAACAATACCGATCGTGACAGACTGATCTCTTCCGTCAATTTGCGGTATACGTTCAACAACGGATTGTTTTTGCAGGGTCGAGCCGGTCGCGATGCCTATACTGACCGGTATTTCGCCGTGGTGCCTAACGGGACGGCTTACCGGCCGCTGGGTTCGATCACGGATCAAACCACCAAGTTCACCGACATGAATGTGGATGGTCTGGCGGGTATCACGATCAAGGCCGGCCCCGATCTTACCATTACGCCCAATGTCGGCGCCGCCTACAGAAGGACGAAGTCCACTCAAACGGCGAATACCGGGACGACCTTCGCCGTTCCGTATGTCTATAATATCGACAATGCCATCAACAAGTCGGTGGGGCTTCTTCCCAGGGATCTGGAAACGCAGTCCGTGTATGGGAACGTGGAACTGGCTTATGCCGGATTTCTTTATCTGAATGGTTCGATCCGTAACGACTGGTTCTCCTCTCTGGCCACGGCCGGTAAATCGAACAAGGTGGATGTGCTGTACCCTTCCATCAGCGGTTCGTTCGTCTTTTCGCAAATGCTGCATCAGTCCTGGTTGAGCTTTGGGAAATTGCGTGCAGGCTATGCCGAGGTCGGGCAGGCTACGGACCCGTATCAGACGTTGTTGAGCTATGCGTTGTATAGCCCCACGCTGAATGGCCGTCCGCTGGGTTCCATTTCCAATACGAGCGTGCCTAATGACGGGCTGATGGCGTCCAAGGCGTCGGAGGTGGAAGTGGGCACCGAAATGAAGCTTTTCAATAACCTGCTGTCGGTGGATGTGAGCTGGTATTTCAAGAAGTCGAATGACGAGATCGTATCGGCGCCGGCCAGCATCTCTTCGGGGTATACGGGCGCCATTTTGAATATCGGTCAGCTGCAGAATAAAGGTGTCGAGGCATTGGTATCCGTCACTCCTATAAAAGGTAAGTTCAGCTGGACGAGCTCGGTGAATGGGTCCGTCAACAATAACAAGGTAGTGGCGCTGGCGGCAGGTCAATCTTCTCTGGCCATCGGTACTTCCCGTACCGGTAACGGGTTTACGCAAAACATCGTGGGTTATGCCGCGGCGCAGGTGGTTGCCTTCGACTATAAATATGACAATGCGGGCAAGATCGTATTGGATGCCAGCGGTGTGCCGGTGCAGGGCGATCTGAAGCCGTTTGGTTCGGCCTATGCCAAGTGGGTAGCGGGCTGGAACAATGAGTTCACGCTGGGACGATTCAATTTCTCTTTCCTCATCGACGGGAAATGGGGGGCGAAGATCTTTTCCGCCACGGACTATTATGGGTATATATTCGGATTGCATAAGGCCACGCTTGTCAACCGTGAAGGGACTTTTGGCAGCAACCTGAATGCGCAGACCTATTATACCAGCGTAGCCAATAATATCTCCAAACTTTTTGTACAGGACGCGAGCTTTATCAAGTTCCGTCAGATCGTGGTCGGATATTCCTTCCCGGCCAAGCTGTTCGGGAATGTCGTGAAGGGCGCCACGCTGAGCCTGGTAGCGCGCAACCTGTTCACGCTGATGAAGAGAACGGACAATATCGATCCGGAAGCCAATTATTCCGTGAATGCACAGGGGCTCGAGCTGGGAGGCGTACCTCCTACGAGGACCTTTGGCGCGAACCTGAGCTTTAAATTATAAACCCATTGTTCATGACAATCACTCTAACAATGAAAAAGATATTTTTTACGGCCTGTATGTCGATGCTGCTAGCGGCGATATTGACAGGCTGTACCAAGAAATTCGCGGAGATCAATACGAATCCCGCGGGTTACAGCAAAACGAATTTTGAACCCAACTATATTTTGACGACCGTGCAGCTGGCTTATACGGGCAGCTCCGATTTCAGCTATGAGACCTGGCGTTCCAATCTGATCTATTGCAGCACGATGATGCAGGGTTTCTCCACCGTGATCAGCTATTGGGCGGGGGATAAGTATATTCTCAATCCCGGCTATACCGCCTCTTATTGGGGTTTTGGTTCCAACCAGGGGCCTCCCCAGGGGAATGGCGGCGACGGCGCTTATCCGGAACAGGTGAAGCCGGTGGTGGACCTGATCCAGTTCACGAAGGACCTGCCACAATACAAGAACCTTTACCAGATAGCGAGGCTGATGCGGGCATTGGTCATGGAGCGTATCACCGATCTGTATGGCGACTGTCCTTATTTCGAGGCGGGGATGGGGTATTATGACAAGACCTTCTTCCCTAAATACGACAAGCAGCAGGATATCTATACGGACCTGCTGAAGGAGATCGAGGATGCCACGACCAAGCTGGACCCGAATGGCGATCAGCCGACGGGTGATGTTTTCTACAATGGGAATACGGCGCAGTGGAAGCGTTTTGGCTATTCATTGATGTTGCGGGTGGCCATGCGGCTGACGAAGGTGGATCCTGCTACCGCGCAGAGCTATGCGCAAAAGGCGGCCGGGAATACATTTATCAGCAATGCGGATAATGCGTTCGTGAAGGGAGATGTCACGGGCGGTCGTACGACGATCAATCGTAACAGTCAGGTGCTGCTGGGTGACGGCGGTCAGGAGAATATCTATACGAAGTGGTCGAAGACCTTTATCGATCTGCTGAAAGGGGACAGCGATCCCCGGCTGGCCAAAGTGGCGATCACCAACCCGACATGGGATCAGCAAAAGAATGCTACGGGAGGCAATGCGGACCCTGCCGTACAAAAAGGGATGCCCAACGGTCATGACCTGAGCGGTATCGCGGGACTGGATATCTCTTCGACGCCGGGCTATACGACGATAGCGGATTATTCGGGTCCCAGTCAGTACCTGGTGAAGAGGGATGGGTTGACGTTCATACTGACCTATGGGGAAACGGAACTTTTATTAGCGGAGGCTGCGCAGCGTTGGGGTATTGGCGGGAGTGCAGCGCAACATTATCATGATGGGGTCAAGGCTGCCATTACCTATCTGGGTCAATATGATGCGGGCGCGGCGATCAGCGATGGAGATGCGGAGACCTGGGTGACGGCGCATCCGTATAATGCGGCGGATGGACTGAATCAGATCAATACGCAGTATTGGGTCCTTACCAATACGATGCTGGATTTTTATGAGTCCTGGTCGAACTGGCGGCGCAGCGGATTCCCTGTGTTGACGCCGGTGGTGTATCCGAACAACAATACGAATGGAACGATACCCCGGAGATTCCCTTATCCGGTGGATGAAGCGAATACGAATCCCGACAATTACAAAGCCGCGCATGATGCGGTGCCGGGTGGAGATAATCTTACCGGCACGGTGTGGTGGGATAAGCAATAGACTTCGGATAGACTTTTAAAAGGGCGGCCTGACGGTCGCCTTTTTTAGTTCTCCATTTTAAAGATGATGGGCTGGAGGTAGATAGAGCGTATTTTTTTGCCGTTCTTTTGTGCGGGGGCAAACAGGTTATCATGAGCGGAGACAACGCGGAGGGCTTCCTTGTCCAGGGACCTGGATACAGAAGTGTATACGGCGTAGTCGGAAGCCTGGCCATTCTCATCCACGAGCAT
Source organism: Puia sp. (assembly GCA_035545935.1). GTDB lineage: Bacteria > Bacteroidota > Bacteroidia > Chitinophagales > Chitinophagaceae > Puia. Next base: position 50,515 of record DASZXP010000185.1, on the reverse strand, counting down.
GCTGATGACGACCCGGCCCTGTTCGTTATTGATGACGGCTGCGTCGGGAAATTTAAGATTGCGGTTGAGGAAGTTGAGCCATTCGCCTGGACTGAAGAGCGGGATGATATCCTGGTCCAGCCGGCCTCGTACCCACTGACCGGCCTCGTTGAGATAAAAATGGGTAGCTGTATCCGATGCGATAGGGCCGGCAGGATAGCAGGCTTTGTCGGTGGCGAAATCATAGGTGTAAAAAGGCTCGCCTTGCCAGGTGTAGAATTCCCATTTGCCTACCATCTTACCGTGATCATAATGTTTGCGTGTCTGAAGGATCTGTCTGTTGTATATTTCCCAGACGCTGTCTTTTTGCCCATTCTTATAGTGGCCGGAGATCTCGAGCTTGTCGTTGAGCCATTGCTGGTAGGGGCCGTCCTTGATGGAGTTATCCGACCTGAGTACGAAGTAGACTTCTTTTACCCTGCGATATCTATCCCCTGACTGGCTGGTGATGAGTTTTCTTTCCTGGGCGGAGGCTACAGCTGTCGCTGTCAGGAAGAGCAGGAAGCAAAGATAGAAGGGGCGCATGGGGTTATCGATTTTTAAATATAGCTATTTATAGCCTCTCAGGAAATCCTGTACGGACATTTTCTTTTTCCCTTCGAGCTGCAGCTCTGTCACGCGGATGTAGCCGTCGGCGGTGGCAAACCGCAGGTAGGTCTTCTTATCCGTGTCCATTTGACCTGGCTGGTGGACGGGAGGGGTGTTCTCTTTTTCGGCGTGGAAGATCTTCAGCAGCCGGCCGTCCAGGGTGGTAAAGGCGGTGGGGAAGGGGGAGAGGCCTCTGATGAGGTTGTAGATGTTGCCGGTGGGCTGGGTCCAATCGATGCGGCAGGTGTCGGTGAAGATCTTGGGGGCGTGTTTTAGGGGGGAACGATCGGCGCCAGACGAGTCGGGACTGTCAAGGAGCTGTTGCTGAGGTTTTTCTTGCAGGGCGCCGGCTGTCAGTCCTTCGATGGTCTTTACGAGCAGGCGGGCGCCTATCTCTTTCATCCTGTCGTGTACGTCCCCTGCGGTGTCTTTTTCTCCGATGGGGAAGCTGTCCTGCAGCAATATGTTACCGGTGTCGATGTCGTGTTGCAGCTTGAAGGTGGTGACACCTGTCTGACGCTCGCCATTGATGACGGCCCAGTTGATGGGGGCGGCGCCTCTGTATTGGGGAAGGAGCGATCCATGGAGGTTGATGGTACCCATGGGGGGCATGTTCCAGACGAGCTCGGGCAGCATGCGGAAGGCGACGACGATCTGGAGGTCGGCCTGCAGGGCTCGTAGCTCTTCCAGGAACCCGGGGTTCTTTAGCTTTTCGGGTTGCAGGATATGCAGTCCTTTTTCGAGCGCGTATTTTTTTACGGCGCTGGAGTTGACCTGCATGCCTCGTCCGGAGGGTTTATCGGGTGCGGTGATGACGCCTACAATGGGATACCCGGCCTGCAGGATAGCGTCGAGGGATGCTACGGCGAATTCGGGTGTGCCCATGAATACGATGCGTGGTCTTTCCTTACTCTGCATATAGTAAATATTTCTTTCGGATGGTCTTGAAGTGATCGAGGGCGGGCTGCCAGCTTTGTCTGATCTGTTCTTCCGTCAGTCCGTCCTTTATTTGTTGTTGTAATGTGTCGTTGCCGGCCAGCTTGTTGAAGAAGTTGCCGGGGAGGAAAAAATGTTCCTTGTCGGGGAAGAGCTTGTATGCCCGGAGGACCCATTGGAGGGAGAGTCTGTTCCCGGTGGTCTTGGCGACATCGATGTTGCTGAGGTCATAGCCGTAGCAGGTCTGATCGAGGAGGGGTGGGTTCTTGGCGCCGGGGAGGCTGGCGGGTGTGAAGTGATAGAGGTCTTTTGGGAAGGAGGGGTGACCGAACTGCTGGAAGGGTTTGTCAGTGCCCCGGCCGAGGCTGACGGCCGTGCCTTCGAAGAGGCAGAGGGAGGGGTAGAGGTATACGGATTGCATATTGGGCAGGTTGGGCGAGGGTTTTACGGGGAGGGTGTATTGGCTGTGGTGGGTATAGTTCTTACAGGGGATGATGGTAAGCTTCGCGCCGGACGACGCCGCGTTAGCGGCGGAATCCAGCCATTGTTCCCCGATGAGCATTTTGGCGTATTCGCCAAGGGTCATGCCGTATACGGTGGGGATGGGTTGCATGCCGACAAAGGATTTGAATTTTTTATCCAGCACGGGTCCGTCGACATAGGAGCCATTGGGGTTGGGTCTGTCGAGGATGATGAGGGGGCGATGGTTTACGATGGCGGATTCGATGTATTCCTGGAGGGAGGAGATATAGGTATAGAACCGTACGCCTACGTCCTGTATGTCGAAGAGCATGATGTCTACATCAGCGAGGTCTTCGGCGGAGGGTTTGCGTTTGCTGCCATAGAGGGAGATGATAGGTATGCCTGTCTTAGGATCAGTGGCGCTGTTGACGTGCTCGCCTGCGTCGGCATCTCCCCGGAAGCCATGTTCGGGAGAGAAGATCTTTGTTATATGGATGCCTTCTTTCAGGAGGGTGTCCACGAGATGGGTGGCGTCTAGTGTAGCGGTCTGATTGGCGAAGATGGCGATGTTATGTCCTTTTAGCATGGGGAGATAAAGGTCCATCTGGTCGGCGCCGGTGAGGATGCGAGCGGTCCTTTTTGGACCGTGCGGGCGCTGGACGGGCTGGCTGTGTGTGGTCTGACTTTGAGCGGGGGTATGGACCAGCATGATGCCGGCAAGGAGCAGCGGTAACAAATGAAAAGATAATTTCATATCTGATTAGTTTACATTTTTTAATCCTACCTTGCGGGGGAGCCGCATTCAGCGGAAGCACAAAATAACGGAATTATGCAGCAAGTTAAAGCGGGTGATACAGTAAGAGTTCATTATCATGGACGTCTGACGGATGGAACGACGTTCGACTCTTCAGCAGGTCGCGAGCCTTTGGAGTTCCAGGTGGGCAGTGGGATGGTGATCAAAGGTTTCGACGAGGGTGTGATGGGGATGACGGTGGGACAGAAAAAGACCATTGAAATCCCAGTGGAAGAGGCTTATGGGCCGAAGGATCCGCAAGCGATCATCGAGTACCCGGCTGCGAATTTCCCTCCGGGCATGACGCCGGAAGTAGGTATGCAACTTGCCATGACCAATCAACATGGTCACCAGATACCTGTTACGATCGTGGAGGTCCGGCCGGATGTGGTAGTGCTGGACGCGAATCATCAGCTGGCCGGGGAAGATCTTGTTTTCGATCTGGAGCTGATGGAGATCGTAGGCGGGAACCGCATCATCATGCCTTAGACGGGGCCACCTCGCGCGGTGCGGCGGGACTGTATTTTCTTTCAAAAGCCAGGGTAAGGATGAGTATGGCTATGAGGGAGAGGGCTGTGTTCAGGATGGAGCCTTCTATCCCAAAGTCACCCCCTGTCACTAACCAATCACCTTTTATTTCCGTGACGAGCAGCGTGGGCATGTTGAGACCGCTGACGTGCGATCCCAATATGGGACCGAGGAAAAAGTTCCAGCTAAGGTGCAGGAAGAAGGAGAACCAGAGATTGCGTGTATAGATATAGTTTACCCCCAGCAGGATCCCTGCCAGGAACAGATTGGCGAAGGCCAGCGGCGTGAGGCCGGGGCCGCTGAAATGAAAGATGGCAAAGCAAAGGGCGGAGAGCAGGAGGGCGATCCACCTACCGGCGCCGGTATTCGATGATGGGCCTTTGGCCGGGAGACCCGTGGTCTCCCCTGAAAAACTTTCCAATAGATTGCTAAGCACATAGCCCCGGAATACCAGCTCTTCGCTAAAGGCGATGAGCACGACCATTCCCAAAGAAATAAACAAGTTGGATGGGTCGAAGGTGATATCGACCCATTGCAGTCTTCCGCTGGCCATCAGCAGCAGGGCAAGGAGTCCCATGAGGGCGGGGCCTGTGAAGAAGCCGATGACGGACTCCTGTGTGAATCCGGAGAGCTGCAGACCGAGACTGGAAATGCTTTTACGATCGATATATCTACGGAATACCCATACGGTGATGATGGAGACGATAAATTCCAGCAGGACCATTTCCCAGAGGTGGGAGCCTTGCAGGAGCGATGCGATAGCATGGGTAGGGTCCGCCCGGAGCTGATCCAGATTGGAAAAGAACAGTCCGATGGCAGCGGGTATGGAAATGAGCAGGGTAATGATAATAAAACCGAGTCCGAACAGGATCACTCGTAACCAGCCTGGTTTTATCCTTGGATTTTTTATAGTCTGATCTGTCATAGTGATTACATTCGTACGTAATTTACAAACATGTTCGATAATTACATATTTACGGTGGCGGAAAGATTTATCCGATACGCCCGGATAGACACACAAAGTAACCCACAATCAAAGAGCTATCCTTCCACGGAAAAGCAGAAGGACCTGGGGCGGCTGCTGGTGCAGGAGCTGCAGGAAATGGGCATAGCGGATGCGGTGATGGACGAGTACGGATATGTGTATGCCACTATTCCTTCCAATACCAACAAACAGGCGCCGGTGATCTGTTTTTGCGCGCATATGGATACGGCGCCGGACTGCAGCGGGAAAGGGGTAGTCCCCATCGTACATAAAGGGTATGATGGGGGAGATATCGTATTGCCGGATGATGCCAGACAGGTGATATCGCCCAGGGAGCATCCTTATCTGCTGGAGAAGAAGGGAGAGGATATCATCACGGCGTCGGGCACTACGTTGCTGGGGGCGGATGACAAGGCGGGTGTGGCTGTCATCATGGATATGGCACAGTTCCTTTTGCAGCATCCGGAGTACCGGCATGGGAAGATACGGCTGTTGTTCACACCGGACGAGGAGATCGGGAAGGGGGTGGACAAGCTGGACCTGCAACGGCTGGGGGCGGACTATGGCTATACGTTGGATGCGGGGGAGCGGGGGACCTATGAAGACGAGACCTTTTCGGCGGATGGCGTAAAGATCACTTTTCATGGCGTGAGTGCGCATCCGGGCTATGCGTTGGGGAAGATGGTGAATGCGTTGAAGGTGGCGGCAAAATTCCTGGATTCGCTGCCCAGGGACGAGTGGTCCCCGGAGACGACGGAGGGGCGTTATGGTTTTGTGCATCCTGTGCGGATGGAGGGGCTGGCGGAGAAGGCGACGGTGGAGTTTATCATACGCGATTTCATCACGCCACGGCTGGCGGCCTATGAAGAGCATCTGCGCAGCAAGGTGGAGGATGCGGTGAGGGCTTTTCCGGGTGCGCGGGCGGATTTCGAGGTATACGAGCAATACCGGAATATGAAGGAGGTGCTGGATCAGCATCCGCAGGTGTCGGAGAATGCGCTGGCGGCGATAGAAAGGGCGGGTATGGAGCCGAAGAAAAGCAGTGCGCGGGGTGGAACGGATGGGTCGAGGTTGTCATTCATGGGGCTGCCGTGTCCGAATATTTTTACGGGTGAGATGGCTTTTCATGGGAAGCATGAATATGTGAGTGTTCAGGACATGCAGAAGTCCGTGGAGACGATAGTGCATCTCGCGGGGATCTGGGAGGAGAGGAGCTAAGCTGTCCTTTCGGATGGGTCGCCTCCGGCGGCCCGGGAGTTAGCCTGCCCTTGGGGTAAGCTGTGGGAGCCGGCTATGGAGCTATAGAATAGTGACGGGGCTATAACGAGGGTTACCGCCGGGGTACACTACCCGCAGAAAATAAACGCCGGGATGGAGGTTGGGCAGGCGCCAGGACAGCACATTATCTCCCTGTGAAAGGGCGTTGTCCTGCATACCTACCGTCCTTCCGGTGGCGTCCAGCAAAGATAAATGAGCCATGGCGCCGGTGGTAATGCCGGTGGTCCTGCCAGCGCTGACGTCCGTGAGCCGGATATAAAGTTTGCCATTGGGGTTGATGGGGTTGGGATAGACGCTAAAAGGCTGTTCTTCCGTGAGGCCTGTGTTGGCGAGGGCGATGATGGAATAGACCTTATTGCCGGCGGATGTGACGGTCCTGATCCGATAGTATTGTTTGGGAGCGGCGAGGGTATTGTCTGTCGCTGTGTATATCGACTGGTCATCTCTGGCCGTCACGGATGCGAGGACTTCGAAATTCGATCCATCCATGGATCTTTCTACGTAAAATATATCTCCTTCATGAATGGCGCCGCGGGTGGTCCATTGCAGCATTATATTGTCGCCGCGACGGGCGGCGGTGAGGTCGTTGATGGTGAGGGCCAGGATGGTGGCGCAGGATGTACAGCCATTGGTGACGATGGCGGCGCCCCAGCCGGTGGAAGGGGCGCTGGAGGATTTGCAAACGGAGATCTTATTGGAAGCGGTGAGGGCGTTGTTCAAGGTGGCGGACCCGCTGACGGAGAAGCAGGCGCTGGCCCCATTGCCGGCATAGGTAATGGAGTTGGTGACATCGTTGGTAAACGTCCCCACGTTGAAGATGGCATTATCTTGTAAACACAGGTTATTACCGCTGCCCTGAAGGGTGAGGCTGCCATTGATAGCGAAGATGCCCCTGTTGATAATGCCGGAGGCGTTGTTGACGACGAGATTGCCGGTGATGCTGAGGTAGCTGGTCGAAAGGTCGTTGTAGATAGTGCTGGCGGTGCCCTGGAGGGTGAGGCTGCCGTTGATGTTCAGGGTACCTCTGTTGATGATGGTAAGATTGCCAACGTTGAACGATCCGGAGATGGAGAAGATGCCTCCTTGTTCGATGATGATCGTACCGGAATTGATGTTCATGGATGTGACGGTGAGATTGCCGCATATGCGAAGGGTTCCCCCGGAGAGGTTGAGGGAGGAGAAGGTAGAGGGGCCTGCGCTGAACCAGTAGGTATTGCCGCCGTTGATGTTGACGCCGTTGGTGGCGGCGCCATTGCCTCCGGAGCAGGCAGCGGGTGCGATGGTAGGGGAGCTGCATGTCGTCTGGGAATAAACAGACAGGGAAAGCAGCGTCGTCACGAGGACGGTCAGGGTGGTACGGGCCTGAGGGTTCATAGAATATGGATTTAGGGTTACAGCCAGGGTCATGGCTGACGAACAGGAATAAGGCGTCCTTAAAGGTACTCAAAGCAGCGTGCGTATGAAATAAGCATTATCCCGTAGCAAGGGGAGATAGCAAGGAGACGGCATGTATCACTTAGTGTGCGCTAATATGTTACGTATGATCATTTCCGCGTGTACGCGGGAGTTCTCGATGAACCAGACATGGGTGTTCATGCCGCCGCAGACGACGCCGGCCAGGTAAATGCCTTTTACATTGGTCTCCATGGTGGCGGGGTCGTAGAAAGGCTGCAGGTTCTCGTCTTCGGAGAGGCGAATGCCTGCGTGTCGGAGGAATTCGAAGTTTGGCTGATAGCCTGTGAGCGCGATGACGTAGTCGTTGGGGATGGTCTCGATGCCGTCAGGGGTGAGGATATCCACCTCGTTCGCCCGAATGGCCTGGAGGGTGGAGTGGGTATAGGCTTTTATGCTGCCTTCTTTGATCCTGTTCTCGATGTCGGGTTTTACCCAGTATTTGACACGACGGCCGATGCCTTCTCCACGGATGACCATGGTGACCTCCGCGCCCTTTCGCCATGTCTCCAGCGCGGCGTCCACGGCGGAGTTGCTGGCTCCTACCACCACCACTTTCTGCATGGCATAGAAGTGAGGGTCCTTGTAGTAATGGACGACCTTGGGGAGGTCTTCTCCCGGGATATTCAGCAGGACGGGCAGATCGTAAAAGCCGGTGGCGATGATGATATTGCTGGCGGAGTAGGTACGGCGTGAGCTGGTGATGTCGAACCTGCCGGCCACGGGGTGGATGGAAAGCACTTTTTCCTGCAGGTGGATGTCGAGGTGGTTGGAAACGGCCACGCGGCGATAGTATTCGAGGGCTTCCGCGCGGACGGGTTTTACATTGTTGCTGACGAAGGGGATACCCCCAATCTCTATGCGCTCCGACGTGGAGAAGAAGGTCATGTTGGCGGGGTAGTTGTACAGGGAGTTGACAAGGCATCCTTTCTCCAGGATAAGATAGGAGAGACCGTTGCGCCGGGCTTCCAGGCCGCAGACGATGCCGATGGGGCCTCCGCCGACGATGATGATGTCGTAATTTGTGCTCATGGTTTGGCAAAGTTAGGTATATTCACTCCCAAAAACTTCCTCTTATGGACACCCTTTACCATTACTGGTGGATCATCCTTGTCATTATATTTATCTTCAGCGGCCTGGTCACCGTCAACCAGGGATATATTTATGTGGTCACGCAGTTTGGCCGGTACAAGCGCATATTGCTGCCGGGGTTGCGATTCAAGGTGCCTTTTATCGAGCAAATAAACAAGCGTGTCTCTATCCAGAACCGAAGTGTGGAAATGGAGTTCCAGGCTGTGACAGCGGACCAGGCGAATGTGTATTTCAAGAGCATGCTGTTGTATGCGGTGCAGAATTCGGAGGAAGAGACGATCAAGAAGGTGGCGTTCAAGTTCATCAGCGACAGGGATCTGATGCAGGCGCTGACCCGTACGATAGAGGGCAGCATCCGGAGCTTTGTGGCTACCAAGCGGCAGGCGGAGATATTGGGGTTGCGCAGGGAGATCGTAGAGTTTGTAAAGGATCAGATCGACCATTCGCTGGAGGAGTGGGGCTATCATCTGCTGGACCTGCAGATCAACGATATTACTTTTGATCAGGCCATTATCGACAGTATGAGCAAGGTGGTGGCGAGCAATAACCTGAAGGCGGCCGCGGAGAATGAAGGGCAGGCATTGCTGATCACCAAGACAAAGGCGGCGGAGGCGGAGGGGAATGCGATCAAGATCTCGGCGGAGGCGGAGAAAGAAGCGGCCAGGCTGAGGGGGCAGGGTGTGGCGTTGTTCCGTCAGGAGGTGGCGCATGGGATGAGCGAGGCGGCGGAGGAGATGAAGCGGGCCAACCTGGATACGAATGTGATCCTTTTCAGCATGTGGACGGAGGCTATCAAGAATTTCGCGGAGGTGGGGAAGGGTAATATCATTTTCCTGGATGGGTCGAGCGAGGGGATGCAGAATACGATGAAGCAGATACAGGCGCTGATGTTGAAGCCGCTGGAGAAATAGGCTGGGATACAGCCGGGATCGAGGTTGACGGGACAATGAGCAGAGGAGAAGGGCTGCGTGTTGGCATAACTTTAGCATTTTGTTAAAAAATAGGGGAAAACCAGGGGCGTTATAGGGATGAAATCGCATATTTTTACCACATGAGCCCTGACTGGGGCTTGTCCCCGGGCGGCTATGAGCGGCTCGTTGGGGTGGAAGCTTCGGCAAACGATTAAAATCTACTATTGGATGAACTTATTTTTTCTGCAGGTATTGATAGATTCCGCAAAGATCAAGGACAGCCTGGCGAGGGTCGCCGCGGCAGCAGCACCGGCTCAAAAAGAGAATTTATGGGATATCCTGGCGAAGGGTGGGGTATTGATGATACCGCTGGCCTTGCTGCTGGTGATCGCCATATTTGTTTTTTTCGAGCGGTTTATGGCCATCAAGAAGGCGTCCAGGCTGGATGATAATTTTATGAGCATCGTCCGGGACAATATCGTCACGGGCAATCTGTCGGCTGCCCGAAGCCTGGCGAGGAACACACCGACGGCGGTGGGGCGTACCATCGACAAGGGGCTGCAGCGGGTGGGTAAGGAGATCCCGGCCATCGAGCGCAGCATGGAGAATGTGGCCAAGCTGGAGCTGTACAAGATGGAGAAGAATGTATCCATACTGTCGGTGATCGGCACTATTGCGCCTCTTTTCGGGTTCTTGGGCACGATCATCGGGATGTTCCAATTGTTCTATGCGCTGGCTTCCACGAATGACTATAGTCTTTCCGTTATTACCGGAGGTATTTATGTAAAGATGATCTCTTCGGCCTCGGGTCTGATCATCGGGATCATCGCGTATGTGTGCTATCGCTATCTGAATTCGCAGATCGACAAGGCGACGCATAAGATGGAGCTGGCGGCCAATGATTTTATCGACATTTTACAAGAACCGACGAGATAAACCACGGAGCCCATGAATTTAAGAAGAAGACAAAGGGAAGAAGGGGAGGTGCACACGGGGCCGTTGAACGATATTTTGTTCATCCTCCTCATGTTCTTCCTTATCGTATCCACGCTGGCCAATCCCAATGTGGTAAAGCTGTCGCAGCCCAAGGCGAAGAGCGATACGAAGGCGAAGCAGACGGTGGTGGTCTCTATCGATGCGAATAAGCAGTTTTATGTTGGCACGACGAGGGTGACGGTGGATGAATTGAAGGCGAAGCTGGAGCCATTCCTCGCCAAGGAGACAGACCGGCCTTCCATCGTGATCAATGCGGACCGGTCGGTGCCGGTGGATGATATCGTGGCTGTCATGCGGGTGGCGCGTGATCTGGGGGCAACGACGGTGCTGGCGGTGGATAAGAAGGGGGTACAATAAGATGAACCCTAACGAGGAAAATATATGGAGATCGATACAAAAGCAGGACAGTCAGGCATTTGAAAATTTCTACAAGGAGCATTACAAGCTGTTTTTCCTGACGGCCTGCGGGTATCTGAAGGACCCTGGTCTGGCGCAGGAGGTGGTCAACGACGTATTCATCAAGGTGTGGCAGGAGGCGGGGACGTTGAACATCCAGTCTTCCCTGAAATCATATATATACCGGGCGGTGGTCAACCGAAGTCTCAACGAGCTCGATAAAGGCAAGCGGGGTAAGCTGCGTTTGGGTGAGCCGTCTCCAGGGAAGGAGCCGTTTGCGGAGCCGAGGGAAATGGAGGATAATGAGCTGAAGGTCCGGCTTTACCGGGCCATCGACGATCTGCCGGAGCAATGCCGGAAGGTCTTTATGATGAGCCGATTTGACGGGTTGAAGCAACAGGAGATCGCCAACCTGCTGGGTATTTCCATCAAGACGGTGAAAAACCATATTACACATGCATTGAAGCTGCTGCATAAGGTCCTGCGCGACTGGAATTCCCTTCCCTTGTGGATCGGGGTGATGAATTATTTTTTCCGGCGCTAGGTCCTTCGCAGTATTTTTTTGTCTTATAACAGATAATGGATCCGCAATCACCATATAATGATCTTCCCTGGGACCTGATCGTATCTGCCCTGCAGGGCGAGCTATCTCCGGAGGAAGCGCTTTTGTTCCAGCAGTGGCTGGCCTCTTCCGCCGACAACCGCGGCACGTATGAGCGGCTGCAGGGATTGTGGAAAGAGGGGATGACGGACTATGTCTTTTACCGGCAGGCGAATGCCGATGGGGCCTGGAAGGAGCTGCAGCAAAGGATGGTAGGGGATGGGGGCAGGAACCTGCAGGAAGGCGGGAAGCGGGCCGAGGAAGAAGCCGACGAGATAGAAGCCAGGGTGGATGAGATAAGCGAGGGGGCGGCCCGGGGGAAGAATCGTGTATTGATGATGAAATGGGCGGCAGTGGCGGCGGTGGTGTTGCTGCTGGTAGGCGGGGAATGGTGGTATGTGTCCCAAAGGGGGCAGCAATATGCAACGGCGGAGGGTGAGGTCAGGCAGGTGCCCCTGCCGGATGGGTCGACGGTGGGCATGAGTGAGCAAACACAGATCCGGGTGGAGCCGGGCTATAATAAGACGGACAGGAAGCTGGTGCTGATCAGCGGGACGGCTATGTTCAAGGTGGCCCATGTGGCTGATCGACCGTTCGTGGTGGAGATGGGGGATGTAAGCATAAAAGATATAGGGACGTGGTTTACCATCACAAGATCGGCGGATAGCATCAAGGTCCTTGTCTGGGAAGGCAAGGTGGCCTTTGTCGATGATAAGACGGGAGAGACCCGGGAGCTGACGGAAGGCAGAGAAGAAAGCTTTTATGTTGCGGAGCGTCGATTTGGGGAAGCAGGCATCCGGCATTACCAGCTGAGATTCGACGATCAGTCCCTGGATGCGGTGGCGGCCGGCCTGGAGAAACAATTTGGAAGGAAGATCAGGCTGAGCGATACGGTCATGGCGCAAAAGAGGCTGACCATCCATCTGAATGGAGAGACCTTCGAGGACGCAATAAAGACCGTCTGCGCCTCGTTGAACCTGGAGTATAGGGTTGAGAATGGGGTTTATATATTGAAGAGCAAGGAGTAATTTGCTGATTTAATTCCTTTGAATGAACCGAATGACTGCACGAGTCTTATGTCCAGCCATGGCTGCTGTGTTGCAGTTACTTCTATGTACCTTCCTGATCCGGACGGCTGTCGCGCAAGATGTCACGGACTCTCTTGTCACGGTGGAAGTTCGGAACAAGCCCTTCCAGGAAGCGTTATCCATCATCGAATACAAGATCCCGTATAAGTTTGCCTATAGCTCGGAGCTGGCGGCGGGGCAGCCTGCCGTGTCGGTGTCGGCGGTGCGGATGCCTTTACACGAATTTTTAGCGGTGTTGTTCCGGGGCAGCTCTATCACGTATCGTATCATCGGCAGCCAGATCATTCTGCAGCAGGATGCACGGCCTTCGAAGGTGACCTTCAGCGGCTTTATAAAAGATGCGCAGACGGGCGAGCCGCTGATCGGCGCCACCGTCTATATACCTTCCGCGGGGACGGGGATCGTGTCCAATAAGTATGGGTTCTATTCTCTTCCGGCGCCATTTGCGGATACGGTGGACCTGGAGGTGTCCTATGTAGGGTATAAAAGCCTGACGGCGCGCGTGAGCGCGCGGGCCGATGTTACATTGTCTTTTATCCTGGAGGTGAATGTGAGCCAGGTGGAGATCGGGAAGATGACGGTGACGAGCGATAAGCGGGAGGACAATGTAAAGAAGAACCAGGCTGCGTTGATCGATCTATCGACGGATATGATCGTGGCGGCCCCTTCGGCCGCGGGCAGCGGGGATGTCATCAGCTCGGTGGAGATGATGCCGGGGGTACAGGCGGGGATCGATGGGACGCCGGGTTATTTTGTGCGGGGTGGGAATGCGGGACAGAACCTGATCCTGCTGGATGAGGCTACTTTATACAATCCCAGTCATATATTCGGATTGGTGGGGGTGTTCAATCCGCTAGCCATCAAACATGCCAGCCTGATGAAGGGAGGTTTTCCGGCATCGTATGGGGACCATGTCAGCTCGGTGCTGGATGTGGCGATGAAGGATGGGAGCAATCAGCAATTTGGCGGTGCGGGTCAGATGGGCAGCGTCTCATCGGGTGTCACGTTGTATGGACCGTTGCGAACGGGCAAGTCTTCTTTCCTTGTCAGCGCCCGCAGAAGCACGACGGATGTATTGCTACATCCATTCCTGCATAAGAATTATTTTTCCAATTATTATTTCTATGATGTCAATGCGAAGCTGAATTTCCAGGTATCGGACAAGGATCGGATCCTTTTGAGCTACTACAGTGGAAGGGATAATAATGCGTATACGCGGGATTCCTCGGATGTGGCGGGTATCGACTATTCGATGCATTTTGGGAACTCGGCCTTTGTGGCGCGATGGAACCATCAGTACAGCCGAAAATTATTTTCCAATACCTCGGTGGAATACAACCGATATCACCAGTGGCTGTCGGCCACGCAGCTGGGGTATTTTGCGCAGCTGTACTCGGGCATCCGGGATGTGCAGGCAAAGACGGACCTGATCTGGTACCTGTCCGCGGGCCATAAGATCAGTGCGGGGGCGGATTATTTGTATCAGACGGTGTATCCGGCATCCCTGACGGGAAAGGGAGCGCCGGGGGATTCTTCGGGGATGATCGTGCCCAGCGGGATACCGCCGAAGAGGGCTTCACGTGTGGCGGCATATGTCAGCGACGATGTAAAATTAGGACAGCGATGGAAAGTATATGCGGGGATCAGGGCGCCGTTGTTCTTTAGGCCGGGGGTGCGTTATTTCGCTATCGAGCCCCGGCTGTCGGTGTTGTATATGATCGATCCTTCGACGAGCGTAAAGGTCTCGTATTCGGACATGCATCAATATATTCACCTGATGCAAAGTTATAACGCCACCTTCCCGGCGGAGATCTGGATCGGCAGCAGCCAGCTGGTGAAGCCGCAGGAGTCGCAGGAGGTGTCGGCGGGGCTGTTCAAGAATTTCGCGGGGAATGTGTTTCAGACAAGTCTGGAGGTTTATTACCGGCGGATGAAGAATCAGCTGTTGTTTGGAGGGGATACGACTTTTGAGATCGACAATTCGTTGGAGGGGCAGCTGATATTCGGCAGGGCATGGAGCTATGGCGCCGAGCTTTTTGTCCGTAAGAACAGGGGGCGATGGACGGGGTGGCTGGCGTATACGCTGGCTTATGCGAATCAGCAGTTCGACTCGCTGAACGAGGGGCGCAGCTTCCCTTTTGCATATGACAGAAGGCATATGCTGAATGTGTCGGTGGGCTATTCGTTGTCGTCGCATTGGAAGGTGGCGGCGAATTTTCTGATCGCCAGCGGGAGGGCGTTCACGTTGAGCCCTGATTCGGCTTATATCCCCGGTGGCGGTGGGAATGGCGGTGGTAATGGAGGCGGGAACGGGAATGGGAACGGTGGCGGAGCCGGCAATGGAAATGGAAATAACCCGCTGTTCGATAATCCCGGAAGGGGAAGGGCGTTGGGAAATGGAGGAAATAATGGAAACAATGGGAACAATGGACATAGCGGCACCTGGGATATCATTGCCAATAATTATCGGCTCAGTCCTTATGACCGGCTGGATTTGAGCGTACATTATATGAAGAGCCGGACGGTAGGGCGGCGGACGCTGGAGACGGAATGGATCTTTTCGGTGTACAATATCTATGCCCGTCGGAATAATTCCTTTGTCTATCGGACGATAGATCCTTCCACCCGGAAGGTGGTGGCGAGAGAGCTGCCTTTTATTCCTGTCATACCTAGCATTACGTATAGTATTAAATTTTAATGTTACTGGGTGAAAAAACTGCCTTTTTGGACTAGGACCAAGGGGAGGATTTTCTGTCCTTTTTATAGCAGGCGGGTGTGCCGGTGTTTATGAGGGGGGTGTCCGCCGGTTAAAATTTATACTCATGAAAAATCAAAAGAGAAGAAGCGGTTTTATTTTTTTGACGGCGCTGGCGATCGGACTTTCTGTGCTGATCTCCTGTAACAAGAACAGCAGCAGTGGCGGTACGGGCCATCTGGAAGTAAGGTTGACGGATGATCCTGCGACGTACGATGCGGTGTATATCGATGTGCAGAGCGTGCAGGTAAATGTAAGTTCCGATACGGGGACCGGTTCGGGCTGGCAGACGATGCCGCTGCTGCATCCCGGCGTGTATAACCTGCTGGATCTTAGAAATGGTATAGATACCGTGCTGGCCTCGGCGGATCTTCCGGCCGGGAAGCTATCTCAAATGCGGTTGATCCTCGGCAGCAATAATTCTGTCGTGATCGACGGCGTGTCTTATGCGTTGAAGACGCCTTCGGCCCAGCAGTCCGGGTTGAAGTTCAATATTCATACGACATTGACGGACGGTATCGTCTATCGTCTCTGGATAGATTTCGATGCGAGCCGTTCCATCGTGTCTACGGGTTCGGGCGCTTACATTCTGAAACCAGTGATCCGTACGTATGCGGAGGCTGTTGGGGGCAGCATAAAGGGATTTGTGCTGCCTGCCGCTGCTCATGCGCAGGTATGGGCCGCACAGGGCGCCGATACGCTGTTGGCGTTGCCGGACTCGACAGGATATTATTTCATAGGGGGGGTTAACCCAGGGAGCTGGGACCTGTTGTTGCACGCTCAGGGTTCCAGCTATAAGGATACGGCTTTCACGGTGTCAGTCGCCAATGGCGTCGTGACCAATGCCGGGACGGTGACCTTGCAGGAGAAGTAATATACCGTCTTTGAATCCTATTGATCCGGGCATGGAGTGAAGCGCTTTGTGTCCGGATCAATCCCATAAGCCGGCCTGTGAGGCCAACGATGAGGGCCTATGAACCTGATGCCTATGAAGAACATATACAATCCGTAGCTTATGAAATATACAATTACCCTATTTCTGTTTGCCATGAGCTGTTTCCCCTTTGGCGCTGCCGGTCAATTGAACAATGGCGGGAGGTATGCCAATTTCGGGGTGGATGCCGATACGAGAAGTAATTACATGAAATATGGTCTGCTTACGGGCGCTGTGTCCAGCGATGACTGGTTTGCTCCCTCGCTGACGGGCAACAATGTGATCGATACTTCGAATGCGGCCATCTATCTTTCCTTGTTGCAAGGGGGGAGCAATTTTTCATTCAACAAGCGGATGTCGGCGCCGCTGTATTCCAGGATAGGCGGAAGGCTGTGGCTGGATGCCGTCTATGGGAGGGATTTTTCGGCAGCGGCCTCGTTGAAGGACAGTACGACCTTTACCGTTGCCAGCAAGAATGGCGATAATCCTTCCAACTGGATGGGCGGCGTCTCTTCCTTCCCCGACAAGAATGATCTTATCGATGTCTATGCGCATATGCGGAGGGACGGCGTCACGGTGCATGATTCTCTTTGGCTGTTTACGGGTGTATCGACCTATGGCGTCAACGGGTCACGGTATTTCGACATCGAGCTGTATAAAAATAATTTTTCCTACAACGCTACAACGGGTAAGTTCACTACTGCAGGCACGAGCGCGGGCCATACGGAGTGGCTTTTTGATCCCATGGGCAACGTGACACAGACGGGAGATATGATCCTGGCCGTCACTTATTCGCCGGGTACGGCTCCGGTGGTGGATGTGCGGATCTGGGTAAGTCAGGCCACCTGGAGCATGGTTTCGCCTGCTGATTTTAGCTTCAACGCCAGCTTTGACGGCGCAACGCCTTCCTATGGCTATGCGTCCATCGTCTCGAAAACGGGATCTACGGCCTTTGGCGCGGGTATTGGGAATTATTCCCTTACAGTGGCGCAGGACACGACCTATGCCACGCCATGGGGTTCCAGCAATAGTACGACGGGCTGGAATACGCAGTATCAAACGCAGCAGCTGATCGAGATAGGTTTGAACCTGACACGTATCGGGCTGGATCCCGCGTTGTATTCCACACTGGGAACAGATCCCTGTCAATCTCTTTTCTCCAGTATCTTCTTCAAGTCGCGGTCTTCCGCGTCCTTCACTTCCAATATGCATGATTTTATGACGCCACTGACCTTTGTTATGCCGCCGGTGATGGATTATACGTTGAAGCCGGATACGCTGCGTTGTAACAAGGCAGTGGGGACGATCCAGATCACCAACAATACTACGGTGGGGTATTATACCTGGCAGACCCCGGATGGGAATATCCCGGGCTCCAATGCGGACAGTTCGCAGCTGTCGATAACGAAGCCGGGTACTTATATCGTGTCTGCCGCGCCGGCGATAGGTTGTGGCGTCACCCGCAAGGATACAGTGGTCATACCTATCGATACATTCCGTCCTGTGGCTTCCATTGTGGTGTCGTTGGTGGGCAGTTTTTCTTACCTGCAGTTCTATGGGGGAAATACCGCGGCAAGCAACTATGCCACTCCTTTTGGCGGGTCGCAGGGATTGACATGGGATTGGAGCGGTCCGAACAGCTTTTCATCCACCATTCAAAACCCAAGGACGGCGGATACGACGGGTGTCTGGGGCAGCTACCAGCTGATCGTGACGGAAAAAAGAAATGGTTGCAAGGATACGGCCGTGAAAAATATTACTGCCGCTGAGTTTGTCGTGCTGTCCATCGGCGACACGACGGTGAAGCCTATTGCTCCGCCTGCGCGTGTGTCGGGGTTGGTAATCACGGGGCTGGCCAGGAGCGGGTCGGGGGCTGTGCGATTGATGGCTCAATCGTCCGCGGATTGCCAGGCGGCTGTCGCTGTCTATAGCCTCTCGGGCCAGGCTTTGCAAAAAAGGAGCGTTCAATTTGCGAAGGGGCCGGGCACAGTGGAGGTCCCTGGCGTTCCATCGGGGAGCATACAGGTGATCGCTGTCATGGTTAAGGGGCAGGTAGTCTATGTACAAAAGATAATGCTATGATCAGAATTCCACGTGCGCCCTGGCTGCAAAAAGATGTACGGGGCCTCTGTCGGGATTGTAGGCGGGATGGTCCACCAGCTGATAGTCGAGGGTGACCCAGCAGCTGTAGAATACCCTGCATTGATAGAAGAGCTCCAGGATATTCTCGCGGCTGTAGTTCGGGAGCTGACCATCCCCGATCATGAATCCATAGCCACCGGCGGCCAGGAAGTCGCGGTGTGGTCCGGAGAGCCCGTTGGATACGAGCGCGAGGCCGATGTTGTCGGCTGATCTTTTCCAGCTCTGTCCGTATAGGCGAATGCCGCCGCTGGCGGTGTTATCGATCTCCGCAAAGGCCCAGGCAGCATTTTTCCCATCGTTCCATCCCAGCCGGAGAAAGGCGCTGATCGCGGCGGAGAGCTCCTGTTCGGTGTTGATGCCGAAGCCATACTTTTTCCCTCCATAGCTCTTTCCGTAGAGCACATCCATGCTGGTGTCGATGCCACTGAGCTTAGCGGCGATGACGTCCTCATAGCGGGGGCCTTTGTTGACATTGTAAAATGCCAGCAGCCGGAGGGCTCCTTTGTGTCCATGAAGGGTATATCTTTTTTCCCACTCGAGGTTCTCGCTGTTGGTATGGGTATAGTGTCCGTCGAGATCGGGTCCGTTGGCGAAGGTGGGTTCGAGGGCCGTACCGAGCCGGAGGGTCCAGCCGGGCTTTACGTATTCGGCTACGAAGCCGTAGGTGTAGCCGCGGGTGTTGGCGGCATAATCATAGGATCCGTTGTTCATGAGCGACCAGTTCATAAAATCGGAGCGCGGGTCGTGGCTGACGTTGCTGTTGTCGAAGAAGTCGCCGACGGAAAATTTCCCTGCCGTCAGGGTGAGACGTGTGGTGGAGACGCGTTCGGTGACCTGATTAGCGTCATCGACGAGGGTTTCGTAATGTTCTTTATCGAGGTCGATGTGCTGACGGAGGAAGGCCCTGGCCACGTATACGGTGGGTTCGGGATTGCCTATGCGAAAGGTTTCTCCATTGGGGAAGCCCGCGATACCGAGTGTGCTGCCGACACCCTTGCCACCGGCCATTTCCGGGTTGAAATAAAGGGCTGCTCCTTTCCAGAGGCGGCGACCGAGATAAAGTGTCGTGGTGACGGAGTAGGCCCGTTCATGTTCGGGGGACAGGCTGTTCTGTCCGCTGTAGGGGGAATGGAAGGTGGGGTGCGCCTGCAGGATGCCCGTGAACTGGAAGTGATAGCTCCAGCCGGAGTCTTTGAAAAGAGGATCGCCGGATTGGGCCGAGGCGGTGAGGGTGATGAATAAGATGAATACAGCTGACAGCGCGCGCAATAAAATGGATTTTTTTATCATAAGCCTGGGTATAACGTTCAAAAGCCGCGCAAAGCTATATGGGATAAGGGCAGCGATAAAATAAATTAATGTTACATGGTTGCTTTTATCATCCTGTCTTTGCCCTGCATATCTTGCCTTACTACAATGTTATGATAGCCAGCCTGTTTAAATGCATCCTGCACCCGGGTGGCCAGGTCTTCGTGGATCTCGGCAAAAAGAGCGCCCCCGGGGGACAGCCTTTCTTTTCCCAGCTGAGCGATGGCCTGGTAAAAGACGATGGGATTTTCGTCCCGCACAAAGAGGGCGAGATGGGGTTCGTGGTCGACGACATGAGGGGACATGGAGGATTTGTCCTTTAGCGGGATATAGGGGGGATTGCTGACGATGAGGTCGAGGGTAGGCAGGGATTGCCGCTGGCGGCTGTCGAGGATGTCCATTTGCCGGAAGTCGATTTGCGCATCCAGGTCTTTGGCGTTGCGCCGGGCCACGTTCAGGGCGTCGGGGCTGATATCACAGGCATGCACATTGGCAGCGGGGAGCTTTTTTTTGAGGGAGATGGCGATACAGCCGCTGCCTGTTCCGATGTCGAGGATGGAGACGGGAGTGGCGGGAGACCCGGAGGATTTGGCGGATGTGGCGGACCCGGAGGACCTGGCGGACCCTGTAGATTCGGCAGCCACCCATTCCACGAGCTCTTCCGTCTCGGGGCGTGGGATAAGGACGTGCTGGTCGACATAGAATTTCATTCCGCAGAACCAGCTTTCATGAAGGACATATTGTACGGGCTGGTTCTTTGTCAATCCAAAGATATACTGATGGAAGACGTCCGTCTGGAAGGGGCTGAGCATGACGTCCTTATTCAACAGGCGATCGATCTTTCTTTTCCCTGTAATGTTCTCCATTACAAGATCGCCGATCTGTGCGGCTTCCCGTTCGCCATAGAGGGGGATGAGGCGGGCGAGCAATTCCCTTTGGGCCTGTTGTATATCCATGCTTAAAAATAAGTAATTTTACAGCTTGAACTTTCCCGAATTATACCTATATCGTTGTATAGAGCTGGCCCGGCTGGGGGCCGGTCATGTCGCTCCCAATCCCATGGTAGGGGCGGTGCTGGTCCATGGGGACAGGATCATCGGGGAGGGGTATCATCAAATCTACGGTCAGGCTCATGCGGAAGTGAATTGTATCGCCTCCGTGAGGGCCGAGGACAGGCCGCTGATCCGGGAGTCCACGATCTATGTATCCCTGGAGCCCTGTGCGCATTTCGGCAAGACGCCTCCTTGCGCGGACCTCATCATACGGGAGGGGATACCCCGTGTGGTAGTGGGGTGCCGGGACCCATTCCCCGAGGTGGATGGGAAGGGGATCGAGAAATTGCGGGCGGCGGGTGTGGAGGTGACGGTGGGGATGCTGGAGGAGGAGTGCCGGGAGCTGAATGCGCGGTTCTTTACTTTCCATACGCAGCACCGGCCTTATATCGTGCTGAAGTGGGCGCAAAGCATGAATGGGAAGATCGCGGGGATCGGGGAACCAGGGGCGGGAGGCCATGGGGGGGGACTTTCGGTGACGGGCAATGGGGGAAAGCCCGAACGGGTGCTGATCTCCAATGAATATACGAACAGGCTGGTGCATAAATGGCGGAATGAGGAAGCGTCGATACTCGTAGGTACTAATACAGTGCTGGTGGATGATCCGTCCCTGACGGTGCGGTTGTGGAAGGGCAGAAATCCAGTTCGGCTGGTGATGGACAGGGATCTGAGCCTTCCGGAGCGGCTGCGGGTCTTTGACGGGGAGGCGAGGACGATCGTGTTCAATGAGCTGCTGCATGAACAGCGGGGAAACCCGGAGTATTATCAGCTGGCGACGGACAGCAGCCTGGTGCATCAGCTGGCGATGGCCCTGTATCAATTGAAGATCCCGAGCGTGCTGGTAGAGGGTGGGGCGGCGGTGCTGCAATCTTTTATCGACGAAGGGTACTGGGACGAGGCAAGAGTTATTACCAATGAGACGTTACAAATAGAGGAGGGGTTGTCTTCGCCTGTGTTGCGGGGGGAGAGACTGGTGAGGCAGGAGAGAATATTTTCGGATATGATCAGCTATTACCGTCCGGCCGGGCCCGGGGTGGCGGAACTATTAAAATAACATGACCAAAGAAGATTTCTACTATACCATCGAAAAAGAGGCTACGGCGGAGTTCAAGGACAGGGGCAGCAAGTTCATCGGCTATGCTATACCGGTAGGCAGCGTGGAAGAGTTCAAAGAGAAGCTGAATGAGGTGAAGAAGAAGCATCCCAAGGCGACGCATCATTGTTTTGCCTACCGGCTGGGGCTGGACGGGAATGTATATCGCGTGAGCGATGACGGCGAGCCTTCGGGGTCGGCGGGGCGGCCTATTTTGGGGCAGATAGACAGCAAGGAGCTGGTGAATGTGCTGGTAGTGGTGGTGCGGTATTTTGGGGGGACGTTGCTGGGGGTGCCGGGGCTGATCAATGCCTACAAATCCGCGGCGGCGCTGGCGTTGCAGACGACGCCGTTGGTACAGAAGCAGGTGGAGCAGGAACTGGCGGTGCAATTCGACTATACGCAGATGAATGAGATCATGCGGGTGGTGAAGCAGTTCAATGGGCGGGTGATCAAGCAGGAGATGCAGCTGTTCTGCAGCATGACCATCGGGGTGCCTAAAAACAGGGGCGCCGAGATCCAGTATTTGCTGAAGGAGCTGCGAAATGTGGAGGTAAGGCCCTGCTGAACATACAGGAGTCCCTGAATGGGGCTCGTTCACATACTTTAGCGTGGTATTTAGCCGTTGTAAGTCTCTGAATCAAATCAATATCCCTTGAGAAACCTCCGTCTGACCCTGACCCTCATTGTGTTGGCGTGTATTACAACCTTTTTTGCATGTAATAAATACGCGGAAACGAGTACATCTTCCAATGATCTTCCCGAAGATAAGATAGTAACTGCCAGCCTGCAAGGGCGGGTGCTGGATGAGAACGGAAGCCCGGTACAGGATGCTGCCGTCACCAGCGGTACGGCCAGTACGACGACGGATGAGAACGGTGTGTTCAAGTTTACGAATATCTCCATGTCCTCGCGTTTTGGCTACGTGAAAGTGGTCAAACAGGGGTATTTTATGGGGTCACGCAGTATCCTTGCTTCTTCGTCCAGCTCGAACTATGTTGCCATTACATTGATACCACGCACTTCGAAGGGGACTTTCAGCGCAGGCAGCGGCGGGTCCGTTGTAATTGGAACGAACGATACGGTACGCTTCGATGCTTCGTCCGTGGTGAAGGCCCCGGACAATAGCGCATATACGGGGACGGTACATATTTTTGCGTATTACCTCGACCCACTTGCTGCGGATGCGGCGGTGCATATGCCGGGTGATCTGCGCGGGATCGATAGCGCGGGCAAGGAGACGATGTTGAAGTCCTTTGGGATGATGGTGGTGGAGCTGGAGGGTGATGCAGGTGAAAAGCTGCAGATCGCCCCGGGCAAGCTGGCCAGTCTCAGTCTGAAGATACCGGATGCGTTAAAGGCGACGGCTCCCGCCAGCATCCCTCTATGGTATTTTAATGATACGACAGGTAAATGGATCGAGCAGGGGATCGCTGTCCGGAAGGGGGATCAATATTGCGGAGAGACATCGCATTTCACGTGGTGGAATTGTGATGCGCCGACGGGTACGGTCCATCTCAAGCTTCGTCTAGTGGACAAACGCGGCAGGCCGCTGACCTTCACGCTGGTGGAATTGATCAGCCCGACCATGGGGCCGAGGGACAAGTATACGGATGACCAGGGTGTGGTATCGGGCGAGATACCGAAAGGGGAGCTGCTGCAGATGAAAGTGATCAGCTCGTGCGGGTCAATGATCGGCGGCGCCAATGTGGGACCGACGCTTACCGATCAGGATCTTGGGACACTGACCATCGACAGTGATCTTCGAACGGCGCTGTTAACGGGTACGCTGGTGGATTGCAATGGTAAACCTGTCGACACCGGGTTTGTGAATATTACAGTGGATGAACATTTTTATGGCGGGCAGGTATTGCATGGAACATTTGCGGTGAATATTACAAGATGCGGCGCTACGTCTACCACGGCGGCATTGATCGCGGGCGACTATAAGACAATGCAACAAACAGCTTCGACACCGGTGACGGTGGATACGGGCACGGTGGATGTGGGACAGTTGACGGCGTGCAGCAATACCTATGAGCAATATATCCGGATAACTGTAGGGGGCAAGGATTACCTGATGAATTTCCCGACGGATAGTATCGATATGACGATGCCGGATACGGCACGTTTTGAGTCCAACCCTGTATATGGAAGCCTGGGCTATCGGGTAATCTGGGTGATGCCTGGCTTTACGGCGGCGGGTACCTATTCGGTGAGTTATTTTGGACTTTATACGGACATCGGCGTGTTTGGCGGCGGCAATAATACGGTGCAATGTACTATCACCCAGTTTGCGGATGTCAATGGATTTATCGAGGGAACGCTTAACGGCAATGTATACTTCAATAGTCAGGACCCCTTATTGCCGATGACAGGTATATTCAAAGTGCGGCGAACGCAATAACATTACCGGGCTGCCGGCGACGAGGCGGATCAGGCAAAGCGTGCGCTGACGACCAGGTCTTTGCTGCCGGGGGTGTATTTGTAAAAGCCTTCACCGCCCTTTACGCCCAGGTATCCCGCGGTGACCATATTGGTGAGCAAGGGGCAGGGTGCGTATTTAGGATTGCCAAATCCGTCGTGCAATACTTTCAGTATCGAATGACAGACGTCGAGGCCGATGAAATCGGCCAGCTGCAGGGGTCCCATGGGATGGGCCATTCCCAGTTTCATTACCGTATCTATTTCCTGAACGCCGGCCACGCCTTCGTAGAGGCTGTAGATCGCCTCGTTGATCATGGGCATGAGGATGCGGTTGGCGATAAAACCAGGGTAGTCATTGACGACACAGGGGGTCTTGCCTAGCTTTTCCGCTATTTCCACCATTTTTTGGGTGATATCCTGATCGGTGGCGTAGCCGTTGATGATCTCGATGAGCTTCATCACCGGGACGGGGTTCATAAAGTGCAGGCCGATGACGGACTGTGGGCGGCGGGTGACGGAGGCGATCTTTGTGATGGAGATCGAAGAAGTATTGGTAGCCAGGATACAGCCGGCGGGGCTGTGTTCATCCAGCTGGCGAAATATGGCAAGTTTTATCTCTATGTTCTCGGTGGCGGCCTCTACGGCGAGCTGGGCTTCTTTTACCCCTTCTTTCAGGTCGGTGTGGGTGGTTATGGCCTTTAGGGTGGCGGCTTTGGCGTCCCCTGTGAGCGCGCCTTTGGCTATCTGTCTGTCCAGGTTTTTGCCAATGGTCAGGAGGGCTTTCTCCAGCTGGGTGGGATTGGTGTCTATAAGATTGACAATGAATCCATTCTGTGCGAAGACATGCGCGATGCCATTACCCATGGCGCCGGCGCCAACGACTGCGATTTTATGCATATAGATAGCTTGGTTATCCGGAGTTTGACTGGTTGGGAGGATCAGTTGTTATTTCGGAAATCGCCCCGTTTCCAGGCCTGGATAAAGTCGGCCCAGGCTACGGGGTTAAAGATATTTTGTGGCGGCGCCTGGCCCTGGTAATAGTACCGGGTGGCGTTCTGGCGCAAATAGGAGCTGACTGCCTCCCCTGCGCTGGCAGGGAGGTTCCGGGCCAGGATCCTTCTTTTGGCGGCGCTGGTGTTCTGACGGGCTATTTCTATGTCATCATCCGGGACGGGGGTATTGACGAAATCCCGTTCAAATTGTTCCCGGGTGGGTCGCGGCTTGATGATGGTGGCGGGCAGGTATTGGGCGTCCTGCACCATCAATGTTATCATACTGTATTGATTACCATGGAGGGTATCGGTATTGAGCAGGACGGGCTTGTAGCCTATGCTGGTGAATTCGACCTGATCGCCTTTGACGACCACAAGGGAAAAAACGCCCTGGTCGCTGGAATAAGTACCATGGTTACGGCCCTTGACGACAATGCTCGCGCCGGGTATGCCTTTGAGGCTATCGGATGTCATAATGACCCCGTAAATTTCTACTATAGAATCCTTTAATTTATCGAATTGGGCGTGCACTAGTGTCGGTGCGGAAAGCAGTAAGATATATAGTAGAAATTTTTTCATTCAGTAGACTTTGTGGGCCGGTGCAAGGACTTCAAAATTAAACTTTAAACCTTAAATCGTAAACAAAGTAAGGAGGTCATTGGTTAATTTTGTCTCAAAATAAAGTTTTTAACAAAATCTTGCGCATGACCCGGGAAAAAGTTTTGGAGGCCCTCAGCAACGTACAAGAGCCTGATCTTGGAAAAGATATAGTTACATTGAATATGGTGAAGGATCTGGAGATCGACGGGAATTATGTCTCTTTTACGGTGGTATTGACGACCCCGGCCTGCCCGATGAAGGATCATATCAAAAATGCCTGTATCAATGCGGTGCGTCTGCTGGTAAATAAAGAGGCGACGGTGAATGTGAAGTTTACGGCCAATACGAGCACCACCCGGAAGGATGTGCAGCCTCAGTCCCTTTTGCCGAAGGTGAAGAATGTGATCGCTGTGGTGAGCGGCAAGGGTGGGGTAGGGAAGAGTACGGTGGCGGCCAATTTCGCCCTGGCGTTAGCCAGGGGGGGCGCGAGTGTGGGTTTGATGGATGCGGATATCTATGGGCCCAGTGTTCCGATCATGTTTGGCGTCCGTGGCGAGCGTCCTATGATGACGAGCGGTGGTGAAGGAGGGAAGGGGATGATCGTGCCGCTGGAGAAATATGGGATCCGGCTGATGAGCATCGGGCTGCTGGTAGATGAGAAGAATGCGGTGGTATGGCGGGGACCGATGGCGAGCAGCGCGATACGTCAATTCATTACGGATGTGGCCTGGGGCGAATTGGATTATCTGGTGATCGATATGCCGCCGGGCACGGGGGATATTCATCTGACCCTTTTGCAGACGGCGCCGGTGACGGGGGTGATCGTGGTGACTACGCCGCAGGATGTGGCTTTGGCGGATGCGAAGAAGGGTATTGCGATGTTTGGCCAGGCGCAGCTGAAGATACCTATAATCGGATTGGTAGAAAATATGAGCTATTTCACGCCGGCGGAGCTGCCTGAGAACAAGTATTACATATTCGGCAAGGAGGGTGGCAGGCGGCTGGCGGAAGAGTATGATATTCCTTTTTTGGGACAGATACCGCTGGTGCAAAGCATACGGGAAGGCGGCGATCTGGGGGTGCCGATCATGATCAGCGACGATGCTATTTCCAAAAAAGCTTTTTCGGATATGGCGGGGAGTGCGGCGCGGAGCATTGCGATGCTGAATGCGAATATGCGTGCGGAGCGGGTGGCGGAAGTGGTGGCCTAGCCGCCTAAACGGCGGTGATGCCCATAATAAGCCCAAAGGGCATGTCATCGGCGGGCTGTGTCCCGGTCCGGGTCTGGGCAAAAAGCGCTTGTGCTGTGAGCAGGACGAGCAGCAGGGATAAAGTGCGGCGCATGTGGAGGGCTGTTTGCTATAAAGATAGTAATTTTGGGCGCATGTACATACCCCGCAGATATGAAGAAAAAGATATCGATACGATACATTCCTTTATACGCGAGAATTCCTTTGGCCTCCTGGTCAGCGTAAAGGACGGGGTTCCGGCGGGAACGCATCTCCCCTTGTTATTGGAAAAAGATACGGATGGACAGGATATCCTTATGGGACATATCTCCCGGGGGAATGAGCAGAAGCATACCCTGACGGATGGGGCGAAGGTAATGGTGGTTTTTGCCGGAGCGCACGCGTATATCTCTCCCCGATGGTATACGCAAATGAATGTCCCCACCTGGAATTATATCGCGGTGCATGTTTATGGGACGGTGAAGATCGTGGAAGGAGATGCGCTGCATGCGGCGTTGCGGCGGCTGGTGGATCATTACGAGCATCCGATGCCTCGTCCGGTGAGCGTGGAGGAGATCCCGGAGAAGACCTACTTTGATGACTTCAGGGGGATCGTGGGGTTTAAAATAATCATCGACGAGATGCAGGCGGCCTACAAGCTGAGCCAGAACAGGGATGAACAGAGCTATCACCAGGTGGTGGATGAGCTGGAGAAGGGGGATGATGCGGCAAAGGGGGTGGCGGCGGAAATGAAGAAAAGAGCAAATATTCATAAATGACACGTCAGCAGCTTATAGAACAAATACGCCAAAAGCGATCCTATCTCTGTGTAGGATTGGATACGGACAGGACGAAGATACCTGCTCATCTGAAGGCGCATGTGGACCCTGTCTTCGAGTTCAACCGGCAGATCATCGATGCGACGAAGGACCATTGTGTGGCTTATAAGATCAATACGGCATTTTATGAGGCGGATGGGGCGAAGGGCTGGGAGACGATGGAGCGTACGGTGCAATATATTTCGAGCGATCATTTCAAGATCGCGGATGCGAAGCGGGGGGATATCGGCAATACCTCCACGCAGTATGCGCGGGCCTTTTTCGAGTCGATGCCTTTCGATGCCATCACGGTGGCGCCGTATATGGGGTCGGACAGCGTGCGGCCTTTCCTGGAGCATAAAGACAAATGGACCATTCTGCTGGGGCTGACATCGAATGCGGGTGCGGCGGATTTCGAGCTGCAGCCGGCGGGAGAGGAGTTGTTGTATGAGAAAGTATTGCGTACGGCCAGCGGATGGGGTAGTCCGGAGAACCTGATGTTCGTGGTGGGGGCTACGCAGCCGGAGTGGTTCGAGAAGATACGGGCGTTGACGCCGGACCATTTTTACCTGGTGCCGGGTGTGGGGGCGCAGGGCGGCAGTCTGCGGGAGATATCCCTGAAGGCGATGAATGAGGAGGTGGGGTTGCTGGTGAATGTGGGGCGGGATATCATCTTCGCGGGGAAGGGGGAGGATTTTGCGGAGAAGGCGGGGGCTAAGGCGCGGGAGTATGCGGGGGAGATGGCGGGATACCTGGGTTAAGAGACAGGCGGTTCAAGTGGGGGCGCTCAAGGGGCAGACGGATCAAGGGACCGGAACTTCGGACGGTGGATTAAATTCCTTTTCAGATTTCGATATGACGAGCGTGGCTACTCCGTTGCCGATGATGTTGGTGATGGCGCGGGCTTCGCTCATGAATTTATCGATGGCAAGCAGGACGGCGAGTCCTTCGATGGGGATGCGCTGGATGGCGGTGAGCGTGGATGCCAGGACGGTGAAGCCGCTGCCGGTGACGCCCGCGGCGCCTTTCGACGTGATCATGAGTATGCCGAGGATGGTGAGCATTTCGCCGGTGGTGAGGTGGACATCGTACAGCTGCGCCAGAAAGATGGTAGCCATGGAAAGATAGATGGAGGTGCCATCGAGGTTGAAGGAATAGCCGGTGGGCACGACGAGGCCTACGACGGACCGGCTACAGCCCATCTGTTCGAGCTTTGTCATCAGGGATGGCAGGGCGGCCTCGGAAGAGGATGTCCCCAGTACGATGAGGATCTCTTCCTTTATATTCTTCAGATAGGTGAAGATGTTGAGCTTGAAATAGCGCAGGATCAGCCCGAGCACTACGATGATGAATATAGCCATGGTGCTGTACATGGTGATCATCAGTTTCCCGAGAGGCAGCAATGTTCTTATGCCATATTTGCCGATGGTGGAGGCCATTCCGCCGAAGGCGCCGAGGGGCGCCAGCAGCATGACGAATCGCAGGGCGAAGAAGACCCATTCTGTGATGGGTTCGACGAATGCGAGGATCTTTTCTTTGTTCTTGTTGAGGCTTACGATAATGCCCACGATGATAGCTATCACCAGCACCTGTAAGGTAAGGTTGCTGGAAAAAAAATTCCCCCAGTCGATGTGCCCTGCTCCCGGCTTTGTGTATTTGGAGGCGTCCTGTACCGTCAGACCGGCTCTGTTGACCTTGCCGGGTTTGATGACTTCGGCCAGCACGATGCCGATGGCGAGGGAGAGGGTGGTGATGATCTCGAAGTACAGCAATGATCTTACCCCGATGCGTCCTACTCTTTTCAGGTTGCTCATGCCGCTGATGCCGGGGACGATGGTAAAAAAGATGACGAAGGGTATGAAGACCTTGATCACCGCGATGAACCAGTCTCCCAACGGCTGGGTCTTTACGGCCGTGGCGGGGTAGAAGTATCCCAGCAGGACGGCGAGCACCAGGGCGATGATCACCAGGAGGGTAAGATGGGAGGTGAATTTTAGTTTGGGAGGTCTACGCAGTGTAGTCATGAAGATGCTTGAAAAAGAGCTAATATATGATAAAACCTGTGTACATCCTCAAATGAGTTATACAGCGGGGCGGGGGCGACGCGGATGACGCCGGGCTCTCTGTAATCCACGATGATGCCGGCTTCGATCATTTTTTGGTGGATGGCTTTGCCATCTTTTTGGAAGAACAGGGAGAGCTGGGCTCCTCTTTTTGTTGGATCCGTGGGTGTGATGATGTCGAAGCGCAGGTTGGTAAGCTGCTTCAATAGAAAAGACAGGTAGGCGGTCAGCTTTATGCTCTTGGCCCGGATCTTTTCCATGCCTGCTTCTTCGAAGAGGTGCAGCGAGGCTTTGAGGGCTGTCATGTTGAATATCTGGTTGGTGCTCATGTTCCATCCACTGGCGGTGGATTTGGGAATAAAGCCTTTCTCCATTTTGAATCGTATGGCTTCGTCATTGCCCCACCAGCCGCCCATACGGATATGTTCGGGGTTGTGCGCGTAACGTTGATGTACGTATGCGCCTCCCACGGCGCCCGGACCGGCATTGAGGTATTTATAGGAACACCATACGGCGAAGTCTACGTCCCAATCGTGCAGCTGAACGGGTACGTTGCCTGTGACATGGGCGAGGTCGAAGCCGGCAAAGGCGCCTGCCTTGTGAGCGGCTGCTGTAATGGCGGCGATGTCGAAGAGCTGTCCTGTATAGTAGTTGATGCCGCCGAAGAGAACGAGGGCCAGGCTGTCCTTATGTCGATCGATGGCATGGAGAATGTCTTCTTCCCGTATGAGCTTCTCGCCTTCGCGGGGACTGATCTCGATGATCGTTTCTTCGGGGTCGTATCCGTGCCATCTTACCTGTGTCTCCACGGCGTATTGGTCGGAGGGGAAGGCGCCGGCCTCCATGATGATCTTATATCTATCCGGCCCCGGATGATAAAAGGAAAGGAGCAGGATATGGAGATTGACGGTGAGGGCGTTCATGACCGTGACCTCGTCCTCGTGTGCGCCGACGATGCGGGCCAGCGGGGCGCGGAAGGGTTCCTGGTAGGTGAGCCAGGGGTTTTTTGCGTGCATGTAGCCGCCTACGGCGAGGTCTTGCCAGTCCTTTAGTTCCCGGAGGATGGCGGGGGTGACGTCGCGGGGCTGGAGGCCGAGGGAGTTGCCGCAGAAGTAGATGGCGGGGGAGCCTTTGGCGGGGCTGGGTGCTATCGACGGGCCTGATGCGTGCGGGGCGGGGCTGGGCACTGAGGACGGGGCAGGTGCGGACGGGGCAGGGGTATCGGGGGAGAGGGGAAAATAAAACCGGGAGCGAAAACTTTGCAGGTCATCCTCCCGGTCGGTGCGTTGGGCGTAGCCCAACGAGGTATCAAATTTTTCCTGCATGCAATGGTTTTCATGCAAGATACGGTGTTTGACCTTACTCTCTCTTCAGGCTCTTTACGGGGTTGGCCAGGGCTGCGCGTATGGCCTGCGAGCTCACGGTAATGATAGCCAGCAGCAGGGATATGGCGCCTGCCAGCAAAAAGATCCACCATGTAATGCTGATGCGATAGGTGAAATCCCGGAGCCATTCGTGCGCGAGATACCAGGCGACGGGCCAGGCGATGATGTTGGCGATGAGCACCAGCCAGGAGAATTCGCTGGAGATCAAAACGGATATATGTCTAACGCTGGCGCCCAGCACCTTGCGGATGCCTATCTCCTTCGTCCGGCGTTCGGCGGTGAATACGGCCAGTCCGAACAATCCCAGGCAGCTAAGCAGGATGGCCACGCCGGCAAAAGATTTGAATAGCTGTGCCGTTTGTGTCTCCTTACGATACATCGCATCAAAGTTGTCGTCCATGAACTGGTACTCAAAGGGTCTGATGGGGTTGTACTGATGATGGATCTTTTCCAGCCCGCTGACTGCTTCTTTGGCCTGTTCCGAGTATGCCTTCACATACAGCACACCGCCGTATTCGGCATTCAAGGCCGCCCTGAAGATCGTGGGTCTTATAGATGTCTTCAGCGAGCCGTTATTAAAGTCCTTCATGACGCCCCTTATTTGTGCGGTGTGTCCCCACAAGGTTATCGCCGTGCCTATGGGATGTTGCAGGTCCATCATCCGGACGGCGGATTCGTTGACCAGGTAATAGCCTGTGTCCGCCGGGGTGCCGGTGAATCCTTCGCCGGCCGCAAATTTCATCTGCATCACGGTGGTAAAATTCGGGGCGACCTCCATGGGGGAAATATGCGCCTGCGGGTTGTTCTTGCCGGGCCAGTCGATGTTATCCGTGAAGCTGCCCATATTCAATAAATTGTCGGTGGAGAATGTCACGTCGGCAATGCTTTTGTTCGCCCGCAATTGTTCCATGATAGCGGGCAGGTTCTTTCCCATGTTGTTGTTGACACCGGCGATGATGATATTCTCCCGATTGTAGCCCAAATTCTTTTTTTGTATAAAATGCAGCTGTCCCAGTATGACGATGGTGCATATGATGAGTACGATGGAAAAAGTAAACTGTAAAACCACGAGGCCTTTCCTCAGCCATCCGCCGCGGCTGGTCTTGTTGAATGTGGCTTTTAACGTCTCGGTGGGATTGAAGGATGACAGTACCCAGGCAGGGTAAATGCTGGCCGACACGATGGTGCCCAAACCTACCCAGCCTATTATTTTGAAAGTAGCCGGCTGCAGCAGATCGATGGGATAGCTCTTCCCGCTGATGCTTTTATAAATGGGAATAAGTATCGGCATCAATGCCGCGGCAAGGACGAGCGAAGCCAGGAATATCAGTACAAATTCGAGGATGAACTGAATAATAAGCTGCTTACGGTCTGCCCCGATGACGCGGCGCAGGCCTACCTCTTTGGCGCGCCTGGTGGCCCTTGCGGTGGAGAGGTTGATATAATTGATCACGGCGATGAGAAGGATCAATACGCCTACCAGTATAAAGAACCGGACCACTTTTATCCCCGCGGGCGAGAGATCGGGATTATACAGTCTCAATGTGTTCAACGGCTGAAAGATGTAGGTGACATCACCCGTCTTGACATAAGAATTGTTCTTTATATGCATGGCTGTCAGCTGTTGCTCCAGCGAGGATACATTGGAACCGTGTCTTAATTTCAAAAAGGTGAGGAATCCGAAATCGCCCCAGTCCTCATCGATGGTCTTCCAGTTGCCGTTGCCTCCGAAATTCTGGCGTACCACGTCCAATGACATGAGCACATCTCTTCTCACGGAGCTTTGCTGCGGCATGTCCTCTATAATAGCTGAGATCTTGTAAGGTTTTAGTTTTTCGCCCAGCAGCAGGGTCTTGCCTTCCGCCGCGGCGGCGGAGCCAAAATATTTTATGGCGGCGGTGCGGCTGAGCACGATATTGTCGGGACCCGCGAGGGCGGTCTTGCTATTGCCGCTGATAAAGCGGATCCTGAACAGATCGAAGAACGAGGGTTCCGTGTAGGCGATATCATTCTCGTACAGGTGCTTGTCTCCCAGCGTGACAAGCGCTCTGCCGCCGCTGATGCGTACGGCCTCCCGGACGGCGGGAAGCTCTTTCAACGCGAAAGCGCCTGTCGGCGCCGGCGTGGAAGTCCATGTCTCATAATTATCGTTCCCCATTTTGATGCGGGCGTTCACCTTGTAAATATCCGGGGCATCGGCGAGCTGTGTGTCGTATGTCAGCTCATCGTTTACGCCCCAGAACAGGAGGACGCTGACGGCAAGGCCGATGGCGAGGCCTATGACGGCGATGAGGGAATAGACTTTGTTGTGGAGGAGGTTTCTCCAGGCTGTCTTAAAGTAGTTCTTTAACATGGTGAAGGTTGTTGCGGGAGTGAAGGTTGTCGGAGGGCCTAAAAGCGATCGGCAGGCTTCGCGCCTGCCGATCTATCGGGTGGTTATGTTGTCTTATCGTCGTCGCTGTCCCTGTCGCTGTTGTCTTTGTCCTTTTTCTCCCTTGTGCGGGGAGGTTTGGGGCTGTCAGGGGCGCCGGGATACGTGAGGCGTACGTTGCCAAAGCTGCTTTTGATCTTGATGGAGGCCCTGCCGTCGCCTGCCTGGCCGGTGTAGTCCTTATCGAAATGGGGACCGTAGTCGTTGTCACCGCCACCTTCTCTCTTCTCCCTTATATTGAACTCACTGTCGTTGTGGAAATTGCCGAAGCTGGTGTGCACATCGAAATGAGCGGAGAGGCTTTTGGGGATGACCATTTTCATGTCGGAGTAGGATTCATATACGGCGAGCTCCTGGATCTCATCCGCCACATTGAATTGTACGTTGTGGGAGAATTCGCTGGAGATCTTCACCTTGCCATTGACCTTCCCGATCATGGATTCCTTATTGAACTTGAATGTGACCTTGCCGTTGGTGACTTCGGAGATATAGGCTTTTCCGAACTCGACGTCGATGTTGTCGAGGTTGTCGAGGCGGCCTGTCTTGAGGCTGCCGAACTTGCTGGTCAGCGCCACCTGGCCTTTGAAGTCTCCTATTTCTATCTTTCCGAAGCTGTTCTCTACGTTGAGCCTGTTGCCGGAGGGCATGTGCACGACATAGTCGATGTAGAAGGACCTGTCATCGTCACCGGAGCCACGGCGTTGTTCTTTCTTGTCGTTGTTGTGGATCTCGCCGACCTTGGTCTTGAAGTTGATGATATGGCCGCTCTGCACTTCCTTTACATCAAGCTCGTCCATGACCTCCTTTGCCTTTTCTTCCGAGGAGGCGCGTACGCCGATGGTGATATCCACGGTGATCTGGTTTTTATCCCATGTGTCTATCTGGACGTTGCCGAACTGGTTCTCTATTTCGAGCTTGTCGTCGGGCCCTACGTTGTAGGATTTGTTGATGGTCCTTTTTTTTCTTACGTCTTCGTCGTCAGCGCCCGCGGCTTTGGTCAATACAGGATGAGATAAGACAAGAAAAAGGGATATAGAACTAAGCAGTTTTATATGCTTTTTCATATGCTGTTTTTTTAGAATGATTTATTTGTTTAATAATGTTTAATTGATGATTCAGTAGCCCCATCTGCAGCTGAAGGTTCTGAAGCATCGCTTCCAATAGCTGTTCTTTATTCGGATGATTCGGTAGTTCTTTTTGCAAGCCGTGGTATACGCTGTCGAGCTTGTGGGCATCGGAGGCGAACTGTTTGTAGAGGAGGGGCTCGTCCTTTTCGATGGATTTGAGCTCTTCGTGCTTGAGCTCTACCAGCCGTACATAATGTTTCATCTCCTCATGGATGATGGATTCTTCGTCCGTGGCGCCGCCGGCTTTTTCCTCTTTGGGCTGGGTGGCAGCCAGGTGGTCTTTTTCTTCCGGCGCGGGGACAGACTTTTGTGTCGTATCCACGGGCGGGCGGGTGGAGGCTGTGCTTTCGCTGTCGGAGGGTTTGGTGTTCGGGTCGTTGGCGGCTACCTGGCCGGGTGTGCCGGTGTTGGATGCACTACGGCTGCCGAGATACCAGAAGCCGACGGCTACGACGAGCAGGATGGCTGCCGCCATGCTAAGGGATGTCCGGGTCAGGCGGAGGATGATGGTTTTTTTTTCTTCTTTAGGAGGTTCCATCTCCAGCCGGATGTTATCCCAGACCTTTCCCGAGGGGGCTTCGGTGTCGAAGTCCCCGCGATGGTCATCCACAAATTGTTCTAACCGCTGATTCATGATAATTCTCCTTGTTTTATATACAGTAATAACTTGTTTTTGGCCCTCATGTATTGTGTTCTGACGGTGGCGTGGGTCACTCCCAGGATCTCCGCTATCTCTTCCTGGTCATAACCTTCGAACAGGTAGAGGGTTAATACAGTGCGGTAGCCATTGGGCAGCTGTTTCACGGCCTTTTTTATGTCTTCCACCTTCAGCTCCATCTCTTTCTCGTCCAGGGTATCTTCTTCGGGCAGATGGCCGACATTGGTCTTATCGATGTCGATGAGGTCCATTTTCCGCTTCCGAAGCTGGTTGATCGACTTGTTGATGACGATCTTTTTCAGCCAGGCTCCAAAAGTGGATTTATAATGAAAGTCTTCCAAAGAACGAAATGCATCGGTGAACGCCTCCTGCAGGACGTCTTCGGCGTCCCCGGTATGGTTGACTATACGAAGGCTGGTGTTGTACATCGCCTTGCTGTATTTATTGTACAGCTCGGCAAATCCGCGGGAATCTCCGCGTTTGCACCTTTCTACCAACTCATCATGTAGTATCGGCTCTGTTAGTTCCAATCCAGCAGCTTTTGCGTTCATGATTATGACCTGCTTTCGCATCTCCTGATATTAAGTACAACAGGTTTCATCTCATGTTGCATAATTATGAAATATTTTGGGAAAATTTCTTTCCGTATAAAGATAATTTACTGAATAACAATGCTTTGATGGGGCTTCTATTGCCTTCTTATAAATTTTCCCACAGATATGTCTTCCTTTAGAAATTGCTCAAATGCATCGGGTATCGATTCAAAATCAGGGTGTTCGCTATGAGCGAATAATCCGATAAAATAGATTTGCTGCGCATCTTCCGGATCGAGAAGCTCAAAATTGAAAAGTTCCCAACCTGGCAGATCGATCGATAGATACCACTGTGTGAATAGTTTTGCGCGTGCTGCTTCCTTCCTGTCTCTAATATCACAAATAAAGTAATACAGAACCAATTCCCCTTGCAGGTCGAACTGTCTGGCAAGAATAGTCTGAATGGTGGGTTGAACTTATTTCATAGGACAGTCCTTTGTTTTCTAAGATCTTATTCCCTTTAAATGTATGAGCATTATTGAGGAACGAGACAATATAAAACCATCCAAGATCGGTTGGAAAAATGAAGGTATTGGGAGATATACCCGGAGCAAACTTATAGAAAGACATATGTAGCAACTTAATTTGCTACTGAAGTCGAGGAGTCCTTTTTTTTCTTATTTGCCGTGATCAAAGAAGCCAATATACCGGAAGCGCGTGCTTTTTCAGCTATTTCGGAGTTTTGTTTGCCCCTAATGGAAAAAGATCGTTTAACAGCAGCAATAAAGCTTCTGTTCTTCACTTCTATCTTCCTTGAAGTTACTTTCTTTTTCATAGGTCAAATTTACAAAAAAGCGTGAATAGAGAGAATGAAATAATCATATGAGATAGGTGGCTCATAATCAGCCTTTTTCTTACATTTAGTGCATAAACCACTCTATCCATGGCGGCAAAAACTGATGTTTTCCAAAGCCCGGACTATTTCCAGGTGGACGATCTGCTGACAGAAGAGCAGAAATTGATACGCGAGTCTGTGCGCGCGTATGTAAAAAAGTCCATTTCTCCCATTATCGAGGATTATGCCCAACGGGCAGAATTTCCACAACAGATTGTGTCTCAATTGGGTGAGCTGGGGTGTTTTGGGCCTACCATCCCGGTGGAATATGGGGGCGGGGGGCTGGACTATATCAGCTATGGGCTGATGATGCAGGAGCTGGAGCGGGGGGACAGCGGGGTGCGGTCGACGGCTTCCGTACAGGGGTCGCTGGTGATGTTCCCCATCTATGAATATGGCAGCGAGGAGCAGCGGAAGAAATACCTGCCGAAGCTGGCCAGTGGGGAATGGCTGGGATGTTTTGGGTTGACGGAGCCGAACCACGGGAGTGATCCGAGCAGCATGCTGAGCAATATAAAGGATGCGGGAGACCATGTGGTCCTCAATGGAAGCAAGATGTGGATCAGCAATGCGCCTTTTTCGCAGGTGGCGGTGGTCTGGGCGAAGGATGAGCAGGGGGAGATCCGGGGGTTGATCCTGGAGAGGGGTATGGAGGGGTTCAGCACGCCTACGACGCATGGGAAATGGAGCCTGCGGGCTTCGGCCACGGGGGAGCTGGTATTCGACCATGTAAAGGTGCCGAAATCGAATATTCTACCGGGCGTGAAGGGGTTGAAGGGGCCGTTGAGCTGTCTGACGAAGGCGCGTTATGGGATTGCCTGGGGCGTGGTAGGGGCTGCGATGGATTGTTATGATACGGCATTGCGTTATAGCAAGGAGCGGGTGCAGTTCGACCGGCCTATCGGAGGGTTTCAGCTACAGCAGAAGAAGCTGGCGGAAATGATCACGGAGATCACGAAGGCGCAGCTGTTGAACTGGCGGGTGGGAGTATTGATGAATGAGAAGCGGGCCAGTCCGGCGCAGGTGTCGATGGCGAAGCGGAATGGGTGCGAGATAGCGGCGCAGATAGCCAGGGATGCGCGTCAGATGTTGGGAGGGATGGGGATCACGGGTGAGTATCCCATCATGCGGCATATGATGAATATCGAGAGCGTCATTACGTATGAAGGGACGCATGACGTACATTTGCTGATCACGGGAATGGATGTGACGGGGCTGAATGCATTTAAATAACCTCTTTCATGAAGTTCCATAAGACTTTATCCTATCTGACTTTGTTCAACTTCGTCGGCAGCCTGATAGTATTGTATTGCTGTTACAGGTTTATACCTGGTATGGAGGATTTCGGCAATGCCATCTTAAGTTGGATAGCATGGTTGGGAGTTTTTGCTGCGGAGGCGCAGTTTTTTTCAGCGGACACCCGTAGTGAATGGTTCAGCAAAGAATATGGTCCGGGAACGGTGGTCCTCTTATTGTTGAATGTGGCGGCTGCTATTGCAGCCAATGCCATGGCATATAGCATAGCGAAATGAAAATTTTTTTGATAGGGTTTATGGGATCGGGCAAGACGCATTGGGGGAAATTGTTGTCTGCCAAGCTGCAGCTGCCTTTTCGGGATCTGGACACGTTGATCGTGGAGAAAGAGCAGCGATCCGTCCAGGATATATTTGCCGAACAGGGAGAGGAATATTTCCGGTATGAGGAGAAGGAGATGCTGGAGGACCTGGTGGGGAAGGAGGAGAATTTTATCCTTTCCTGTGGCGGGGGAACGCCCTGTTTCTTCAACAATATCGAGTTCATGAAAAAGAGCGGGAAGGTGGTGTGGCTGAATACGTCGGTGGATGTGCTGAAGGAGCGGCTGTTGAAAGAGCGGATGAGCCGTCCCCTGATACGGGAGGTGAATGATGAGGATCTGAAGCGATTTATCATACGCAAGCTGAGCGAGCGGAAGATGTATTATGAGCAGGCGGATGTGATGGTGAATGAAGAGTCGATAACATTAGAGGAATTAATAAGAGCATTGTTACAAAATGAATAAGAGCTTTCTTTCCATTGCAGCCCTGCTAGGGGCGTTGTCCGTCATCCTGGGGGCCTTTGCGGCGCATTCGTTGAAGCGGATGACGACGGATGAGACCATTATCTCCGCCTTCGAGACGGGGGTGCGTTATCAGTTCTACCATGTGTTCGCGTTGTTGATGGTGGCGTTGTTATCGGAGCGATCCAACAACCGGTGGATGATTTGGGCGGGGAATTGTTTTATCACGGGGATCATTCTTTTTTCGGGATCGTTGTATTTGCTGACGGCCCTAAAGATCGCGGAGACGGCGCATAGCAAGCTGGTGGGGGTGATCACGCCGGTGGGCGGGCTGTTCTTTATAGCGGGGTGGATATTCCTCTGGTTGGGGGTGTCGCAGAGGGGGAAATAAATTCGAGGCAGGAAAGCTTTTCGGCCGGCTGTTAAGTCAAATAATTGGGCTATTCAGTCAACAGGAGATGGAGATGGGCGGGTAACTTTACAGGCATACAACCCTTGCGATATGCTGGAAAAAAGAAATGCCCCGGTAGGAATGACTGGCGCCGAATTCAAACAGGCAGGCTACCGGCTGATCGATCGGATAGCTGCCTTTATCGATGACATAGATGGCAGGCCGGTGACGACAAACCTGTCTTCGGCCGAACTCTCGGCTATCATTGGCCGCAACTCCCTCCCTGAGAACGGCAAAGCGCCGGCAGACATCATACAGCGGGCCACGGATGTCCTGCTGGATCATTCTCTCTTCAATGGCCATCCCAGATTTTTCGGATATATTACTTCCTCAGCGGCGCCTATCGGCGCATTAGCGGACCTGCTGGCGGCGGCGGTAAATCCGAATGTCGGCGCGGGCATATTGAGCCCGGTGGCAACGGCGATAGAAAAGCAGGTGGTGAAGTGGCTGGGTGAATTCATCGGTGTCCCTGCCTGTTTTGACGGCCTGCTGGTGAGCGGCGGCAATATGGCGAATTTCACGGCCTTTTGCACGGCCATTCATGTCAAGATACAGGGAGCTAAGAAAGAAGGTGTCAGGGGCCTTGTCGGCAAACCGCTGGTCTACTGCTCAAAAGCAACTCATACCTGGATCGACAAGGCGGCGTCCTTTTCGGGGATAGGTTCGGATGCGATCCGTTGGATCCCGGTGGATGAAGGCAACAGAATGGATATAAGCCTCCTTGAACAGACCTTGAAAGAAGATAGCGCAGCTCATCATTTGCCGGTGATGGTTATCGGTACGGCGGGGGATGTCAGCACGGGTGCGGTAGATGACCTTAAGGCCATCAGGGATGTTTGCAAAAGATATGATTGCTGGTTCCATGTCGATGGGGCCTATGGCGCGCCGGCGGCGGTAGTGCCGGATCAGCGTTCGCTTTTTGAAGGGATGGCGGATGCGGATTCCATAGCGGTGGATCCGCATAAATGGCTGTACGCGCCTCTGGAGGCGGGTTGTACGCTGGTCAAAGATCCCAACCACCTGATCAGCACTTACAGCTCTCATCCTGTGTATTACAATTTCGATAGCGACGAAGATCCGGAGGTAAGGAATTTCTATGAATACGGTTTTCAGAATTCCCGCGGATTCCGAGCGCTAAAGGTCTGGATGATCTTGCAGCAGGCAGGAAGACGGGGTTTTATGGAAATGATCGCTACGGACATCCACCTGGCGGGACGATTGTTCCAATTGGCGTCGCAGCATGCGGAGCTGGAAGCGGTGAGCCATCATTTAAGCATTGTTACGTTCCGGTATGCTCCGCGGGGATATCCCGAAAAAGAGCTCAATAAGCTGAACGAGCTTTTATTGAACGATCTGCAGGGGGGTGGAGAGGTATTTTTGTCAAATGCAATGATCAATGGTAAATATTGTCTGCGTGTCTGCATCGTCAATTTCAGAACGTCGGAAAGGGACATCGATGCGCTGATCGGTATTGTCGTAAACGGTGGTCGTAAGCTGGTGGAAGGCGGATGATAGTTTTGAACCGGATGTTGTAGCTTTAGTTTATGAAGACGTTCTTTGGTACGATACTCTTACTGGGTTGTCTGCAGGGCGTGGTCGCCTGTGTGCTGTTATTCCGGAGCAAACGGCACCGGCAGGCCAACCGGATGCTGGGTGTGCTGATCCTGCTGATCAGCCTGGCGACGCTTAAGGTGTATGCCAATGCAAACGGGTGGTGGGACGGCCATTCGCCGGCGCTTGTCCTGATCTCGAACTTCGTTCCTTTTTTTCTGATCATGCCGGTGGGGCCTCTCCTTTATTATTATACGAAGTCCTGTCTGGACCCACGGTTTACGTTTGGGAAGCGGGACAGGATCCATTTCTTTCCCGTCATACTAGACCTTGTGCCGGTGTTGACGGCCTTCCTGTATGTAGGGTTTTTGGCGGTGAGGTGGGCGCGGCCGGAGGATGGTCCCCGTTGGGGCGCCTTTATCGATGCCTATAATGATTATGTGGATATACCCCGTTGGATCTCGGTGTCGGCGTATCTATGGGCCAGCTGGCGGCTGTTGCGACATATGCGTAGCGATGG
Source organism: Puia sp. (assembly GCA_035545935.1). GTDB lineage: Bacteria > Bacteroidota > Bacteroidia > Chitinophagales > Chitinophagaceae > Puia. The sequence goes on along the minus strand of DASZXP010000185.1, from coordinate 9,371 downwards.
GGTGCGTAGTGATGGGTCGCGTGGTATGGAGGCGAAGGGCTGGCTTCGGCAATTCCTTTTGGGTTTTACGATGTTTGCGGGGGTCTGGCTGCTGTATCTCATCCCTTACGAACTCGCCACGGACTGGATGCTGGACCATCTGGGTTGGTATCCTTTATATATCCCGCTGGTGGTGCTGAGCTATTGGCTGGGGATCAAGGGTTATTTGTCCTTACAGACATTGCCGGCTCCGGGGGCGGTGTTACCTGTCTCGGTGGCGCAGCCTGTCGTACTGGCGCTGGAGCGGCTGATGCAGGTGGAGCGGATTTTTCTGGATGCCAACCTGAACCTGTCCCAACTGGCGAAGCGGGCGGGTGTGGCGCCCAAGACCCTTTCGGCGGTGTTGAACCAGCATCTGGGAAAGAGCTTTAACGAATACATCAACGAGTACCGGGTCCGGGAGGTGCAGGAGCGGCTGTTAGGAGGGGGTTCCCGGGAACTGACGATAGCGGGGCTGGCCTATGAGGCGGGGTTCAATTCTTTGCAAACTTTTCAGCGGGTTTTTAAGGCCGTAAGCGGCGTCACTCCCAGCGAATTTATGCTCAAATCCGGAATCGAGTAGGTCCCGCGCGGGTTTCGGAGTTGTTTTGGGGCATGAAAAAATATCTATTCCTATTCCTCGCCTGGCTGCCTTGTGCGGCTTTTGCCCAGTATGCCGGCGACTACGGCACGGCAGATACGACACTTTTTCAGATCATAGAACGGACGGATGGCTTTTATCTGGCCACGGAGCATTATGGGAATATCCGGATGCTGCCGGCGGGAAAAGGCCGGTTCACCCTGGATCGGGTCAATCCGCCGATAACCATCGAATTCGACACCAACCGTGTGGGGCAGGCGACCCGGCTGCTGCTTCACCAGGCGGGTAAGTTTACCTGGGTCAAGGAAGCGCCTTCCGCCCTCCCGACAGGATCTTACCGGCAGGATATCGACGCGTCCCTGCATATCCGGGTGCGTGAGGAGGGAGGGCGGCTGTTTGCGGACACGGCGCCGTTGCGGACTATTGGACGGGATACATACCGGCTGGGGGACATTAGACCGGGAGATAGCAAAGGGGGAGAGGCCAGACCGGACGACACCTACCGTTTTGAGAGGGATCGAAAAGGGATGATCCAACGTCTGATCATCCAGCGGATGGGGGTACAGACATATGTTCGTCGTCAATCAACGGGGCCTGTGCCGGCTTTGCGAACGCATGCGCCGGATCGTCATTTTGGGTTTACCCGTGCGGATACGCTGGAGGGGGCGCCTTTGCCGGCGAGAACCTGTTATGATGTGCTGTTCTATGACCTGGACGTGGCCATCGACCCGGTGGAGCGGACAGTGAAGGGGCGAAACCGTATACGCTTTCGGGCGGTGCGTGATCTTGACAGCCTGCAGCTGGACCTGTATGCCAATCTGCGGATCGACAGTATATGTTGGAGGGGGTGGGATACGACCAGCGGGCGGGACATGGCCGGACCGGGGAAGATGGATGGGATCAGCGAAAATCTGGCCAGCGGGCGGAAGCTGGATTACAGCCGGGAGCTAAATGCGGTGTATGTGAAGTTCCCGGATCGCGTCATCGCCGGGACGGCAGGGGAGCTGGAGGTGTTCTATGAAGGAAAGCCTATCCTTCCCGATCCATCGGTGTTGCAAGGGGGTGTCATCTGGTTCAGGGATGCGAGGGGGAAGCCCTGGGCGGAGTCGGTGTGTCAGGGTTCGGGCGGCAGTCTTTGGTGGCCGGGCAAGGACCTGTTATCGGACAAGCCGGATAGCATGCGGATCGCGCTGACGGCGCCCGCGGGGCTGATGGGGATCTCCAATGGCCGGCTGGTGGACAAGACCGTTCTGCGGGATGGGCGGAGCCGCTGGGTCTGGTATGTAAGCTATCCGATCATCAATTATGATGTGGCTTTTTATATCGGGGATTATCTGCATTGGCGGGATAGTGTGGGCATCGACTATTACTGTATGCCGTACAGTGAGGAAAAAGCGCGGAAGCTGTTTGCGGGTGTGCCGGCGATGATGCGGCTGTACGAAAAGGCTTTTGGCCCCTATCCTTTTGCGCGGGATGGGTTCAAGCTGGTGGAGTCGCCTTATCCGATGGAGCATCAGAGTGCGGTGACCCTGGGACCGATCACGCCGCTGGGAGACGGTCTGTATGATACCGCGGAGGTTACGATGACGATGTGGCATGAGAGCGCCCATGAGTGGTGGGGGAATAGTGTAAGCTGTGCGGATTATGGGGATCTGTGGATACATGAGTCGTTTGCGACCTATGCGGAGCAGCTGTCGTACGATGCCTTTGGGAAGGGTGATGAAAAATATATCCGGCATGAGGAGCCGGCGAACAAGGAGCCGATCATCGGGGTGTATGGGGTCAATTATTTTTACCTGGGCGATATGTACAGCAAGGGCGCGAAGATGTTGCATACTTTACAACATGCCGTAGGGAATGACTCGATATGGTTTGGCGCGCTGCGGGGGATGCAGCAGCGGCTACGGTATGGGTCGGTGACGACGCAGGATGTGATAGGTAGTTTTAATACGCTGGCGGGGGCGGACTATACGCCTGTATTCGATCAGTATTTGCGGCATACGGAATTGCCAGTGTTGCAATGGAAGTCTTCGGGGACAGGGATGGTGCAATATCGCTGGCAGACGGATGTGCCGGGGTTTTGGATGCCCGTGGAAGTGAGTGGGGGGCAGGTGCTGCCGGCGACGAGTGAGTGGAAGGAGGTGCGTTTAGATGGAGAACTGAAGGTGGATATGAAGGATTATCATATCCGGGTGGAGCGGGTGGGGGGATAAGCGCAAATTGGGTTTTTTCGCCAATAATCCGTAAATTACTTTTTATAACTGGCCAAACAACTGTGAAAAGAATTGCTGCTGCCATATTGGAGAAGCCTGTGAAGCGGCTGCTCTTTTTTATTGCCCTTCTTCTTTTATTCTCCGCGGAAATATTAAGGGTCTATTTTTTAATGCCTTTCCCGGGTAGTCAGACCAGCGATACGGTGTCTTATGCTTATTGGCTGGATAGATGGATCGGATGGATCCGTGTCCTGGTATTGCTGCTTTCGTATTTTGCATTGGTCTCGGTCTTTAAAAAGGGCAGGATCTGGGAAAAGATCATTTTACCATTGCTGCTGGCGTCCTATGCGGTGGTCTTTTTCGCCTTCAATTTTCGCCTGCCGGCGGATAAGATCTTTTATCAGCCGGTGAATAAGAGCTTTACCAATGCCAACGACACCGATCTGGACAGGTCCAAGCTGGTGATCGGGGTGGTCATCGACGGACAGGCAAAAGCTTATCCCATCCAATTGATCGGGTATCATCACCAGGTGATCGACACGGTGGGTAAAACCCCGGTAATGGTGACCTACTGTACGGTATGCAGATCGGCCCGTGTGTTCAGTCCGATGGTCAACGGGAAACAGGAGTCTTTCCGTCTTGTGGGAATGGATCATTACAATGCGGTGCTGGAAGACGCCGCTACCAAGAGCTGGTGGCAGCAGGCGACAGGGGTTGCGATCACGGGGCCGCTGAAGGGGCAGGCGCTGAAAGAATTTTCGTCATCTCAAATGACCATGGATGCCTGGCTCAGGCAATATCCGAGCTCGCTGGTGATGAAGCCCGACACCCTGTTCATGGATCGTTATTTCAAGCTGGAAGATTACGACAAGGGTACGATGCGCAGCGACCTGGTGCGGCGGGATAATATTTCCTGGCAGCACAATTCCTGGATCGTCGGCGTAGCGAATAGTTCCTCTTCAAAGGCCTATGATTGGAACGAGCTGCTGCAAAAGCGGATCATCCAGGATTCGGTGGATAATATGCCGATCCTGCTGACCATCGAGAATGACTCGGCTTCCTTTCATGTATATGACCGGCGGATAGACGACATGCCGCTGAGCTTTGGCATCTCCCCCGACAAGGCGTTATTGGTGGATGACAATACGCATTCGAGCTGGAATATGGACGGGCTGTGTGTCGACGGACAGCTAAAGGGCAAGCGGTTGCTGCCTGTACAGTCCTACAACGAGTTCTGGCATTCGTGGCAAACCTTTCACAAGAATGCGAAGGTTTATGTGGGCAGCAGCTACGCGCTGATAAAATAAAAAGGCGGGGCTAATCCCAACCGCTGGTATCCATTGGTTTTCCGTTCTTATCCATCAACTGGCCATCCTTATCGATCATCATCCCTTCTTCTATTTTTCTTTTCTTATCGCCCTTGGAGACCGTGCCATCTACATCGACCTTGCGGCCATTGGTGCATGTTACGGAGGCGTCCATGGCTGTCCAGGCACCGTCCTTGACGATCATCATTTTGCCGTCTTTCATCGTCATCAGTCCATCCTTCAAGGTGGCCGGGGTGGCGGTGGCCGGCGAATCCGTAGCGGCGGGCGCCGGTGTGGACGTGGCGGGTGAGTCCGTGGTCGACGACCTGGAGTCGCTGCTGTTACATGCGAAAGCCAATCCAGCGATGGCTGCCATAAACAATAGCTTTTTCATGGTGTTGTGTTTTTAAGGTCCTGAAGCTACTTAATTTATTAATATCTATGGGTCTTCCACATTAATTTTTTTGTAAATTCGTTTGGCGCCTTGCCCGGGCCAGACCCTATTCTACATGAAAAGTCATCCCATTTTTATTTTATTGTGCTTGTCTATTCTTATCATTTCATGTGAGAAGCGGAAGGGCGTATTTCAGCTGATCCCCTCCGAGCATTCCAATATACATTTTTCCAATCACCTCGTCGAGAACGATACGATCAATCCCTTCGACCTCCCCAATATGTATAACGGTGGCGGCGTAGGCATCGGAGATTTCAATAACGACGGATTGCCGGATATTTATTTTACGGGGAACCAGGTGCCCTGTAAGCTGTATCTGAACAAGGGGAATTTCATCTTCGAGGATGTGACGGACATCGCGAAAGTGGATGGCAGCAATCGATGGTGCCGTGGTGTGGCGGTGGTGGATATCAATAATGACGGATGGCCTGATCTTTATGTTTGCACTACGATTTTGACGGACCCTCAAAAGCGTCAAAACCTCCTTTATGTCAACCAGGGAGTAAACAAGCGGGGTGTTCCTGTGTTCAAGGAGATGGCGGCGGAATATGGATTGAACGATGCGTCGTTCTCGACGATGGCGACTTTCTTCGACTATGACAATGACGGCGATCTGGACCTGTATATTACGGTGAATGAGATGGAAGACGACAGGAATCCTTCCGTCTACCGGCCAAAGAGAAAGGACGGGTCTTCCCCCAGCACGGGTCGTCTGTATAGGAACGATTGGAACGCGAGGGTTGGGCATCCGGTGTTTACGGATGTCACGAAACAGGCGGGCGTCACGATAGAGGGGTATGGGCACAGCGCCACGATCGTTGATCTCAACAAGGACGGCTGGAAGGATATTTTTGTGGCCAATGATTTTCTTTCGAATGATCTTTTGTACATCAATAACCATGATGGGACTTTTACGGACAAGGCGGCGATCTATTTCAAACATACTTCCGCCAATGGGATGGGACAGGATGTGATCGACATCAATAACGACGGTCTCCCGGATGTCGTGGAAATGGATATGGACCCGGAGGACAACTACCGGAAGAAGATGCTGATGCCGGGATACAATTATCAGAATTATATCAACAATGACAGCTTTGGGTATCAATATCAATATGTGCGCAATACCCTGCAGCTGAATATGGGTCCCCGTATCGAAAATAACGATTCCGCGGGCGATCCGGTCTTTGGAGATATCGGGTATTGGTCGGGCATTTCCTCGACGGACTGGAGCTGGGCGCCGATGGTACAGGATTTCGATAACGATGGGTTCCGGGATATCATCATTACCAATGGGTATCCGAAGGACATCACGGATCATGATTTTATCGCATTCCGGGAGCAGGCCTTCGCGTATAAGTCCAAGAAGGAGGTATTGAGCAAGACCCCGCAGGTGAAGCTGCGGCATTACGCATTTCACAATAATGGGAATACGAGGTTTAGCGATGTGTCGGAGAGCTGGGGGTTGACGACAGCGTCTTTTGCCAACGGCGCCGCCTATGCGGACCTGGATAATGATGGCAAGCTGGACCTGATCATCAGCAATATCAACGACGAGGCCTTTATTTACCGGAATAATTCCCGGGATACATCGAATTATCTTACGGTGAAGCTGGTAGGCGACTCCCTGAACCGGAATGGTCTGGGCGCCTGGATCGAATTGTATTACGATGGGAAGCAGCAGGCGTATGAGCAGACACCCTACCGGGGTTATCTTTCCACCATGCCCATGGATGCGCATTTCGGGCTGGGCAAGGTATCCAGCATCGACTCGATGGTGGTGAAATGGCCGGATGGGAAGATGCAGGCGTTCCTGCATGTCGCGACGGATCAACGGATGACAGTGAGGCATGATGCGGCTACGGAGTCTTATCATTGGGAGACGCATGTTGCTGCCAGTGAGGCATGGTTCAGGCCGGATACGGCCAGGGTGCGGTATCAGGATAGTAAGAGGGACCTTATCGACTTCAGCATACAGAAGCTGCTGCCGCATAAGTTTTCGGAGTATGGGCCGGCCCTGGCTGTCGGCGATGTTAATGCCGACGGTCTCGAAGATGTCTTTGTCGGCGGGGCGGGTTCCAGCCCTACTACTTTATTGCTGCAGCAAAAGGATGGCCGGTTTGTCGATCAGCGTATTCTTCCCGGGGAAAAGAAAAAGAGCTGGGACGATATGGGGCTTCTTTTGTTCGACGCGGATGGAGATGGCGACCTGGATCTTTATGTAGCGGCCGGTGGTTATGGGAATGTTCCGAATGGCCCGGCCTATGGGGATAAATTATATATCAATGACGGGAAGGGTAATTTCAAGCTGGATACGGCGGCGTTGCCACGGAACTGGACGAGCAAGTCCTGTGTTCGGGCGGTGGATTATGATCGTGATGGGGACCTGGACCTGTTGGTCGCGGGCAGGGTATTGCCATGGAATTATCCGAAAGCCGTCTCCTGTGCTATTTACCGGAACGATACGAAGGATGGTAAAGTGAAGTTCACGGATGTGACGTCGACGGTGGCGAGTCCCCTGCTGAATATCGGGATGGTGTGCGACGCCGTGTGGACGGACCTGGATAATGATGGATGGGAGGACCTCGTATTGGCAGGAGAATGGATGCCCGTGAAATTCCTGAAGAACGATCATGGCCTGTTCAAGGATATTACGGCCTCTTCTTCCCTCGGGGGCCAGGTGGGCTGGTGGAATAGCATAACGGCGGGCGATTTCGACAATGACGGGGATATCGACTATGTCGTAAGCAATCTGGGCGAGAATTCGTTCTTCAAGGCGAGCGATAAATACCCGGTGTCTATCTATGCAAAGGATTTTTATAACCAGGGGATCGTTCAGTGCATGCTGACCTCCTTTATCAAGGACCGGCAGGGTGGAGAGCTAAAGGAGTTCCCCTCGGACGCCCGGGATGATCTCATCGCGCAGCTGCCTTTTCTTAAAAAGCGGTTCCTGACCTATAACAAGTTCGCGACGACGACATTCGATCAGGTGTTTACGCCGCAAGAGCTGACGGATGCTATAAAATATTCGGCCAACAATTTTAAAACCTGTTTTATACGGAACAATGGCAACGGGACCTTTACGATGGAGCCTTTGCCGGGTATCGCCCAATATTCGGCCATCAATGGAATGATAACGGACGACTTTGACGGGGATGGCAATCTGGATATTTGCATGAGCACGAATGACTATGGGACGATGCCTTCCTATGGCCGTTACGACGCGCTGAATGGGCTGGTCCTGAAAGGGGATGGGAAGGGGGGATTTACGCCGCTGAGCATCCTGCAAAGCGGGATCTTTATTCCGGGGAACGGCAAGGCGCTGGTGAAGCTTCGAACCAGCGATGGACGCTATTTAGTAGCGGCCAGTCAGAACAAAGGTCCATTGGAAATGTTCATCCTGAATAGAAGGCCCAGTTTTCTACCATTAAATGCGGATGATGTCTCGGCGTTGATCACCTATAAGGATGGAAGACGCCAGCGCCGCGAGACGGGTTATGGAAGTTCCTTTTTATCCCAGTCGGGGAGGTTTATCACGGTGTATGGCATGGTCTCTTCGATAGAGATCACCAACAGCAGGGGGAAGACGAGAAAAATAATTCCCAACTAAAGGGGAGAAGCCCGAAAGATAACTCCTAATTAAAACTTTTCAGCATGTTAAAGAGCGGTCTTTTGATTGGAACAGTAATGGCGCTGATGCCGTTGATCGGGGTTGGTCAGGGACATATTGCCGGTCATGAAGAGTTAGCGATATGGCCAGGGGCTGTTCCCGACTCGGGGCTCATAAAGGGGAAAGAAGTAAACGATGATGGTATGGTAAAGAATGTTTCGAAGCCAACCATGACCGTCTATCCGCCTAAAGGGAAGAATACGGGTGTGGCGGTGGTCGTATTCCCCGGCGGAGGGTATCGTGCGCTGGCCATCGAGCTGGAAGGTTCGGAAATATGCGAATGGTTTGCGTCCATTGGCGTTACGGGTATACTTTTAAAGTATCGTGTCCCTGATTCCGGTCCGCACTGGGACAAGGATTGCCATTGTCAAAAAGATGCTGTAAAGCCGCTGGCTTTGGAAGATGCGCAAAGAACGATGGGGCTGGTCCGAAGCCGGGCTAAGGAATGGAATATCGATCCGCGGAAGATCGGCGTTATCGGGTTTTCGGCGGGCGGGCATCTGGTGGCTGATATAAGCACGCATTACAAGAAGCGTGTCTATCCGATGATGGATGATGCGGATAAAGAAAGCTGCCGGCCGGACTTTGCCATGGCGATCTATCCGGGGCATATGCTGGAGCATACTACCAAGGATTATCAATTGAATCCCACCATTCCTGTTACCCGCCATGTGCCGCCTACCTTTCTGTTGCAGGCGGGGAATGATCCGGTGGATACCATTCAAAATTCGCTGGTATATTATATCGCGCTGAGAAAAGCGGGTGTGCCTGCGGAGTACCATATTTATCCCGAAGGGGGGCATGCGTTTGGTTTGAAAAAGACGGGGCTGCCGATAGCGGAGTGGCCGAAGCTGGCGGAAAGATGGCTGCATACGATAAAAATGATCGATTGAGGGCAGGGGCAAATGATAGATGGGTCCGATTCAATTTATTCCCAGCCGCTCACGTAGTGATTCGCGGTAGGTGCTGCCGATGGGGATCTTTTCGTCGTTGATGGTGATCTGATGTACTTCGATCATGGAAATATGCCGGATGGCTACGACATAGGATTTGTGGACACGGATGAAGTCTGTTGCCGGGACGAGGTCGAAGATGTCACCCATGTTTT
>DASZXP010000184.1:0-6400 GCA_035545935.1 Puia sp. | reverse complement strand
CTGGAAATTACAAAAAAAGGCGATACCAAAGGCAGTGACAGGATAAAAAGCCTGGAGCCTTGCTGCTCCAGGCTTTACTTGAGCTGTTATTACCCATTTAACTCTGCATTGATCTTTTTAGATAACCCTACATGCTCGGTAAATGCAAATACGGCCACCCTTGCAAGATGGTAGGTTTCGCCTCCGGAGGATTTTACGTCGGAGCTCCCCAGGTAGTTTTGCGCCAGGTCCCGAAGCCACTCATGGTTGGACTGCTCTGCTTTCATATACTCGATGTCGAAAGCTTTTCCGTCAAGGGAATGCAGCTTTGCAATAAAATCCCGGGCATCTTTACCGACATCAGGAACGCCGGTACCCAGATCCTTCAGAAAATCGATCACGGCAATGGCTTCCATCAGCTCCCACCCTGCGAACTCCTTTGCGTTGGCCTGGGAAGCTTTCTCGACGGCTATCTTGCTGGCGAGCATGGACAGTTGCGCTCTCGGCATTACGCCATCCCGGAATTCCTTGGCAGAAACAACACTCGCTCCTCTGCCGGCAAGGATCCCTTCCTTGTGCGTGAAAGATTGAAGCAACATCCCGGATGTGATGGCTACGACGCCGGTGGCCGTCATTTTTAAGAAATCTTTCCGCGATTGTGTTTGTTTATTTTGCATGGCTTGATTTTATGGTATTTTGGACCTACAGTGGCATAATGCCGTGTATGCCCTGTACTTAATCCAGCTCGGCAAGTATATTTTTGCACAAGCCGACATGTTCGGTAAACGCGAATAGCGCCAGGTTGGAAACATGGCCGATCTCCTGCTTACCGGTGATCGCTTCATCATAGCCATTGATAAAGCCCTCCGCAAGGTCACGGAGAAATTCATGATTCGACAGCTCAGCCTGCATGAATTCTTTATCGAAACTGCTGCCCTGCAGGCTCTGCAGATGATGAAGAAAGGAGGCGGCTTCAGGCGCCATCGTCGTAGTAGGCGTACCCACATCTTTCAATACCTTGATTACGGTGGTCGCCTCCATCAATTCCCACCCGGCAAATTGTTTAACGCTTTTGTTGGTAGTCTTTTCAAGCGCAATTTCACATGCTGCTTTCGAAAGCTGTGCGCGGGGCATGATACCTTCCCGAAGCTGTTTCTCGTTTACGGTCAGCTCCTGGGTAAACTGTTGTGTGTTCATCTTAATTGAATTTGAATGATAAAATAAGTGGACACGACAAAGTTGGCAAATGGAACGACCGGTGTCAATGGATGAATAACGGGTCGAAATGTATGGATCATCGAATTCGACTGTGTTCATATCCGGTACGGCATTTATCAGCTCCGAAAAAATCGGAGCTGTCGTATGGTAAACTCCGGCTTTTTCGGAGTTTGTCGTTTTATTTTCTGCCCTTGTTTGTCGCCGATTTATTCATTTATCTGTTTATCAATAGGTTGCTGCCTATTCGTTTCGCAGCGTAGTTCTGGTACGCTTTCGGCAATGTCTGCTGCATAAAAAAAATACTATGCACCCTGACATCTCAGCACCCGGTACGGCACAACCCGTACATTTAAAAATTGAAATGATCGGCCAACCCTCCGGCAAAGAGGATCCATATTCGCTTACACCGCCTGCCGCAGAACAAATATTCAGCATAATCTGGGTTACTGAAGGCAAATTCTCATTGAATGACAACTGGCAAACCATAACAGACCGACAATTTATTTTTTGCTTTCGAAGCGATCAGCCGGGTAAATTGTATTTTGACGATAGTACCAGAGGTATTATCATTTCCTTTACAAAACACTTCCTGGATATGGGGGAGTTGGGATTCGACTTTGATTACCAGCCTTGTTTACTGCAATTGTTTTGCAAGCTGGAAATGGTAACATTGACGGGGGAATGGGCGCTTGAATTGAAGGACCTCATCAACCGCATCTTAAACGAGTATAAAAATGTTTTTCTTTTTAAAACAGAAATTCTAAACCGATACATAAAAATATTTCTGATCCACATCTCACGCTATTTCGAGTACGACCTGAAGCTGGTGCAGCGAACACGGAACAGGGAGCTCGTTCAAAAATTCATGTATGCCCTGGATCGAAACTATCGGCAAAAGAAAACGGTATCGTATTACGCGGGGTTGCTCTTTGTTACGCCAAATTACCTGAACGTAATTATTAAAAGATCAACCGGCTACCCGGCAAGTCATCATATCCGTACCCGGGTAGTGGCAGAAGCAAAACGCATGGCGGTCAATACCAGCAGCAGCATGAAAGAAATCGCATACTGCCTCGGCTTTGAGGACACCGCGCATTTCAGCAAATTTTTTAAATCGACTTCCGGGAGTAACTTTTCCGAATTTAAAAAGGAAATGGTAACCATTGCCGCCTCATAATAACCGTACACCTCCTGTATCGATATCGAACGTCCTACCCGCCCATATCTCTCTTAGATCACTATAGATCAACACCTTATCAATCTGGCATCCGATTGGACGTATTTTCGTGGACAGATCGCCGGCTTCGTCCGTAAATTAGCCCTGTTTATAAAAACTATTCATATGGCCGCATATAAACTATCCATAAACTCGAAAGACCATAACATAGAGGCCGATCCCCAAATGCCGTTGCTGTGGGTCATTAGAGAGCTGTTGGGTCTTACAGGCACAAAATATGGCTGCGGCATCGCCCAGTGCGGCGCCTGCACGGTGCAGCTCAACGGCAACCCGGTGCGCTCCTGTTCCCTGCCGGTATCGATGGTGGCGGATCAGCCCATTACTACCATCGAGGGACTTTCCCCCGACAATGCACACCCCATACAAAAAGCATGGATTGCCGAACAGGTCCCGCAATGCGGCTACTGCCAGAGCGGGCAGATCATGACGGCTGCCGCCTTGCTCAAACGCACGCCTAACCCCACCGACTCGGACATCGACAATGCCATGCAAGGCCATATTTGTCGCTGCGGCACCTACCCGCGTATACGCAAAGCCATCAAGACAGCCGCCCATCTGGCCAACCAATAAATTTACCGTCATGCAAAACCCTCGTCCAAATATCTCGCGCCGGAACTTCATCACGCAGACGGGTCTGACAGGTATCGCCCTTACGCTCGGCATAGCCCTCCCGGGCTGTGGGAACGGGAAAACGGATGTTGTAAATGTTTCACAAGCCAGTGGCGCCGATGCAGGAACGGAACTGATGTCCTGGATCTCGGTAGATCAGTCCGGTAAGGTACACATCATGAACCACCGCAGCGAGATGGGCCAGGGCACCTCACAGGCCATACCGCAGATCGTCGCGGAAGAATTGGAAGTAACGCTCGACCAGGTCAGCATAAGATCTGTCCCTGCCAATCCGAAAAAATATGGCCCGCAGGCGTCGGACGGCAGCTTCTCCGTACGGGGGTGGCGTAAGCAGCTTTTAACAGCGGGAGCTTCCGCGCGGCAAATGCTGATAATGGCCGCTGCCGCCCAATGGAAAGTCCCCGAATCCGAATGTTATGCACGGTCGGGCGAAGTGATCCATCGCCCTTCAGGTAAAAAGCTGGGTTATGGAGCGCTGGTGGTAGAAGCCGCAAAACTGCCGCCGCCGCAGAACGTAGTTTTAAAGGACAGAAAGGATTATACCATCATCGGCAAGCCGCTGCCCCGCCTGGACGCGCCGTCAAAAACCAATGGTACGGCTATGTTCGGGCTGGACAAAAAACTGCCGGGCATGTTATATGCCATGGTGGAACGCAACCCGCGATTTCGGGGGAAGGTAAAGAGCTTTGACGACTCCGCCTGCAAAGCCATAGCGGGTGTAAAAAAAGTGCTTAAAGTACAGCGACCGGTCTTCGGAGCCTGGTACGAGGGAGTAGCCGTGGTGGCCGATACCCTTTGGGGCGCGATGCAGGCCCGAAAGGCATTGAAAGTGGAATGGGACGACGACGGGATTGAACACATTGATTCGGACAAGCTAAAGGCCAGGATGCTGGAAGACATAAAAAAGCCGGGCCCCTCGGAAAAGTTCGAGGCGGCTTATGCCAGGGCCGCCAAAAAGCTGGAGGCGGTATATGAAACACCGTACCAGAGCCATAGCTGTATGGAACCCCTCAATTGCACAGCCGACGTGCGGGAAGACAGTATTGAGATTTGGGGACCGATACAGGAAACCAACTGGATACAGGCCTATCTAAGCGAACAAATGAAGATCCCGGCCGCAAACATCACGGTAAATATGACTTTTCTCGGGGGAGGTTTTGGCCGCAAGGCGTCGCCCGACTATCCCTACGAAGCAGCCTTTATATCGAAGGAGATGAAGGCCCCCGTGCAGGTGGTATGGACGAGAGAGGACGATATGACCATGGGGCTTTTCCGCACCGGCTCCGCATACGCATGCAGGGGTGGGCTGGATGCACATGGCAATATATCCGCGTTTCAGGCAATTACGGCCGCACAGCCCTTTGGCGAGGGCACGGACGAGGACGTCAAACCCGGGCGGGCTTCAGACAACAGTGGCAGCCTGAGTGGGTTGCTGGCAGGATATCTCCAATCCATCCCTCATTATAGCTTTGGATGGTGCACCGTCAGGTCGATCATACCCACCATCTGGTGGCGTGCACCCAATGCCCATAGCGACGGTTTTGCCGGTGAAAGCTTTATGGACGAGCTGGCTTTTGCGGCGGGAAAAGACCCGCTGGAGTTCAGGAAGGCGCATTTGTCCGATGCACGCTATCGGGCGCTGATAGAAAAGCTGGAGACCGTCAGCGGATGGAAAGAGCGTGGCAGGAAGGAAGGATGGGGCGTAGCCATCACCCAATGCTTCGGCAGCACGGTGGGTCATATAGTAAAAGTATCGAAGAAGGCAGACGGCAAGATAAAAATTGACAAAGTCTTCGCTGTAATGGACTGCGGCTGGTATGTAAACCCCGACATTATACGCGCCCAGGTGGAAGGGAGCATTGTGATGGGGCTCGGCGCCGCTATCAAGCACGAAACACATTTTAAGGACGGGATGGCGGTTGAAAAAAACTTCGACGCTTACCAAATGCCACGCATCAACGATATACCCGATATTGAAGTGCACATCATGGAAAATGACGAAGCCGCCGGCGGCGTGGGTGAGCCCGGTCTTCCCCCATTTGCTCCTGCTTTGTGCAACGCCATTTTCGACCTCACCGGCAAACGCATACGTAGGCTGCCTTTTAATTTAGAGGAAGTATAAACGCTCTCCCCAAACTTATGTATCTCATTTAGTAAAATAATCCAACTTCTTCAGGCGGGAGTAAACGGCCCCCTTTGTACGTCCGAAATACTCTGCCAGACTGCTGATAGATGCACCGGAATCCGCCATAGCAATAAGTTCTTTGTCCAGTTCCGGGGTCCAGGGTTGATAAGCTTCCTTATGGGACTGTCTTTTGTCAGAGACAGTGTACGACCTCTCCCGAATTTCTTCTCCCCGCTTTTTTTCAGACCTCCCCCTGGAATAAAATGATGGATTGGCTTGAACCTGCTTTTCCTTATGGCCTGTAGTAATATGGTTGCTGATGGAAGAGCGTTGGGGAACCAACCCTTCAGGGATATAAAGCTTGTATTTGGCTCTCGTAACGGCGACGTAGAGCAGATTTATTTCCTCATTCAACTTTGAGAGGCTCAAAGCATCTTTACTCTCTTTTTGCTCGGATTTGATCTTCTCCAGTCTCTCTTCCGTTATAAAATCATTTACCAGGTAGACCACATCATATTCCATCCCTTTAGCCCGATGCACCGTCGAAAATATCATTTCCGCTTTGGCCTTGTCGTCGCCCTCGACGTGCAGGTTCTTCAAAGATTTAATAATGCTATAAATTTCGTCTCCATATTCTTTTACTATCTCTGACATCATCGACAATTGAACGTCTTCTGTCTTTTCAATATACTCATCCAGCTCGTCGATATCTTTCATCGACTTTATCAGCTTGTCACGGATATGATCGTGTTTGCTGTTATATAGGTTCAATACGTCATACAAGGATGCACCGTCGTCTGCATAAGTATAGGAATTGATATTCCCTTCAAAATAAATTTGGCGGACATTTCGGTTGTCCGTAATATACTCGATAGCCTTCAAAAGCAGACCCAGATTGGTCCTCGCTATGGTAGCTTTCGAGATCTCCTTTGTCTCGTTTCCCTGCCCGATAATATTAACACGGTCGGATCCGTGCAAATGCCTTTTCCAATCCAGGATATTGGAGGCGAGCTGAGCAATATCTTGTGGAAAACGGAAGCTAATGGAAAGGTGAAAGGTTTTAAAATCCGTCTTTTCCAGTGAATTTACGGCATGCCGCCAGGCATAAATTTGTTGATGTATGTCCCCAACAATAACCTTCGTGGCTTTTTGCTTCATAAAAATATCCAACATGACAGCAGACGCATCCTGTCCTTCATCGAAGAGAATGT
>DASZXP010000183.1:0-22383 GCA_035545935.1 Puia sp. | reverse complement strand
ATTGCCTCCCTGTCCGCCTGCGCCCGGAAAGCTGCCGGCGGTGATCTGTTTGAGAAAAGGCGCTGCGGAAGGAGTATAGAAGAGGGTAATATTTCCCCCGTTGCCACCGTCGTAACCGGCGGCACCATCGGCGCCGTCGCCGCCATCCTCCCCGTCCCCGCCAGGTCCCTGCACGTCGACATAGGTTGTGATCGTATGGCCTGCCGTATCGACGCTTGTTACCGGCATCTGCGAAATCGCTCCATCTGCGCCATTCTGCCCATCATTGCCGCTCTGCCCATCATCCCCTCTTGCGCCGTTAGCGCCGGAGCTGGTGATACTGATCGAACCGCCCCCGGTATTTACGACATAGTGGTAGGTCCTGTGCGTCGCGCTGTCACGCACTTCGACCCACAACAATTTTGCGTGGATAATGGTATCGTCAAAGGCGTCCACGCTGACATCCAGGTTGTGGCCATCGTCCGCCGACAGGATGTTGCACCGGAAGGCGGCTTTATAGTCCAGCATCCAGCTCATGGTATCGCGAATAGCCGGCGCCTTTGCGAGCGCTGCGTATAGTTCCACTTTGTCGCTGTGAATTTTTGTCGGGTCGGGATCGATCTTCCAATCGCCCCTTTTCTTCGAGAGATGTCCCCCGTCGAAGCCAAGCAGAAAGTCGTTCTTGTCCTTCTTTTTCACCGGGTACCAGCGATCTGCGAATTGCTTATTATTGTAAAAGGTCCGTACGCCAAACTTCACATGTCCACCGGGGAACCGGCTTGAATTACCATCTGTCATCACGGCAATGCTGTCCTCAAAGTTGTAAGGGATCTTACGCGTAGTGAGGAATTTGCCGCGGCCGCCCAGGAACCATTTTCGCGTATAGACATTGACGGTGACAGAATCGCCTTTCTTATAGGTCTGACTGGCACGCAGCCTGACCCGGCCGCCCGAGTAGCTGCCGCTGTCCACCTCGATATGATATTTCCCCCACCCTCCGTTATGGCCTGGAAAACCGATCGTATCTGCAGGCTTGCCTTCTTTCGGGGCGACCAGGCCTATGGCAAACTTCTGCCCCGGTATCTTCAGGGCGTGATGGTCGTATTTGAGACGATAGCCGGCAATGGGTGGTTGGGTCTCCCGGATAAATTTGGACTGGCCACAGCCTGATGCCAATAAAACGGCGATGAATAGGTAAAAACGGTTCATGATCGAGAGTATTAACGTTTCTGTGACGGCCATCGTGCGGTAAAGTAAAAGGCTTCTCCGGTGAATTGGATGAGCGGTTAATTTCCTTTATTTTTCGGGTGTAATTCCCGAATATGAGAAAATGTTACGATAGCCGAAGGCCGATATACATAGCGTTTATTGCCGTATTGCTAAACGCCTGCCCGGGGTGCTCTTCCCATAAATTCATCCCGCTGCGGAAAGATGCCGGGGCCGTCACTGGCGGCACTGACTTTTACAAGACCGTTACCAGCTGGCATTGGAAGGAGCGTGATTCGTTGGCGGTGCAGCTGATCCTGTCCGGAGATGTGCCGGGGTTCCTGCGAAAGTTTATTCGCATCCGGACAAGTATTGTAGATTCGGCCAGCGGTGAAAGGATCGATGCCTGGTACTATGTTGCGCCGGACTACCTGAGTATCGGTTCCGATGATGACTGGGCAAGAATACCGTTAACGCCGATGGCCGCTCAAAAGATCGCGGATAGCCTGCATTGCTTCCTGCCGACGCGCAAGATGGTCAACGATATTTATGAACAGGCGAGGGTAAAGCTGGAGCCGGTGCCTATGTATGCATTCCGGGACAGCAGCATCACCATGTGGCAGCATCACCTGATCGTGGAGGGGCAAAGAAAAGGTCGAAAGGGGCTGATCGCGGGGATTAAAAAGGATGTGGTCATATCGGGGAAGGTCCCAAGGGATGCCAAACCGGATAGAGTGGCGATCTATGGCTGGCATCGGCTGACGGGCATCGCTATCCAACCGTTGTATACCGGTCATGTGAATTGGTATGTGGATTATAGTCATGGGATACGGTTGGTATACCGGACTATTTGGGTCAATGGGAAGGCAATGGACTATCAGGATGTATTGAAGAGCCCTGCTCTTCGGCGGCTGCTGTGTGATGAGGAGGATTGTGATTTTTATGGGTATGGCTATTAAAGATGAGGTCACTATTTAGCCCTCGAATATCCGATATTTTCTATTCCATATCTGCCAGTAAATTTCCTGCATGTCAGGAGGCAGTAATGAAGATCGTATCATTTTCTGAACGGATGAATTATGACTTTTAAATTTCTCGTAACTATTACTCCGTACTTTAGCAGGTAAGCCCAGGACAGTACCCAAGGCCTCAAAATCCCGGAGATGGATATTTTTTTTGCGGCCATTTAGAAGGAGCGCCATTTCCTCATCGTCTTCCGGAAAGACAAGATTGACATTAAGCAAGTCGTATGCCGGACTGAGATCAATACTGTCTTCACGATGGATCAATGAGAAATTTTTGAGGTGCATATCGTTATTGCCGGTGAGATAGCAAAACAGGAGCAATTCAAAATATCTTAGAGCATCCAAGCCTGAATTCTTACAATGCCTAAGTATAAGTTTGCCTGCTCTTTCGTAGGACCCCTTGTACTTATTTTCTGTTAAGAACTCTGAGAGCTGACAAAAATCTTCAACGTGAATTTTACTATGTTTTTCGCGGTCGAAACGCTTCGCCAGATACACCAGGGTTCCGTCACTGGCGCGCAGGAGGGTATGGCTGCATACTTCTATTCCAAATATGCCGGCGAGATGCATGGTCAGGTCCTCTGTTTCAGGCATGGCGGGCAAGGTGTCGTGCTGGGGCTTTAGAATGTATTCACCCCAGAGACCAACGATTGTCAGGCGGCCGGTGCCTTTATGTTTTTCGAGCGTTACGGATAGTTTTGGTTGTACACCTGTGATGGCAATCCGCTGGTTAATGGTCTGTTCGGCCAGCCCTTTCAGCAAGTCTTTGTTCAGCTCCAGCATGGGCATTTCGCTTGTGCCAAAGAATTTTTTGGCACATCGGCTATGGTAGGTTTCATTACCGGCATCCTGGTAACAAATAAGGCAGGTTGGCATTGTTATATAGTTTCATCGACTGGAATTACACTGACAGCCCCTATAGTGTCTCTACAGGTAAGGAGGAGCAGCTCAAATCGGTCGTTGGCCCTGACTTTCCAATATTCTTTTGCAATGTCCAATAGCCAGCCTTCCGGGATAAGCCCATCGAAGAAGGCAAACAGGGTATTGCTGTGATATTTTGTGGTCTTTACCGGTAGTGTTAGGCTGATCGGCCTGGGATTTGGGGTTTCCAAATAGGATTTATCATAAACAAAGTCGTAACCGGCGTCCGATTCTATAAGATGGCCAGCGAGTTTGTTCTGATAGTAGATCATGGCTGTTTTATTCATGGGACTTAGATTTTGGCATTGGAGTCAACTCCATGCCGAAGAGATTCAATAATTGATTGACCTTGTCCATGCGCATGGAGGTTTTGCCTTGTTCGATCTCACGAATTAAGCGCAGACCAAGCCCGGATTTTTGAGAAAGATCCAGCTGTGTCATTTTATGGGCTTTGCGTTTTTCTTTTACAACCTTAGCAAGAATTGTCACATATACCTTTTAGGGTATAAAAGTACAAATTTTTGATAAATTATACCTAATTAGGTATAAAAATGCCTAAATATCTTTCAATTATACCTCTTAGGGTATAGTTTGCCGGGCAAATGAAGTAATTAAGACAATTGTTGGTAAAATGCCACCGGGATCGCTTTACATTGCAAGCGCTTAATCGATAATGTCTATGGCTTTTTTACGCACTGTGCTCCTCCATCGCTGTACTTTATGCATGGTCTTGCTGCTCATTGCCGGCGCTTCGTTGGCCCAGATGAAGGTCCTGTCAGTAGAGCCCTCTCAAACGGATCCCCTTATAGAAACAGTGCATGGGCCCCACATCGCTGTGTATGAAAAGGGGATAAGATCCCAACATTTATTATATCTATTCTTCCCGGGTACAGGAGGAAGAGCTGCGGGCAGCAAAAAAATGGATAGCATTTTTGCCGTAAAAGGTTTGCATGCCATCAGTCTCGATTATGAGAATAATGTCGTCGCCGTAAGCTGCGCTCATGGCAGGGACAGCACGGGTTTCGACAGATACAGGGAGGAGATCATAACGGGTAAGCCTGTAAGCGATAAAGTAAGCGTGGATAGCGTCAATTCGATACTGAATCGTTTTCAAAAGCTCCTTGTTTACCTGGTGAAGAACGACCCAAATGGGGGATGGGACGAATTTGTAAAAGACGATCGACCCGTGTGGAGTAAAATAATCGTAGCAGGACATTCCCAGGGTTCGGGGCATGCCGCCTATATCGGGAAAATTTATAAGGTGGATAGAGTGCTTATGTTCTCAGGCCCGCAGGATTACCTGGACGATCTGGATATGCCTGCTCCCTGGCAGACCGGAAAGGGCGCGACATCTCCCACAAAATATTATGCTTTTCTAAATTTGCAGGATGCATTCAATGTAAAACATCAGATCGCGAACTGCATGAAGCTGATGCGGCAATCACAGCCGGATACGCTTATGGTCAAGCCAGGGGAAGCCATTCATGGGCATAAGCATATCCTTGTAAATGATATCCCTACAAAAGACCATCACGGCTCAACCATATCCCCTGTTTTTGAAAATGTGTGGGAGTATATGGCGACGGACAAATAAGACATGATCATTGTCCTACCAGCTGATATTGCTTTCGAAATTTTTGAGGGGTGCAATTCTTGAATTTTTTGAATTGCCGGTGGAAAAAAGGAAAGCTTTCATAACCCGTCTCGTAACAAATGGATGTAACAGGCATATTGGTTTCCAGCAATAATTTGCAGGCCATATTGATCCTGTACTCGTTCAAAAAGAAAAAGAACGGTTTATTCATTACTTTACTGAAAAACCGTGAAAAGGATTCTTCCGTCATGCAAACCTTTGCCGACAGCTCCTTCAGGGTTATCTTTTCTGAAAAATGATTATCTACGATCTGAAACACCGTTTTTAACCGCTCGTTATCGATGTGGTTCAGCTTATGTTGAAAATCCTGATCGCAGAGGGTATTGAATTGAACCGTATCTGCCAGTTCCTGTAATAATTCCAAAAAACTGGTAAGCTTATTCAGCGGCTGCAGGTTTACAAGATCTATAAATTTTTCCTTTAGGCCAAGCGCTATGCATTTATCAAACCTGACACCCTTTTGTGATAATTTGAAGAGCCTTTTAATTATTTCAAATTCCTTGCAATTGATCCAATCCTTCCCAAGAAAATCCTCACGCCATTGTATCACTATAGCGCTGGCCGGTCCATTCTGCGGCCCAAAAGTCGTCCAGCAATGTGGAAGGTCCGGTCCCAGCAAGACCAGATCATATTCATTGAAATCTTCGAAATGGCTGCCTACATATCTCACTCCATTACTCGACAAGATCAATGTAAGCTCGTATTCTGAATGATAGTGCCATGGAGTATCGAATTTTTCTCTTATCTGGTGTTCTGCCTTGAAGGAATTTGATCCGGGTGGTACGATGGGCTTATACTGAGCTTTCATAAACTATTTTGAAGAAAAAAATGCCGTTGAATAAAATAAAAGCACAAAATAAGGTATAAAAGGACGGTAGCGGCAAGGTACTAATTTCCCCGGGTTATGCATCCTCGAGGACTATATAATTTATAATATGTTGTGTATAAGTATTTTATGCAGTAACGATCCCGTGTTCGGTATCAGGCGTCCGGATCCGGGCCGGAAACGGGGTGCGTGGAGCTGATGGAAAGCCTGTTTGGCCGGTGAAAGAGATTATTGCAAAATAAGGTACAAAAGGGAAAATATCAGCAAGGTGGTGGAGATCGATAGATTGTAGATTTGCTGATAACGTGATGGTAAATAAATCAAGCTTAAAGCGCTGCATTAGTAAAATAAAACGACTGCTTATATGAAAAATCGGAATGTTAAAAGGCCGGATAGCTTCCTCATAAAGGTATTTCCGGTGGCTCTGCAATTATTTATACTTCTGACACTACTTCCTTCCACCGATGCTTTGGCTATCGGGAAGCCATCCACCCGGGAACGGGCTGCTCCGCCTGAACTTTCATTGATCATCTCCGGCAAAATAGTCAACGAAAGCGGGGATGCGTTATCCGGCGTGGACATAATAGAAAAGGGGACGTCGAATGGCGTTATCACCAAAGAAGACGGTTCATTTACAATAAGCGTAAAGGATCGCAACGCTGTTTTGGTAGTTTCCCATGTAGGATATTTATCCCAGGAGATAAAAGCAGGGAATAGCACGAATTTGACAGTAGTGTTGAAAGCAGAAGCGTCAAAGCTGGATGACGTAGTGGTAGTCGGCTATGGTACGCAACGAAAAGCTACTTTAACAGGCGCCGTTACATCTATCAGGGGCGACCAGGTCGTAACCACAAAGAACGAAGCAATTGTCAATTCGCTGGCAGGTAAAATGCCAGGCGTGATCGTCGTGCAAAACTCCGCACAGCCCGGTACTTACAGCAACACTTTTAATATCAGGGGCCTGGGTAATCCATTGATAGTTATCGATGGGGTGATCCAAAACGATGCAAACGTATTTTATCGATTGAACCCAAATGATATAGAAAGCATCAGCGTATTGAAGGATGCCTCTGCCGCCGTATATGGTTTCCGTTCTGCCAATGGAGTTGTATTGGTAACCACTAAAAAGGGGCAGGCCGGAAAGTTTACGCTGGAATATGACGGTACGTATGGGATCCAACGCAGATCCGGCGTACCGTTAATGGCTGATCCCGTACAATACATGACAATTGCAAACCAGATGGCTGAGAGAGCCGGAGGGCCCGCGGCCGGATTGTCAAGAGTGTTTCCCGACTCATTGATAAACCTGTATAAGAACGGGACTTTGAAAGGGACGGATTGGATCAATTTGTGCATGGCTCAAAATTCACCTGAAACACAGCATACATTGAGCGCCACCGGTGGTAATGATAGGGTTACTTTCTATTCGGGCTTAAGCTATTTGTACCAGGACGGGTTATTCAAAAACAATGCGCTTACTTATAACAGGTATTCTTTGACGAATAACATAACCGCAAAACTGACGAAGAGCTTAAGTGTAAAATTCAATTTGCAGGGGATATCCGATAACAGGAACCAGCCCTATGTGGATGTGAACAATTTCTTTTACACCGTTTGGAATATGAATACTTTGCAGGCTCCCTACTGGGATGCCGCCCAGCAGTATCCGCAACAGTCCTGGCTTGATTATGGCTGGAACCCTTTAGTGCTGATGGATCCCAATAAGGTGGGATACAAGAAATTCAATAATTTATACGCAAATACATTGATGGAGCTTACTTATGATGCTCCTTTCCTGAAGGGCCTTCAGCTATCTTTTACGGCAAGCTATAATTATTCAAACAATAATAACACCGCCTACGATAAGCAGTATAGCCTGTATGCCGACACGACGGCCACCTATTTAAGCAACAATCCCAATGGGAACGTGCAGCAGTCCCCAAGCACTATTCAAAGACAATTTTATGTATTCACTCAATGGGTGACAAGAGTACAGGCGCAGTATAGAAGATCCTTCAGGGGGCATAATGTGAACGCAATGATCCTGGCTGAACAAAGCGAAAGAAAGGGCGATAATTTCAGCGCGCAGAAAGACCTGGCTTTATCCGTGCCCTATTTATTCGCAGGCGTGGTGAATTCAAACCAAAATGCGGGGATGGATGCAGGGAACAGCACTACCCCTTATCCTTATGATTTTATCAACAGGGCTTTCGTGGGCCGTTTGGCATATGACTTCAAAGCGAAGTATTTGGCGGAATTCGCTTTCAGAAGCGATGGGTCTTCAAGGTTTACCAGTACGAACCAGTGGGGCTTTTTCCCTACCGCCTCTGTGGGATGGAGGATCAGCGAAGAGAATTTCTTTAAGAGTACCGGGTTTTTATCTGCAGTCGATAATTTGAAATTAAGGGCTTCTTATGGCGTATTGGGAGATGACGGAGCGGCTACTTATCAGTTTTTGACAGGGTACAACTATCCGCCTTCCGGCAGCATAGTTGCCAATGCCGTCAATATTCCGAGCGGAGCGGTATTTAATGGCAATTTCGTATTATCTACTCAAAGCAGAGGCATTGCCAACCCTGATCTGACATGGTACACTTCCAAAACCTTCGATGCAGGGTTGGATTACGGCATGTGGAATGACAAGCTGGGTATTACTTTCGACTTTTTTGTAAGGAACAGGTCCGGATTATTGGACACGAGGGCAGGTGCATTGGCGGGGATAGTAGGGGCCAGCCTGCCCCAGGAAAATCTCAATAGCGATCAATCGCATGGTTTTGAACTGGCTTTATCGCATCATAGCAATATCGGTAAGTTCGTGTTGGATGTTACTGTAAGCGCCGCGTATACAAGAACTTATTGGAAAGATCAACCGGGGAAAGCGCCTCGCACGAATTCTTATGATAATTGGCTGAATAATACCAGCAACAGGCCTACCGATATCAATTTTCTCGTGCAAACAGGCGGTCAGTACCAAAATTGGGATCAAATATTGCATTCGCCGTGGTATGTGCCGAATGGCACCATGCCGGGTGATTATTATTATTATGATTATTCCGGTGGCGGTCAGCAAAATGCTAATAATTATGCATATAACAGGTATCCTGCCCTGATCAATTCCAACGGCGCCTTCCCCCTGATGAATTTCGGCTCTACTATCGGCTTAAGGTATGAAAATATCGATCTGGCCGTCGTATTGCAAGGGGCAACGCTCAGATACTCGCAGCTTCCCGGAGATTTTACAAGATTTTCCGTTGGGCAGGCCAAAGGGAACGGCATTGCAGATTTTATGAATTCCTGGCATACGGCAAACCCGGATGCTGATCCTTATGATCCTACCCAGACATGGGTTCCCGGTTACTACCCCATGAACGGGAACGCTATTCCGACAACAACGACTTCGTATTATGTCAATGATTCCTATTTAAGATTAAAATCGATAGAATTGGGATATTCCATTCCTTCCAATTTGCTGAGACAGATCGGAATTCAATCTGCACGTTTCTTCATCAACGGATATAATTTATTGACCTTACAGAAGGCGCCTAAATCCATGGATCCGGAGCACCCGGGAAATAACGGCTTGAATTCCGGATATGCTTATCCGTTGAACAAAGCAATGAATTTCGGTCTCAACCTGAAATTCTGATCTTAAGGGGTCCCCGCTAAAAATTATCAGTTAAAGAATTAAATTCATTATAGCATGTTACAGAAAATTGTAATTCTCACATTATTATCGGTTGGCAGTATAATAATGATGGATTCATGTAAAAAGCTTGATGTCATGCCGCCAAATGTTCTTGGCGACCCTACGGTATTAGGGACATCGGATGGCGTAACTTCTTATATGGCGCGTCTGTATAGTGAAATGCCGATGGAAGATTTCAAATACAGCCCGTCCGGCGGATACAATAACGCCTATGCTACGTTCAATTGGGGAAGTAAATCAACCGGAGAGTCATTGGGAAGGGATTGGCGGCAGCCCAATGAAACCAATAATTGCGTAAATTATAATTGGGTGTACTCCGTGATCAGGGACTGCAATTACTTCATTCAAAACTTCCCTGGCTATGCAAGTAAGTTCACTGCCGCACAGGCGCAAAACTGGTTAGGCGAGGCATATTTTACGCGCGCTACCTGTTATTATGCCCTGGTAAGGCGTTTTGGCGGCGTGCCATTGGTTACCACCGTCATTTCCTATCCTTCCACTGCCGGCGATTCGATAGCTACCGTAGGGTTGGCAAGAGCTTCCGAAGCGGATACATGGAACTTAATTGCGACCGATCTGGATTCCGCCTATAATAAATTGCCTGTTTCCAGCCAGGTGAGCAGAGCCGATAAGAGCACGGCGGCTGCCTACAAAGCAAGAGCTATGTTGTTTGCCGGGTGTATTGCCAAATATAATACCAATATCTCTCCGGCCAATAAATACAATACGGGACAACTATGCGGTTTCGCTCCGGGTACGGACCCCGCGCCATATTTCCAGGCTGCGTATGATGCCGCCAAATTGGTCATCAGCGGCGCCTCCGGTAAAACGTACAGCTTATACATGAAGGATTGGGCAGCGGGCAATTTGACGGCGCAATTCAGGAATATGGTGGATATGTTCTTCGATCCGGCCAGCTCGGAGAATATTTTTGTAAGGCAGTATGATACTTACCTGGACGACGGTCATAACTACGACCTGTACATGATCCCTGATCCCATCAGAGGATGGGGCTGGGGTTCCGAGGTAAGCCCCACCCTGGATTTTGTGGAGATGTTCGATGGTTTCCCACACTGGCCGAGCGGAACGCCTGGTGTTGCCGGCATGCCGAATGCTTTTGGCAGCAGCAGGTTGCAGAACCTGGATGCCAGCGGGAATTATATGGCATATGATAATCCGACGGACCTGTTTGCCAATGCGGAGCCGCGGTTAAAGGCGTATGTGATCACACCTTTTGACGTGCTGAAGGGCTCCGTCGTCGAGATCAGGGCGGGGATATATGTAAAACCTACGGGCGGCACCGGACTGGTTAAGCCTTCGGATATAAAGAATGCAGGCGAAGGGACTCCCCTGAACAGCAGATACGATATTACGAACAGCGCAAGCAGCTCGATATTCGTGGGTCTGGGGCCCGCAGTTACAGGCAGCGGTAATACGAACTTTTCTTACACGCTGCCCAACGGAACTAAAATGCTGGCAAGCGGGAATGCCGGCATCTTCCCTACCGGCGGGGGAGGATGGTATAGCTCTTCCGCATTTATGGGATTTAGCATACGTAAATATCTCAATGAAAATAAAGCGCCTGCGGATATGGGCTCCAACAACAGCTATGGGCATTGTAATCAGACCTGGATCGACATTCGTTATGCAGAAGTATTGCTGAGCGCCGCGGAGGCTATTATGGAATTGAATTCATTAGGACAATCCGGCAATACCGGTGAAGCTTTGCAGTATGTCAATCAGGTACAGCAAAGAGCCGGAGCCAATATCACGCCGGTGGATTCTTTCGACCTCAATACGGTGAGGAAAGAGTGGAGGAAGGAGTTCGCTTTTGAAAACAAGACCTGGTTCAATTTGCTGCGGTGGCGTTTGTTCGATAAGGAGATGAATAAAACGGTGTATCGCCAGTTAACCCCATTCTATGTAGCCGATGCGGGTAAATACATTTTCGATATCAAGCCATTCGAGGAAATGACGAGGTACAGCAATGGGTATACCTGGAATACGCAATGGTATTATCAGGGTTTCCCGGCAGCGGAGGTGGCAAATAATAAGAAGATGGTCCAAAATATAGGTTACTAATCCTGAAAAGTCAATTACAATGCGAAAACATAACAGATATTCGATCTTCATAGCTATAATAACCATCTTGTTCATGGCCGGAAGCTATGCTTCCTGTGTCAAAGCCGATAATTATGCGGCTCCCGGCGAGACCTTTTATGGGACCATTTATGACTCGGTGACGGGTAAGCCCATGCAGCTGGATCAAAACGAGGCAAGGATCCAGGTATTGGAATTGAGCTGGACCGCTACCAGCCCAACGCCTAACCCTGATTTCTATACCAACGATACCGGCTATTTTTACAATGCAAGGCTATTTAAAGGGTTCTATAATGTAAATATCGTTGGTCCCTTTGTTCCCATGGCGCCTCAATGGCCGTCCGTGATCGATTCTACACGGAGCCTTACTATCCGGGGAGTCGTAAAACAGGATTATACCGTATCACCTATACTGGAGCTGCAATGGGTCACGCCTCCCGTGTACAATCCCTCCGACAGCTCTATTTCAGCAACCATCAAGGTGAGCCGTGGTACAGCCAACCCCTCCTACAACAAAGGGAATATTACGAATATCAATTTATATATAACAGGTAATTCCCCTTATCCCGGCAACGCCAGCTATGATGGCCGGTATACCACAATTAAAAATAGCTTTCCGGCAAATGAAACCATTGTGTTAAATGGCGTCGTTACGCCTAATGTTTTTTCTTTTGGCGGGGATTATATTGTAAAATCAATAGGTAAAATTGCGCCAACGCAGGGTAGGACCTGGTGGGCCAGGGTAGGCGCATATACCAATACATCATTACCCGTGGTTGGTACGCCCTTCAATTATACTTCTATTCAGCAGGTGACCATTAAATAACGGACCTTGTATAAATATCCGCCAATATATTTT
Organism: Puia sp.; assembly: GCA_035545935.1. GTDB lineage: Bacteria > Bacteroidota > Bacteroidia > Chitinophagales > Chitinophagaceae > Puia. The sequence continues at coordinate 10,107 of DASZXP010000183.1, read as the reverse complement.
TTAGCCTTTCTGTTCTCCATACCTGGTTTTAGCCAGGGTGATCTCGATAAGGGCATGTTGTGGCCGGAAGGTAGAGTAGTTCCCCAATTTGCCACACCGGCTGATCCGGTCGATCTTTTGGACATGGGTGAATTGCAGCTGGGCGCTCCGGAAAGATTATTGTTTACCGTCCTGCAGGGGTTGGTGAATAAAACAAAGCCAAGGATAATGCTGCTGGATAAGGGAGGGGAAGGGAAGGGCTTTTGGATACGGAACTGCGATCTGAAAGTGAATAAGATCACGTCGCCCCGGAGCCTGCTTGATAAATACAGGAATGAGATCTCCGGAGTGGTACTGTACAAGGCAAGCCAGAACTTCCATTTCATCAATCTGGCCACAACGATATGCGGTATCAGGAACGCTGTGCCCGTAGAGGATTCTTTATATCAAAACCTGCAAAAGCAAGGTGTGGCTCTTCCACCTGTAGTTACAGACCTGAGAAACCTGGCATTCTCCACACCGCTGGAGGTCTATGAATATATGTATAGCAATTACTGGAAAGATTGTAACAAACGGCTGTATATAAGCCTTTCGCCCAACTGTTCCAATTTTATCAGGGATCTTGCCGTGGCTACGAGGTCAGCTGTGATATGGCTGGATGTCAGGAAAAAAGAGGACTCCACGCTTGCCGATAAGTTCCTTAAGGATATGCCCGGGGGCAGGAGCTTTATCATGGGGTGGTGGCCCGAAGAGCGCAGCGGCGTCGGGCTTGGGACGAAATACGGCATTGCCACCATCGCCGCGGATTTTTTTGAAAATGCTACCCTTTTTGCAGGGCAATCGCAAAATATGCGGCTACCTGCTGTTCCTGCAATGCCCAGGCTGGAAAATAAGATCTACGTGACCTTCTTTTTAAGCGATGGAGATAACATACAATATTGCCAGCATGCGCTGGCCAAATTGTGGAATGATACAAGCAGGGGCATCATTCCTATTAACTGGACGATAAGCCCCGCGCTCGTCGACGTATGTCCGCAAATATTGAATTATTATTATAGAACAGCCACTGAAAATGATTGTTTCGCCTCGGGCCCGTCCGGGGTTGGATATGCCTTGATCTATGATGTGTTCAAAAAACGGTTTAATTTGCAGAATGACTCGATCTTGCGCAGCTATACCCGATTTTCCCAGCCTGTTCTGGAGCGTTCGGGATTACGAATGATCACGATATGGGATGATGTGAAGGAAGGACAGATGGATATTTACGCAAAAAACTGCCGGTATTTATACGGCTGCACCCGGGAGGATTGGGAGCGCGGACTACCGTTAAAGACTTTTATAAAAGAGGACAGAATGCCTTTTATCCCCAATCTTCCGGGATATACCAGCAGCATAGACCAGATCTATAAAAAATGGCGGGACACCATCCGGGGATTTGACGGCGCAAAGCCCATATTCCTGACGGCACAGGGCGTGTCCTGGCGGATGACCGCGGAGAACCTCGTTGCGTTGAAGGAACGCCTGGATTCCCTTTCTCCCGGCAATATTGTCGTGTGCCGCGGCGATCATTTTTTTAATTTATTCGACGAGGCGAATCACCATTATTTCAATCTTTGTCTATTGCCCGATGGGAGGGTTACATCCTCCGATGAGGGAGCAAATTATGCCGCAGTGGCCGATGGCAGCCCGTCTATGGGTCATCAATGGGTTGCTTCCCGCAAAGGCCGGCAGTGGGTAAAATTCGATCTCAAAAAGGAATTTCTGATCAACCGATACGTAATAAGGCATGCGGGAGCTGCCGGGATGGCGGCTTCCTTCAATACGAGATCTTTCAGGGTTGAAACGAGCAACGATGACAGGAAATGGAAAACGGCAAGCATTTGTTCGAATAACAAGGACGACGTCAGCGATTCAGATATACAGCCAGTAAAGGCCCGGTACGTACGGGTAAGGATCATCGATCCGGGAGGGGACGATCTGGCAAGAATAGGAGAGGTGGAGATCTATGGAAAGAACTAAGCAACGCTCATCAAAAAATATTCTGTATGGGGACGGCAAAAAAGAAAATATACGCAGGGCTGATCATTGGATGTACGATAGTGTCATCATTGTTCACCTGCAGCGCAAAAGCCTCGGATATCGAGCTGAAGGATGGAAAAATGAAAATAGCCTTCAATCCCGAAACGGGAGCTATCATAAGGCTCGAAGACCTGGAAACGGGCTGGGTGATAGACAGGAGAGCTTCATTGGGCATTTCATACCGGATGCATGCTCCTTTGGCCGACCGGCGGTTTAATTACATCTATGGAAATAAGCAGCATGCGGTCATCACTAAGGTTTCCGATCACGAGATCCATTTCGAGTGGACCGATCTGCAAAGTGAAAATGGCGGTAAGCTGCCCTTGACGTTCGATGCGACGGTGAGCTTGTTCGACGGGAAGCTTTCCTTCAGCAGTAAGCTGATCAACAATTCCGATGTCACCGTGGAGACAGTGGAGTATCCTTACCTGGGCGACCTGAATGCACCATCGAAGGATGTTTCCCTGGCCATGCGTACCATGTGGTACGGGAACCTGGAATCCGAAGATATTTATCCAAATTTCGATAATCGAAAAGGGTATTGGGGCGTATTCAATCCGACGAAGACAAAGGGCTCGAATCATAGCTTATATTGCCTGCTCCAATCGTCCGCCGGCCAGGGATTATATGTAGGATTACAGGAGGCCAGTCAAAGATATTATGTAGAATACACGTTGGAGCAACACCCTGCAAACATCAATTCGGTAAATTCATCGATACCTGCAACGGATGAGGTATCCGGCGTCCCGGTGAATATCGATTTTCGTTTGTGCCATTTTTTATTTGCCGCGCCCCATTCGACCACCAGCCTGATACCGATCGTGTTCACGCCTTACAAAGGCGATTGGCAGGCGGGTGTGGATATCTACAAAGCATGGAGGAGAACATGGTTTAAAAAAATGCATATCCCCGAGTGGGTGAAAGGCGTCAATTCGTGGCTGCAATTGCAGATCAACTCTCCCGAGCAGGATTGGCGTGTTCCATTCAAGGATCTGTACAAATATGGGAAGGAATGTGCGGACAATGGCGTTACAGGCATACAGCTGGTGGGATGGAATAAGCTGGGGCAGGATGGCAACGACCCTTCGCAGGATTTTGACCCGCACCTGGGAACGTGGCAGGAATTACATGATGCGATACAAAAGATACAGGCGCTGGGAGTGCATATCGTGCTGTTCGGGAAAATAAACTGGGCGGATAAAACGACGCAATGGTATAAAGACGAACTGTACAAATACGAAGTAAAGGACCCCTATGGATTGCCTTATGAGCAAGGGGGATACAGCTATTATACACCCACGCAGCTGGCGGGGATCAACAATCACCGCCGATCGATAATGGACTTTAACGCGCCTGGCTATCAAGATGTTATCGCCAAAGAGTTCAAGAAGGTCCTGGACCTGGACGCCTCCGGCTGGCTGTTCGATGAAAACTGTCACCATGGGCCTGCCCTGTATAATTTCGCTCCGGACCATGGATATACGCCTCCCAAATATATCTACAGCGGCGATATGCCCATGGCTACCAGATTAAATGACCTGGCATTCGCCAAAAACCCTGATTTCTTATTCGCAGGGGAAGGTCACATGGACTGGCTGCTGCAAAATTATCAATGCTCCTATTTCAGGATGAACCTGAGCTCCACGCCGGTGGACAGATACATCGACCCGGAAACGCCGTTGGTGGTGGCTGCTACAGGAGTAGACGACCGTGAAAAATTGAACCTTATCTTAATGGATAAATACATCATCAGCTATGAACCCTATTTCTTCAAGGGGCATGTCACTGATTTCCCACTAACCCTGAGCTACGGAAAAAAGATCGATAGCCTCCGCCGGAGATATAAGCATTGGATCTGGGATGCCGAGTTCAGGGATGTGCTGGGCGCCAGGGTCACTTCCAACGGCTTCACCCGGTACACCGTCTTCCAAACGTCGGATGGGAAGAAGGCTGTGATAGTTGCCAACTTTGAAAAAACCAAAACTGTTCATGCGAAAGTGGTATTGGACGGAAAGAACGTTTCACAATTCAATATGGTAACACCGGAGAACCCGGATGAAGCAGCCAGCAATGGCGAAGTGAGCATTCCTGCCCGTTCAGCAGTCGTGCTGATGGAGAAATAAAGAAGGTGTCTTTTTCATATAAAAAAGCGAACGAGGATGTTTAGCTGCAAAAAAATAGTTTCGGGTTTCTTGTTGTTGAGCGTGGCATTTTGCACCTCTGCGCAAAAAAAGGTAGAAAGACCGGCAAATGACGTGGTTACGGGCTTCGAGCAGATGGCAAAGATCGAAAGGCTGCCGTTACTGTACCCCAATGGAACGAAAAAAAACCGCATGATCTCCTACGATGCTTCCGGGGGAAATGGATTTGGCCTGCTGATCAATACATTTAAAAAATACATCGATAGTAATGGCGATATCGTAATTTTCGATGCATATGGTCCGGGGTGTTTGTATCGTGAACAGATGAATATCTGGACGGACAACGGCATTGGAAAAATGAGCAGCACCATCCGGATCAAGTACTATTTCGACGGCGAAACAAAGCCGCGCATCGATGTGCCCGTGCTGGACCTTTTCAAAGGCGAATGCGACCCTGTAAAAAAGCCGTTCGGGTTCATGGAAATAAAGCAGTTCGGGGACGTGTATTATCCATTCCCGTTCAGCAAACGGTTGAAAATTGCCTTGTCCGATACGGTGATAAAGAGGCTATTGAGCGAGAACAACGATCGATCCTGCAATTGGTACCAATTCGATTACCTGACTTTCCCGCAGGATCGTAAAGTCAGGTCCTGGCAGGCGGGAGCGGATCCTTACGAAGAGGTTACGAGGCAGCAGTGGATGAATTTAGGTAAAGACCCCAGGCCGGAAGAGGGTAATATCACAGAGGAAAAGCGTATCCGGATACCTGCCGGCGCGACAGCAACCCTTTTCGATAAGAATGAGAAGGCGTCGATATCCTCGATAGCATTGAAAATGGCGCCATTCGACTCCGCTACATTTTACAATACGGGGATCCGCATTTCTTTCGACGACCTGTCACAGCCGGCCGTGGATATGCCAATCAGCTATTTCTTCGGCGCCGGCGGATGGAAAGACAGGTTTTCTCAAAAAACATTAAAGACCCTGCTGTATGGTTTCAACGGTGCTGAAGGGTCGGGCTATTGCTATTATCCAATGCCGTTCTTCCAACATGCGAAGATCGAGATAATCAATAATTCCACTGTCGATATCGATAGCTTTATCTATAAAATTTGCGTGAAACCCGCGTCGGTTGTCGACTATCCGCAGGGGCAGACGGCTTATTTTATGGCTAAGGTCACGAAGGATCACAACCCGGGCGGGCAGACGCGGAAAGGATTCCTCAAGCCGTATCAAAATGCCTTTATCGAGGAGGGGCATGGGCATGTGGAAGCCATCAATATGTTCTCGGCCAACTATAACGAGGATGGCGATGAGTTCACTTATCTGGATAATAGCAACACCCCGCAGATACACGGCGCAGGCACGGAGGACGAGTTCAACCAGGGCTGGGCCGGCGGCCTGTTCCAGCAGCCGTTGTGGGGGTCTTTGAAAAGCGGTGTGGAGGGCTCCTACAGGATCCACATGAACGAGCCTTATATATTCTATGATGATATCAATATACGTTTTGAGGACAATGCCGGCAAGTATCCCGGCGTCGCCCCCCGCAGAAGGTATGGAACGCCGGATTCTACCATAGAGTCCGAATTCATGATCTGGTATTACAAGGCTCCGGGTGGTTCCGTATTGCAATTGCGCGATAGCGTGGATGTGGGCAACGTGACCAGCGAGCAGGCACATGGTTTTGCCATCAAGGGGCAAACGTTTAGCGGCACTACGGAGACATGCTTCGACAGCTACGAGACGGCGGACAATTATATGCAAATGAAAGACGACGGCAGGGCATATAATAAATATATTTCATTCACGGCCAATATCGGCAGGGATAACAAAGGCGTCCGGATCCGTAACAGGATCTGCAGAACGGATAACGGCATTCAGGTGGCCAATGTGTATGTAAACGGGAAAAAATTACCGCAACCCTGGTATATCCTTACGTATTCCGATCAGAAGAACAGGCGCAACCGGTCTTTTGACGGGTGGTTTGAAAGCGAATATGAAATCCCGGCCAGATATACGGCGGGCAAAGACAAGATAGACATCAGGATGGAGTATGTACACGCCGTAAAAAATGAGCTGAATTCCTATTTTTTGAAAGTATACAGCTATGTGGAGGGCGGTCAAAAACCTACCGCCTATGTAAATCCGTTGATCGGGGCGGGCGGCCACGGGCATGTATTTGTCGGCGCCAGCGTACCCTTTGGGGCCGTGCAGGCAGGACCTTCCAACATCTTCAAGGGATGGGACTGGTGCTCCGGCTATCATTATTCCGACAGCATCATCATTGGTTTCCCGCAAACGCATTTGAGCGGCACCGGAGGCAGCGACCTGGGGGATGTGCTTATCATGCCGTATACGGGTAAGATCAAAACAGATAAAGGATCGCAGAACGATCACCGCATCGGCTACAGCTCGCTGTTCTCACACGCCACCGAGAAGGTCCGCCCGGGATATTACAGCGTGGTATTGGATGATTATAAGATCAAAGTCGAGCTGACGGCCACTGAACGGGTGGCATTTCATCAGTATCAATTTCCCGGAGATGGCAGGGACGCGCACATCATCATCGATCTTAAGGAAGGCATCGGCGACAAGCCAACCGATACGTACATCAGGCTGCTGAATGATACGACCATCGTGGGATACAGGTTTTCAAAGGGATGGGCGAATAACCAGCAATTGTTCTTTGCCGTGGTCCTGTCGCAGCCGGTGTCCCGATTCAGCGTTTACACGAATGATACGTTGCTGGACGGTGTTTCGGGCAGAGCGCTTAATATCAAGGGCGTGATGAGCTTCGGGGGAGACCCGGGACTGGTAAAATTAAAAGTGGGAATTTCGCCTGTCAGCGAGGAAAATGCTTTGGTAAATATCGCTGCCGAAATCCCCGGATGGGATTTTAATGATATTGTACGGCAGGCCGACGATAAATGGAACAATGAGCTTTCCAAAATAGATATCGAGACGAATAATGCCACAGACAAAAGGATATTCTATACGGCGCTCTATCACACCATGATAGACCCTGCATTGTTCAATGATCATAACAATGATTATCGGGGGACGGATAAAAAAGTCTACCACCATGCCGGGTTTGAAAATTATACGATCTTTTCTTTATGGGACACCTATCGTGCGTTGCATCCGTTGTACACGATCATCCAGCCGGAGAAGGTGAATGATATTATCAATTCGATGCTGGCGATCTATCAACAGCAGGGGAAGCTGCCTATTTGGCATTTGATGGGCTGCGAGTCCAATCTTATGCCGGGTATGAGCGGCGTGCAGGTCGTAGCAGAGGCATATAGAAAGGGGTTTAGGGGCTTCAATGCTCAATTGGCTTATGAGGCGGTGAGGAATACCATGCTGAATAATGATCCGTATAGAGGATTGGGCTACTTGAAGACATTGAACTACATTCCTTACGAAGCAACAAGAGAATCGGTGGCCCGAACGATGGAATATAATATCAGCGACGGCAGCATCGCGCTGATGGCTAAAGAGCTTGATAAAAGCGACGATGATAAGCTTTTTACGGCTCGTTCGAAATATTATAAGAACTATTTCGATCCTGAGACGAGATTTTTCAGGGGGAAAGACTCGTTGGGGAAATGGAACCCTCAGCTGGACCCGTGGAAATCTTCCCGTCCATGGATAAATGATTACTGTGAAGGGAATGTATGGCAATATACCTGGCTGGCCCCGCAGGATGTGGAGGGAATCGTCGGTTTGCTGGGAGGGGAGAAGGAGTTTGCCAGGCGATTGGATTATTTCTTCGATACGCCTTTGCCTCACGATCCTAAAGCGCCCCCGGATATTGCGGGGTTGGTAGGAATGTACGCCCATGGGAATGAACCCGGTCATCACACTATTTACCTGTATGCTTATGTTGGCCGGCAATGGAAGACAGCGGAAAAGGCAAGGTATATCCTGCATGCCTTGTACAGGGATTCTACCGACGGGATCAGCGGCAATGAAGATTGCGGACAAATGTCTGCATGGTATATTTTTTCGGCCCTTGGCTTTTATCCTGTATTCCCTGCCAATTGCGCTTATGTAATGGGAAGCCCTTTGTTCGACAAAGCGGTTATTCATTTGCCGGAGGGGAAGTCATTTACCGTTAGGGCTATCGATAACAGTCCGTCGAATATTTATATCCAAAGCGTGAAATTGAACGGGAAGCCGTATCATAAGACCTATATCATGCACCAGGATATTATGAAGGGCGGAGAATTGGAGTTTACAATGGGCAGCAAGCCGAACACGAAGTTCGGAGCAGGGGAGAAAGACAGACCCAGATCGATCTATCAATGAAATGAGAGACATGAATAATATATTAAGATCCGGATTTAGGAAGGCGGCGTTGCTGGGAGGTGTTATTGCAACGTCTATTGCATCAGCGAAAGCGCAGACAGGGACTGGCTGTTTATCTCCGAAAATAGTTACGGGCTTCGAGCAAATGTCTAAAATTGAAAGGCTGCCTTTGCTGTACCCATACGGTACAAAGAAAAACCGTTACATTTCCTACGATGCCTCCGGGGGGAATGGTTTTGGGCTGTTCCAAAGCACCTTTACAAAATATGTCGACGACAAGGGCGACCTGGTCATTTTCGATGCGTATGGTCCGGGTTGTTTATACCGCCAGCAAATAAATATCTGGGGCGGCAGATGGGGTTTTGGGTCTATGAGCAAAACCATCCGCATCAAATATTATTTCGATGACGAAAAGGAGCCCAGGGTCAATGCCCCTATAGATGATTTTTTCAGCGGAGCCTACGATCATATAGATACTCCTTTTGCGTTTAAGAACCTAAAGCAGTTTGCCATTCTTTACTATCCTTTCGCATTCAAAAAGCGATTGAAGGTCGCCCTCTCCGACACATGCATCACAAGGCTGTTAAAGGAGAACTGGAACAACGGCTGCAATTGGTACCAGTATGATTTCCTTACGTACCCGATGGGTACGGAGGTCAGCTCGTGGGACGCACACCGGCAGGATGCGTACAAGGAGAAAGCTGCTGCCCAGTGGCTGCATTTGGGCAGCGATCCAAAATCAGCTTCCGGCAATAAAGCCTTTGAAAATACCATTTCTATCAAGGCGGGAGGCGAAGCCGCTATTTATGATGAGAAAGGCGAAGCGTCCATTGCTTCCATTTTTTTAAAGATGGATCCATTTACGGAGGAGACATTTTATAGCACGTATATCCGTATGCAGTGGGATGACTTGTCGAGACCTGCCGTGGATCTGCCCATCAGCTATTTTTTTGGCGGCGGCGGCCCGAAGGACCAGTTCTCAAACAAGTCTTTGAAGAATTTATTATTTGGGTTCAACCCGGATGAGCATAGTTTTTATTGTTATTTCCCGATGCCTTATTTCAAGCATGCGAAGATCGGGATCATTAACAGGTCAGGGGCGGACATCCGGTCGTTGCGATATGTCATTGGCGTGACGCCTTCGTCGGTGGTATGCTATCCTCAAAAGGAGACAGGATATTTTATGGCCCGGCTGACCAGGGATTCCTGTCCTTCCGGCCCGGAGATCATCGACAGTCCCAAAGTGTATGCCAAGCCTTATGAAGTGGCGTTCAGCGAGACGGGGCGGGGGCATGTGGAAGCAATAAATATGTTCTCCGGCAATTATTGGGAAGATGGCGATGAATTTACGTATATCGATGGAAGCAATACGCCCCAGATACATGGCGATGGCACCGAAGACGATCTCAACCAGGGGTGGGCCGGGGGAAAGTTCCAAAAACCGTTATGGGGGGCGTTGCAGAATGGGGTAAAGGGTTCCTACAGGATACATTTGAATGAGCCATATATTTTTTATGATGGGATACAGATGCGATTTGAAAATACATTTTCCAGGTATAGGAAAAATAACGGGCGTGCCAGGATGGCAACCCCGGAT
>DASZXP010000182.1:0-6404 GCA_035545935.1 Puia sp. | reverse complement strand
AACAGCTGCAGGTCAGAATAGTGGGCCAGTCCAGCGGTGTAGTGGATATAGACGCCAGCAGCTACCCGCCGGGAGTATATATACTGAAAGTGGAACAGGGAGGATTTAGTAAAACCATCAAACTGATTAAAAAATAACCAATAAAGAACCCCGCGAATGCGGGGTTCTTCAATTATTTAAAAGAGAGTTGCTCTCCATGTACATCTTCCAGGTCCTGCCCCTTTACATCAGCCAGCACAAAGGCAGGCCGGTGCTCGGGACTCATATAGCTGACATCCACATCCCGCATCTTCAGACCGTTGACATGCCGTATAAAAAAACCATAGGCGGGCATCTCTCCCCACCGGTATGGCTCCGGATAATCCTTCTCGAATTCAGGCACCACCCGCCGCGCCATCTCAGCCGTGCCACCCCCCTTGTAATAAATGCGGATATTATGCATTTCCAGGTCCTCGATAGGATGTCCCGGCAGCCCGCTGATGATCGCGCCATGACGATAGTCGGCATTGTACACAACAATATCGCTGAGGATGATCCTCCGGCATGCGCCCACAGGTATGCTATCCGGTCCCCGCTGCCGGGCTCCCAGCCGTATAAAAATGGGCGCATTCACGATGTCCCGCATGGTGATATTGGTGATGGTCACGTCTTCCAGCAGTCCTCCATCCACGGTCTCCAGCGCTAACCCCCTCGAATAGTCGAACACACAGTTGGAAATAGTGACATTCTTAAATCCCCCATTGGATTCAGTCCCCATTTTGATACGTCCCGTCGTAGTACTGTCCGAATACTTTTTATACGTACGCCGGAATGTACCATCCAGCAGACTGCCCTCATCATACCCGCTGACCTGGCAATTGGTGATAGTCACATTCTCGGTGGCCCGGCTATACCCCAGCCCAAACGAGCTCTTCAGACAAATGCCGTCGTCAAAAGGCGAGTTCACGGTACAGTTGGACACCCGCACATTCTTGCAACAGTCGATATCGAACCCGTCCCTGTCGGTGTCCACCCTCATATTGTCGATGGTAAGATTGTCTACGCCCGTAGCAAGGAGGGCGAAATGCCCCCCATGCAGGACGGATATATCCCGAATGGTGACATTATAGCAAAGCTTCAGGCTGATGGCCTTATTGCCGCCTCCTTCGGGAACCTTGGTGCTCCTCGTCAGATCCCTGCCCCAGATACGCCCCTGTCCTAAAATGGAAATATCATGCAGCCCCTCGCCATAAATAAGGCTGTTCTTCCAGTGACTATGTCCAAAGTCCTGGTACTTGTCGAATGGGTTAGGCTCCGGTTTGTCATAGCCGACGCCACCCACGGGAGCCGCCGCAACGATCGTAGCACCCTGGTCGATATACAGCGAGATATGACTGGCCAGATGGATGGTGTACGAAAGATAATTGCCCGCCGGGAAATACACGGTACCCCCTCCGGCGCCGGCAGCGGCCTCGATGGCCTTGTTGATGGCATTTCCATCCGGCGTGACGCCATCCCCCGTGGCCCCATAATCCCGCACATTGTACACCAGCGGAGCCGGCGGCGGCGACAACAACATTAAATATCCGCCACCTGCCTCCAGGCTGAGCTCAAGCATATCGCCGGCCTTATAATTTCCCTGTTCCACTGTTTCCGATCCTGAATTTCCGGGGACGTCTTTCACCATGGAGGCAGTGGCGGGGCTTTTCAGGAAATTCAATGGTATCTTTATCGTTCGCGGAGCGTTCCCATTCATGACGGCGATAAACCATCTGTTCCCCTTCCGGCGGGCCATGGCAGCCATCTCGCCTATCCCGGAGCCGGGAAGCACGATCGTCTCATCCCACGTCGCAGGTATTGCCTTGATGATATTGACAGCAGGGTTGGAAAGGATATTCGCGGGATTAGCAGCATAGGTCAGCATAGGCTCACCACCCAGTATAACGGCGCTGGCTATCTGATGGGCCCAGCTGGTATTGCGCCGCCTGTCGCCAAAATGTACAACGGTGTATTCGGCAGGTCCCGCTAACAATCGGGTAAAAGGTATCGTCGTCTCATGCGTGGCCCTGTCCATCAGCTTGCTGGCCTCCATTCCCTTTACGGCCTCCCGCGTCATCTCATTGGGCCATGTACGCGACAGTCCTGTCGGCTTGTTCGACCCATGGAAATCCACCATCAGGTGCTGCGCCGCGGTCTCCCGCAGAATGGCGTCGTACAGGTCGATAACCTCTTTCGCCTCGTGGTCGAAGAAGTCGATCTTCAGCCCGGCAACGCCCAGATCATGACAATGCCGGAACAGCGCCCTCCGGGCAACACTGTCATGCAGGTCCCTGGAATGTACCCAAAGCCAGACAGACACATTTTTCTTCGCGGAATAATCCACCAGGTCCTTTATCTGCTCGTCGGTCCATTTCCGCCAGAAGCCTTCCAGGATATTATGTTCAAAACCCAGCTCGGCAGCCTGGTCCGTAAACTTCTTCATCAGCTCGGGCGTCCCGTCCCCTCCCCCATCCAGGTATTTCCATACGGCACGTCCGGGTTTTATCCAGCTGGTCTGCGCACCCTGTGGAAAAAGGACAGGATCAGGCGGAGGACAGAGATTATGCAGGATGTCGTTATTCACCATGGCGTTCAGGTCCTTTCCCACCATCACCACCCGCCAGGGCGTAGTTATGACGCCCTTTACGACGGCAGGCTGCGCCAGACGGACAGAATCTTCATGACTATACCGCAGCACGAATGGATGGGATGCAGGCTGATGCTGTGCCATTTTCAACACCAGCCCACTTTTCCCATCTGCCTGCAGGGCCATACCACTATAGCCCTGCAACGATGCCTCTGTGACAGCAACATATATTCCCTGTGGCAGCTTAAGCGTGGCAGGAGGAGCTACCCACTCCCCCGCCTGTACCTGCGATAGCTCTTTTTTTACATGTACTCCTTCATAGTGCCCCACAAGGTCATGATACCATATAGTGGACGCCGCCGGAAAGTTAAATACGGTGGCTTCATCCGGCACCCGCCCCACGGCGGCATCATGTGCCGGCACGACAATACGCCAGCCAACGCCATCATTGAATACGCGTATATCTATCGTATAGGCGATGGATCCACGTGTCATACGCAGCTCCAGCCCATTACACTCGTTGACGGCCCACGCATGCACCCCCAGCCAGGGATATTTCTCCCGGATCTCATAACGGCGGCTCTCTCCGACAACACCTCCCCGGGTGATGGAACGCCCATCCAGCGACATCCGCAAAGCCGATGGACCCGTAACCGCCACAGTCCCCGAAAGGATGCTAAAGGATAGGTCTTCCTTACCCGCCCGCAGCTCGAAGGATAGGTTCCCGTCGGGGCTTTTCACAATATAGCCGGGAAAGGAAGCCGCCTGTGCAAATACAAAGAGGACCATGCACAAAAAAAATAGGGTTGTTTTCTTCATACTGCAATCAACTATAATTTTCAAGCCCTTGAATTATTATAATTAGCATTGTATTCAACTATTCTGGCATATGCTGCAAAGTGTTTCAAATTTATCGGAATATTATGGTGAAATTCGATCAATTATGCAAATAAAACACCTTCTTACCCCCCTGTACACAGGCGCCCTCCTGTACGCGGGCGCTCTCCGGGCCCAGCCATCGGTCGCTACGGATGCCGCGACCCTGGTACGTAAAGTAGCCGACCATATCATCCAGACCACCAGCTTCCGTTTTGTCAATAGCAAGACAGGGGAAAAATTCGAGTCCCTGAAGAGCACGCCGTCCTCCCCGGATATAAAGGCGGAGAGCAAGTTCAATAAATGGGCCTATGTCAATGGCGTCCTGTCGGTGGGTATGGTACAGACAGCATCCGTGTTGAAGGACCCTAAATACGCCGACTACTCCCGCAAAAATTTCGATTTCATTTTCAGCAACCTGGATTTCTTTAAAAAACAATATGACGCGGGTGTGAAAGGAGTCGAATACCGACCGGTATTTCACATTGGCTCCCTGGATGACTGCGGCGCCATGTCGGCAGGCCTGCTGGACGTATACAGCTTTGATAAGAGAAATGATTACATGGACTATCTACAGAGGGTAGGCGATTATATCCTGAACCAGCAGCTCAAGCTCCCCGATGGCACCCTGTCCCGCAACCACCCGCATAATATGACCCTCTGGGCGGACGACCTGTATATGAGCGTACCTTTCCTCGCCCGTATGGGAAAGCTCACGGGTGACACGAAATATTTCGACTTTGCCATCCGGCAGGTGGAAAATTTCAATCGGTATCTGTACGACAGCACCACAGGCCTCTATTTTCACTGCTACTACAGTGACGAGAACATGAATGGAGTGGGACGCTGGGGACGCTGCAATGGCTGGCTCGCCCTTGCGCAGACGGAATTGCTGAACAACCTGCCCGCCGACCACCCCAAACGAGCCGAGCTCACCCGGCTGCTGCTGCGTCAGATCAAGGGCTTCTCCCGCTACCAGGACATCAGCGGACTCTGGCACCAGGTGCTGGACAGACCCGACTCCTACCTGGAGACCTCGGTCACAGCCATGTTCGTATATACGGTGGCCCATGCGGTGAACCAGGGATGGATCGACAAGAGCTATATCACCATCGCCCAGAATGGATGGGAAGGGCTTGGAAAGAAAGTAACTCCGGAAGGCGAGCTACAGGATGTATGCATCGGCACCAACATCGCCGAAGACATACGCTTCTACTATGACCGTCCCCGCGAGACAAACGACACACATGGACTGGGCGCCTTCCTCCTGGCAGGCACGGAGATCGTGCTGGCAAAGGACAAGCTGGTGGACCTCACGAAAAAGCGGTAGTTTTCGTATCAGATCTTAAAAAACCCTTTAACCCTGGAGAGGAACGCATCCTTTCTTCGGCGTGATACCTCCACCTCCTTACCGTTGGTCAATATCACGCTCCCCCCCTCGCCCCGTATATATTCTTTTATATGCGCGAGATTGATCAAAAAGGACTTGTGGATGCGGTAGAAAAAATTATCCTCCAGCAACAATTCGTAATCGATGATCGATTTGGAGGCCACGATAGTTGTTCCGTTGATCATATGAAAAATGGTGTAGCTGCTCTCCGCCTCGCAATAAATTATATCGGACAAATGGATGACCTGAAATCCTTTAAGGCTGGTAACGCATAATTTCATCTCGCTGGGCTTATGCTGCAGATTGTAAAGAAATGTATCGATATTGCCCGAAATGTTTTGGGTATTGATCCGGCCTGCAGCCCGCTGCACCGCATAGGTGAGCAATACTTCGTCTACCGGCTTTAGCAGGTAATCCACGGCGCTGTACCGGAATGCCTGGAGCGAATACTGGTTATGCGCAGTAACGAATATGATCTCGAAATGGATATCCTTGAGCTCGTTCAGGAGGTCGAACCCGTTCTTGCCCGGCATGGAAATATCAAGGAAAACCAGCTGGGGTCTCATCAGCAGTATGGCCTGCACTGCCTGCGGCGCATTTTGGCATTCAGCGATGACCTGCAGTTCCGGACAATTGAGCTCCACCAGCTTTTTCAGGGAGCTTAAGCCCCTGAGCTCGTCATCTACCAATATGGTCTTGATCATACATTCGTGTTTAATTGTTGTCTGATGACGCTTCATAGGCCGGTACCACCAGCTTGCTGACGGTGCCCGTATCGATGGCGCCGCTGATCTCGGATTTGTCCTGTATGGACAAGGAGCAACGGATATGATATTTCTCATTTAAGATGGCGATCCGCTGACGGATATTGCAGATGCCCATCGACGTATGCATTTGCTGCGAGTCATTCCTATTTTGCAGCGAACGCCGGATACCAATCCCATTATCCTCTATTTCGCAAACCAGCTTTCCTTCATCGATGTAAAACAGGATATTGAGCTGCTTGTCCCCTCCATTGGGGAGCAGACCATGCCAGATGGCGTTTTCAACCAGCGGCTGGGTCAGCATGGGTGCGATCCTGATCTCGTCGACATCTACTTCTCCCTGTACGCCGATGTGATAATTGAAGTCTGAAAAACGCAGCTGCTCCATCTCCAGGTAGCTTTCAAGATACTCTATATTCTGTCTGAGCGTAATAAACGTTTTACGGGAATGCTCGAGGTTAAGACGTATCAGCTGCGCAAACCGGCTGAGATAGAGGGAGGCGTTCCTGGTATCCTGATGAAGGATCATTTCCTTGATGCTGTTGAGCGAATTAAAAATGAAATGAGGGTTCATCTGCGCATGCAGCGCTTTCATCTCGTATTCCGCGACCTGTCGGTCAAGGCTCATTTTTTCGCTCAATCGATGGATACGGCTTCTGTATAAGGACCATACCGCGGTGATCAGCACGACCATTGCCAGGACGATAAACCACCAGGACCTCCAAAAAGGAGGCCTGACGACGATGGTCAATTCCCTGACTTGCTCAGG
>DASZXP010000181.1:0-10198 GCA_035545935.1 Puia sp. | reverse complement strand
CATACGATCTGCGCAAGACCTATAACAGAAGGCTTACGAAGGCGCTGGCGGCAACGGCTTCGCTTTGTCTGTTGCTCATCGGCGGGTATACCTGGGCGGGAAAAGGACGTGTGTCGAATGCGCCTATGCTGGTGATCGATGATAGCGTGTTCCTGGTGGACCCGGTGCATGAACAGCCTGTGCTCCCACCGCCCCCTGTTCCAAAGCCTCAGGTGCCGGTGGCTACGATCCAATCCACGACGATCCGTATCGTGCCGGATGAGCAGGTCAGGCCGCAGGACGTGCCGCCGCCGAGTGATATACCGGATGACGTCAGGATCGGAACATCGACACACGATGGCGAGCTTAGCGGGGACATCGTCGAAGCGCCTTCGGGCAGTGGGGTAACCCAGGGTGTGATCGAGCCGCCAAAGAAGCCCGAAGAGGACGAGACCATTTATACGACGGTGGAGATCGAATCTTCCTATCCCGGAGGTACCAGCGCATGGATCAGGTTCCTCAAAAAGAATTATACCGTGCCGGAGGAAGCTATCGACAAAAATATCTCCGGCACCGTCATCGTCCAGTTCATTGTCAACAAGGAAGGAAATGTCAGCGATGTGAAAGCCGTCAGCGGGCCGGAGCTATTGAGCGCGGAAGCAGTGTGTGCCATCAGTAAAAGCGGGAAATGGACACCGGCTATTATGAATGGACGAAAAGTAAATTCTTACAAACGGCAGCCAATCGTTGTCCGGCTAACAGACCAATAGCCCTACCCTTATTCCCCTGCGCTCAAGCCGCCATTGGCGGCTTCGGGCGTTACAGTGGCCGGAGCGTTTTCTATATTCAGCGATCTATCCAGCTCTTTGTGTATGTTCATCAGCAGGCTCATATTGCTTTCCAGCTTGCCTGTCAGCTCGCTTATCTTTTCTTTTGCCTGCGCCAGTTCTTCCTTCAATAATTGCTCGCCAGTAGTCCGTTGCTCCAATTGCTCTTTTAGCGTCCCGATACGTTGATCTGTCTGTTCGCGATAGTCCTCGAATTTCTGTTTCATCCATAACAGCCCTTTATAGAGGTTGTCTCCATCCGGCTGTCCCATATCGAGGGTCTCCTGCGCAGGTGTCATGCCCGACCCTTCGGGGAATTCCACGGCCAGTAAAAGCCCCTCATTTTCCACAAGGATACCGGACGCCCGAAACCTCCTCCGGTGGTGTATATAAGTAGTAATTAGCAGTACGATGACGAATAAAGGCAGGAATATCCAAAGCACTATCTGGAGGAATTGTCCAAATTCATAAAAGGTAATGGTTAGTAAATGCATGTTAGAAAATTTTAAGTAAACTTTCTTTCATGTTGATAGACAATTTATTGTAAAAATAATTATATTTATTCCTACGGTGGGATGCGAGGGGTAGACGGGTTTTTGGAACAAAATTGATACCAAAACCTCGGAGTATTCACGCCAAAAAACCAATCGTTCGCCGACAGGGGTCCTGGTCAATTGCCGCCTACGTAAAATGGGACCCTGGTCCTTTAATTTGGTACAAATTTGCGAGTCTATAGTCTATAATCTAAAATTGTAAAAACTGATAATCATGAACCTAAAAAGAATGATCGCACCTATCGCCTTTGTTATCGCGATGCTGTCCTTTTCCTCGACCTATGCACAGCGGGGGGATACGGCGGCCATGCGCCAGCGACAGGAAGCCATGATGAAAAAAATGACGGAAGATCTGAAGCTCACTCCTGTGCAGGTGGACTCCCTGACAGCTATCCAGAAGGAGTTCCAGCCCAAAATGCGGGAGATCTTTATGGATCAATCCCTCAGCAGGGAGGACAGGCAAGCGAAGATGCAGCCTTTGAATGATGAGCGTAACAAGCGGATACAGGCTGTGCTGGGAGACGATCTTTACAAGAAATATCAACAGTGGATGCAGGATAACCGGCCACAACGGGGAGGAGGGGGAAGACAATAAAAATTAAAAAGAGCGCTTTTAGCGCTCTTTTTTTATCCCTTCTTTTGTTCTTTCGCCCAGGTGTCCCGGAGGGTGACCGTGCGATTGAAGATCATTTTTTCTTCTGAGCTGTCCTTGTCGAGGGTGAAATAGCCCTTCCGCAGGAACTGGTAACGTTCGTCGAACTTAGTGTTCTTCAGCGCCGGCTCGGCATAGACGGCGGGCAGCACCTGCAGGGAGTCGGGGTTGATATAGTCCTTGAAGTCCCCTTCTTCGCTGGCGGGGTTCTCTACTTTGAACAGCCGGTCGTACAGCCGGACCTCCGCCGTGATGGCATGGGGGATGCTGACCCAGTGAATGGTGGCCTGTACCTTCATATTGGCATTCTCTCCCCCACTCTTGGTGCCGGGCAGATAGGAGCAACGCAGCTCCTGGATATTTCCGGCGGCATCCTTTATTACTTCATCGCATTGGATGATATAGGCGCTCTTGAGACGTACTTTTTGTCCGGGGCTCAGCCGGAAGAATTTCTTCGGGGGATTTTCCATGAAATCTTCCCGTTCGATGTATAGTTCCCGGCTGAAAGGGATATCCCGGTAGGTCGTATCGGGGTCTTCAGGGTTGTCCTCGCTCTTCAGGATCTCCTCCCCTTCCGGATAGTTCGTCAGCACCACCTTTATGGGATCAAAGACCACCATCCGGCGAAGCGCGATCTTATTCAAATGCTCCCGGATACAGAATTCCAGCAATCCTACTTCGATGAGGTTGTCCCTTTTTTGTACGCCTATCTTCTCGGCAAACAGGCGGATGCTTTCGGGAGTGTACCCACGGCGGCGAAGACCAGAGATAGTAGGCATGCGGGGGTCATCCCAGCTCGTCACATGTTTCTCATTTACCAGCTGCAGCAGCTTCCGTTTGCTCATCACGGTGTAGCTTAGGTTCAGACGGGCAAATTCGTATTGATGGGAAGGGAAGATCTCCAGCTTGTCGATGAGCCAGTCATACAGGGGCCGATGGGGAACGAATTCCAATGTACAGATGGAATGGGTGATGTGTTCGATGGAGTCGCTTTGTCCATGCGCAAAATCGTACATGGGATAGATCACCCAGCTGTCACCCGTGCGATGGTGATGGGCATGTTTGATCCTGTACAGGATGGGGTCCCGCATGTGCATATTCGGCGAGCTCATGTCGACCTTGGCGCGGAGCACTTTTTCCCCGTCCTTGTATTTGCCTTCGCGCATATCATTGAACAGCTGCAGGTTCTCCTCCACGCTGCGGTTGCGGTACGGGCTTTCCTTTCCAGGTTCGGTGGGGGTGCCTTTTTGCTGTGCTATCTGCTCGCTGGTGCTGTCGTCCACATAGGCCAGCCCTTTCTTGATAAGGGTGATGGCAAACTGGTATAGTTGTTCGAAATAGTCGGAGGCGTAAAATTCATTGGCCCATTCATAGCCAAGCCATTTGATGTCTTCCTTGATGCTGTCCACGTATTCGGTGTCCTCCGTCACGGGGTTGGTGTCGTCAAAGCGAAGGTTGGTCTTGCCGCCATATTTCCGGGCGAGACCGAAGTTGAGACAGATGGATTTGCTGTGACCGATGTGCAGATAGCCGTTGGGTTCCGGAGGAAACCGGGTGAGGATCGTTTTGTACTTGCCTGCTTCCAGGTCCTCCTCGACGATCTCTTCCAGGAAATTGAGGGATTTTTCTTCTTCTTTTTTAAGCTCGTTCATTGGGCGAATTTACGATCTTTTGCCGAATAGCAGGCTGCCGATCCTCACCATGCTGCTGCCTTCCCGGATAGCTATCTTGTAGTCTCCGCTCATCCCCATGGACAGATAAAAATGCTGGTCGGGAGAGGCTTCCGCCTTTCCAAAATACTTGTCGAAGAGGGTCTTAAGTCCTTTGAATTCTTCCCGGACCTTGTTCTCGTCCTGCGTAAAGGAGGCCATCCCCATCAATCCCCGGAGACGGATATGTTTGAATGCATGGGGTTCGTTTCGGACAGTTTGCATGAGCTCATCCAGCTCCGCCGCATCCAGTCCGAATTTTGTCTCTTCCCGGGCGATATGTACCTGCAGGAGACAGCCGATGATCCTGTTGTGACGGGCAGCCTGTTTCTCCACCTCCCGCAGCAGCCGGATACTGTCCACGCCATGGATCAGGTGCACGAAAGGCGCTATGTATTTTACTTTATTGGACTGCAGGTGTCCTATGAAATGCCAGTGTATGTCGGCGGGCAGCTGTGGCTGTTTGTCCACCAGCTCCTGTACGTAGTTCTCCCCAAAAGCGCGTTGTCCCAGGTCATACAACGTCCTGATATCTTCCACGGGTTTTGTCTTGGAAACGGCTACCAGCTCGACGCCGGGGCCCAGTTCATTGAGGATGTCCTTATAAACAGTCTGTAGATCGTCCCTGTCCATGATAGGACAAAGGTACTAAAAGGACGCTACTTCAATATGCTACGGCTGATGACAATGCGTTGAACTTCGCTGGTGCCTTCGTAGATCTGCGTGATCTTCGCGTCCCGCATGAGGCGCTCCACGTGGTATTCCTTTACATATCCATAGCCTCCGTGTACCTGTACGGCTTCGGTGGCGGTCCACATGGCCGTCTCGGATGCATATACTTTCGCCATGGAGGAGCTGAGGGTATAGTCGAGGTGATTGTCCTTTTCCCAGGCGGCGCGCAGACAAAGCAGACGGGCGGCCTCGATGCGGGTAGCCATATCCGCCAGCTTGAACTGGATGGCCTGGTGGTGCATGATCTCCTTGCCAAAGGCTTTTCTTTCCTTGGAATAGCCTACGGCCAGCTCATAGGCGCCGCTGGCGATACCCAGGGCCTGGGAAGCAATACCGATACGTCCTCCGGATAGTGTCTTCATGGCAAATGTGAACCCAAAGCCATCCTCTCCTATTCGATTGGCCTTTGGCACTTTTACATCCATGAACTGGATGCTGTGCGTATCGCTGCCACGGATACCCAATTTATTTTCCTTGGCGCCCACGGTGATGCCAGGGGAGTTTTTTTCCACTATGAAAGCATTGATGCCATGGCTCCCTTTGGCGACATCGGTCTGCGCCATGACCAGATACACAGAAGCAGAGCTGCCATTGGTGATCCAGTTCTTGGTCCCGTTGAGCAGGTAATGATCTCCTTTGTCTTCGGCGATGGTACGTTGTGAAGTGGCGTCGCTGCCCGCCTCGGGCTCGCTCAGTAGAAAAGCGCCTATATAAAGCTGATCATCCTTCCGGCCATGGGCCAGTGGAACAAGGTATTTTTGCTTTTGTTCTTCCGTACCATATTTTTCAAGACCCCAACATACAAGGCTATTGTTGACGCTCATACATACGCTGACGCTGGCGTCTATCTTGCTGATCTCCTCCATAGCCAGGACATAGCTTACGGTGTCCATTCCCGCGCCGCCATATTGCGTGTCCACCATCATACCCATAAAGCCCAGCTCCGCCAGCTTGCATACCTGTTCCTTGGGGAAACGCTGATGTTCATCCCTG
Organism: Puia sp.; assembly: GCA_035545935.1. Classification (GTDB taxonomy): domain Bacteria; phylum Bacteroidota; class Bacteroidia; order Chitinophagales; family Chitinophagaceae; genus Puia. The sequence goes on along the minus strand of DASZXP010000181.1, from coordinate 4,752 downwards.
TCGATGACCCCGGGGAGACATTCGGTGCGGGCAAAATCCCTGGCGGCCTTTTGTATCATCAAGTGCTCTTCTGATAGCTGAAAATGCATAGATGGTGCGCTTTTGTCGTCAAAAATAAAGAAAGTTGTTTAGCAAACTAACAGTTGGTAGTTTTTTTGGACAAAAAACGTCCTTCCAGGGATAGATATTGCACTTCGGGCAACGAACCCGGGGTTGCCGGGAGGCGCCGGGGGCTGATTGTTGGTGCTGCCGGGGATATCTGTTGAGGTTAGCGGGGATCGATAATGCGGGGCTGCCGGCCCGTCTTTTCGTGTAAAAGGGCGATCACCGTCTTGAAGATGACGATGAACAGGCCGGCCTCTTCCTCTGTAAAGTTGCTGGAGTCGTCCTCCCCTTCGTTGTAGATGATGGCGGCTACGAATTGCAAAAGCTCGGGCTGACAGAAAGAGTCCATGATCTGCATGGCGTCCGTCTCGTCGAACCCATCATGGAATACTTCTTCCATCTCCTCGAATTCGGCATTGAAGGCCTTTTCGAATTCTGTCTCCGTCACGGCGGGAATATTTTGCTGGAGTTCCCGGAAGGATAATAATATAATGGTTAGTATATAAGCCACATCTTCGCGGGCATCCGCTACCTGCAGCTCTCTGCTCTCACCCAGCACGTATCCCACCAGGGCAGGCTGCTCCTTTGCGAACTCGTCCCATATCTTTCCGATCTGGCCTTCGTCCATATGTTGGATCCGGTGATTGACCTCGTCAATCGCGTCTTCGGTGATTCTTGTCATTCCGTATTTTTATTTTCCCAAACCTACATTTAAAATATCAGTCCGACAAAAGACGGTGGCGTGTTGGTCCAAATACCTACCTTTATCGCCATAAAAGCCCAATGCCGAACCTAAGGATTTACCCTTAATACGTAAATGTCTGAGGACAACGAACCTCCGGTCCGCTCTGTATGAGGACCGCCCAAAACAACAGTTCTTATGTCTAAGTATCATTACCCTAAAATACAAGTGTCCGTATCATCCGAGATCGGGAGATTGCGACGGCTCCTGGTGCATAGTCCCGACAGCGGCCTGGGTAAAGTAGTCCCTTCGAAGGCCCAGGACTGGCTGTTCGAAGACATCGTCCACCTGGACACCATTCGCCGAAAGGAATATGATTATTATACAAAGATCCTGCTTTATTTCCTGGACCCCGAAAAGATCAAAGGCCGGCTGACGGAAGTAGACGACGAGCGCAATAAGCGTGCATTCTACAAGCCGGGGAATGACCAGTTCTTCCGCAGCGACAAGGTAGTGGAGCTGCAGTGGCTGCTGGCCGACATCCTGATGGACCATGAGATAAAGCTAAAGCTGGTGGCATCCGTCTGCGCTATCGAAGGTTGTTCCTACGACACACAAAAGGACCTGCAGAAGCTGTCGCCCGTGGACCTCGCCAAGACCTTTATCAGCGGCACGATGACAGATGATATCATGCTCTTCGCGCCCATCCCCAATTTCATCTTTACCCGCGACATCGGTATCGTCATCAACAGTTATGTGTTGCTGAACAAGCCGGCCAAAAAAGCGCGTACCCGGGAAGCCCTGCTGGCCAAATACATTTTCTTCAACCATCCCCTTTTTGCGGAATACCATGATAAGATCATCGAGCTGGCGGATACGCATCATCATTTCCTCCTCCCCCGCGAGGGTGATGATAAAAAGGTCACGCTGGAAGGAGGCGATGTCATGGTAGTCAGCAAAGATCACGTGCTCATCGGCGTTAGTGAGCGTACCTCGTTGGAAGCGGCGCACCAGGCCATCAAGCTGCTGTTCGAGGAGAATGTCGTCAAAAAGATCACCATCATCAGGATCCCCAAGAAAAGGGATTATATGCATATCGATACCATCTTTACCCAGATCAAGCGGAATGTATGGATCCTGCTGGGCAATTTCTCCCGCAAGGCGATGAAGCACGAGGACGAGGACACGGTGCAATGGATCCTGGAGAACAACAAGAAAGAAGATAAGATGAAGATCATACAATTCCGGAAAAAGGACCCCAGCCATCCGGAATATTTCGACAACCTGGAGGACCTGCTGACGGATATCAGCAAGAACGACCTGGAGTGTACGGAAAAGGTCCGCTTTATCTACTCGGGTAATAACGAGTTCCCTTTCGACGCACGCGAGCAGTGGACGGATTCCTGCAATCTGCTGGCTCTGAAGGAAGGGGTCGTGCTGGGTTATGACCGGAATGACAAGACGGTGGAGGCGTTCAAGACAAACGGCTTTGCCGTGATCCACGCGCATGAGCTTATCGCGGCCATGGAGAGCGGGGTTACCAGTCCGGACGATCTGGAAAATACCCTGATCCTGATGCCCTCCGCGGAACTGTCAAGGGCGCGCGGAGGTTTTCATTGTATGAGCATGCCCCTGCACCGGGAAGACATTTGATCATGCAAACTACATCTCACATATTGATGATACGGCCCGTCAATTTCAGCTTCAATGCGGAAACGGCCGTGAACAACGCCTTCCAATCGTCCGTCAGCGACGACAGCACACAGGGCAAGGCACTGGCCGAGTTCGAGGGTTTTGTAAAGACGCTACGCGACAACGGCGTGGAAGTGACGGTGGTAGATGATACCCCCGAGCCCTATACGCCTGATTCCATTTTCCCCAATAACTGGGTATCGTTTCACCAGGAAGGTATCGTTTGTCTTTATCCCATGTATGCGATCAACCGGCGACTGGAACGCAAGCCGGGAGTACTGCGGCAGGTGGAAAAGCGTTTCCGGGTGGATGCCACGATAGATCTCAGTTCATATGAGAAGGAATCGTTGTTCCTGGAAGGTACGGGGAGCATGGTGCTGGACAGGGACCATCGTATCGCCTATGCCTGTCTTTCGCCACGGACGGACAGACAGGTGCTGGAAGATTTTTGTATCAAGATGGGGTATCAGCCGGAAGTATTTCTAGCCGTGGACAAGTCGAACAGAGCGATCTATCACACCAATGTGATGATGTGCGTGGCGGATAAGTATGTAGTCGTCTGTCTCGACAGTCTGCCGGAGTCCTTTCAGCGTGAGCATGTGGAGGTCACCATTCACGGCACGGGTAAAGAGATCATCCCTATCACCCTGGATCAGATGGATCATTTCGCGGGCAATATGCTGCAGGTGCACAATGCGCGTAACGAAAAGCTGCTGGTCATGTCTACCCAGGCTTACCAGTCACTCCATCAGGATCAAATAGAAAAATTGGAGACATACAACCGGATCGTACATGCGCCATTGACGACGATAGAGACCAATGGAGGGGGCAGCGCCCGTTGCATGATGGCGGAGGTGCATTTGCCGGAGTTGAATTAGAAAAGTGTCAGGGGTTTTATTTCATCCTCCTGGTGCATCTTTGGCGGCTTCAGGTTGGTCCCGCAGGTTCTGTTCAGCTGTTCGATGGCATAGGCCACCAACTGCGGCGTATAGGTCTCGTCATGGCTATGTACAAAGAAATAAACTTCCCGCAATCCTCTTTTCACCCATTCGCCGATGCGTTCGGCCCAGGCATCGATACGGGGATGGTCGGTGGGATGCCCGCTGTTGGATACCCATCGGATAAAAGCCACAGGCGCTGTCAGGCGCATATGTATCACATCCCTTCTGCCCGATGTGTCGGTGATGACGGCTCCGATGCCCAGTTCCCGAAAGAGGTCCCAGGTCGACTGATGGTCCTTACGGCCAAACCAGCTCTCCTGTCGCAGCTCCACGCAAGTGAGGAAGTCGCGGGGCAGGCGCCGGAGATAGTTTTGCAGCAGGGCTGCCCTGTCGGGGCCAAAGCCATCGGACAGCTGCAAAAAAGAAGCGCCGAGGGTCGGGCCAAAATGGCGCATGTGATCGATGAAGAGGTCGGTGTCCTTCTCCGCACCGTTGAGCTGCAGCTCGTGACTGATGGTGTTGGAGAATTTTGGGCAGTACCGGAATCCCCCGTCTGCCAGCGACGCCCATTTTTCGATCACTTCCTTTGGCTGCAGGTTGTACCACATGGCATTCAGCTCGATGGTATTGAACTGCCGTACATATTGTGAGAGGAAATCCTTCTCTTTTGTCTTTTTGGGGTAGACCAATCCTATCCATTCTTTGATCCTCCAGCGGGTGGCGCCGACATGGATCTGCAGGTCGCCCGTCGGGCGAGCTGCTATATCTTTTAATAGTTCATCGGTGGTCGGATGGTCCGGAGGCAACAAAAAGTTAATATGACCAGGATCCTGTACCTTCCCAAATTCCATAACTGTTTAATAGTTGTTGTTGTATCAAATCAAATCCTTATTTTTGAGACTTCTTTAAAGTTAAGGTAGAAAATTTTCAATAAATCTTGCCATTAATTGAAGCTTTTTTAAAATTCAAATCAATAGAAGCAAATCGTAGATGGAAAGCAAAGTCACAAAAATTGGTGTGCTCACCTCCGGCGGCGACGCTCCGGGGATGAATGCAGCCATCCGTGCCGTTGTTCGTACCGGTATTTATAATGGACTGGAAGTTTTTGGTATCATGAGAGGCTATGCAGGGATGATCGAAAACGATATCGTACCCATGCATTCCCGCAGCGTGGCCAATATCATACAAAGAGGCGGCACCATTCTCAAGACCGCACGTTGCAAAGATTTCTTTGAGCACGAAGGCCGGAAAAAAGCCTATAATAATTTGAAAAATCTGGGTGTCAACGGTCTGGTCGTCATCGGGGGAGATGGTTCTTTCCGGGGCGCCCAT
>DASZXP010000180.1:0-12956 GCA_035545935.1 Puia sp. | reverse complement strand
GAAAGGCCAGTACCGGCACTGGATGGAAAAGGCGCACCTGCCCATAGTCACCGATGTAGGTTTCTTTGGCAGGACCTCCATCTTCGGATGCAAAGACTATGACAGTCTGCAGGTCCAAAGCCTGTTCACCCCTTCATCCTGGGTGAACTTCGCTCATTCCAAAGGCGGATATGCCTTCAGGAATGTGTATGACACTACAGCCGACACGGCGCATGTTGCATTCGATGGTTACATTGCGACGGAAGGCAACAAAGATCAGATCGATACGATGGGACGCCCCTTCTTTTCCGTGACAGGTCCCCTTGAGTCGGGGGCAGCGCCCTGTATGGTGCTGTTCACCAAAAAAGGAGAGCCCTTTACACAGCAGACGATGTGGCAGGCCATCCTCGATGGCCGGGAGGTCTCCGTGCTCGACAAAGGGAAGATGATGGGACCTGCCTTATACCGCAACGCGCTGGAGATGCTGCTGCTCGACCGGGTGTTTCTCGAAGAATATTTTGGGGATAAGGTCGACATCGAGGCCGGGACGGAAGGCTACGATCTGAAGGTGACGGTGAAGAATACCTATCCGCATGATGTTTCCGGCAGGCTAAGCATCGTTCTTCCTCCGGAAGTGAGCATGTCCGGAGATTCCGTCTCCATGCTGGATATGCAGGCAGGCAGCACAAAGACGCTGACATTCCGGCTCCGCCCGTCCAAAGACGCCATGGACAGTACGACACCCATCGCCATACACTACAGCTGGGGCGGCAGCGGGAAAAGTACACTGACAATGCTGGAGCTGCCGCCTGCTATTTCCGTTCATCGCCTGCTTTATGGCCAGGCCCCGAATGTCAGCTATCCCGTGACGGTGCATAATTTCACCGGGGACAGCTCCTTCCCCGTGACAGTACAGGTGCTGGACAGCAATGCTAAGGTCGTATTCGAGACCCAACAGACCTGTTCGACACCTACGGGCACATTCAAGGACATGGCCTTCGATCTGCAGGCGCCGGCAGGCAATTATAAGGTGAAGGTCTCCGCGCTGGGTGTGGAGAACATCAGCCAGCTGGGCGTACGCAAGGCAGCAGGCACGGCTACTTTGAAAGAAACGGACCTGAACCACGATGGCATCAATGAGTACGTCATGGAAAATGACAGCATCAAGGCCACCTTGCTGACTACAGGCGCCCGTGTCATCGAGTACATCGTAAAGTCGAAGAACGACAATGTCCTGTTCAAGCTCTGGCCGAACTTGCCGGTGGACGACTTGCGGCCCTTCCGGAAAAGAGAGTTCTATCCTTACGGAGGTTTCGAAGATTTCCTCGGCCAGCCCAGCATCGAAACGAGTAAAGTTTACGATGCCGTCGTCACCAAAAAAGAGGGCGATTATGTCCAGGTGAAAATGACAGCCGACTATTATGGCAATAAAATAGAAAAGATATTCACCCTGTTCGGTAACTCTCCGTTGCTGGAAATCCGTTATGCGCTGACATTCAAAAACCCCGAGCTGAATATGATCGGGCCACAGCCCATGGTGGCATTGGGCAAGAGCCATGGCCCGGAGGACAAATTCGTATTCCCCGAGATAGGAGGCATGCGTTATTGTACGGCGGACCTGACCAAATATTTCGGAAGGGTCATTTTCCTGAAAGAAGGTTGGAATGCCGCCTATGATACGAAAGAGAATATTTCCTTTGCAGGCGCCTTCCCGGTGGATCAACCTATCTTCCTTCACATGTGGATGAACCATCCATCGAACCCCGGCTCGATGTACTTCTATGCAGAGCTGCAGCCCTGGATCCGCATATTCCGGAAAAGCACCATGTATTTCTCCTATTATCTCTGGGCGGCGCCGGGTCCCTGGGAGAATAGCGTGAAAGCCTTGCGCGACAGGGGTCTTGTCACCGTCCGTAAAACCTGGCCCTTTATAAAATAAAAACACCTTACCATGAAAAATGCGATCCTGCTGCTGGCGATATTGCTGACCTTTCGGGTCGTTCCCGCCGCCGCGCAGCCACCCGCGAAAGAGGGCAGCCTGACCATCGACAATATAGAGCTGGGCTATCCCTGTCCCAATATACCTTATTATCATTTTAAAGCCGATCTGCATCTGCCGCGTCCTTCCATTATTGAAGTAGAAGCTTTCGTCAATGGAAAAGCGCTGCGGGCGACGGAGCTCAGAAGTCCCAACGGAACGGAAGACCCCAACCGTCCACCCATTGCCGACCGGCCCCCTTCGGGATATGGCATGGCGCAGGATGTTTCTTTGTATCAACAGCCGCAGGTCATCGGATGGGTGAAATGGCAGCCGGGTCAACGCTACACTATCCGAATCACGGTGCGGCTCAAGCAGTCGGCCCATGCTTCAGACGGAGACCAGCTCCTCGCGGCCTCCCGTACCCTGCAGGCGCCTGAGACCCCTGTCTTCGGAGCCGGCTGGAAAAGCTATAAATCCATCGTAGTCAGCGAAACGGCTGGCATCGACAGGGTCAACGAGCCGGTGAAAGCCCTGCTTGCTTTCTATCCGGACGAGGATCACGGGCTCAGGAGGGAGATAAGGGTCGTAGCTTTCGATCCTGCGACACATACGGTCACCGAAGTGCCATCACAGGTCTATGACGTACAGCGCTCGTTGGAGAAAGACGATCTCGCGCCGGATAAGAATGGGAAACCCACCCGGCAGGTACCTCTGTGGCTACCCACGGTGACGGCCAACCTGGTCTTCCTTGCCAATGTCCCGGCACGGTCAAGCCGTGTATACCTGGTATACTACAACAATGAAAAGGCCCAGGATACCATGTACCGCACTGACCTCCGCGTACAGGGCGAAGCGCCCGGCCTGCAGGTGGACAACGACAAATTCACCGTCACCCTAAGTTCCAATTCCGGCCACCTTGACCAGGTGGTACTCAAAAGCCGGCCGGACGCGCCTCTGTTCCACCGTATGGAGACCAACGGCGCCATCCACTGGAATCCGGACATTTACACACCGCCGCGTCCCTGGACACATACCTCCGACTGGTCGCCGCCGGCCAATATCCATTCTCTGACGGGCCCTGTCATGGCAAAGAGCGAAGTGTGGGGGCCTCTGCCCGAAGTAAAGGAAGTGGATGCCGCGGTACGGTATGAGTTCTATCCGGACGTGCCTTATTTTATCAGCAGCACCTCCATGCGGGTCAATCAACCCGTCAACTGCCTGGCGCTCCGGAATGCGGAGATCGTGTTCAAGCGGGAGCTCATCACCCATGCTGCCTGGTATGACGTCCTCCGCGATTCGGTGATCATCTATAACGTGAAGAATATGGCCGACCTTACAGATCTGAAAATGGAAGCGGATGTTCCCTGGATCACTTTTTATAACGAAGACACCCATATAGGGTTCGCGGGCATCCAGCTCGAATATGCCAATGCCGGGCTCGAGTCGGACCCGCGGCTGCTGAACCCATTCTTTTATATTACTGCCGGACCATGGATCTATTGGGCGCGCGGGCTGTCGCACAGCTATCTTTCCTCCAATATGCAGCAGGTGATACCCGTGCCGAAAGGCAGCCTGTTCACCGAAAAATGGGCCTATCTGATCTACAGCCCGGAAAAAGGCAAAACGCCTTATGCCACCGTCATGGACTGGCAGAAACGGTTGACCCACCCCTTGCGCATACAGGTAGTGGAAGAAGTGGACGACCGGGTGTCCAAAACGCTGGAAGAAGTATACATGAATGACGGCAAGAGCGGCTGGGAAGGAAGAAAGAATAAAAAATAAAGTTCACTATTTAAACATATACTATGCAACGAAGACATTTTTCATTCGCCCTGTGTGCAGGCGTCCTGTTGATCATGCTATTGCCCTTCCCCGGATGTCATTCAGCCAAACCCCTGGGAAAGTCCGGCGAAAAGAATAAATCCGCCGCCAATGACAGCAATGCGGTCAAAAAGCCCGATGATGGACCCAGCGAATTTTTTCAGTGATATAAACTACCAGAGATGCGCCATATACCTTTGTTCCTGCTCTATATCGTATTTCCCATAGCAGCCCAATCCCAGACCGCAGGCAGGCCCCGTCCAGGGGCTGCTGCCGCGGTCAAACCCAATATCGTCTTTATCTATACGGACGACCAACGCTACGATGCCCTTAGCATCATTCAGGAGGCCCAGGGGGCAAAAGCCCGTTTCCCCTGGTTCAAAACGCCGAATATCGATCGTATAGGGAAAGAAGGTATATGCTTCCGGAATGCCTTTGTCGTCAATTCCCTTTGCTCGCCCAGCAGAGCTTCCATGCTCACGGGGCGATATAATCATATCAACGGCATGACCAATAACCATAGCGAGCTCAGCGATACTACCGACACCTATGCCACTATCCTTACCAGGGCAGGCTATGCAACAGCCTTTATCGGCAAATGGCATATGGCGCGCCAGCTGGCACGACCCGGCTTCACCTATTCTTTCAGCTTTATTGGCCAGGGCAAATACATCGATTGTCCTTTCCAGCTCAACGGCAGCGAAATGGTGCAAACCAAAGGCTGGGTGGACGATATTTCCACGGACACGGCCATGGCTTTTATCACCCGGAACAGGCATCATCCTTTTTTGGTTACACTGGCTTTCAAATCTTCCCACTACAACTGGACGCCTCCTGCAAGGACCGCGCATATGTTCGAGGACGTCATTTTCAAAAGACCGGCCAACGAAACAGCCGATCCTCCCTATGAAGGCCAGATAGACGACGGAAGGGTATCCCCGCCGCCTGTTCCAGCCGTCAAGTCCTGGACAGTGAACAACGACACCATCATGCGCAGCTATTTCAGGGTGCTCAAGGCCATCGACGACAATGTAGGGCGCATCCTCCATTTGCTGGATTCTTTAAAGCTCACCGAGAACACCATCGTCGTCTTTACCTCCGACAATGGCTATTTCCTGGGAGAGCATAACCTTTCCGATAAGCGGGACGCCTATGAAGAATCCATCAGGGTCCCTCTCCTGATGCGGTATCCCGCCAAAGTCGCGAAAGGGCAGATGATCAATAAGATGGTCCTGAACACAGACCTGGCTCCCACCTTTGTAAATTTCGCCGGCGCCACCCCAACAAAACGCTTCCAGGGCCGAAGCTGGGCATCGCTGGCCGAGGGGAAACCCGTGAAATGGCGCACTTCCTTCTTCTACGAGTATTTTTATGAGACCCCCTATGCCATACCGACCATCATCGCAGAAAGGACCGAGACTGCCAAGCTGATCAAATATCCCGGAGAAGGCGGATGGTCCGAAATGTACGATCTGAAAAAAGATCCGGGAGAAATGCATAATTTATATCATGATCCGAAAGCAGCAGCGCTCAGGGCACAGCTGCAACGTGCATGGACCAGGGACTCCGCTGCCGTGCATTTCTTTGTGCCCGATGTTGCCGATAAACGGCCGCTGGATAAGGATGGCCATTACAGGAGGCCGCTGTACAAGATGTCGAGCCTGAAAAAGGATGCTATAAAGAACTGATCCGGCAGCCACCCATGTATGTCCCGAATGCCCCTGCGCCTTGTCCCTTCTACCCTCACCGGTTTAGGGAAGATCATCGTATGTTTACAAAAAAATGGTTATGCTGCTTCAGAAGAAGAATGCCGTTATCTATGGCGGAGGCGCCTCTCTCGCCGGAGCGGTAGCCCGGACAATGGCCCGTGAAGGAGCCAATATATTCCTGGCGGGACGCAACATAGCTTCACTGGAAAAGGTAAAAGAAGAGATCGTGCAAAACGGCGGCCGTGCGGAAGCTGCCGCATTGGACGCTATGAATGAAAGCTCCGTCCGTCAGCATTTGAAAAAAGTGGTCGACTCGGCAGGCACGGTCGATATATCGTTCAATCTCATCGGGGTCCACAACGTTCAGAATATTCCCCTTATAGAAATGGAACTGTCTGAATTTGTTCAGCCCATTACGGACACCATGACCACACAATTCCTGACCTCCACCGCGGCAGGACAGATCATGGTCAGGCAAGGCTCCGGTGTGATCCTCTCGCTGACAGCCACGCCCGGCGGCATCGGCTATCCGCTCACAGGCGGCTTTGGTCCTGCCTGCGCCGCCATAGAAGGTTTTTCTAAAAATCTGGCCGCCGAGCTGGGCCCTCATGGCGTACGTGTTGTAAATATCCGGTCCGCCGGCTCGCCGGATTCACGACCCTTTGCCCAGGCAATGCTTTCCATGCCGGATATGTTAAGGCCCATTCTAACCAGGATGGAAGAAGATACCATGTTGAAGAAGCTGCCGCTGATGGAAGACATAGCGAATACGGCGCTGTTCCTTTCCTCTCCGCTCGCAGCCAGGATCACCGGGGTCACCATCGATGTTACGGTCGGCACCACCACCCAGATCAAACGCCCTCCAACGGATAGGGTTCCTCGGCAAAAGTCTGGTCATGATATCCTTTTGAGCCCACCAGACGGGCAAGCGGGCTAAGAAGACGCTCATCCCGACGAAGAAGGTCCAGCACATAGCCGAAGTCATAGGTAGGACGCCAACCCAGTTCCTCCCTCGCCAGGTCATTGACATATACCCTATCGATGCCAGGGAACATCTTCCATCCACGACGGGCATATTCCTCTTCATATCCGGGCAGCTTACGCCGCAGGACGGCAGGCGCCTGCGTACGCAATTCGGATAGATCCTCCCGCGTGAAAGGCGTCGTAGCGCTGATGATATATTTACCCCATCCAATGACAGGGGCCTTTTCCATTGCCAGCAGGTGAGCGCTCACCACATCTTCCAATTCCACCCTTCTGTATAGAAATTCATTTGCCTTGGCATTTCCATCTTCGAAGGACTGACGCACTTCCTTCCTGTCGTCCTCTTCGGGAAAGAATCGGGAGGTCCTCAGCACCAGACATGGCAGCCGGTGATTACGGTAAAAAAGAGCGCAGATATCTTCCGCCGCCACCTTGGTCACCCCATATATATTTTTTGGCTTCGGCACGATCTCTTCCGTGATCCAGGCGGCAGGCTCTCCCCTCGCAGGTATCAACGCATCCCCGAACGCGCTGGTAGTGCTGGTAAATACAAAAGAGCCCACCCCTGCCGCTACAGCTTCCTCCAATAGATTGAGCGTACCCGTGATATTCGTGTCGACAAAATCCTGTTTGCTATGCGTGCCCACATGCGGCTTATGCAGCGTGGCCGTATGCAGGACGGCATCGACCCCTTTCATGCATTCCCTGACAAAGTTCCTGTCGGCGATGGATCCGGTGTGACTGGTATAGCTCGAGGACAATATATCCAGGCTTACGATCTCATGCGCGGTGTCCTGTAATGTGCGGACGATGCCCTCTCCCAGATGGCCCGCGCTGCCTGTTACTAATATCTTCATAAGGGAATAAAGTTAGCATATCTTTGGAAAAAAAATCAGCATGACAGCATTCTTAGGCATGGGCCTGTTGGGGTCTAACTTCGTAAGGGCAATGATCGATAAAGGAGGAAGCGTCAACGTATGGAACAGGACGGCATCGAAGGCCACGGCGCTGGAACAATACGGCGCCAAAGCATTTGGCAGCCCTGCCGACGCGGTAAAAGGCGCCGATATCATCCATCTCACATTAAAGGACGACGCCACCGTAGACGAGGTGCTGGCGCAAGCGGAGAGAGGCTTTGCACCGGGCGCCATCATCATAGATCATACCACCACTTCCGTACCCGGCGCCATACAAAGGACCAGGACATGGAAAGAAAAAGGATTTACCTATCTGCACGCTCCCGTCTTTATGGGACCTCAAAATGCATTGGAAAGCACAGGCTATATGCTGGTGTCAGGTGATCAGTCCGTTATCAGCCGGCTGGGATCCACGTTATCCAAAATGACGGGGAAACTGATGAATTTCGGTCCCGAGGAAGGGAGAGCCGCAGGTATGAAGCTTGCCGGCAACTGTTTTCTCGTAGCCTTTACCACCGGCATCGCGGATACGCTGGCCCTTGCCAAATCATTGGATATACCCGTCGGCGATCTTACTACTTTATTCGATTCCTGGAACCCGGGGGCCATGTTGCCCGCCCGCATGAAAAGAATGACCAGCGGCAGCTATGACAAACCCTCATGGGAGTTGAATATGGCAAGAAAGGACACCGGACTTTTCATAGCGGCGGCGGAAAACAAGAACATACACTTAGCCGTAATACCCGCCATTGCAGCCGAGATGGACCGCTGGATCGACAAGGGACATGGCAGCGAGGATTGGACGGTGATCGGATCGGGAGCGCTCTAAATTATCCCCGGCTGGTGGATGAGACGTCGTATTCCTCCTTTGCCAGACGGATGATATCCCGTCCCTCGATGACCTTTCGCTCATAACCCTGTTGCGCCACGCGGATCATGGCCAGCCCCAGCTCCCGCAGCGTGCAAAAGCCGGATGGATACAGCGCTCTGCCCAACGGGAATAACCAGCCGATGTATTTGTAAAAACTATGTGTTCGGGCGAGCCCCGGTATAGGTTTTATAAACCCCGGCCGGAAAGCGAACACCTGCCGGAAAGGCAGCCGCATAAGATCGTTTTCCGTCTTGCCCTTTACCCTTGCCCATCGGACCCGCCCCTTTTCGCTGCTGTCCGTGCCCGCCCCCGAGATATAGCAAAAGCTCATGTCCGGGTTCAGCTTGCTCAGCGTCCCCGCCACCGCCATCGTCAAGGTATAGGTGGTCTGGAAGTATTGTTCCGCCCCCATGCCCACCGAGCTGACGCCCAAACAAAAAAAACAGGCATTGTATCCGCCGAGCTGACCCTCTATGGAGGAAAGATGGAAGAAGTCCGGATGAACGATCTCTTTTAGCTTGGGATGGCTGACGCCGGAGGGCTTTCGGTTGATCACCAGGACGGCCTCCACGTCCGGATGTTGCAGACACATGTACAATACGCCCTCGCCTACCATGCCGGTAGCGCCCGTGATGATCGCTCTGATGGAAGATGACTGCATATTATTTCACTTCCCTGTCAAAAGCAGCCGTAAGCACCTGTCCGTTACGCTTTACCTGTACCCAGATGCGATAAAGCCCCGGCTGCGGGAAAGTATAGGGGAAAGTTACGGAATTATCCATTTTCATATCCCCCATCGCGTCCGGGGACATGCCCATCTGACGCATCAGCAAACTATCCCGTTCCTGTGCGGGCATTCCTTTCAGCGTCCTGATCAGCTGATCCACGCTGTCCCTGAAACGCACCCGGTCATTATAGTTATATTCTTTTTCCGGCTGTCCGATCCTCCGTTCCAGGTTGGCCTGCGCCGCCACCGAATAGGTGCCGACGGGATGGATATGGATATACGTGCTGCCGTCGTCCTTTACGATGACCGCATGTCCCTGCATGCCCATATAAGGTTCGAGCTTTACCGGCCGGCTGCTGCTGTCATAAACGGCGAAGCGCAGCGTATACAACATCCCGCTCTCGAAGCTTTTTTGCGACCCGCCCTCCATCACCATCTCCGATCCATCTTTCATCCTTACGCCCTTGCCGGGCTTCCCGCAGACGATGGCATTGTTGTCGTTCCGGTAGGGATTGTCCATAAGGTTATTGGGTAGCGCATAGGCATAGGCGTCATCCGCATCATGCGATTCTACGACGCTGGTGATATCCGCGGCTATCTTCAATGTATCCCTGATCGTCTCCGTAAACCCCGACGAATAAACGATGTCCGCAAAAGCAAGATACTTGCCTGCGGGCATGGGTGGCAGATCGACCTTAAAATGGGCCGTATCTTCCCTGTCGGGATGTACATGGGCAAATACATCCAGCCCCGGCAGCCGCATGAGGAAAAGATGCATGATCTTGCCGTGGTCGGGTACCAGGTAAGATAAGGAAGCGCGTCGCTGGTTGTTTACCGTATCGATGGTCATTGTCAGGGCGTTCGCGCCGGACGCATGATCTATCCTGAAATTCGCGTGCATGGGCTGGAACATAAAATGCCGGTACTTCCTGGCCCAGCCGCTCCACCAGGCATTGCCACCGTATACGACCAGGGAGGTGAACAGGGCCGCCAGGACAAACGCCATCCGCCTGGACCTTCTTCTGCGATGTGACAACGTCTCCCCTTCCCTGGTGATGCCTTCTCCGACGCTGGCGCCTATCAGCGTCACCATCAGGATAAAAAGAAAGCTTCCCAATATTACCAGGCTTATACCGGTGGCGGCAGGCAGCTTCTTTTCCGCGGTGGAAATAGCCACGATAGGCACCACCAGCTCCCCTTCGCCTTTGCCGCCTTTCACATGCAGCAGTACGCTGGAAGATCCGTGCTCCATCAGCCATACGATACCCGTATAGGCGCCGGGGGATCCCGCCACGGACTGGAGCACTTCAGCGGGAGGCGCTCCCAGCCTGCCGGATAAATAATAGACAGGCTGCGTGGTGATGGTCGCATTCGTCCCGTTCTGCAAATAGACGGTCACCCTGGCCGTGCCCGGTATCACATCCGGAGGCCGGATACTTACCAGGAGATGATAAGGCCCCGCCACGCCTTCCATGGCGACATCCGGACTACCTACATGCGCACGGCTCCCCTTCATACATACCAGCAGCAATAATAGAATAGCAGTTCGTTTCATCTTTTTACCAATTGTATCCATTGCCCCCAGCGCAGGCTGACCCTTGCCGCCAGTGTTCCAATAATAATTGCTATAAGGATATTTAACGCCAGGACCCCTGGCGGAGAAATAAGGAAGGGATGTATCTTATATCGATATGGCCAGTCAGGCGGATCGCCAAAATACCAGGTGTCCGAACCAAAGAACCAGTTACGCGCATACGGCGATTCGATCAGCCAGCCGCTCAACGGGTATTCGATGATCAGCATTCCCAGGACAAAACAGACGCTCAGCAGCAACGCCTTTATCCATTCATTCCCTTTCCAGCTCCGCGCAATCCAATCCATCAGTAGCGCGGGGATAAATACCAGCATGGGGAAATTAGCAGGCTGAAAATGGGTGGTATGCGTAAGGATAGGTCCCAGCTTCGGCTCGGCAGGGAACAGCTGTAGTATCCAGTTGGATAGCGCTATGATAAAAAAATAGCTCAACGCTACGGTCGTCATCCCCCATTTCATCCGCAAGGCACGGCCGAATACGGGCAGGAATAACAGGGTCGTCGCAGCGGCCACGACATAGAACCGACCTCCACGCATACCCCTTGTATGCAGGAATTCCGTACCTAACGTATATATCATGGTGAGCAGGCTCGCCGCGCTGACGATGAACAGGACGCGGAGTATGCCTTCCCTGCCCGTCCCTCCGGTATTCAGGTACCTGCTGACACCCACACATGCCCCAAATTGCAGGAACAACATGCCCAACCCCAGCAAAGTATGAGGAGGAGAAAGGATCGTGACATCCAACCCATAGGCGTTATGCCACCAATCGTCGAAAGGCGCCGAGGTCAGCATGGCGATAGCGCCCCAGATACAGAACAAGGCGCCCAATGAGCTATAAAAAATGCCCCAGACCCGCACCGTCGACGCTTTTATGGTCTCCGTAGGACGGATACTGTTCCAGACGACCTGTATACCTGAGAACAGACCGGCGAAAATGGCCCCTAAATAGATGAGTATATGCGGTGGAGAGAGGAATTTATCCCGCCCGATGCTCCGGTGCCAGGAAATATCCCATAAGATACCCGTCACCGTCAGCAGTGACGCCAGCGACACCGCATATATATAAAGAGGAAGATATGCTTTTAAGACCCCGGGCCGGGCATCGGAAGCCCTGGCCGCAGGAGAAGGTAAGGACGTGGTAAGACCGATGGACATAAGCTTAGTTTGAATGGTAAGAATCGGGGGTTCCTATATTCCATAAATATAACAAAAACCGACCACAGGTCGGTTGCCCGAAGGGCCATTATTAGCCATTTTTACCCCGGAGGTACTTTTCCCTGGACCGTAGGGGTGAAAATAAAAACCGCCCTCTTCGGAGGGCGGCCCGTTAATATGAAAATGAAAAATATTTAAAAACTATTCAGCACGGTGGACTGAGCAAGATACTTCTTGGAAGGATAGTAGATAAAGAAACAGGTACCGTCCTTTACCAGAGGAATGATCTCTTCGCTGACCTCCGTGGGGATAGCAGGACAGCCAAATGTCGTTCCCATTACACCATACTTGTTCAGGATCCGCGTGCTTACATAAGAGGCGCCGTGGATCACGATGGCACGCTTGTAGGCATTATCGTTAAAACCCTTATCCAGCCCGTCGATACGGAGCGACATCCCGTTGACACCATAATAGACCTTACGCGTTACATAAAAACCCAGGCTGCTCTTGCAGGACGATTCCTGGTTCGAGAACGAGCTCGCATATTCCTCACCGGAATTGATGCCATGCGCTACAAAGGTCTTATAAAGGACTTTCTTGTTACGTACGTCGATGACATACATCCTTTCCTTGGAAGAGGGCTGGCTGAAGTCACAAATAGTCAGCAGGCCGGTGTTATGCAGTGCACCCTTCTTCAACAGCTTGTGGTATCCCAGCCAGGCATATTCAAAAGCCTTCAGGCTCAGGTCTTCGCTCTCCAGGTTCATCATATCATACATGCCGATGGCAGTATTCATTACGAGGTTGTATTCGGCCTTCATGGCAGCCATCCGCATGGCTCTTTTGGCCTCTTCCGCCTTGGCAGCCTCAGCAGCGGCCTTAGCCTCTTCCGCCCTGGCCAGTTCCGCGGCTCTTGCGCACATGGACTCGGCAGATACATTATAACGGATGATTCTCTTGATGACGTCGGCAGCATGATAATCGTTCGTGTTCCGGACGGTCATCTCATTGTTACCGGCTACCAGTGCGACAGGGGTCGTCAGCACAAACAACAGTAGCAGGATCTTGGCAGCATGAAGGATAGTCTTTTTCATAAAAACGGATTTGATATATATGTTCCAACGGACGTACCAAATCCTTACATACTAATTATCAACACTTTATGAATAAGGCTCCAAAAAATCCAATCCCGGTTTGGGAACATTTTCTCTGTTTT
>DASZXP010000179.1:0-44951 GCA_035545935.1 Puia sp. | reverse complement strand
CGACAATGAAGGATATCCTTGGACAGGCCATTGCCGATCATTTTCATCGTCGTTCCTCCGCAAAGCTCAGGGTCTATACCAAATGGGGTCATGACGCGGAAGGCAACCCGACGGGCAGCGCAAAGGAAATAATGCCCATCAAAACTTATTTCCGCGACGAGGACGAAATGCCCGAACTGGAGTGGATCGCGCTGCAACAATGCAAAGGACGCGTACTGGACATCGGGGCAGGGGCCGGGAGTCATTCCCTTTTTCTTCAAAAGCTGGGAACGGATGTCACCGCGCTGGATATATCTCCGCTCAATACAAAGACCATGAAAGAGCGGGGCGTAAAGAAGGTCCTCCGCCATGATTTCTTCACGCTGCGGCCTGCCGGCTCCTATGACACGCTTCTCTTGTTGATGAATGGCATCGGCATCGCTTCCACGCTGGATGGCCTGCACCTCTTCCTTCAAAAAGCGCGCACCCTGCTTCGTCCCGGAGGCGCTCTTGTCTTTGACTCTTCCAACGTCGCTTATTTATACCAGGGACGGCCTCCCAAAAAAGGTCCGTACTATGGGGAGATCTGGTATCGATACGAATATCGCCGGCAGCGCACGGAATGGTTCAGCTGGCTGTTTGTCGATAAGCGTACGTTGCGACGCATCGCCACGGAGGAAGGATGGAAGATGCGGGTATTATTTGAAGATAAGTTCGACCAGTATTTGGTAAAATTGACGCCTACCGGATAACCCTCAAATAATCATCCGCGCAGACCCCAATGCACCCGCGCCCGCCCTAGTGTTTTTGCAGCAGGTCCAGTAGTTTCCTGTCCAGCTTATGCCCATGCCAGTCTTCATAGGCCACATCCTCTCTGCCCGGGTCCAGGATCCCAAAGTCGCCGATAAAATTCCAAAGGGCAATGCCTATCTGGTGCGAAGAAAGTATATCCAACACATCCGTAAACCAGGCGATGAATACAGAGTGGGGCGTCTTCTTCCAGCATCCGGCCTCACCACAATGCACACCTACTCCTTTTTGCATCAGCTCGATCCAGGGTTTATAATACGCCTCCAGCATGGGACGGCTGAGGTATTGATTCCCCACCTGACCCGGCCAAACAGGCGTCGGCAGATGTTCCGGATCCTTATTAGCCCACGGCGCCTTATAATGAGAGATGGCATGCGGGAAATACCCCCGGCAGCTTTGCGCAATATCCAGATCGGTTAATTCCGGCGTCACCAGGTTTCCCACCCCGTTGCCATCGGCAATGATCAGCGCATGCGGATTCTCCTTACGAATAGCTTCCGCCGCCGCCTTCGCTACTCTTCTGTACACATCTCCCGGCACCGGTCCGGACTTCGAATGCTGGTCATTCATATCTTCCCGCATGGCCGGCTCGTTCAGCAGGTCGAAGCTTATCTTTTCGGAAGAGGTATTCTTATACAACCTGGCCCACATATTCCAATGCCAGCAGAAAGCATCCAGGGCGGCCTGGTCTTTCCATAGATTGAACGGCTCGTGCCACCCCGCATTGATACAATAGCCCGGCGCCCGGTGCAGATTGAGACTGACATGCATACCGTATTTATGCGCCATCGTTACCAGAGTCTGTATCTTGTCTATTATCTCGGTGCTCACCTGATTGACCTCGCCCGCGGTAATGTCCCTGTCTCCGTCGAATGACAGATAATGTGGATACGCTATAGGTATTCGTACAAAATCAAAACCCCAGTCCCGCATCCATTTAAAATGCTCCTCGGTCGTACGATTCCTGGAGTCGCTGGGATCAGGGATAAAAAAATCCAGCAGATTGAAACCCTTCCATTTCGGTAGTCTGTTGGCGTAAGGCCCGGCACCAGTTGACCGCGCATCTGGCCCGATCCCTGCCAATGCCGCCGAACGAACCGGAGGTTCGTTGTCCGAAGGACAGACATTAAAACTTCCGGCTAGTGACCCGCCCAGGGTGATCATCCCCGTATGTTTAAGAAAAGTCCTGCGACGCATAACCATATGGTTTACCACCAGCCCTGCTCATCAGCCCAAGACTGGTTCCATTCAATAAATTGATCTCGATCTAAATCTAACACATTTATGAGCAATGGCATAGTAATTGTCCCACCAAAGGCTGTCCGGCCTTTGACCACCGAACAAAGCCCCTTACCAGTTGAAACCACGCATTTATATAGAGACAGACCGCCTCCTCCTGCGCCAATGGCGACCCACGGACTATGAACCATTCATCCAGATGAACATGGACCCCATCGTGAGAAAATATTTTCCCAGCCTCCTTACCCGTGATGAATCCAGGGCCCACATCGCTACCATCGAAAAGAACATCAAGCAACAGGGCTATGGATTATTCGCCGCCGAATGGAAGGAGACCGAAGCTTTCATCGGCTTCATCGGTTTTTCCCACCCAGACTTCGAGAGTCTGCATATCCCCACCCCTTCTATAGAAATAGGCTGGCGGCTCTCCGCCCATTATTGGGGCCAGGGTCTGGCCACCGAAGGCGCCGCCGCATGTCTGCAGGCCGGCTTTGATCGCTGGGGCATGGACGATATCTACTCTTTTACCTCCATCCACAATCACCCCTCCGAAAACCTGATGATCCGCATCGGCATGACCCGTCAGGGTATCTTTGCCCATCCCTCCATCCCCGCTGACCACTGGCTGAGCGAACACGTGCTGTACAAGGCCAGCAAACCCCAATAGCCAGGCCCCGCCAAAGGTTCACCTGCCTCACACGGGATCTTTCCACCTAATTCCTATTTTATCCCCATTGCCCGATTTCCCCCTTCTTCGTAACATCGGAATGGCTAATTTCAACCCCTTAACGAGGTCTGATGCCGTCACTGGATATATCCAAAAAGTTCGAATCCGCCCCCTCCGTGCAGATCATCCGCATGCGAAATGCACATTGGGTGATCCCCTTCCTTTTCAGAGCCTTCAAGACAGACAACGTCCTCTCCCTTCCCGAGCCCGGCCTGATCAATCTGCTGGCCGAAGAGCTGCGCAACCACTCCGAAGGGACCGAAGACCTGGAAGAAGCCCGCATTGAATTTGGAGAGGATGAGGAAAGCCGTGCCCGTAAATACCTGCTCAACTGGGTTCAACGACGGCTCCTGCAGGATTTTCCCGACTCCGACTCCGTCACCCAATACCAGCTCAGCGCCCATACCGAAAAGCTCTTCCAATGGCTGCAATCCCTGGAAAAAAGGCAATTCGTCGGTACGGAATCCCGTTTCAAATTCCTTTTCCAGACCCTCCGCGAAATGGTGGAATACACCGAAGACGACGCCACCCGCCGACTGGAAGAGCTAAAGAACAGACGCGCGGAAATAGACAAAGAGATCAAAAAGATCGAAATGGGTTTCAAACCCGAGATCTACACCAATGCCCAGATCCGCGAAAGGCTGGAATGGTTCACCCGTCTGAGCCACGAGCTGCTGAGCGACTTCCGGGAGGTAGAAGACAACTTCAAACATATCCACCGCCACATCGTCGAACAACATACAAAAGCTGAAGTGAACAAGGGCAGCATAGTAGGATTTGCCTTCGAGGCATATGACGCCCTCCGAAAAAGCGACCAGGGAAAAAGCTTTTACGCCTTCTGGGACTTCCTCGTCTCCCGGGCGGGCCAGGAAGAATGGCGCCAGCTCACCGACCAGCTGCTCCAGCTCCTGCAGGACAGAGAGATCGACAGCGACGCCGATTTCATGCAGAATATCAAAAGCCTCCTCCTTCAGCAGGGTCGCAGCGTATACGACGCCAACGACAGGATGGCCGAAAAGCTCAGCCGCATCATCACGGAAAAAGAGATCGCCCGTCACCGCCGGCTTCGGCAGCAGATAGGCAGCATCAAAGAGCTCGTCTTCCAGTTCATGGACGACAGCCCGCCACCCTGCGGATTGCAGCTGGAAGAGCCCGCGCCTATAAAAATGAGCATGGAGCGGCGCTTGAACCTTACACAGAAGCAGGCTCCGGGGATAATACAACAGCCCTCCAATGCCAGGGAAAAAGTAGCCGATATGCTTCGGTTCAACAAAATGCTGAACACAAGCCATATAGACAGAAAAAAACTTTGGCGGCATGTAGAGGATACCCTGCGCGAAAGGACTACGGCTACCCTGTCGGAAGTTATTGAATTCGCCGGCCTGGAACACGGCATGGCCGAAGTAATAAGCTATTTCAGCTTCCTCCGCGAAAAAGCCTCACGCGTGCAGGCTATGCAGGAGATCACCGAGCTTATTCCGCTCAATGAAGGTAGAACGCAGTTCCTTGAAGTTCCTTACCTGTTATTCAGCAAATGATCTAAATTTAAAAATGGCAAACAATTTTACCATATTACCCTATACACAAGTCTTTATCAAATTACTTAAAGGTCCGGTCGAATACCTTGAAAAAGGCGCCTGGGAACAGCTGCTCCAATACCAGGTGGAGCTGACCCGCTTCCTCCAGCAGCTGGGCCTCGTGCTTGTGCTGGAAAAAGAAGACGGCTATGCCTATCTCGAACAGCAGCGCCTCGACGAAGAGGAGAATGTAGCCGGCTGGATCCGTCGCATCCAGCTTGGTTATGAAGAAAGCGTCCTGCTGGTGCTCCTGCGCGATATGATGGCCGAATTCGAAGTAGGGGAGGCCAGCGCCCGGGAACTGATAAAAAAGAGAAGAGAGATAAAAGAATACGCCGAGCTGTTCTTCAAAGAGAACCCCAGCCGCGTAAAATTCATCCGCGACCTCGACAGGCTCATCGATAAAGTGGAAGAGCTTGACTTCATCGAAAAGATCGAGAACGCCGAGCCCGTCGATGAGCAAAAATTCCGTATCAAAAAGATCATAAAGGCAAGAGTAGACCATGAGATCCTTGAAAACTTCAAACAACAACTCACCGAACATGCAGCTGGGCATATTTAGTACCGACGAAGCCAAATCCGGCTTTCGTTTACAATATATGGAGGTTTTTAACTGGGGCACTTTCGATGAACATGTATGGAAGATCCAGCCCGCGGGAGAAACTTCTTTGCTCACCGGCGCCAATGGCAGCGGGAAAACAACCTTCGTGGATGCCCTGCTTACCCTCATCGTACCGGAGAAAAAACATCGCTTCTACAACCAGTCATCCGGCAGCGAGAAAAAGGGCGATCGCACGGAAGAAACATATGTACTCGGAGGCTACGGCAACATCCACACCGAGAACGGTCAGGCCAGCAAAACACTGTACCTGCGCGAGAACAAGGAACAGGCTTACAGCATTCTGCTCGCCCATTTCTCCAACGAGGCGGAACAATACGTCACCCTCTTTCAAGTCCGCTGGTTCAGCGGCTCCGAGATGAAACGCGTATTTGCCATCGCTCACAAGCCCCTGCACATCGAGGACGACTTCCGGCCCTTCGATCTCAACGGCGCCTGGCGCAAACGCATCGACCAGCAATACAATAAAGGCAGCCGCAAACAGGTGGAATGGTTCGATGCTGCCAGCCGGTACGCACAGCGACTCGTGGAAGTCCTGGGTATGCAAAGCATGCAGGCCCTTAGCCTCTTCAACCAGACCATGGGCATCAAGGTGCTGGGCGAGCTCAACGAATTCATCCGCACCAATATGCTCGAGCCGAGAAATATGGAGGAGGAGTTTCAGGAACTGAAAAAGCACCTCTTTACACTGTCGGAAGCTCAGCGTAACATTGAAAAGTCGGAAGAGCAGATCCGCCTTCTTCAGCCTATCGAAAAACACTTCAAGTCCTTTCGCGATAGCTCCGAGCGGCTGCGTGTCACTCGCCAGGAACAGGAAACTATAAAAGTTTGGAACAGCTATACCCGATACCATCTCCTGGACGAAGCCATTCGCAGCAACGAAAAAGACAACCAGCTTTTGCAGGAAACGCTTGGCGGCCTGCGGGAAACCATAGCCGGATTGCAGGAGAAGGCACGGCACACGCTAAACCAGCTTGAGCAGAACAAGGCCGGTCAACGGCTGCAGCAGCTGGAAAAAGAGCTGGAAATACTGCAAAAAGAATATAAAGACTCGGAACTGGCGCTCAGACAATTCTCAGCCTGGTGTACTACTGCTCATCTTCCGGAAACTCACCCGGCAGACGAAACGGCCTATCAACGCATAAAAAAAGAAGCCGATAAAGCGGACAAGCGAGTGGCCGGAGATATCAGGAACAACAACGAAGATCTTTACGAAGCGCAGGACCAGCTGAAAAAGGCAAAAGAAGAAAAAAAACACATCGAGGAAGAGCTGAACACGCTGCTGGAAAACAAAAATAATATTCCTGGCCACCTCATCCATCTCCGCCGGGAAATTTGTCAGGCCTTAAAGCTCGAAGAAGATGAGCTCCCGTTCGCCGGGGAACTGATGCAGGTGACGCACGAAGAGGCAGACTGGCAGCCCGCACTGGAAAAATTGCTGTACCCCCTCTCCCTTCGCCTGCTTGTCCCCGACAAACAATACAAAAAGGTCAACAAATACGTCAACAACACCAACCTCCGGACACGGCTCGTATACAACCATGTAACCGACATCGTCCTCCACCAATATGCCGACGATGGTACTGTCTGGGGTAAATTGGAATTTCATCCGGAACACCCCATCAGCGCCTGGGTAAGTCAACAGGTCATACAGCAATACAACTACAGCTGTGTCGACAGCGAGAAGACGCTGGAGCGCTATGAGAGGGCCATTACGCTTAACGGGCTTATCAAGAACCGTGATCGTCACGAAAAAGACGATCGGCCGGAACGGAACGACCCCAGCCGCTGGACCATGGGCTGGAACAATGAAAAGAAGAAGGCCTCATTACAGGAACGCAGGGCCCGGCTGGTTACAAAAATAGACCAATCGCAGGAAGCGCACGACAGGGCCGGCAGTCGTCAACGCAGGCTGCAGGAACAAATATTTTCCATCCGGAATATCCTGGATCACGCCGGATTTAAACATATCCACACCGCGCGCATACAGCGGGATATCCATACAGCGGAGGAACAAATGGCCCAGCTGAAAAAAAGCAGCGATCAGCTGAAGGCCCTTACCAAACAGCTTGACGCCATACGCACCGAAATTGAAGACAACGATAAGAAAAAAGACGACCTGATAGGTAAGATCGGGGTGAATGAAAACACGCTCCAACAAATGGAGAAAGCGAGGCAGGAACGTAAACAGATCGTTGATCTGCTAAAGCTCGAGGACAAGGATCATCTATTGGAATTTCAGCAAAGGCACGCAGAGTTCCTGGCCGATTGCACGCTGGATAACATTGATATAAAATATCAGCATCTTACAGACCTGGCGGCGACCAGCGCTCGCGACCTTGAAGAGGCCGTCCAGCGCGAAGGACGAGAGCTGGACAGGGCAATGACACGTGTTAAGAACCCTTCTCCCGAGATCATGCAACGCTTCACGGATTGGATTGGCGATACTCAGCAGCTCCCGGCCGAAAGGGAATATGCCGAAGAATACCTGGAATGGCTAAATAAGCTGCAAACCGAAAACCTTCCCAAATACAAAAAAGATTTCGAACGCCTGCTGCACGACACCGCTGTGATAAAAATGGGTGTGCTGAATGAAGAGCTGGAAAGCTGGGAACGAAAAATAAAGAACAGCATTTCCACCTTGAATAGCTCCCTGGCAGGGATCAACTTCAACAGACTGCCCGACACCTATATCCAGCTGGGGATACGCCCCGTCACCGACACAGTGATCAAGGAATTCCGTGCCCGGCTGCTGAATGCATTGCCGCAGGCGGCGGACTGGCAGCAGAACAGCTTCGAAGAAAAAGCCCTCCACTTTTCACAAAATGTTCAACCCCTTATCAATAATCTGGACGAAAGCGACTCCTATCGGAGTCGCGTGCTGGACGTCCGGAATTGGTTCGAATTCTGGGCCGATGAAAAATTCAGGGAGACGCATGAGCTGAAAAAGACCTATCGCCAGATGGGACAGCTATCCGGAGGCGAAAAGGCCCAGCTCACCTATACCATCCTATGTAGCGCCATCGCTTATCAGTTTGGCATCACCCGGGAAGGACGCAATGCAAAAAGCCTTCGCTTTATTGCCGTGGACGAAAGCTTCAGCAACCAGGATGAGGAAAAAGCCACCTACCTGATGGAACTTTGCAAACAGCTGCATCTTCAGCTGCTTGTAGTGACGCCCAGCGATAAGATCCAGATCGTGGAAGACTTCATCGCCCATGTACATCTCGTACAGCGGGTGAACAATCGGCACAGTATTCTTTTCAACATGACGAAAAAAGAATTAAAAGAACGTAGGGAAGTGATTTTGAATGATTGATAAGCAATTCATATCACAGCTGGAAAATGCATACGAAGACCATCTCCGCCGGATCATCCGTGGGCAGGCCTTCCAACCCATACGCCTGCGCGGTGGCAAAAATAAACCCGGAACAACCCAGGCATTACACCAGGTCATTCAAAGTTTCCTGGCCTATGAAAAAAAGGAAGGCCGGCCCGGCTGGTCGATAACCTGGGAACCCTGGCTCAGCCGTAAGCTGGGTAAACAACGCTGGCCTGCCGATATCATCCTATCCACGGAAGAAGACCTTCTCTTCATTTTGCACAGGCAGGAAGTTATGGTACGCTTTAGACAACAATTGCAAACGCTCACCTCATGGAACGACAGGATATCCGGCTGGCTCGAAATACAACCCTCTCGTGTGCTGCGATACCAACACGACTGGAAAAATATTTGTACGGTGATCGACGTCCTGCTGCACCAGGATTGCAGCAGCTTTTATCTGAGAAACCTCCCTGTTCCGGTACATACAAAATTTATAGAGACTCACCGATCCACCATACTCTCATTGTTGCATTATCTTCAACCGGACAGATTTCCCATTGAAATAAACGAACTCGAAAAAGCTCTTGGTCTTCGTAAAAAGCCTCTGCTTTTCTCTTTACGATGGCTGGATAAAGAGCTGGCCCTCCAATATACCGCTGGTTTCGAATTGCTGGCATTGACTCCCGATGACCTAAAAAAAGCCAACTGGGAACCCTTGGAGATCTGGTTGGTTGAAAATGAAACCAATCTTTATCTTCTCCCTTCCAGGAAAAAAGCATTGGCAGTCTGTAGCATGGGTTATTTATTGCACGAATTGAAAGACATTCCTTTTTTTTCCCATTCGACGATCGTTTACTGGGGAGACCTGGACGAAGACGGGTTTATTATGCTGGGGATGATCAGGAAATATTATCCACATGCACATAGTGTATTGATGGACCATGAGACGGTACTACGCCACAACAATGAAATAGAGATCATAAATTATCGATATAGCAAATCTATCGAAGGCCTGAAAGAAAAAGAAAAGCTAGGATATCACAGCTTATTGGAGAAAAAAGGCCGTATCGAACAGGAAAAGCTTCAACAGGATTATGTATGTAACTATCTGGCCATGTTTGAGCCCCCACCAGATTTTTGTTAAAAAATCTGCACCCGATCCAAATTTGAGTATTTTGTACGGTGATGAAGCGCGGCTTCTATATACTAGCTCTATTGGTAACTATTGCCGGACGATCATTCGCTCAGGCCCCCGCAGACTCGACATTTTCATTGATGTTCAATGGCGGTCTTAGCCTTACACATGCCAATGATCCCCATATCAATCGCTGGCTGGCCAAATACGGATACCCCACCGAGCCGCATGTCCCATCCAGTCTTCATTTCGAGCTAAGCGCGATGCCCGTGGGCTCCCGGCAGCTCTATGATATACGGGTATCCACCATCAATTCCGGACAGAACCTTACTTCCTTCAACCTGCTGATAGGCCTTTACACCACTCTGATAAAGGATCAGCGTTTTCTTTTACTGGCTGGTGGAGGCATGGGTTTTCATCGGGATATTATCGCGCTGGATGGAAATATGCCCGCCGAATACCAGCAGCTGGCCACCCAATACAACAAACCCATGGGTCTTCGCCGGGGGGGGCTGATCCTGGAGCCGGCCTTACGGGCATTCTGGTACCCCCTGCAATTGTCGAAATTACAGATTGGACTGTTCGGCAGCCTTGGAGTGGACATGGACTTCAACTCCCGGTGGCGCCTGGGCTATTTTGACAATAGTCATGGCAAATACAGTCATTTTAAACGACTTATAAAACCTGCCGACCAAAAAAGGGTCAGCGAATACGGACTTGCCTACAATTTGGGGCTATCTTTTCGCCTCCATTTACAGTAATTACCCCATCCGGGTTTTCTCAGGCTCCTCCCGGTTTCCCAAAAATGGAACAATCTTCCCCCCCATAGAACTTTTCAATTCTGTCCTCCCTCGTACAAACTTGACTAATAGTTAAGTATATTTTGGTATTTTATTAGTACGTTGTACTTCGGATTTCGGTCCATAATCTGTCACCCACAATCTAAACCCATGAAACCCGTCTACCCGGCAGCTAAGATCCGGGATTACATATCGAACCTCGTAATCACGGCATTCTTAGCCATTTATGCCACTACCGCCTCCGCTCAAAGCTGCCCGATGAACGCCAACCCCAACATCAGCACCTACCCTAACACGTATTTCCCCAGTACGGCTACGGTGAATGCGGGAGCTACCTCTATCACGCTTGGGGCCGTCAATTACGGCAGCACACCCATCAGCTCCGGGGACATCCTGCTCATCATACAGATGCAGGGGGCGCAGATCAAGTCGTCCAACAACTCCAGCTACGGCGCCAACAACAGCACCGGCAGTGGCTACCGCAGCAACACCTCGTTACTGGCAGGCAACATGGAATATGTCGTGGCGACCAACAGTGTACCTCTGACGGGTGGTACATTGAATCTCCTTCACGGTCTTACCAACAAATATCAGAACTCCCCTTTCGGTACGGATGGTCAGTATACTTACCAGATCATCCGCGTACCGGTATATTATGATGTGACATTGACAGGCAATATCACGGCTCCCAGGTGGGACGGAGCCAGTGGTGGTGTCGTCGTGCTGTATGCTATTGACAACATCAATATGGCCGGATATACCATCGACGCCTCTGGTCTTGGTTTCAGAGGAGGTGGCGGTCGCGCTTTCACCGGTTCGGGTTCCGGTTCCAGCTCCGATTATATTACTTCCGCCAGCAGCAACGCCAACGGTGGTAAGGGTGAAGGCATCGCGGGTATGCCTAAATACCTTAATAATAACAACTCTTTCCTGGACGTATCGACTTATGAAGGCTATCCCAACGGCAGTTATGCCAAGGGAGCACCCGGCAATGCAGGTGGTGGCGGTACGGACGGTAACCCCGCAAGTAATAATGATGAGAATACAGGTGGTGGCGGTGGCGCCAATGGCGGCGCCGGTGGCAATGGCGGTAACTCCTGGAGCTCTAATATCGCCTGCGGTGGCAGGGCCGGCAGCACCTTCGATGAGGTTTCACCTTCCCGCCTGGTAATGGGCGGCGGTGGCGGCGCCGGTACGACCAACAACGCTACAGGCAGCCCCGGTAACGGTTTTGCGAGCAGCGGTTCTGCCGGTGGTGGCATCATCATACTGATAGCCAATAATACGATCACCGGGACAGGTACCATCAAGGCCAATGGCGCGAATGCAAACAGCACCGTTAAGAATGACGGTTCCGGTGGCGCCGGCGCCGGTGGTTCCATCATCGTCTTTAGTAAGAATGGCAATCTGAACAATATCACCGTCACCGCGAAAGGCGGTATTGGCGGTAGCAACCAGCTGACGACCGTCGACCCTCACGGGCCCGGTGGCGGCGGCGGTGGCGGAGTGATCTATTCCAACAAAACGTTGAACGCTTCCAGCTCCGTCGCAGGCGGTATAGCCGGTTTGACCAACAAGGGTACCAGCAACTATGGCGCTACGGCAGGTTCTACAGGTATATTGACCCAAAACATTATACAGAGTCAGATGCCCAGCTTTCCGCTCACCTGTGTGACGCTGTCCGTCGATTTCATCAGTGTGGCTGCAGCCCAGAAAGATGGTATCACCACCGTCAACTGGCAGGTATCTAATGAACCCAGCAGCACCAAAGAATATATCGTGGAAAGAAGCGTGAACGGGGTCGACTACTCCGACATCGCGCACTTCGCTTATCACCCCAGCTTCTCGTCTGTCAATATGTATGAATACGCCGACAACGACAACACCGCCGGCGCCGGCGCCGGCACCGTATATTATAGGATAAAAGCCGTAAACGTGTCCGGCAGTGGACAATATAGCAAGACCGTTACGGTATTGATGAATGAACTTACGGCCAGGCTGACCGTATTCCCCAATCCGGCAAAGAACTCCGCGACCATCAGCCTTGTCGCCTCCGGCAGCGGAGACGTCAGCCTGCGGCTGTTCGACCTGAAAGGAAGCACTGTCTGGCAAAAACAGACCAGGGTCGCCGCCGGCGCCAACGCTATATTATTGGATCAACTTGAAAATATCCCCAATGGTATCTACATACTTCAATGGTTCGACGGGCTGAAACCTCAACAGGTGAAGCTGATCGTTAACCATTAGGTCGGTGTATTTACAAGTTCTGGCCGGCTACGCTCTCTCGTGTAGCCGGTTTTTTTATGTCACCTCATTAGTAAGCAGGTTAGTCCCTGTGGGCTGGATGAACCCCATGATACAGGTATTTTCAGTGCTTTTCCATTGAAAGATTGTGGCTAAACCCGTGCGAAATTATTTTTTTAAAGTAGGAAAATGAACGGTATTTTAGCCTAATAAATGACAATAGGAATAGTTGGCGCTATTCCTATTTAATAAGTTGTGAGTTGAAACATAGTTCGGTTACGCTTGGCGGCTTAACTGAACGATATCTTGAGCGGTTTTAAAAGACCGATGCAAATTCAATATCGAATTTAGCAATAGTTTTTTATTACCAAAAACTTTTTTTATGACGCAGATCGCAATTCAAGCTCAAGTTGACTCCATTGTAAAAGCCACAGAAAAAGCTGCAAAATCTAAAGAGGCTGCAAAAAAATTTCTTGTTGACGCTGGAATTATTGAGGATTCCAATACCAGAAAGAAAACAACTACTCACAAAAATATAGTAAAAAAATAATTGAATCCGAGTAACAATGCTTGGGATTGGTTAGGAGGTGGTATTTATTTTTGGGAACAAGACCCTCAACGTGCTTGGGAGTATGCAAAAGACGTTGCAAATGGTAAGCAGTATAACAAGAAAAAAATAAAAACTCCCTTTATAATTGGCGCTATTATCGAACTTGGAAATTGTTTAAATTTAGTTGAATCTCAATCATTATCCATCTTGGAGGCTGCTTATACTGGCCTCAATAAGTTGGTGAACGAATCAGGAGAGACTTTGCCACAAAATGACGGACCAAAAAGACTTTTAGATTGCGCCGTTTTAAAATATGTTCATCAGTCAAGGCTTGAAAATGGTGATCCTCCATACGATACTATACGAAGTGCTTTCGACGAAGGCCATAAGGTTTTTCCCGGTGCATCTTTTACTTCAAGGCATCACATACAAGTGTGCGTGATAAATCCAACGATGATTAAAGGGTATTTCCTTCCTCTTCCCATTGAAGAATTCAATCCATACTTAAATAGGGAGTTTATAAAAGAAGACCATTCGATACGTTAATGGCATCTAACAAAAGAAGCGATCACAGAGCTTACTCGTAGCGGCTTGATTTTGCCTGTGGCCAGGACGGCGTTGAACTGCCGATGCCAGGATTTTGAGTTCCTTATTCGTATAGTGCTGTAGCTGCCTTCGGCATAAAAAACAAATAGCCCCCATGGAAATGGGGGCCCTCGTAACTATTAACTATTAACACCTTAAGTAACCAGGGTACATCTTGTACCCACTTATGAAAACAATTTTGAATAACGAATTTTACATCCGGCTGATCAGCAGCTTGCTGCTCTCATGCGTCCCGTCCGCCGCCATCACCGACAGAACATAGAACCCTGTCGTACACTGCTGCAGGGAAAAAGTCACCGTCGTACCACCCTGCGCTTTCTTCTCCTGCAATACGGCGCCGGCCTGGTTGATAAGACGTACCGTTACGGTGCCCGCACTCATACCCCCCAGCGTCACATTCACAAAATCACGGGCAGGATTGGGGAAAAAGCTTATATGACTGACAGCGGCTGTTGCTATAACTTTTATGTCACTGTATATCGCGCTGCCATCCAGATCGATCATTTTCAGACGATAGTAGTTAGCGCCTTGCAACGGGTTGCCATCCGTATAGGAATAGCTGGTGGGAGTAGCCGAATTGCCTTTGGCTTGCACCGTACCCACCGTGCTCCAGCCGGCGCCCTTGGCGCTACGTTCGATCTCGAATCGGCTGGAGTTCTGCTCCAACTTCGTTTCCCAGCTCAATTGGGCGCTACCATCGCTGTTCACCACAGCGGTAAATCCGGACAGGATCACCGGCAGCGTATTGCCGGGTACAGCGCCGGCCGTCGTCAGGGTAGCAGGACCATATACCGCGGCCATCGAACAGCTGTGCTGACCGCTGCCACCACAATTCAACGAATTATTCATGGTGGAATAAGAATGCGTAGCGGCATTCGTGCTGTGAGCGGTGGACGCATCATAATTCGACCAGTTGAAATACATATTGTTGACATTTCCCATCGTCACGTTGGAATTATCGAACATCGTCAGGGTAGGACCGCTCACCGTAAAAGAAGCCGTGCTCGTCTTGCTGCCGTTACCGACATTGATCCTGCTATTGTCCGATAGCGTAATGGCGGTACTGGACCCTCCCGTGGAATACATGGTAGCGGCATCATAAAGATTCACTGTGCTGCTGACCATATCCACCTTATAGCTCGTATTGAAATAGGAACCATCGTGGAAAGTCAACGTAGAAGAGCTCATCGACAACGGTGCATTCACGATCACCTTCCCGTTATTCCCATATATCTGAAAATTGACATTGCTGAACGTCGTCGTCACAGGGCTGCCGCCAAAATATTGGATATTCAGCGTCTGGTTGTTCATGGAAATATTTCCCCCCTGGATCGTACAATTCTGACAGGTGACAGATTCGTCGATGGTCAGGGTTACGCCCGTGGAGACATTGATCGTACAGGCCGCACAGGTGGAAGGCAACACCGCCGACCAGTTCTTATTCGTAGTAATAAAGTAGCTGGTCTGGGCAGAAACATTCACCGCATACACAAAAGGCATCGTCACGAGAAAGGTCCGGATCGTCTGCACAAGGGTTTTATATAATTTGTTCATAAAGTACGTATAAGAGATTGCTTAGATAAATACCAAGCCAATGCCACTCTTATAAGTCGCTCTATATCAAAATATAACACAAAACCCCCATCCGGGAATTATTCCCGAAACAGGAATTTTTTACAAATTATGGAATTTTCCCGTTTTCAGAACGGGTTGGCTCTTGCGCCTCCTGGATCTGCCGGCCCGTCCGGCTGGACACCTCGGAAATGAGCTCTGCGACAAGGGATGTCCACCCCGTCTGGTGGCTGGCGCCAAGCCCATGACAGGTATCCCCATGGAAGTATTCATAAAAGAGAAGAAGGCCCCGATTGGCTGGTTTCTGATAGAACCAGTTATATTTCCCATGCAGCGGACGCCTACCCAGGTCATCCGCACGAAAAAGGCTCACCACCCGCCGGGTCAGCTCATCCGCCACCTGCTCCAGGTTCAGCTGTCTGCCCGATCCCACCGGATATTCCACCAGCAGGGTGTCGCCATAAAATTTTCCATACTGACGTATGGAACGTATGATGAGATAATTGATAGGTATCCACACCGGTCCCCTCCAATTGGAATTGCCGCCGAAAAAATCCGACGTGCTGTCGCCCGGATCATACTTGATATGATAATCGATCCCACCGATATTCACCGTATAGGGATGCTGCTCATGATACTTCGACAACGCTCTTATCCCTCCCGACGAAAGGAACTCCGCTTCGTTGAGAAGCCGTTCCAACAAATGGACAAGTCTTTTCTGCGGCACCAGCGACAGCAATATCTGCTCTCCGTCACTGTGCTCTTCGTTGGGCCAGTACCGCTTGTTCTTTAGCCGGTAGTTCTCGAACCAGTTGATCCTTTTCTTAAAATCCGCCAGTTTTAACAAGGTCTTTTTTTCGATGATGGACACCGCGAACAAGGTTGTCAATCCGACGATAGATTGTATCCGCAGCTGCATGGGATTGCCCGCAATGGACAACGTATCGTAAAAGAACTTGTCCTCCTCATTCCACATACCCTGTTCATTCAACGCCTCGGCGATCAATACGAACTGCTCGAAGAACTTCGTGGCCGTATCTTCAAAACTGTCATCCTTCATGGCGATCTCCAGGGCCATATCCATCATGTTCAACGCATACATACCCATCCAGCTCGTACCGTCCGCCTGCTCCAGCTGCATATCCCCTCCCAGGTGATGACTCCTGTCGAACACGCCTATATTATCCAGTCCAAGGAATCCTCCTTCGAACATATTATTGCCGTTGGCATCCTTACGGTTGATCCACCAGGTGAAATTGATCAGCAGTTTTTGGAAGATGCGTTTTAAAAATCCGATATCTCCCTTTCCCGTTCGCTCTTTCTCGATCCGGTATACTTCCAGCGCTGCCCAGGCCTGCACCGGCGGATTCACATCGCTGAAATTCCATTCATACGCGGGGATCTGCCCATCCGGCTTCATATACCACTCCCGCATGATGAGCAACAGCTGATGCTTGGCGAAGACAGGGTCCACCAACGCCATCGATATGCTTTGGAAAGCCAGGTCCCACGCCGCATACCAGGGATACTCCCACTTGTCCGGCATGGCAATGATATCCTGGTTCTTCAGATGTTTCCACTCGTGGTTGCGACCGTTGAGCTTGCCCGCATTGACAGGAGTGATCCCATCGCCGGTCGTCAGCCAGCGCTCCACGTCGTAGTGATAATACTGTTTGCTCCATAACAAACCCGCCAGGGCCTGTCTTTGTACACCCGCCATCTCCGGACTGATATTGGAAGGCAGGATAGACGCGTAAAAAGCATCCGCCTCTTCTTTCCGGCTGGCGAAGATGCCCGCCGTACCGCTGGAAAAAGGATTTTCCATGATCTTATTGCTCAGACGCAGATAGATGGAGCGGGTGCCGCCCGGCTCGATCGTATAATGGTAGACGGGTGCGAACTTTGTCCCCGACTTCTTTTCCTGCAGCAGCACCCGATTTTTTCCATGGATCACCGCATCGTGAAAGGCGTCCTTTACAAACGGCGTTTTATTCGGCGTCCCCGAAAGCTTTTCCGTATTGGTCTCGTTTTCCGTGAACAAACAATACCCCGGAGGCTGAAAGTAAAGATAATAAGGACCCAGCCGGCTATGGCTGGCCTTGACGGAATTCTTATCCCGCGCCGTGATCAGCGGCTTTTTTTCCAGTCCGTCATAATTCCACCTGTTATAGAACCACAAGGTGGGAAGGACCGTGATCTCCGCTGCCTTGGCGGCACGATTCTGTATATTGATCCGGATAAAGATATCTTTGGAATTCTGCTTCGCATACGTGACATGGACATCGAAATATTCGTCGTTGTCGAAGACGCCCGTATCGAGGAGCTCATACTCCGGCTCCTCTTTTGACCGTTTGCGGTTCTCTTCTAATAGCTGTTTATAAGGGAATTCCTGTTGAGGGTATTTATACAGGTATTCCATATAGTAATGGGTGGGCGTATTGTCCAGGTAGTAATATAGCTCTTTCACGTCCTCGCCATGATTGCCTTCCTTATTGCCCAGTCCAAAAAGCCGCTCTTTCAGGACAGGATCTTTCCCGTTCCAGAGAGCCACCGCGAAACAAAGGTTCTGAAAAAAGTCGGAGATGCCAGCCAGTCCGTCTTCCCCCCAGTAATAGGTGCGAAAATGTGACTGATCGTAAGGAAAGTAATGCCATGCATCGCCATAGGGGCTATAATCCTCTCTCACCGTTCCCCACTGCCGCTCGCTTAAATATGGTCCCCATTGCTCTAAAGGTATTTTTTTAGCAGCGTTAACTGCCAGTCGTTGATGTTCTGCCGTCATGATTTTCTCGTTCAAGGTCCCCAAATCCACAGGAAGTTACTAAGTTCTCGCCAAAACCTCGCTCTCCAGGGAGCTACTGAAGGGCAGCTCGTCCACCGGAACCCGATTCCCGCACTCGATTCCGCACATTAAACACGCTAGTCCGCGGTTTTATTATACATTTGTTGCAATTAACACAACTATTTTGACTTTTAAAGAATTTGGACTTGACGAAGGCTTGCTGGAAGGCATCGAGGCATCAGGATATGAAAACGCCACTCCCGTACAAGAGCAGGTAATACCGCTGATCCTGGCTGGAAAGGACATCATCGCATCTGCCCAGACCGGCACCGGCAAGACGGCCGCTTTCCTCCTGCCCATCATCAACAAATTGCTGGCCTCCCGGGTAGAAGACCAGGTCAATGCCCTGGTCATCGTCCCCACCCGTGAGCTGGCCATACAGATCGCCCAGAACCTCGAAGGACTTTCCTATTTCACCCCCATCAGCTCCATTGCCGTATATGGCGGCGGGGACGGAAGCAACTTCACCAATGAAAAACAGGCCCTTTCCACAGGCGCCGACATCGTCATTTGTACCCCCGGAAGGATGATCGCTCATCTCAACATGGGCTATGTCAAACTAAAAGGCCTGCAGTACCTCGTCCTGGACGAAGCAGACAGGATGCTGGACATGGGGTTCATCGACGATATCATGAAGATCATTTCTTTCCTTCCCCCCAAAAGACAAAACCTGCTCTTCTCCGCCACCATGCCGCCAAAGATCCGCGAGCTGGCCAAAAAAATATTACACGACCCCTCCGAGGTCAATATCTCCATCTCCAAACCTCCTGCAAAAATTGTGCAGCAGGCCTTCGTCATCTATGAGACCCAAAAGATCCCCCTGATCAAATGGCTGTTGAAATCCCTTAATTTCAAAAGCATCCTCATATTCTGCTCCAAGAAGCACAACGTGAAACAGCTGACGATGGAGCTCAAACGGGCCCGGTTCAATGTAAAGGAAATTCATTCCGACCTGGAACAGGCCGCGCGGGAAGAGGTTTTGCTGGAGTTCCGCAGCAGACGCCTGCAGATTCTGGTGGCCACGGACATCCTTAGCCGCGGCATCGACATCGATAGCATCGACCTCGTGATCAACTATGACGTGCCCAATGACGGAGAAGACTATGTACACCGCATCGGGCGTACCGCCCGTGCGGAGACGGACGGCATGGCTTATACCTTTGTCAGCGAAAAAGAGCAGAACAAATTCAACTCCATCGAACAACTCATCGGAATGGTCGTTCCCAAGGCGCAGGTTCCCGAACAGTTCGGACCCGCTCCCGAATATGCTCCGCGCAGCAGACGCTCCGGCGGTGGTGGCGGTAATAGAAAAGGAAAAGGCAGGCATTTTCGCCCACAACAAAAAAAGACCAATAACAACGGGCAGCAGCACCGCGGAGGCCACGGGCATCGTCCTCCATCCGGTCAGATCAGCTAACCCCTCTTCCTGGACGGCTCATAGGAAGCTCCATCCCCATCCCAGCAACAGACAGATGAGTACGATGACAGGGGAGGGCAGCCGTGAGAATTTCAACAAGACAAAGGTCCCCGCGATGACCCCCAGATTCAGAAAGATATCCGTCCAGCTGATGGTGGCAAGATCCTTCATCATATAGCAGGCGCTGGCGATCATGATCCCTACCA
Source organism: Puia sp. (assembly GCA_035545935.1). GTDB lineage: Bacteria > Bacteroidota > Bacteroidia > Chitinophagales > Chitinophagaceae > Puia. Next base: position 25,303 of record DASZXP010000179.1, on the reverse strand, counting down.
CGACAGAATTGATGCCCTCCAACGCCCGGAATACCACCGCATATTTTTTGAGATTATGCCAGATGGGAAAGAAGAATAGCACCAACAAGGCGCTTGGCAGAAAGATCCCCGTGCTGGCGATAAAACAACCCAGTATCTGCATCACCGTTCCCTTATCACGCATCGCCATGCCACCCATGAACGAGGTCACGGAAAATACAGGACCGGGTATAGCTCTTGCCATACCAGCACCAGAGTAAAAATCCTCTTTGCTTATACGGATGATATTCGGATTGCGTTGAAGGAGGTTTTGCGACTCCGTACGCGCTACGAATTGTTCGTACATCATGGGAATCAATACGTTACCTCCTCCAAAGACCAAACTCCCAAAGCGATAGGTGTTCTCGAACAGGTTCAGCGGCCGCCTGTTCGGCCAGTTGTTCTTACGCGCCAGTTCGCTGCCGGCGCCCGCCAGGAGGAAAATAATGGCAAAGAGCCAGATATTACCCCATTTGATCTTTTTGTGCGGCAGCTCTTTTTGAGGGATACGCTTATCGCTAAGATTGGTGACGAATCCCCCCAATACCAGCAGGATAGGGAAGATCCAGGGAGTTTTGAAAAGTATAAAGGTCGCTACCGCGCTCACCGCGAGGATCACCCGGGTGATGGTATTGTGTACGGCTATCCTGAACGCCTGGTAGGCTCCGTAGGCAATAAAACCCACCGTCATAGGGGCCACAAAACGAAAAAGCGCCGCCGTCCTTAGCGTTCGCTCGTTGATATAGGTGAGGAAAAAAGAAAAAGCTCCCATCAGGATGCACGCCGGCAGCGTCCAGATGATCAACGTCAGCATGGCCAATACGACCCCGCCCCGCTTATACCCGATAAGCGTCAGGGTTTGTGTGGAGCTGGCCCCGGGCAATAGCTGGCAAAAGGCGTTGTAATCCATCAACTCCTCTTCCGTAACATCCCTGCGCTTGTTCACAAAAGTCTTCATCATCATCCCCAGATGCCCTTGCGGGCCCCCGAATGCAGAGATACTATACAAGGCCACCGTTTTCAGAAAAGCAATATGTCGAAATAGAACTGTCAAAAGAAATAGGTCTCCAATTTATTGATTGTAGGGGATATGAACAAAGCTAATCGATGAAGTCGGGAAATTAACGGACGTTTTTTATTATATTTAGTATCAACCATTCAACATGAGAAAGACCCTCCCAGAACGAGCCTTCGGCTCGTTGTCCGAAGGACGGACACTATTGTTCATGAGCATCATGCTCCTTACGCTCGCTGTTTCCGCCCAGAAAAAGAACAGCGCAGCCCTCATCAGTACCGCCGCCGACAAGATAGAACCCAAAACCATCGCCTGGAGACGCGACTTTCATGAACACCCTGAATTAGGCAATCGGGAATTCCGGACGGCAAAGATCATCGCCGATCATCTTCGGTCATTGGGCCTGGAGGTGAAAGAAGGTGTGGGAAAGACAGGCGTCGTAGGCATCCTGCGCGGTGCAAAACCAGGACCCGTCATTGGTCTGCGTGCCGACATGGATGGGTTGCCGCTGGTGGAGAGGACCCCTGTTCCTTTTGCCTCGAAGGTAAAGACAAATTACAATGGACAGGAGGTGGGAGCCATGCATGCCTGTGGCCATGACTCGCATATCGCCATACTCATGAGCGTGGCGGAGATCCTGGCAGGGATGAAACAGGACCTGAAAGGCACCGTGAAATTCATTTTCCAGCCCGCAGAGGAAGGACCTCCCACGGGAGAAGAAGGCGGTGCGCCGTTGATGATCAAGGAAGGGGTACTCGATGATCCAAAAGTGGATGTAATGTTTGGTCTGCACATCAACGCCGCGACGGAGATAGGCAAGATAAAATATCGCATCGGTGGCGCCATGGCTGCTTCCGATTGGTTTACATTAAAGGTAAAAGGGAAGGGTTCTCATGGCTCACAACCCTGGGGAGGCATCGATCCCATCGTTGTTTCCGCCCAGATCATAGAAGGATTTCAAACCATCGTCAGCCGTCAGACAGAGCTGACAAAGGACCCCGCGGTGATTTCCGTTTGTGTGATCAAAGGGGGTGTACGCTCCAATATCATTCCGGAGGAAGTGGAGATGACAGGCACTATCCGGACACTGGATACGGCTATGCAAAGGGATATCCACGAAAGGATGCAGCGTACCGCCACCCGGATCGCGGAGAGCGCCGGCGCTACCGCGGAGCTCAACATCGAGAACAAAACCCTGATCACCTACAATAACCCCGAGCTGGTAAAGAAGATGCTGCCCTCCCTGCAAAAGGCCGCCGGAGAGGAAAATGTACTCCCCATGGATGCCATGACAGGATCGGAGGATTTTTCTTTTTTTGGCGATAAGGTTCCCTCCTTCTTTTTCTTTCTGGGTGGTATGAAAAAGGGACAGGACCCCAAGACTACCGCGCCGCATCATACGCCCGACTTCTACATCGACGAGGGCGGCTTCAAGACAGGCATAAAATCTTTCTGCCAGCTGGTGATCGACTATTCCGGATCGTAATGTCTGTCCCTCGGACACGATCCTCCCCGGCCCTTCTGGATGGAGTTCCGGCCAGTCTCCTTAACTTTAGCCCTGGCGCAACGGGCGCCTCATCCGATAGGACAAACATTTTAGCTATGGATATAGAAACTCTCAGGGAATATTGCCTGAAAAAGAAAGAAGTAGAAGAAGGATTTCCTTTCGGAGACACCGTCCTGGTCTTTAAGGTGAAAGGGAAGATGTTTTTACTTGCCTCCCTCGACACGCCCATCCTGCAATTCAACGTAAAATGCGATCCTGAAAAGGCCATCGAATGGAGGGAACAATACCCTGCGGTGCAACCTGGATACCACATGAACAAAAAGATGTGGAATACCGTGATCATGGACAATAGTATTCCAACCCGCATGGTACGTCAAATGATCGATGATTCTTATGAGCTGGTGGTAAAGTCTCTTCCTAAAAAGGCGCAAGAAGGGCTGCTGTAGCTCACCGGTAGTATCCGTTTCGTTCAATTTCCTCTCTCACGGCTTCGGGCACCAGGTAGCGTATGGACCTACCTTCTTTTATGTTTTTTCGGATATGCGTAGCCGAGATAGGCAACAATGGTGCATTCAACACCGTTATCTTTTTTGCTTCAGGGAAGGAGGGAAGCGCTTCATGTCCCTGCCGCTTGTACACATAGATAGGGTAGTGCTGCAGGAGCCAGCTGTAATTTTTCCATTTAGGCAGGTTGAAAAGACTGTCGCTACCCATGATAATAGAGAATTGGTGCATGGGATATTTCTCCTGAAGATAGGCCAGGGTATCCACCGTATAGGAAGGCTTGGGCAATTTGAACTCGATATCGGATGCCTTCAATCTATTTTCCCCTTCTATAGAGGCCTGCACCAGGTACAGCCGATGGTATTCATTCAATAAGGAGGCGGATGGTTTTAATGGATTTTGAGGGGAGACGACAAACCACACCTGGTCGAGATCCGTGTTTTCCAATAAATAATTGGCGATAATAAGATGTCCGTGATGGATGGGGTTGAAGGAACCAAAGTAAAGCCCTATTCGCATTAGTATACCTCCTCTTCCATGAATATATTTTCCGCTTCATCCAAGCGGAGGCTAAGATTATACCCGGCCACTGTAATAGAGATAGGGTCGCCTAACGGAGCCACCTGCTCAACCCGGATCAGTTCTCCGGGAACACATCCCATTTCCATGAGCTTGAGAAATAGCTCATTCTTTTCAAAAGAGTGAATTCTGGCGACAGTCCCCGGTACTAACTCTGATAATCTCTTCATGGTAGAAATGTTTTCCATCATAGGCTCAGGTCATTGGCAAATGTACGCTTTATGGTTTTCCCTTATCAAATATAACCGGACAGCATTCACTAATTTTACCAAATGCCGACAAACACATCCTCGAATATCCATTTTCACTTCCTAAAGGGCGCCCATTCCCTTTCCAATCGTACCCAACTAAAGTCTTTTATTGCCTCCCTTTTTAAAAAGGAAAAGAAAAGACTCGGGAAGATCAATTACATATTTTGTTCGGATGACTATCTCCTGGAAATTAACCGGCAACACTTGCAACATGATTACTATACAGATATCATTACATTCGGTCTCTCTGAACCCGGCCAACCCATTCAGGCTGAGGTCTATATCAGTATCGACAGAGTAAAGGATAATGCCGGTCGGTTCAAAGTCCTTCTAAAAGAGGAGCTTCACCGGGTGATCTTCCACGGAGCCTTACATCTTTGTGGATATAAGGACAAAAAGCCTAAGGATCAAGGGATAATGCGAAAAATGGAGGATAAATATCTAAAAGCATACTTTAAATAGAAAGAGAACGTTCCACGTGGAAACATTTTTCTGTCTTTTTCCCAATACTGCGGTTCCACGTGGAACCTGTACCTTTGCACCTTATGTTCCCCTCATACGATATCATAGTAGTAGGCGCAGGTCATGCCGGATGTGAGGCGGCCGCGGCCGCCGCCAACCTGGGCTCCAGGGTTCTCCTTATTACCATGAACATGCAGACCATTGCTCAAATGAGCTGCAACCCGGCCATGGGGGGTATAGCCAAAGGGCAGATCGTCCGGGAGATCGATGCCCTGGGTGGATATTCTGGCATAGTCACCGACAAAAGCATGATTCAATTCCGCATGCTCAATCGTTCGAAAGGACCCGCCATGTGGAGCCCCCGTGCCCAAAACGATCGTATGCTTTTTGCCGCCACCTGGCGCGAAATGTTGGAGAACACGCCTAATGTAGACTTCTACCAGGATATGGTCAACGGTATCATCGTAAAGGGAGACAGGGTAGCAGGGGTCATCACAGGTCTGGGTCATCACATCGAAGCAAAGGCGGTCGTTGTCACCAGCGGTACTTTCCTCAATGGGGTCATCCACATCGGTGAAAAAAGGTTCGGTGGAGGAAGAGTGGCAGAAAAGGCGGCGACAGGTATTACAGAACAGCTCGTCAGTCTCGGCTTTGAAAGCGATCGATTAAAGACCGGAACACCTCCCCGCATCGATGGTCGAAGCCTCGATTATTCCAAAATGGAAGAACAAAAAGGAGACGAAGAGATCGTAGGTTTTTCTTATCTAAAAAATATTCCAAAGCCAAAAGAACAACGCAGCTGCTGGATCACTTACACCAGTCCATCGGTACACGATATCCTCAAAACAGGTTTTGACAGAAGCCCCATGTACACCGGTCGCATCGAAGGAGTAGGGCCGCGCTATTGCCCCAGCATAGAAGACAAGATCAATCGATTTGCAGAAAGAGACAGACACCAGCTCTTTATAGAACCCGAAGGCTGGAATACGGTTGAGATTTACGTCAATGGTTTTAGCACCTCCCTTCCCGAAGAAGTACAATACAAAGCTTTGAAAGAAGTTACAGGTTTCGAGAACGTCCGGATCTTCCGGCCAGGCTATGCCATCGAATACGATTATTTCCCGCCCACCCAACTGAAACACTCACTGGAGACAAAGGCGATGAACAACCTCTTCTTTGCCGGACAGATCAATGGGACCACTGGTTATGAAGAAGCCGCCTGCCAGGGTCTCATGGCCGGTATCAACGCCCATCAAAAAGCAAGCGGTCTCGAACCTTTTATTCTCAAAAGAAGCGAAGCATATATCGGTGTGCTCATCGATGACCTCATCAGCAAGGGCACCGAAGAACCTTATCGCATGTTCACCTCCAGGGCCGAGTTCCGAACATTGCTCCGCCAGGACAACGCCGACCTCCGGCTCACAGAAATGAGCTATCGCCTGGGACTCGCTTCACAAGAAAGGATGAACAATACCCAGGCAAAAAAAGAAGGAGTAGAAAAAGTAAAAGAAGTGCTCAAAGAATTCTCGCTCGAGCCTGCAGAATCCGAACAATATCTGACGCAAAAAAATTCAGCCACGCTCACCCAAAAACAAAAGGCGATACAGGTACTCCTTCGTCCCAACATCGATCTCATCTCTATGCGCGACTCCATCCCCCATCTCGCCACAGCGCTTCAGGAATTCGATAGCGACACCCTCGAACAATCCGAGATCCAGGTAAAATATGATGTATACATCGAAAAAGAAAAAGAGCTGGTAAAGAAAATGACCCAGCTGGAAGACCTCCTCATCCCGGATAATTTCAATTACGATCGTCTTTCCTCCTTATCCAACGAGGCCCTGCAAAAATTCAAGAAAATAAAACCCAGGACGCTGGGACAAGCCAGCCGGATCAGTGGCGTCAATCCCAGCGACGTGCAAATCCTGATGGTCTATATGGGAAGATAAAGTAATATTCCTCCTAACAACGAGCCTCCGGCTTCCCAATGTGGAAAAAGAAGTAGTTTTTAAGCAAAAAATCACATACAATACACTGTAAATCAATTATTTACACATGCAGTTATCCAGATGTGAACAAATCACAAACCATACTTTGCGCTGATTTCCAACATTCTATCTATCGGCTTGCGCGCAGCGATCATTAACTCTTTATCCATGACCAGCTCCGGCTTCTCGTATTTAAGGCACAAATACAGCTTCTCCAGGGTATTCAGCTTCATATGCGGACAATCATTGCACGCACAGGCATTATTGGGAGGTGCTGGAATGAATGTTTTATCCGGAGACGCCAATTCCATCTGATGCAATATTCCGGCCTCTGTAGCCACGATATATTCTTTTGAGTCATCCTTTTGGGTGTACTTCAATAAGCCCGTTGTTGAGCCTATAAAGTCGGCTATACGCAATATTGGTTCTTCACACTCAGGGTGCGCGATCAGTTTCGCCTTCGGATGCCGGATCTTGAGCCTGGTGATCTTCTCCAGGCTGAATATTTCATGCACCATACACGCTCCATCCCATAACAGCATATCCCTTCCCGTCTTTTTGATCAGATAAGCTCCCAAATTCCTGTCCGGGGCAAAAATGATCTTTTGATCCTTTGGAACGCTTTCCACGATCTTTTCCGCATTCGAAGAAGTACAGATGACATCGCTCAATGCCTTCACCTCCGCCGAGCAATTTATATAGGAGATCACGATATGATCCGGATGCTTCTCCTTAAAAGCCTTGAACAGGAACCCCGGTGCGGAATCCGCCAATGAACACCCTGCCTTCAGGTCCGGCAGCACCACCTTTTTATCAGGGTTCAGGATCTTCGCCGTCTCTGCCATAAAATGCACCCCCGCAAAAAGGATCAGGTCCGCCTTCGTCCCGGCTGCCTGTTGCGCCAGACCCAGACTATCTCCCAGATAATCCGCCACGTCCTGTATATCCGCCTCCTGGTAATAATGCGCCAGGATCACCGCATTCTTTTCTTTTTTCAGCGCGTCGATCTCCTTGAAAAGATCCAGCTCCGGCGAAACATCGATATCCAGAAAACCCTTCTTCTCAAGATTTGCAGTGGCCAAACGAACCTTTGGTTCGTCATCCGAAGGATAGACATCAAATACTTCCGAAAAACGAGGTACATTTCCAACACCCGTTTTTCGGACACGATCCATGTTAATATCTACCATAGTATTTAATAATATTTATTATTTTATAAAAATAGCTATTACTATTAGGATGGTGAATTCGTGGATAAGAATTTTCACCAGCTATTGGAATACGGGAAAAAGCATAGTTATCAACCCTATTCCACAAATTCTTAACAATCGGAAACCCTTTTTGGATCGAAGTTTCGCCCGCTTTTCCACCACGGTGGAATAAATCGCTGTCAGGAAAAGATTTTTATCCGCTGCCTGTTAGCGCCGGTGGAATAACCGTGGATTTGTTAACTCCCTACCTCTCCGCATCCCCTCCTCGAAAAGTTCTCTCCTTTTTTATCCCAGCTGGCGGCTGTCCGAAACATCGGTTTTCCACCGAAAAGGATAGTTATTAATATCTTTCTGTTAATTCTTGTTCCACCCAGGCTATTTCTCGGTTTCACGTCCCTCAGCTGAAAAAATCCCCCGGCCGCCGTCTTTTGAGGCTTATCTATCCCCCCGGAGCATCCCCGTTTTTCGTTCGGCTGCCGCACCATATATACCACCCGAAGGTACAACGCCCGAATTTCGAAACACAATACAGCTCGGTGTTTTGCTTATTTTCCACAATTTGTTCATAATACTTTTTACCCTATCTTCGCCATCCCGTATAAAAACGGGGGTAGTATATTTATGTCTATAATTCAAAATATCCGGGAGAGAGCCGCCTGGTTAGTTTTTGGTCTGATTGCGCTGAGCCTTATTGGTTTTCTTCTCATGGATGCCTTCGTAGGAAGAAGCCGTCTTTTTGGTAGCCGTTCCACTGTCGTAGGTTCCGTCAACGGACAGAAGATAGAAGAGGCTGATTTCCAGAAAAGGGTCACCCTCATGGAAAATCAGTATAAGAGAAGTGGAATGCAGGTCAGCGAAGCCACGCAACAATCCATTCGCGAACAGGTGTGGAGCAAGATGGTGGACGACGCCCTTTACACCGACAACATCGAAGCCTCGGGTCTGGATGTCACCGACAAGGAAGTAAGCGACATGCTGGTCGGCGCCAACGCCATCCAGGATATCAAACAAGCCTTCACCGATAAAAAGACAGGCGTATTCGACGCCCAGGGCGCCGCCCAGCGGATCAACCAGCTGCGCGCCATTTGGAAGGCCGGACCGAAAAAGAACGCCGACAATACGCAGTACGAATTTGCCCGCAGCTTCTTCGAAGAGTCCGTTCCCGAGATCGTGCGGATGCGTCTGCAGGAAAAATATACCGCCCTCCTCACCAACAGCTCCTATACTCCGAAATTTCTCATCGATAAGAATAATGCCGACAACAGCCAGATAGCATCTATCTCCTTTGTCAACACACCATATTATACTGTCCCCGACAGCACGATAACTATCTCCGACGACGAGATCAAGCAATACGTCGACGAACATAAGGACAGGTTCCACCAGGAGGAAAGCAGGAGCATTGCTTATGTCACCTTCAACGCTGCTCCCACCGCCGATGACAGCGCCAAACTGCGCGACCAGCTGGATAGCCTGAAGGGTGAGTTTGCAAGGACCAACAACCCCGACGCTTTCCTGTCCCGGATGGGATCGGACCTCCCTTATTATGATGTATTCGTTCCCAAGTCGCAATCGCAGATCCCCAGTAAGGATTCCGTATTCGCCCTGGCAAAAGGAGCGGTCTATGGACCTTACCTCGATGGCGGCAGCTATGTACTGGCAAAGAAGGTCGATGAAAAGACCTTGCCCGATACGGTAAAAGTCCGTCACATACTCGTAGGGACCATCAACCCTCAGACCCAGCAGCCTACGTTGCCCGACAGCATCGCCAAAAAAAGGATCGATAGCGTAAAGGATGTAATTGAACATGGCGCCAACTGGGATAGCGTAACCCTCAAAGTATCCGACGACGAAGGCTCCAAGGAAAAGGGCGGCGTATACGACAATATCACCTTCCAGACGAACTTTGTACCCGAATTCAAGGAATTTGCATTCAATGGCAAAAAAGGCGAGGCTAAGATCATAAAGACCAGCTTCGGATACCATTATATACAGATAATGGATCAAAAAAACTTCGAACCTCATTATAAGATCGCTCAGCTCTCCAAGAAGATCGAGGCCAGCCCGGAGACAGACAACGCCGCATCCGGCCTCGCAAGCAAATTCGCCGGCGAGAACCAGGACGGAAAGAACTTCGACCAGGCGGCGCAAAAGCAGGGTCTTCAGAAAATGCTCGCGCCCGATATCGCACCCGCCGAATACAATATCAACGGCATAGGCACCAGCCGCCAGCTGGTGAAATGGGTCTATGAAGCAGACCTGGGCAATGTCTCCGAACCATTCAACATCGGCAACCTGTACGTCGTTGCCCAGCTGACGGAGATCAATAATGAAGGAACGGCCAGCCCCCGCAAGGCCCGCCCCCAGGTAGAGCCGATCCTCCGGAATAAGAAAAAAGCTGACATTATCATAAAGAAGCTGAATAACCCCGCTACCCTCGAAGCAGCCGCTGCCGCCAGTGGACAAACCGTCATGAAGGCCGATAGCGTAACCTTCAATGGCGGCATTCCGAATGTGGGGATGGAACCAAAGGTCCTGGGCTCCGTATTTAACAAACAGCTGGTCGGTAAACCCGCCTCTCCGCCCATTGCCGGTAATGGTGGCGTCTTTGTAATAAAGGTGGAAAATGTCAGCGCTACCTCCAACCCCAATGCCGATGCACAGCAACAACGGTTTATGATGGAACAGCAGGAGAAGAACATATTACCCCGCATGCTGATGTACTCCCTGCGCAAACAGGCTAAGATCAAGGACGATAGAAGCAAATTCTTTTAGGATAAAATAGCTCAAAGCAAAAGCCCTGGTTATACCGGGGCTTTTTCATGTCCATGGGTCGCCGGGGCCGCGCATTCAATTCCCATACATTACGTACCTTTGCACAGTCAAATCTATCGTATGAGTGAGGGCATCGTCAATAAAGTAGCGCTCAGCGGCCTGCTGACACTCGACCTCGAAGACTATTATCCCCGGGAAGAGATCGTGCTGTTCGATCTGAAACCCTATCTTTTCATAATAAATGTCCGGAAAACGGGCGTCTCGGAAAATGTAACCCGTTTTCCGGAAAGGTCTAATGATGGTCCTTCAGACAAAGAGCCGGAGGCTCTTTCAGGGATCCTCCGGGAGAAAGATTTCAGAGCAGCCCTCCAGGAAATGGACTGGACCCGATTCCAGGACAAGATCGTCGCCGTCACCTGTTCCGTCGATGCCATTATCCCACTCTGGGCGTATATGCTGGTAGCCGTCAACCTCCAGCCCTTCGCCCGCGACATCGTTATGGGGGATGAAAAGGCCGCCCTGCAACAGATATTTCTCGCCCGGATCGCTGCCATCGACATACAGGAATTTGCCGATAAAAGAGTCATTGTAAAAGGATGTGGAGACCTGTCCGTCGGCGGATACGCCTATTTGGACATCGCAAAGCGACTGCGCCCCGTAGTGAAAAGCATTATGTACGGAGAAGCCTGCAGCAATGTCCCCGTGTTTAAGAAAATGTCCGGAAAACGGCCTCCCGGGGAAATGTAGCCCGTTCTGGCAGAAACGCAGCGACTGCAAGCCAAAGGAAAAACAGCTCGACATAGACACCAAACCCAAGCGCTATGGATGTAGAAATTTTGGCCCGGATCCAATTCGCCTTTACCATCGCCTTCCATTACATCTATCCCCCTCTTAGCATCGGTCTGGGACTGATCCTCGTCATCATGGAAGGACTCTTCCTCAAGACAGGCCTGCGTATCTACGAACAGGCGGTCCGCTTTTGGATCCGCATCTTTGCATTGATCTTCGGTATCGGCGTCGCCACCGGTATCATCATGGAATTCGAGTTCGGCACTAACTGGGCTACGTATTCGAAATACGTGGGAGACATCTTTGGCAGCGCGCTGGCCGCGGAAGGCATCTTCGCCTTTGCCCTCGAATCCGGATTTCTCGGCATACTTATTTTTGGATGGAAAAGGGTCAGCCCCCGCGTCCATTTTTTTTCCACCATCATGGTATTTTTTGGATCGCTCTTCTCCGCCGTCTGGATCGTCGTGGCCAACTCCTGGCAGCAAACCCCTGCCGGCTATCACATCGTAGGGAAGGGCCTCGATGCCCGCGCCGAGATCACCGACTTCTGGGCCATGGTCTTTAACCCTTCCAGCGTAGACAGGCTCCTCCATGTCTGGATCGCCGCCATCCTCGCCGGCGCCTTTATGGTCCTCAGCGTCAATGCCTGGTATATACTCCATAAAAAGCACCTGGAAATAGCCCGCCCCTCTTTCAAAATAGCGCTCACCGTGGCCGTCATTTTTTCGCTGGCACAATTATACACCGGGCATCGCAGCGCCGATGGGGTCGCCCATAACCAACCCGCCAAGCTGGCCGCATTGGAAGGACATTACGATAGCTCCGCCCGGGCGGATATGTACCTTTTCGGATATGTGGACAACAAACATGAAAAGACCATGGGAATAAAGATCCCCGGCGGCCTGTCCTTTTTGGTACACGGCGACTTCAACACGCCCATCACCGGATTGAAAGCATTCCCACCGGACGAACGTCCTTCACAGGTCAACAGCGTCTTTCAGTTCTATCACCTGATGATCATCGTAGGCATGACCATGATCGGGCTCAGTCTCCTGGGCGCCTGGTTCTGGTGGAAAAAAACGCTCTTTGACCAGCGCTGGCTGATGTGGATCTTTGCCTTTAGCGTCCTGCTGCCGCAGATAGGCAATCAGGCGGGATGGTTTGCCGCGGAGATGGGCCGCCAGCCCTGGGTCGTGTATGGTATGCTAAAGACCTCCGACGCCCTGTCGAAAATGGTCACCGCCAACCAGATCATTTTTTCCCTGATCTTATTCACCCTCGTCTATATTGTCCTCTTTGCTCTTTTCCTCTTCCTGCTGAACAGAAAAATTCTGCACGGACCTGTGGATTACGGCACCAAAGAACACATCGACGAAGGCACAAAAAGAGACAATCCGATCCTGGAACATGATCCGGACGGCATCTACATTCGTAAAAAAGCATAAATGCACACATTCTTAGGCGTCGACTATAACACCTGGTGGTTCCTCGTTTTTGGGGCCGTGATCAGCGGCTATGCTATCCTGGACGGATTTGACCTGGGCGCCGGCGCCCTCCATCTCTTTCTTAAAAAGGAACAAAGCCGCCGCATAGCCATGAACGCTATCGGCCCCATATGGGATGGCAACGAAGTGTGGCTCGTCATCGGGGGAGGCGCCCTCTTTGCCGGGTTCCCCGTGGCTTACGCCGCCATTTTTTCCGCGTTCTATATGCCGTTCATGGTTTTTCTCATCGGCCTCATCTGGCGTGGCGTGGCCATCGAGTTCCGCAGCAAGGAACCCATGCTCTGGTGGCGTAAGACCTGGGACATCGTCTATTGCGTGGCCAGTATCATCATTTCGCTTTCACTCGGACTGATGCTGGGGAATGTGGTGGGAGGATTGCCTTTGAACAAGGACCATGAATTCACCGGCGACTGGCTCTTTTTCTTCAACCCGCTCGCCATTTTTGTCGCCATTACCACCCTCGCCCTTTTTATGATGCACGGCGCCATCTTCCTTACCATGAAGACCGAAAATCGCCTCTTTGTAAAACTGCACCTGCTCGCCAATAATTTTACGATCTTCTTTGTCGTCAGCTTCGTCGTCACCACGCTGTATACACTGCTCTACGTGCCCCACCTAAGCGACTTCTTCAAGGCCCGACCCGGATATTTTGCCATCCCGCTTTTGATGATCTTGTGCATCGCCAATATCCCCCGCCAGATCAAAAGAGGAAAATACCGCTATGCCTTTATCAGCTCCGCCGTCACCATTGCCCTCCTGCTCGTCATGGTGGCCATGGAAGTGTTTCCCTATCTGCTGTACTCTCCGCAAAACCCCGCCGGCAGCATCACCGTATACAATGGCGCCTCCTCTCAAAAGACCGTAAAAATATTGCTGATCATAGCGCTGATAGGCACTCCGCTTGTAGGTATCTATACATCCTTCGTATTCTGGACCTTTAAAGGAAAAGTAAAGCTGGACGAAAGTAGCTATTGAGATTGACAGCACCCGCGGGCGTTATCCCCACTCGCCAATGTCCTGACCTATAGCAACGTCCCCTGCATGACCACAAACGCCACCGTAAAGTAGATCACCAGCCCCGTCACATCCACCAGGGTTGCCACGAATGGCGCCGAAGAAGCCGCCGGGTCCGCGCCCAGCTTTTTCAGGATCAGCGGCAACATGCTGCCCGACAAGGTACCCCACATGACCACCCCGATCAGCGAGAAGAATACCGTAATCGCCACCTTGAGCCAATGCTCACCGTAACTATAAAAATGGAACTCCTGCCATAAAGCCACCCGCAGGAATCCGACGATACCCAGGATCGTTCCCAGTACCAGCCCCGACATTACTTCCCGCCGCATCACACGCCACCAGTCCCGGAAGCCGATCTCCCCAAGGGCCATGGCGCGGATGATGATAGAAGATGCCTGGCTCCCTGAATTACCGCCGCTGGAAATGATCAATGGGATGAACAGGGCCAGCACCACCGCCTTGCTGATCTCTCCTTCGAAATGCCCCATGGCCGTCGCCGTTAGCATCTCGCCCAGGAACAGGATGATAAGCCACCCCGCTCTTTTGCGGATCAGGCTGGGGAAGGAAATAGTAGTATAGGGCTCGTCCAGGGCCTCCGAACCACCGATCTTTTGTATCTCACGCGTATCTTCCGTTTCCGCCAGTCGCAGCACATCGTCCAGCGTGACGATCCCCAGCAGCATGCCTCTTTCATCCGTCACGGGCAGGGCATACCGGCTGTTGTTCCGGAAAACCTTGATCGCCTCTTTTTGCGGATCGTTTACATTCAGCGCAATGAACTGGTAGTCCATAAGATCGCTCACACGCGTTCCGGGATCTACTACCAGAAAGTCTTTTATATTGATATCGTCGATAAGCACGCCTTTATCGTCTATTACAAAAAGCCAGTTCAGGGTCTCCGTCGCCTTGCCCCGCATACGGATATAGTGAAGCACTTCAGAGCAGGTCTCGCTCTTCCTGATCGTAACATAATCCGGCGTCATGAGCCTGCCCACCGACTCTTCGGGATATCCCAGCAGCTCCAGGGTCTTTGCACGATGTTCCGGCGTGAGCACTTTCAACAGCTCCTTTACCGCGCTGCCCGGCAGCTCCGAAAGGAACGCAGTACGATCATCCGGCTGCATGGCATTCAGGATCTCCGCCGCCTTTTCCTCCGGCAGGGCGTTGATAATGGATTGCTGTTTTTTCTTTCGGATGAACTTGAAAGACCTGGCGGCATTCTTCGCATCCAGGTGCTGGAAAAGCTTTACCGCCCACTGGGTATGACGGTTGGTGAACTCCGCAATATCACGGGGCGTCAGCTTGTTCAATTTTACAAACTCCGTGAAACGGTTGTGTTGCAGCAGATTCTTGATATCGTTAAAGCTGGGCATATATCCAAATGTAATGTGCCGGAATTAGGTGTCCTCAAAAATAGCCCAATTCCGGCAAAACGTTAACGACTGTCCTATCGGACGGACCGCCGCGATGGTCCCTTGTAAAGCCCCTGATTGTACATCACCCCCGCCCGTCTATGGTGACAGCACTTCATCGATCTTGTATATGACAAAACTATTGCCTGCAGGCTGATTGGCTGTCAGCACGCTCGCCGGCGATGCATTACCGTTGCCCTTGAATTGAAGTACCCCGCCTGCCATACTCACGGAAAGGGGGCTTCCCTGTAATGTTACCACATTGTTAAGGCCTGCCAGCTGATTGCTGAAATACTGACCCGGCAACACATGGAATTTCGCCAGAGACAGCATGGTATTGAGATCGGCCGAGTCGATAGCCCCCACGCTGTCATAACCTGCGTTTATCCATGCCGTATTGGTAGGAGTCAGCACGGTATAATAATTCGTCGTCGGCAGGGTATCCAACCCCGTACGGCGGAACAGTTCGGCGGTAAAGGACAACGTGCTGTCCTGCCCCATGACATAGATCAGCGAATCCTGGGGAGATAAAAGTATCGAGCTCAGCCGGTAGATCAGGGCTTTCCCCACCATGAGCGTATCTCCTGTAACGGCGGAGCCATTGAACCAGATCTGACCACCGGCGTCTTTTTCACCAAACAGCGAAAAATTCAGGTGCGTAGGATAGGGAGCGTAACCATTGCTATCGGGATGCGCCGGCTGGGTGATAAAATGATAGCTGATCAGGCGGTCTGCCACCGAAGGCAGCAGCGAATCGATCTGCCCCTCCGAATAGCCCGCGGCGCGGAATGCGTCATTGGTCGGTATCAACAAAGTGACCGAATTGTCCGCCAGCAGCCCGCTTTCGTTGGCTATCAGCAACATCCGGTGATAAAGGCTAAAGCTTGTATCCGTATTGATCAGGGATTGAAGGGGGGTAATGGGATTAGTCGCAGGGGGTGCTGTTTTCCGGCAGGAACTAATGCCCGCCAGCAGGACGATCAAAAATACCAGCCAATTTTTTCCCTTCATAAACAAAGGTATTAACAGTGAACCTCTTCATCGCACGTCGGCCCCCACAGTCTGATCTCCTTCACCAGTCCTTCCTCGTCGCCCGGCCTACAACCGCTCGTACAACGCCCTCAACCTGTCCCTCGTCATGACCTTTTCCCAATCCTTCCCCAGGGCATTTTCCCAAAGAGGCTTCATGACCAGACTAACGTCAATCATCGCGTTGAATTGTTCATCCGACAGACCTTTTGTAATATGTTGGGGTATATCGATCTTGTTCTTCTCGACCATCTTCTTGAACTCCACGACCCCTTCCGGATAAAACTCCTCCAGCTTATCGAAGACGATACAATTGCCGATACCATGCTTGGTACCCAGCAGATAGGAGAGACCATAGCTCACCGCATGCGCCACCCCCACCTGGGAATAGGCAATGCTCATACCCCCTGCATAGGAAGCCATCATCAGCTGATCATCGCAGTCCGTATCCCAGTGATCTTTTTCCACAAAAACTTTCTGGCACAGCTGCAGGGCCTTTTCGCCATAGCTGCGGCTGAATTCATTCAGATAGGTGCCTGTAAGGCTTTCGATACAGTGGATATAACAATCCATACCCGTATAGAAACGCTGGTTCACCGGGGCGCCCGCCGTTAGCTCCGGGTCCAGTACGATCTGATCGAAAGGCGTGAAATCCGAGTTCATGCC
The DNA here is from genome assembly GCA_035545935.1 of Puia sp. Lineage (GTDB taxonomy): Bacteria > Bacteroidota > Bacteroidia > Chitinophagales > Chitinophagaceae > Puia. The sequence continues at coordinate 8,575 of DASZXP010000179.1, read as the reverse complement.
CAGCTTCTTGGTAGGACCCGTCAACACCGTGGTACGCGAGACCTCGGCGCCCGTTCCGCTCAGGGTAGGGATACCCACCTTATATACACCCGGGAGCTTTACCAGGTCCCAGCCCTGGTAGTCCGCCGATGATCCCGGATTGGTCATCATGAGAGAGACCGCCTTGGCCAGGTCCATCGCCGAACCGCCGCCTATGCCGATGATCCCGCTGACGGTACCAAACTCCTGACGAAGCTCGCCGGCCAGCTGATCCACATATTTCGTCTTTGGCTCGAGAGTGACATCCACAAAAATGACCTTATCCTTTCCCCGAAGAGGGACCCTTTTAGCCAGGGGCTTATTTTCAAAGAAATGATCCAAAAGGAAGATCATGGGTGCATCACCCTTGCGTTGCGGGGCCAGTATCTCGTCCAGCTGGTTGAAGCTACCTCTGCCGAAGACGACATACCCTACCATCTTGAAATTCCGGAATTTATTCACGCTCATTGCATTTTGAGCGGCAAAGTTACGGGAAACCCATCATTCAGCGACCAGCCCGGCTCACGCCGGAGCTCGCCAGCCGTCGCCACCGGTCATGCCACCAGCGCGGCAGCGCCGAACACCCCCGCACTATCCCCCAAACTCGGTTTTAACAACGGCACTTCTACCCGGTTGTTAAAAATGAACCGGCCCAGCTCGCTCAACCCCTTGGTGTAGATGTCATCCATATTTCCAACCCCGCCGCCCACGACGATCACATCCGGGTCCAGCATATTGGTGATGACACTGACGCTCTTCCCAAAGAAATGACAAAGCCGTTCGATCGTCTTATCCGCGGCGGGATCCGATCCCTCCTTATGCCGTGTGGCGATCTCTTTCAATTTTATCTTGTTGCCCGTTAGGGACGCATAATATCTTTCAAGAGCAGGACCCGAGATAACAGTCTCTACGCAGCCAACCTTGCCGCAATAACAGGGACCGCCCGATTCATCCAGGAAATTATGTCCCCACTCCCCGCCGATGCCATGCCGGCCATTCCAAACCTTTCCATCCATGACGATGCCGCCGCCGACACCCGTGCCCATGATGATACCAAATACCAGACGTGCATCCGGAGCTTTTTGCCTGACCACGCCCAGCCGCGCTTCAGCCAGCGCAAAACAATTGGCATCGTTGGCCAGCACAAAAGGCAACCCCAATCGATCCTGCAGATCTTTTTGCAGCGGCATGCCATTCAGGATCGTGGTATTCGCATTCTTCATGGTTTGCAATGTAGGGTCCAGCACACCCGGTGTACCCATACCAATAGCCGCCGGCTTGAGACCGGATTGTTTCTCCATCTCTTTTATCAATCGGCCGATCTGTTCGATGATATGATCATAACCATTGGAGGCTTCTGTATCTACCCGCGTGCGAACAATGGAAGTGGGATTGTCAACGGACTCGAGGATGACCCCTTCGATTTTGGTACCGCCAAGGTCGATACCCCATAATGCTTTATTCATGCAGTTGTATTGGAATTGGGCCTAAATTTAGGGAATCATAATTTTAGCAAAAAGAGCAATCACAGATTGCTCGCCCGAAGGGCCATCCTGGTAGACCAGAAGTCCACCGTGCGAAGCGCCATCATTAGCGTCCTTGCCATATCGATGGCTTGGACCGTCAGGTCCATCGATCCTGCCCCCCGGCAACGGCCCCCCGCATTATAGCACGGAGCTGCCGGAGGCAGCTCGTCCGAAGGACAGACATTAGCGGATTATGGGAATTTGACTATTTTTTCTGAGAAGTCAAATTCCCGTACAGTTTAGCAGCCCGCTGTAAGTCTTCCGGCGTATCGATCTCCACGCCCATATAGGAAGTGATCACCATCTTCATGGGAACACCATTCTCCAGGTAACGCAGACATTCGATCTTTTCCACCGCCTCCAACGGACTCACCGGCCAGGAGGTGAACTGCAACAACGCCTCTTTACGAAAAGCGTATACGCCGATATGTTCATAATATACAGGACCCGCCGAAGCATCCCGGGGATAGGGGATCACGCTGCGGCTAAAAAAAAGAGCATTGTTTTTTTTGTCCAGCGCCACCTTCACATAGTTAGGGTCTTCGATGGATCTTTGTTCCTTCAACACCTGCACCAGCGACCCTACCTGCACCGACCGGCCCTCTTCTCCCTGAAAAACTTCCAGCAGTTTTTCCAGCGGCTCTTTTTGTACAAAAGGCTCATCACCCTGTACGTTCACGACAATATCCACATCCATGTCCGCAACAGCCTCGGCTATCCGGTCACTACCGCTTTCATGTGTCCGAATGCTCATTTTCGCCTTCCCGCCATGACCGGTGATCTCCTGATAGATGATATCGCTATCCGTAACGACAAACACTTCATCGAAAAGCCCCGTGGCTACGGTGTTGTCATAAGTGTGCCGGATCACCGTCTTGGCACCTAGCACCTGCATCAGCTTGGCGGGAAACCTGGTCGCGGCATAGCGGGCTGGGATCATAGCGATTGTCTTCATGAAAGGAATTTTGGATGTCAAATGTAGTTTATTTATATTTAGTATATCTAACGTTGCCGCCTGCCACACTGGGCCAATTGACCCTGGCCATCACCCGCCAAAACTCTACATGTATGCAAACCAGCGAACTGCTTAACAGCTATTCCGTCGATCCCGGAACTTGGGACGAAATGTACACAGATCAGGCTGTCCGTGGCCAGTATCGGAGTGTCGTGGATTTCATGCAGCAGATGAGCATCGAGGAGCTGAATAGAAAAGAAGAGCTGGCGAAAAGGCTTTTCATGAGCCAGGGTATCACCTTCACCGTTTACAGCAGCGGCGAAGGCATCGAAAAAATATTCCCTTTTGACATCATCCCCCGCATCATCACGGCCGCCGAATGGAAGTACATCGAAGAAGGGATCAGACAAAGGCTAAAAGCGCTCAACCTCTTTCTCAAGGATGTCTATAACAACCAGTTCATCCTCAAGGATGGCATCGTCCCCGTGGAAATGGTATACAGCTGCCCCCATTATCTCCGGGAAATGCACGGATTTCATGTACCCCACGATCTGTATGTACACATTGCGGGCATCGACCTTATCCGCGACCACGACGGGACCTTCTATATATTGGAAGACAATCTGCGGACACCCAGCGGCGTAAGCTATATGCTGGAGAACAGGGAGATCACCAAAAGGATCTTCCCCGACCTCCTGCCCAATAATAACGTGCGGTCCGTCACCGAATACCCCAATATCCTGCACCGGAATCTGGTGTCCCTTTCCCCCCGGCAGATCTCAAACCCCACCGTAGTCGTACTGACCCCCGGTATCTATAATTCCGCCTATTTCGAACACACCACGCTGGCAAGGCTAATGGGTGTCGAGCTGGTGGAAGGCAGGGACCTGGTCATCGACAACCACCGGGTATACATGAAGACCACGGCGGGCCTTCAGCAGGTAGATGTGATCTATCGGAGAGTGGATGATGAATTCCTCGACCCCCTGGTATTCAATCCCGACAGCATGCTGGGCGTGGCGGGGATCATGAGCGCCTACCGGAAAGGGAATGTAGCCATAGTAAATGCCATCGGCAACGGTGTTGCCGACGACAAGGCTATCTATACCTATGTGCCGGCGATGATCCGCTATTATCTGAATGAAGAGCCCATCCTGAAAAATGTACCTACCTACCAGCTCGGTCACGCGGACGAGCGGGAGCATGTTTTTGCCAACATGCAAAAGATGGTCATCAAACGGACGAACGAAAGCGGCGGGTATGGTATGCTGATGGGACACACCGCCGGCGACGAAGAGATAAGTAAGTATAAAATGGAGATATTGAAAGACCCCCGGCAATTCATCGCCCAACCCATCATCAGCCTTTCTTCCGCCCCTTGCTATATGAATGGGAGACTAAAACCCCGCCGCGTCGACCTGCGCCCCTATGCGCTCTGTGGCCCCGAAGGTATACAGATCGTGCCGGGTGGGTTGACAAGGGTAGCGTTGAGGGAAGGGTCGCTGGTGGTGAATTCATCACAAGGGGGTGGGAGCAAAGATACCTGGGTGTTAGCTGGCTGATTAGCCAGGTACGGCGTCGCCCCAGGCCGCCCATCATTAGATACCGAGTAAAATCCGCTGGCCGCAGGCCAGCGAAAAAAGTTTAACCCAAATGCTGAGTAGAGTAGCCGACAGTCTTTATTGGATGAGCCGTTACATGGAACGGGCCGACGGGATCCTCCGTATGCTCAGGATCAACTATGCCTCCTCTCAGGACGATATCCAGGAATTTTCATGGATGCCCGTCCTCCGCATCTTCACCTATCTGGACGAAGCGGGCGCCGCCAGGATCTCCCGCAACACCCGCGAGGTATTGCAATACATGGTCACCGACAGGGAGAACAGCAATTCCGTGCTGAACATCATCACTCATGCGAGGGAGAATGCCCGCAGCGTACAGGACCATATTACCAAAGAGCTCTGGCAATGTCTCAACGACTTTTACCACATCGTACGGGATGAAAAGCTGAATCATGAGCTGCATAAAGAAGACCCCGTATCCATCCTCGACGTGCTGATCAAACAAGGCATGCTGTACTTCGGCACCCTGGACGTCACCATGGCAAGAGGAGAGGGGTTTGCGTTTATCAACATCGGCAAATACCTCGAAAGAGGCGTTCAGTCCGCGGATATCCTCGATGTGAAATTCAGCGACGTCAACTACGACTTCCGCAGGACCGACACCGTATACTGGAAATACCTGCTCCTTTCCATATCCGGCTATGAGCTGTATCTCAAAACGTATCGCAGTGGCTTCGACGCGCGAAATGTGGTGGAGCAGATCGTACTAAATGAGGAGTTTCCCCGTTCTATCCTTTATTCGGTGGACAGGGTACACCGCTATTTCGAAAGGCTAAAAAGCGAGCGCAACAAAGAGGCCTTCAGCAAGATCGACTTTATGATCGGCAGGATCCTGAGCAAGGTCCGCTATTCCACCGTGGAATCCATCATGGGCCAGGGTCTGCACGCCTATCTCAACGGAATAAAAGAAGACCTGTACGAAGTGGGCAATGCCCTAAACCAGAATTATTTTGCTTATACATGATCACCGCTAAGAAGGAGTTAGTATTTTTATCCCATGCCCCGATTTAACATCCATCACATTACAAAGTACACCTATGAGGGTCCTGTGAGGGACAGCGCTAACCAGATCGTACTTTTTCCCATCAAGGACGAGTTTCAGGATGTGTTGAAACAGGTGCTTACCATCAGCGGCGACCCCGTCGTGGATGTGTATAAGGATTATTATGGTAATGAAATAGGCGCCTTTACCCACGCCGAGTCGCATACTTCACTGACCATCGACTCCCGGGTAGAGGTCGTAACGAAACAACGCCCGCCCCTGGTGGATGATAACCCGGCGGCACAGCAATGGGAGTATTTACAGCAACTACGAGGACAGGTACCTTACATAGACTTTTTGCTGCAGGAGAAATTTTCCTCCCTGGCACAGGTACTGGAGGACACACACCGGCAGGAGATGCTCTTACTTACCCCACTGCAGGCGGCGCAATCATTAAAAACCTATGTCTACGATCATTTTAAATATATCAAAGGCATCACGTCCGTCGAGACCACCCTGGATGAGGTATGGAAGCTGAAGGCCGGTGTATGCCAGGATTTCGCCCATTTCCTCCTGGTCCTGTTGCGCCAGATAAATATTCCCGCCCGCTATGTCAGCGGCTATATCTGCCCCAATAAGAGCGGAATGCGGGGAGAAGGCGCCACGCATGCCTGGATCGAAGCCTTTATCCCCGGCAATGGCTGGGTGGGTTTTGATCCTACCAATAATTGCGTAGCGGATGATCTGCATGTGCGACTGGCCGTAGGCCGTAACTTCTCCGACTGCAGCCCCGTCAAAGGCACCTACAAAGGGACGGCCGGACAAACCCTCGAGGTGGGTGTATCCGTCTCTTACGAGAGCGGCCGGACGACGGAGGAAACCGCCACCGTGCTGACTCCTCAGCCCGCGGTCCGCAATGGCAATGGCACCGCCGAGCAAAATTCTTACAGAAGATACATGGAAATGATGCAGCAGCAACAGCAATAATAGGTCACGCAGGCTTTTCTTCTACATCCCTAAACTTCCCTCCCACCGGCGGTCGATATTCCCCAAAAGGCATCTTCAGCAGCGGCCCCATTTTGTTATGCTCCTTCTCATCCGGATAGGTATCGATCCCATAATGCAGCGAACGCGTATCGGCAACATAAGCATACGTCCCAAACAACCTGTCCCAGATGGAAAAGATATTCCCGTAATTCGTATCCGTCATGGGTTGGGTATAATGATGATGGACCTTATGCATATCCGGCGAAACGATGACCCAGGCAATAGCCCTGTCCAACCATTTTGGCAAAGAAATATTGGCATGATTGAACTGGGAAAGCAGCACCGACAGGGACTGATAGAAAAATACCAGCCACAACGGCGCACCCGTGATCACTACCGCTATAAGTGTAAAAATGGCCCGGAAAAAGCTTTCCCCGGGATGATGCCGGTTGGCCGTCGTCGCATCCACCCAGGTATCTGCATGATGTATCAAATGGAATTTCCACATCCATTTTACCTGGTGCTCCAACCAATGGATGAACCAGGCGCTGACAAGGTCCAGCAGCATAAGTCCCACCAGGGTGAACAGCCACAGCGGTAGATGGAACAGGTAAAGCAGTCCCATCCTGTGTCCGCTGCCATAGGCGCTGGCCTTTACGATAAGGGCGGCAAAAGCGAAATTGACGATCACTGTCGTCAGCGTAAAAAAGAGATTGAGCCCCGCATGTCGGGTCTTGCGGTAACGCATCCGGACCAGGGGTATCACCCCTTCCAGCATCCAGAATAATACGAGACCGCCCGCCAGGATCAGGCTGCGTTCCCAGGATTGGATGTGTTCGAAGTAATAGGCAAGCTTTTCCATATCGGTCTCATCGGTTTGACTCCGCCTGTTCGAGCAATCTGACCGCCCGCTCCGCCTGACTGGGATAAACCATCAGCTTCATACCACCCAGCGCCGGACTGAGAAAAGGATCGAGCGTAATGACATGTTCGTCCTCCAAATGACAGTTGATACCGGCATCCTGCAGCATGGTCATCGAGATATGAGCAAAGATGTAATTGTCAAATGATCGTAACAGAACGAAATCCATAGTACCTCAATTTACAAAAAAAATGCCTGACCGTCAGGCCAGGCACACTTATAAAAATGTAAAAAACCAGGAGCCGCCTGAGGCGGCTCGTCTGGGATCGGAGGTCCCGACCGAGGTAACCGAGGCGGGTCCAACAGTGTTGGAACCAACGAAGGTTATGAGCGAAGCTCCGTGTCGAAGCAGGTCCGACGAAGGCCTACAGACATTAGCGGTTTTCGCGTGTTAACTATTCAGCATCAACGGCATCACCAGCATCAGCACCTCTTCATTCTCATCCTGTTCCGTCGGCTTGATGATACCCGCCTTGGTCGGGGTGGACAGCTCCATCCGAACTTCATCCGAATCCGTGGAACCCAGCATCTCGATCAGGAATCGCGCGTTGAATGCGATAGCCAGATCTTCCCCGTCGTACTGGCACTTCATCCGCTCGTTGCCCTCAAAGGAGAAATCTACATCCTGTGCCGTCAGCTGGAGCTCGCTGCCCTGGATATTCAAAACCACCTGGTTCGTGCTCTTATTACTAAAGATGCTTACCCGGCGCAGAGCGCTTTGGAAATCATTCCGGCTCACCGTCAGCTTATAAGGGTTGTCCGAAGGGATAACCACCTTATAGTCCGGGAAACGTGCGTCGATCAGACGGCAGCTCATCTGGGTCGTGCCATGTGATACAAAAAGGTGATTGCTATTGTAGCTGATCGTGATCTCGTCCTCATTGGAAGGAAGGGCGGACTTTAAAAGGTTCAGCGGCTTTTTCGGCACGATAAGGCTATCGTTCTTGGGACAGCTTACGTCCTTGCGTTTGTAACGGACCAGGCGATGGGCGTCCGTAGCCACGAACTGCAGCCCTTTCTTGTCCATTTCGAAGAAGACCCCCGTCATGGCCGGGCGCAGATCGTCATTGCTCACCGCGAACAGGGTCTTGTTGATGGCCGTCACCAGCGCGTTGGATGTCGTGGTGAAAGAGGTCGTCTCGTCCGAGGCGGGCTCCTTGGGGAAATTGTCCGGATTTTCACCCATGACCTTATACTTACCGTTGTCGCTGGTCAGCTCTACGGCAAAATGCTTGTCGATATTGAAGGTCAGGGGCTGGTCGGGAATATTCTTTAAAGAATCTATCAATATTTTGGCAGGGATACAAACTTTACCGGTGTCCTTGGCTTCCACTTCCAGGTGGACTTTCATGACGGTCTCCAGGTCGGTGGCAACTACGGTGAGCTTATTTTTCTCCACTTCAAACAGGAAATCTTCGAGGATTGGCAAGACGGTATTGGCATTGATGACGCCGCTGATCTGTTGCAGTTGTTTCAATAAAGCCGAAGAAGAAACGATAAACTTCATGGAATGGTATCTTTCAGGCGAAACTACTGATTTTTGGCTAATGACCAATTTATTCA
>DASZXP010000178.1:0-12350 GCA_035545935.1 Puia sp. | reverse complement strand
ATAAGGTAACGATGGATTGGATAATTGAAATTTTTTCAAATAAAAATCATGGGTTATGTCGATCTCACCTGAGTCCATTTTGGCAAGTATAGTCCTGGTCCCCTCCTCTATGAGCGTATAAAACACCTTGACGAATGCCTTTGCAGCGCTGTCGGAAATAACATCCAGGTAATTAAGCTCCTGCACTCTTGACTTATCGCTATTGCAGAAATAAGTTAAAAACTTGTTGATATGATTTGCCAGAATAAATTCAGCGTGTTTTTCTCCATTGCCGCTGAGATTTAGCAGATCGACGATCTCATATGTCTTGTAACTTTGCGCCTTTACATTATATCCATGAGAAAAGACGATATTTCTATACGCCAGCGAGTGAGCAGTTTCCACCTTAACATTGTGAAGTCCGCGGGCTTCAATTTTTTTTGCGGCCTCCAGTCGCACGGATCTGTTGAAAGCGAGATACAGAATTCTTGAATTTTTAGGACGGGAAGCCGCATACTCAATAATGGTAGTCGTCTTGCCCGAACCAGATACAGCATTGATCTTGATATTTCCGGTAGAATTGATAATGGCGATTTGCTCCTCGGTAAGCATCCGATGTTGCACCGCACTGTTGTTAATCAGGTCCATGATAGTAAGGATAAGTTTAATAATAATTAAATAGCAAATATCGGACTATCGTTGAATTGATACGGCAGAAAATTTCTTGATCCAATAGTAGTGTCGGCTCTCTGGCTCAGCACTTTATGGAAGATTTACCAATACGGCCCCTTCCATCTGTCATTCCGGTTTCCCGTAATTCTTTATCAATTACTCATCGCATATTTGATGAAATATCAGGTAGATGTTGCCCTTTCCCTCAAATCTTAAATAACACGTATGAAAAAACCATTGAAATTTACGTTGATCGGCCTCGGGATCTTTATCATGATCGGTATTATTGGCGCCGCCATCGACGGCTCGCACCCTAAAACCGGCAGCTCATCCAACTCCGATGCATCCGGCGCCTCTACCAGCTCTAATACCCCTCAAAGATCCTATGTCAAGCTGCTTGAATTCTCCGGCAATGGAAAAAAGAAATCTATTGTCTTTGAATTGCATGGAAACCATGCTCGCTTTAAATACAAATATAAAAGCGAAGGCTCAGGGATGGGATTTTTTAGCGTCTATGTAACCCCCGATGGTGAAGACGTGATGGAAACAGGAGGTATTCCCGAAGTGATGAGTACAGCCGATCATGAGCAAAGCGAGTCGGCTATCCAAAGATCTGCAGGCAAATACTACCTGGATGTCAATGCTGCCGGCAGTTGGAGCATCGTTGTCGAAGAAGAGCAATAAACTGGCGCGAAAGTCGTCCCGCTCTGGTGGATTCCATTTAACTTTATGGGTTCCCGTAACTCCTCAGCATTGAGACCTGAAGCAACCTTGGAGGAAAGGCCGCTACTGCCCCCCATGAATATGATTTCTGAAAATAAATTCGCTCAATCGTCTTAATCTTAGTCGCTGATCAATAGGATGAAACCCGTCGGATGTATAATATTCATAATTCCCATTGACTTTAACACACCAGATCTTCCCTATGGAGCTCTCAGTAATGGTGTCCGGCAGGGTTATTTTCTTGAAATTATTCAACCTTTCGGAGTCTAATGCAATAACCATGGCGCCAATAACCTTTTGATTACAGGAAACCTGCTCATAATGATCTCCCGTCCAGTACATACACCCTTGCGGCCCCGTATAGACAATGGTCGGTGACTTGAACCATACCCGGTAAATTCCGATACCTAAGGCTAACATTATTACTGCAGCTATAATTATCCTTCTAACACCAAAATTAGGAGCCGGCTTGCCAAAGACCATTTGTGTAGGCACTTCTTCTCCTTCTTCTAAGCCAGGTTCACCCGCCAATCCTGCGTCTCCCTCTTTTTCCCGGTCATTCCTTGCTAATTCTTCCGGCCCCGTACCCGTAACATCCACCCCATTTGCGAAATATTTTTTTGCCGCCTCGCAAGGTCTGGGCCTAAAGTCGATCAACCATGCCAGAAGCTCAATGTTTTTTTCCTCTGTCTTGCCGGTATTACCCCTCAAAAAATTCACCAGCGGCTTGAACTTGTCTGTTTCGCATCGATGTATAGCCCTCAGCCACGTGTCTTTATCCCCGCCAGGACCGCCAAAAAACTCCTCGAGCGTCTTGTCATCCTTTCGCTCATACCGCTGCCTGCACACCGCTTCACATTCGTCTTTGAGCTTGGAGGGTGTTAGGTGGAGTATACGATGAGAAAGGTCGCCGGCGGCCTTCTTTTTCTCGTAATCCTCGAGAACATATGACTGGTAGTCGGCAAATAACATCTCGACAAGTATAAGCAAACTAACTGATTTTTCAGAATCCTCCGGCATTCCCGGAATCCGGCTGGAATCATCGGAATTATCGGAATCATATGCCAATCAAGCACTTACGCGGCTCTATCTTCGTTCCCGAAATCGATCGACACCTCACTAGCTACGAGGTTCACTGTACAGGATTGATTTCCGTGAGCAGCGACAGCGGCAACAGATGATCGGCCTTGGGAAGCGTTCTCCGGCTTCCGCCATCGATGCTCGCACTACTTCCCAAAGGTAAGAAGCGCTTCTTACCTGACATGCCATCGCCGCACCGGAAGCTTTGCCGCCGGCCGCAGCATTTATTCATCTTCAAAATTTCGGAAAATGTTACAGTTGATTTTAGCCATCTTTTGGGCATTTGCATGCCCCAACCATACAGGCGCCGGGACGACACCTAATCCTTCGGGACAGGTGACAACCATGGATGACACAGGCGGGGAGACAGGACATATCCCTCCTCCACCTTCGCAGCCTTCGCATCCTTAGTATTACTATGAGTAAGGCAGGCATCGTCTTGCCTTACTTTTTATGAAAAATCGATAAGGCTATTTAGGGACGCTTGTTTTCTTTATCTTTAAATCAAACAACCCCTTTTGAAAGTGTCCCGCCTTTTCCTATTGCTACTATCTACCGGCATCTGTGCATGCGGAGACCGGCACCAGGTTATTCCGCTGATTATTTCCACCGACTATAACAAGGGTGCTTCTTTTTTAAACCTTAAAAACGACTCTGCTTTTTATTATTTCAACAAAGTAGCCACAGGCTCGAAGGACAGTTTACAGATTGCAACAGCCTATAACAGTATGGCAGTTATCCAATCCGATGAAGGAGACTACTATGGCAGTCAGGAAAGCCTGCTGACGTCCCTGAAATATTTGAACGAGCAAAAGGAAAAAGATCACTATTGTCTATTAGCAGATTACAACGAATTGGGGAGCACCAGCTTGAACTTAAGATCTTATGAGGCAGCAATCAGCTATTACGACCAGGCCTTAAAATTCATAAAGGACGATAACTTCAAAATAATCACTTTAAACAATAAAGCGGTTGTTTACCAGAAAATGCAGCACTATGACCAGGCTATCGCTATCGGCCGGTCGATCATTGAGCAAAGTAAAAAGGATAAAAAGGAATATGCCCGAATATTATCCAATCTATCCAGGACCAGGTGGCTGCAGGACTCCAACTACCGGGCCGCTCCTGATTTGCTGGCAGCGCTCCAAATCCGTAAAGACGAAAAGGATGACTGGGGATTAAACGCAAGCTATTCTCATCTATCGGACTACTATTCCCACTCCCACCCGGACTCGGCCTTGACCTATGCAGATAGCATGTATGCTGTTGCCAAAAAACTTAACAGCCCCGATGATGAGCTGGAAGCGCTCCAAAAGCTCATTACGCTCAGCCCCGCCAGGGATGTGCAGCAATACTTTAAAAGCTATCAGCAGTTAGCCGATAGTATTCAAACAAGCCGGATTGCCTCGAAGGATCAGTTTGCGCTGATACGTTACGATGCAGAAAAGAACAAGGCCGACAACCTTAGACTGCAAAAGGACAATACGGATAAAAAGCTTCAGATAATAAAGCAGCGTCTATTGATTTATGGTACTCTTTCCCTTTTCATCATAGGTGTTGCCATCGTCGCAGGATGGGTCCGAAAGCGAAAGAAACAAACCCGGAACGCCATCCGGGAGCAGCAGCTCAGGACATCTCAAAAAGTCCATGACGTGGTGGCTAATGGCCTGTACCATATAATGATGGGGATAGAACACCAGGACACCATTGAAAAGGAGGATTTGCTTGATCAAATAGAGATCCTGTATGAACGATCACGGGACATCTCCTACGAGCAGCCGGAAGCTGCCCGTCCCGATTTTCAGAAAGGAATAACCGGATTACTAATGTCTTTTGCCACTCCTGCTACCAAAGTGCTGGTTATCGGTAATCAGGAGAAAGTATGGAGCAGCTTGAAAGACCCGGTAAAAATAGAGCTGGAACATGTCCTGCAGGAACTGATGATCAATATGAAAAAGCACAGCGCTGCCAGACATGTTGTTATCAGGTTCCAACAAGAGCACGGCCAGCTTAAGATCCAATACACCGATGATGGCATTGGGCTTCCTCCGGCATTCCGTTATGGGAATGGATTGACCAATACGGAAAACCGGATTACAAATATCGGCGGGCAGATTATTTTTGAAAAGCAAAGAACCAACGGGCTGAAAATAGAGATCTATCTCCCAATCGCATAAATCCAACATGATTACAAAAGTATTGATAGCAGAAGACCACGAAAGTGCAAATATTTCCGTACAGAAGACCTTGGAGGAATTGGGAATTACCGATACGGATAACGTATACTACTGTGATGATGCCCTGGCAAAGATCCAAAAGGGGACATCGGATCACCAGCCTTATGACCTGCTAATTACCGATCTCTACTTCGAAGAGGACCACCGTACGCAGAAAATCTCGGGAGGAGCGATGCTTATCGAGGCCGCCCGTAAGATCCAGCCGGACCTGAAGGTGCTGGTATTTTCCGCCACAGGGGATGCCGCAACGATTGAAATGCTCTTTGAGAAGCTCGGGGTCGATGGATACGTCCGCAAGGCCAGAAATGATGCGAAAGACCTCAAGCAGGCGCTGGATCATATCGCCAGGGATCAGCGGTACTTCCCGAGACTGCTGATGCAGCTGATCAAAAAAAAGAACACCTATGAATTCACTGATTTTGATATTACCATCGTAACCCTCCTGGCAAAAGGGATGCGGCAGAAAGATATCCCGGCCTACCTCCGCGAACATCACATCCGGCCATCAGGATTGAGCAGCGTTGAAAAACACCTTAACTACATGAAAGAAGCGCTGAGCTTCTCCAATAATGAGCAGCTGATAGTCTTCTGCAAAGACATGGGAATTATCTGATGTCTACGGTTTTCCGTAAAAAAAGCCGGTTCTCCGCATGTATTTTTGACCTATACCCAAACATTTCACAATATGGTCAAGAGATACTACGTTTCGAAGATAGCTCAACGCAACGGGGACCACGAAGTACATGATGAGCTTTGTAAATGGCTCCCCACGTCTGAACATAGAACAAATCTGGGAGAATATGCATCGTGCCATGGCGCTTTGCTTGCCGCCAAAAAGTATTATTCGCAGGTCGACGGCTGTATACATTGCTGTAGGCCCTGCCATAGACAATAAAGCACTCATATGGAATGAAATCGCTTTTACTCGTTTTACTGCTTTTCAGCAGCTCCAAATGCGCCACAAGGACTGTATATGTTTGTGATAGCCCCGGCGCCACAAGGTATCATTATAAAGCGGATTGCCGGGGCCTGAGTAATTGTCAGCATCGGGTCATCGAAATGACCTTGGAAAGCGCCAAAAAAAGCAACAAAACGCTTTGCAAATGGGAACAGTAGGTGTTTCGCTCGTTCTATATACCCCTATACTCTAAACCTGATCACCTTGAAAATAACCCGTATTCTCCTCTTTTCCGATGGGTTGAAATGGCTGCTTAAGCAGACCACGGGAATACTGCGCATAGTCTGGCGGATGCTGCTCAGCATGCTGAAGGGCTTTAAAGGCCTGCGGGTAGATTCTCTCTTGATCAATGATGTCTTTCTATTATCCAATGGGCTGATCCAGGTCCGGTGGAAGGTACGGTATGCCTGGACAATGCGGATCAATGGCGCTCGGCTTGATCCCGGAAAGGGATTCTACGCCTTATATCCCACCGATGAAGAGGCAATGCTGGATATTCGCATCCGCGGACTTTTCCGAAACTTTCGGCGGCAATTTACGGTACGTGCAGCGGGGAGTATTAGTCCGGGCGCATTCCCCCTGCCACTCTTACAAAAGCCATTGCTGGCCGGGAATATGGCCATCCGGGACATCGGGACCATAACACCATTTATTACTCCATTTAAGGTGAACGATCAGGCGCTTGCTCCAATGGTAGACATGAAAATTGCAAATTTTCAAATCATATTACCTCCATTACAAACTCCAACCAACCATGATCAGAGACTATTACGAAACGCCTAAGTCAGGCAGGCTGATGCGGCTGCTGTGGAAGGCCGCGGGCGGCGACAAACATATTCTGGATCGTGCCACATTCGCGGACCAGATGAAATACATGTGCCTGGGTGGCGTGGTAACAGCGACAGGTATTATGGCGGCGCTGGCGGGCGGTTTCGCCTTCTATACAATATTCGAATCGAAAGGCTCGGCCATCGATCAAAGCTATAGCCTTGGCACCTCTATTGCGAGCTGCATCTTTGGCATTCTTTGGGGATTGATGATCTTCAATATTGACAGGTTCATCGTCACAAGCACGGGTAAAGGGGACGGGACAGAAGCCATCACCTGGGAGGAGTTCAAAGGGGCGATCCCAAGGATCATCATGGGTGCGATCATCGCGTTGACGATCTCCAAGCCGGTGGAGATCCGGATGTTCAAGACGGAGATCGATGCAAGGCTCTACGAAGAGCAATTGAAGCTGCAAAAGGAATATGAGAAAAGGACGACAGCCAATTTCGAGGAACGGCTAAAAACGGTAAATGGCGACCTGGATAAGCTTGCCGATGAACGAAAGGGACTCCTTGAGCAAATAAGAGCGCAACAGATAGAATACAATACAGAATTAAAGGGGGGCAATATCCACGGCCCTGGAGACGGGCCAATTGCCAAGGCAATGAAAGACCAACTGGATCGAATGATCGCAGACCTGGCAAATTTCGACAGTCTGCATGCTAATGAGATAAAACAGGCAGATGCCAAGCGGCAGCAAATTCTCGCCGAAAAGGAAGTAGCACTGTCCCAAAACGTAAAAGTCGCCAACGGCCTGGACGGACTGCTGGAACGGATCAAGCTGGCGCATGAGATCGCAGGCTGGGCGATCTCTCTCTTTATCACGCTGCTGTTCATGGCCATCGAGCTCACGCCTATCTTCTTCAAGCTGATGCTGGTAAAAACGCCATACGACTACCTGGAAGACAATATCAAGGAGCTCATCAAGGCGGAAAATGGCATCGAAGTGCGATACGATTACTATAAAGACAAGAAAGGACAGGAACGTCACCTCGTCATCAATCACCAGGCGGAACGGCTGATCTATGAAAAGATAAAGGCGACCGAAGCGCAAAAAACGCTGATAGACCACGCGGTGGAAAAATACATCGAGCTGCAGAAAAGCCGGATCGACCAGGCGCCGGAGACTTTTATCAAACAGATGGGAGATGGACAGGCATAGAAGTCCGGGGAGGAGGTTGCTGGAGCTTTTTTGCCGGCTGTCTGGCGAAGATTACCAGCTCATCGGGGATTCCGGCAAAAACGGAGACCTTGTAAGACGGTTTGGATACATCGGTATGCTGGTATTGTCCATCTTTGTACTTTCTTTTTATAGCAGCACGCATTTTATCAGTCATTTGCTGAACGGCAACCCTATAGCCGCTACGCCAGTGGGCATCGTCTGGGGGCTGATGATGGTAGTGATCTATCAGCTCCTGCTGTTTACGATCACACCGGCAATGCTCATCGGGCGCGAACGTTCGGTCAAGGGTCAGCCAAAACCTGTGACAACGGAAAAAAAGGGATTGGCGCGAGTGTCGCTGATATTCCGGATCAGCTTTGTTGTGCTGATCGCCATAGTAGTGGCGCAGCCGCTGCTGGTGACCTTGTTCGACACAAGCGCTGAGCTGGATCGGTATCGTCACAAGTATCGGAGCGAGTTTATCGTACAGGCAGACAGTAGTCTGATCAGTCTGGAAGCAATGGCAGACACGGAATTGCAGCGGGCGGAGGCGGTGGGCGTCATGTCGGATGAGAAAACCACGACCATGCTGCACAAAAAGATCGGAGTGGACCTGCAGTTCATGACCGAATCTTTACAAACAGAACAGGAGATCAGCCGTAGATCCCAAAAGAAGGGCTATCGCGTGGATACGTTGGAAGACAGGCTGGCAGGACTGGTCGCGGCAGAAGAAAAAAGCGATTCGATGTTCCTCTTGCAATATGGTCTTCTTTCCAATGCCGGCCGGGGGATCCACCTGGACGCGGGAGCGACATTGGCGGACCTGGTGAGAAAAAAGATCCGGGGCTGTCGTCGCCTGGACGCGCTGCTCTCATCGAATAACTTTTATACACGAAAGGTACAGCTGGTCAATAGCCATCACCCGTTGGCCTGGGTTACGACGCTGCTGGTGATCTTTGTCTTTGTACTGCCCGTCGCGCTCAAATACCGGATACGCAACCGGACGGAGTTTTACAAGGAAAAGAAAAAGCTGGAGGAAGGCATGGTGCGGAGAGAATACGAGCGGTTCAAAGGCCTTTACACTGCCATATTCCGTGATAAACATGGCATCGGGGTGCAGTTCTACGAATCATGCATCGACCCTCCGTTCAATACAAAAAAGATAGAGGAGGTGATATCTTATACGGATGAAAGGGTGTTGCTGAATACCATTTACCCGGATGGCGAGGAGTCGGAAAAGCATAAATACATGGTAAGCGAAACTATCAGCCGATGAAGATCCTCATCATTTTAATGATCGTACTGTTGCTGTGGCTGCTGCTGTTTCGCAAAAAAAAGAAACAGAAAGGAGCGGCGCCCTCTCCCCCACTGGTTACGCCGGTGACGCAACCTCCGGCAAAGGAGCCAGGTGAACCTACCATCACCAGACATCATACCCGGTTGCTCGAAAGAAAGACCTACATCCGCGGGCGGCTGTTCGCAAAATACTACGGGGAGTTGGATTATATCAAGGACCTGCAGGACCTCGTGCGGGAACGGTACTACGATTTTACGCTATACGATGCAGAGATACGGGAGGGGCTCATCCGGCGGAACAATGAGGGCCCGTTCCCGGAATTTCACGAAGAAGAGCTGTTCCCTGGACCCATCCAACCGAACCCATTGCCTTGCAGCATTTCGGTGGCGGGCGCCCACGGGCCGTTCAAGGTGCTGCTCCATGATGTGAAGCTGGCCCGCATCGATCTGAACAAACACCGGCTGCTTCACCAGCAGGAGGACGACGAGGTATTCGGGACGTTGGAGGCGGAGATCACTGGCCATGTGCTGGAACAATTTGAAGAGCGGTTCGAGACGACAGTGCCGGTGGAGCATATTGACACGCCGGAAATGGCGGTGATGGGATCAACGGCTGTGGTGAAGAAAAACACAAGACCGTACAGCACGGAGCTGCCTACAGGCAGAACAAAAACAGATCAGGGCTACAGGTGGACGGAATACTGGTACAGCGACAAAAAAACAACATACTGGGGACGGCCTGTCCTGATAGCTGGACAGGAGGCGGGCTGCGCCACGACGCTGGGATGGTTATTGCTGATCATCGCGGGCGGCTTCTTCCTGGCTGCCATCGGCGCTCAGGGGATCATGGTGCTGCTGGCGCTGGCGGCTGCCGCCTTGCTGGCAGTGTTCTTTTCTGCCTTTCTGCGAGCATTGCTTTGGATAGGCCTGGCGCTGATCGTGGTGCTCGCGGTACTGAGCCTCATGGAAGGAGGAAAGGCCCGGGCTACAGCCAATATTTCTCCGGTTCGGGATGAATTGACGGAGACCTCCCGTCAGGAGACAGGATGGACAAATACGAGGGATTCGACAGTGCTGGACTCGGTGATCGTTCATCACCGGATCTGGAAGGGTTACGACAGCGGCCGGTACGAAGGGGACATATCCATCCGCGTCAGCGATTGGAGAGCAAGCTCGGTCTACAAGAATGGGATGGCTGTCCCCCCGGGACAATTGGCGGGCTATGACGGCATGCTATCAGGGCTTTCGGAACAGGATAGTGTGCGGCTGGGCGGTGTCTATCGGTTGCTTGACTCCGTTCGAAGGGCTGCCCGTCTGGACAGCATAGCTTTCGCGGAGACGGTGGTTGCTTTTGTACAGGATATTCCCTATGCGCTGGTCCTCGACGGGGACTGTAACCCGGGCGGATATACCGATCTCTTTACGCGTCGATACCTGTCGTCGGCAGGAGCAGTATGCGAAGGATATCAGCGGTTTGGCATCAACTCGCCGGTGGAATTCATGGCTACGCTGAAAGGGGACTGCGATACGCGGACCTTGTTGCTGTTCACATTGTTGTCCCATTACGGTTATGACGTGGCGATCCTCAGCAGCGAGCTCTACGCGCATTCACTCCTGGGTATCTGTCTGCCGCTGGGCGGACATATGTTCCCATACCGCGGCCGGCAATATGTTCTCTGGGAAACGACGGCGGCGGGCGCCCGGCCGGGACTGATCCCTAAAGAAATGGGAGACCTGAGCCATTGGCGTATCAGTCTGATAGCTAAAAAATAAACGCTATGCATATGATCAAATACATATCAGTTTTCTTTGGGTCATTGTTGTTGCTCACGATGGCGCTGGCGGTCATCCGGCTGCACCCGTTTCTGCGGCGTTTGAAAGAAAAAGACCTTAATGTCAGCGAGGGGATCTATACGGCCTCGCTGCTGATCTCGGCGGCACTGATCATGGTGCAGGCGGTGCAAATGCTGGCGCTGTCCTTCGATGTGATACAAAAGCTGCACCCGGAAAAGTTTTGGCTGTCCTATCTGGAAACGGGAAGTGTGATAGCGGTGATCGGGCTTTTGCTCTTTTTATTGACGGTAGTGGCCGCCCGCTGGCTTTCGGTGCTGGTGGTAGGCAACCGCAATCCGCTGATCGAGCTCGATGCGGATCGAAGAGGATATGCGCTGATCCGGGCAGGGCTGCTGCTGGCGCTGACAATACTGGTGATGGGGTCTTCGGGAGCGGTTTTGCAGCTGATGGTGCCGGAAATAGAGCTGCCGTTTTACAGGTAAAGATCTTCTACCCCCTACCCCGGGAGGACGCCCTTTCCCCGCCAATCCCCACCATTTCACTATTTATCCACGTCCCCGGGGGAAATAAACTTGCTTGGCCGCGATTTTCGTTATCTTAGTACAACGATTACTAACCAATTAATTCAAAACCATCATGGCAAAATCCGCAAAAAAAGCCCCAAAAAAGGCGGCAAAGAAGGCAGCCCCAAAGAAAGCTGCGAAAAAAGCAGCCCCCAAAAAGGCGGCAAAAAAGGCAGCTCCGAAGAAAAAGGCAGCTCCTAAAAAAACCAAACGCAAACCCAACCCTGCATTCCTCGCAGCTCACAACGTAAGCCCTGAGCTGGCCGCTATTGTAGGCAGCAAGCCGCTCTCCAGGCCCGACATCACCAAAAAGATTTGGGACTATATCAAAAAGAACGGCCTGCAGGATAAGGTCAACAGGCGTATGATCAATGCGGATGCAAAGCTGAAGGTCGTATTCCGTAAAGATCAGGTGTCCATGTTCGATCTCGCAAAGATCGTTTCGGCAAATATCAAATAGCAGCCCCCCACCCAAAGAGGATTTACGCTTTATAAAAAACCCGGCAGTTTGCCGGGTCTATATAATTTTTTCGCTCATTTCGCCTCGAAATACGGCCGCTCATCGCTCCCCTCCCCTTCCTTCTGCTGCCAATACGCCAATGTCACCACATGCCCTCCCGGGGTCCTCAACAACCTCCCGAACACGGCATTCACGGGGTTGAACAGCACATCCGTTACCCCCACCGTAAATGTCTCGGACGCCGGAGCAGATCCAGGAGCAGGCGCCGGAACTGTCTCACCCGCCTGGCCCCCCGAAATCCCCGTTCCCCCAGCAGCAGCAGTCTGTCCTCCCGCCCCCGCCGGAGCAGCCGCCCCCTTTGGAGGAGGACTGGGAACCACCACCACCGTATACCCATTATGCTCCAACAGCCCCCGCAGGAACGCTACCCGCCCCCCGGCCACATTCTTCTCCACAATGGCGCACTTCACCCCATTCAGCTCCTCGAATAAATGATTTTGATTGATAGCCATACAGCTTACCCCCCTATGCTCAATGAATAAATATAATCATAGATCCCCCCTACCAGCCCCGTCATAATGATCCCCGCCACACAGAC
>DASZXP010000177.1:0-31373 GCA_035545935.1 Puia sp. | reverse complement strand
ACATGATTTGAGGTATCGCCGCTATGACACAGCGAATCAGCTTCCCGGATGGGAGTTTCGTCACCGTGAGGGGCGCCCGTGAGCACAATCTGAAGAACATCCATCTTCAAATCCCTCGGGACGCCATCGTCGTCTTCACCGGTGTATCGGGGTCCGGAAAGTCGTCCCTTGCCTTTGGTACGCTATACGCGGAGGCACAACGCCGCTATCTGGAATCCGTCTCGCCCTATGCCAGACGGCTGTTTCATCAGATGCCGGTTCCAATGGTGGATGGAATAGAAGGCCTGCCGCCGGCGGTGGCCCTGCAACAGCAAAAAGGCGGCGTGTCAACCCGTTCGTCGGTGGGCTCGGTGACGACCATTTCCAACCTGCTGCGGATGCTGTACTCCCGGGCGGGCGACTACCCAAAAGGGCAGTCCATCGTCTATGCCGAATCTTTTTCACCCAATACCCCCCAGGGCGCTTGCACTACCTGTCATGGCCTGGGAAAAGTATATGAGGTCACGGAGCAATCCATGGTCCCGGATGATACCCTGACCATTCGGGAAAAAGCACTTGCGGCATGGCCCGGCGCCTGGCAGGGGCAGAACTTGCGCGATATCCTTACGACACTGGGATATGATGTCGACATTCCCTGGCGGGACATGTCCCGAAAAGACCGTGACTGGATATTGTTCACCGACGAGACGCCTACCGTCCCTGTATATGCGGGCTTTACGGGCAAAGAGGTTAGGCAGGCAATAAAACGAAAGCTGCCTCCGAGTTATATGGGCACCTTTACAGGCGCAAAACGATATGTGTTGCACACTTTTGCCAACACACAGAGCGCCATGATGAAGAAACGGGTGTCACGGTATATGATCGCTGCAGAGTGCCCCACCTGCAAGGGCAAACGGTTACGCCCCGAGGCGCTGTCCATAAAATTTGCGGGGTTGGATATTGCGGAGATGTCGAGACAGCCGATCAAAAGCCTTCTGGGTTTATTTGGGCCGTATGCTGAGAAGCCGGTAAATTCCGGATCTGAAAAAGCGCTGGTCGCCCAGCGCATTGCTGCTGATATGGTGGCGAGGCTGAGCGTGCTGCTGGATCTGGGACTCGGATACCTGATGCTCGAAAGGAGTACGCCAACCCTGTCACCCGGGGAGCTGCAGCGCTTACGGCTGGCTACACAGGTACGTAGCAACCTTTTCGGAGTGGTATACGTTCTCGACGAACCCTCGGCTGGATTGCATCCTTCCGATACCGAAGCGCTGCTGCGGGCGCTGGACAGGCTAAAGGCTTCCGGCAATTCGATCTTCGTGGTAGAACATGAGCCGGACGTCATCCGCCATGCCGATTGGGTCGTGGACGTAGGTCCCGGCGCCGGCGAGCGCGGCGGCGAAATATTGTATAGCGGTCCACTCGAAGGGCTGAAGGATATCACGGCTTCTCATACGAGGGAACATCTTTTCGCCGGAAAGAAGGACGGGAAGACGAATTTTCGTCACCCCAAGAGCTGGCTGAAGATCGGTGGGGTCAACCACAATAACCTTCGTCGACTGGATGTCGCGTTCCCGCTCGGGGTGCTGACTGCCGTCACTGGCATATCGGGTTCCGGGAAATCAAGCCTGGTAAGCCAGGTACTGGTGCAATTGGTAGCGGCTCACCTCGGACACCAGCTCGACGTGCAGGAAGAGCAAGATGAGCTCCTGCAACAGGAAGACGCCTCGGCTCCGGAAGGCAGGATAATCTCCGGTATGGAGACGGTGACCCGGCTCGTCGTCGTAGACCAGAAGCCGATCGGCAGGACGCCCCGGTCTAATCTGGCTACCTATACCGGTCTGTTTGACGGAGTCCGTAAATTATTTGCCTCCACGAAACTGGCTAAGTCGCGTCACTATGATGCCGGCCGGTTCTCTTTCAACGTAGGGAAGGGCCGCTGTCCCAACTGCGAGGGGGAAGGCTCTGTCATGGTGGAGCTGCTGTTTCTGCCGAGTGTCTATGCTCCATGCCCTGTTTGCGGTGGAATGCGCTACAACGAGCAGACGCTGGAAGTAAAATATAAAAATAAGAACATCGCCGAGGTCCTTCGCATGAACGTCGACGAAGCCCGGGAGTTCTTTGCGGAAGATGCGACGATCAGCCGGTCGCTGGATATGCTGCATGACGTGGGGTTGGGCTATCTGCGGCTGGGTCAGCCCGCCACAGAGCTTTCCGGTGGCGAGGCGCAACGGATCAAACTGGCGACTGAGCTCCAGCGGCCTGAGCGCGGGCAGACACTGTACATTCTCGATGAGCCGACGACAGGCCTTCACCCGGCGGATGTACGGCGGCTGGTAATACAGCTCAACAGGCTCGTTGATGGGGGTAATACCGTCATCGTCGTAGAGCACGACATGGATGTCATCGCGAAAAGCGACTGGGTCATCGACATCGGCCCTGGCGCGGGGGACGAAGGCGGGCGCATCATAGCAGAAGGGACGCCGGTGGAAGTCGCAAAGGAGAAGAAGAGTAAAACAGCGGTTTACCTCCGCCGCGCGATCCTGCCATGAAATGCCACGAGCACAATAGGATGTCCGGTGACCCAATTTGTTGAAAAAATTCCACGATTATTTTTTACCCGAGCTACGGGAGACGAGAAACAGGATCAATCCTACTACCACCACGACCGCGATAATGCCTACCCATACCCCTGCCTTAAAGATACCGCCAGCGACCGCGCAGCCTGGGGAAAATAAAGAGATCGATAGGAGAAAGAAGATCGACAGAGCTTTCGTGAAGTTTGGCATACATTCGTTTTTAGAGTTGAGTAAATACCCAATACCATTTAAAATGATGCCAGATGACTGATGCCATCAAAATCACAGATTCGGACGTTGCTCATGGAAGTAGTATCATTGCAAAAATTTCCTCCATGAATGGCATACTGCTGTACAGAAGCAGGTACGGCGCCACCAAGCAATATGCGGACTGGATAGGCTCGGACCTCCGGCTACCCGTCATCGATCCCGAAAGGATGGATCAGGGGCTGTTGGCAACCTGCGATTTCCTGCTTATCGGCACTTCCGTCTATTATGGAGAGCTGTTGCTAAAAGCCTGGCTGAAGGAATATGTACGCGACCTCCAGCATAAGAAACTGTTCTTTTTCATCGTATGCGCCCCATCTCCCGATGTGAGCAAACATGGTCAGATAATAATGGACAATATTCCCAGCGCCCTTCTCCGGCCATCCACCGACATCTTTTTTCTGCCGGGAAGATGGGTGCCAGAGGGACAGGCCGTGTCACCCGACAACGATGCCGTAAAAAAGGAGAACACCACCGAACTCGTGGAAGCTGTCCGGTCGTTCGCAGGCACTATTCCTATCTAGGGCGTCAGCCCATAGCTTGCTTTAATAACGGCTTCATTGACGGCCTTCACCTTTTCTATCTCCATTTTTTCAACAGCCCTGTCATACGTAAGCATCCCATTGACCTCGTGTTCGACATCGGTGGTTTGTGTATAAATGGCCACGCTCAGTCCTTTATACCGCATCAGCTGTTCCACCTCATCCAGCAAAAATACATACCGGTCCGTCAGCCTTGCTTTGGTGGGCTCATAGTCATACGCGTTATTGGCGACAGGCCACATATGATCACGCACGAACAGACCCACGCCGCCAAACTCGCCCAGGGATGCCGCGCGATGCTCCTCCGGAGTCGAGGCCCCATAGGGTCCTACATAAATATGCGTATCCACATAGTCGCCGTTGCCGGGATCACCAAATGCTTTTTGATAAGAAGGGTTGTTGTTAAAACCCGAATTGCCGTTGACAAGCCTCGATGGATCGTATTGCTTGACCCAATCGGTGATGCTTTTTACATCAAAGGCGCCCCAATTCTCATTGAAGGGCACCCAGGTGATGATCGACGGCGAGTTGTAATGTTCATCGATAATGGCTTTTAGCTCCTTCCTGTATTCCGCCCTTGTTTTGGCGGTATCCTCATCCTGGTACCAGATCGCGGGCATATCCTGCCAAACGAATAAACCCAGTTTGTCGGCCCAATAATAGAACCGCTGCGGCTCGGTTTTCATATGCTTGCGGATCAGGTTGAAGCCTGCATTCTTGGTAAATTGTATATCGAACTTCAACGCCTCTTCCGTGGGCGCCGTCAAAACGCCGTCGGGCCAATAACCCTGGTCGAGCAGACCCAATTGTAGAATAAACTTGCCATTGATCAAAGGCCTGGTAACGCCACCCACCTTTCCTAACCTAATATCCCGCATCCCAAAATAGCTTTTTACCTCATCGGTGACGTTCCCTTTAGCATCCTCCAACCGGATGGTCAGATCATATAAAAAAGGATCATCCGGCGACCAAAGCTTGGGGGTTTTAATGGGCAGATAAAAATAGACGTCACTGGCCGCCGCTGCCCGCGAAATTTCCTGGGCCCCATCCAATGCCACCGCGGTGACCTTGCCGGCGACGGCCGAGCCCACCCATATTTTCAGACGATTGTTTTCCAGATCAGGGAGTAGACGGATATTTTCGATGTGCTGTTTGTTGACAGGTTCCAGCCATATCGTCTGCCAGATCCCGGAACAGAAAGTATAATCACCCCGGGGACCGCTTTTCCCGGATGGTACGCGACCGTCGTTCAGATCCTGCACCGCTACTATCAGCGTATTCTCTCCATCGATGAGATACGGGGTTATGTCGAAGCTAAAAGCATCATAGCTGCCGGCATGGCCGCCCGCTTTATGTCCATTGACAAATAATGTCGTATGATGAGCCACGGCGTCGAAGTGAAGGATGACCTGCCTGTTCTTCCAGGTGGAAGGAAGTACAACCTTACGGCGGTACCACATATTGATCTCCTGCGAACGCCGGATACCGGACAACGCCGACTCCGGGCAATACGGCACCAGGATTTGCTCCCTCTTTTTATCAAAAGAGATCGGTTTTTCCGGATCGAGCGCGTCCGCAATATTTTTCCCACCCTGATAATCCCATTTGCCGTTCAGACAGATCCAGTCGCTGCGTTGTAGCTGGGGCCGTGGATATTCGGGGAAAGGAACGGCCGCGTCCAGCGCGGCTTTTGTCCATTGGGTAGGTAGGGGAGTCACCTGGGCAAACAAACAGGAACAATGAATGAAAAGGAAGAGAAAAAACAGTGTTGCGTAGCGTTGACTTTTATTCATGGTTATAAATATCTTATTTTTTCATTAATTTTAAGCATGACCAGCTACCTGCACTCCTCCGATGGCAACGGTGATGAGCACGCCCTGGAGACGCTCTTTTTGGATGTCTTCCAGCAGCATGAGCACCGGCTGTATACCCTGGCGCTGTGCCTGGTCAAGTCCGAGCAGCATGTCAAGGACATCATCCAGGAGGTGTTCCTGAAATTGTGGGAGCACCGGCATCATCTGCAGGACATTCATAATATGGAAGCCTGGCTCTACCGGGTAATGGAAAACAAGGTCATCGATTTTCTCCGCCGGGCGGCAGCCGACACCCGGCTAAAAGACGCTATCTGGAACAATATCTCGCAAGCCCGCAATGATACGGATGAATGGCTGGAAGCAAAAGAGTATGCCAGGATCATACAACAGGCCATCGATCATCTCCCTCCCCAGCGGCGGCGGATTTATTGCCTGCACAAGAAAGAAGGGCGGAATCATGCCCAGATAGCCGAGGAATTATCTATCTCCCGTCATACTGTCAAAAATCAGCTCTCCGCGGCGCTCCAGTCCATCCGCAGCTTTGTCGCCCGCAACTCCGGGTTTTTCTTCTTCTTTTAGCACCCACGGGCCGGCGAATAAAATTTTTTTTCGCCCCAATAGGAATAGTTTCCCGTTGCTTCGTCATTCTTATTGATGGAAGACAGGATCAGGTATCTTTTCCGGCAATATCTCGAGAATAAATGCTCCCGGCAGGAGCTGGAAGAATTCTTTTCCTATATCCAGGCCTCCGGTCACGATGAGGCATTGCGGAGCCTGATAAGAAAGGTATACGAAAACACGGAGCAGCTCCCTTCCATACAAACTTATGTAAATGAGCATGGAACGCTGGTCCTTCCCGACAGGACGGGTGGTTCGGACGTCCCCGTGGCCCCAGGACAAACCCACAGAAGGCTGGTGACCGGACTTGTCATATTCGCATGCCTGGCGATCTTCGGGACGGGGATCTGGCTGATCCGCCCCGCAACCCACACCACGACTGCCTCCATGGCGCCCCCGCTCACAAAAAAGGTCACGGAACCATCCGAATACAAATACCTGCTTTTACCCGACAGCACGCAAGTATGGCTGAACGCCTCCAGCACCCTCGAATTCCCCGAACATTTCAGGACGGATAAAAGAGAGGTTACCCTTTCGGGCGAAGCTTATTTCGATGTCCGGCATTCGGAGAATGCTCCCTTTATCATCCACACCGGGAAAGTATCCACCACCGTGCTGGGAACATCCTTCAATATCAAGGCGTATCCGGACCGGCAACATGTCATCGTCTCGGTGAGCACCGGTAAGGTAAAGGTCAGCTATGACAATACACCATTGGTAACACTTGTCAAAGGGCAGCAGGTCAAGGTCAACAGCAAGCTGAATACGGTGGAAGAAAAAAAGATCGAGCCTGCTGAAGTGGCTGCCTGGCAGAAAGGGAATATGTCCTACGATGACGAGGCGTTGGAAGATATCGTCGCCGATCTGGAGAGACTGTATAATGTAAAGATCAGGATCGACAACGACGCCATCCGGACCCTGAAAGTATCCACTTCATTCAGAAGGGAGATAGGGATAGAACAGGCATTGCAGGTGTTGTGCAAGCTGACGGACACGATGCTGCGACAGTCCGACGGCTGGTATATCATTCAATAGCGCTTGAATTAAAAACCAACTCAACTATATGCTTATGAACACGCCCCCGCCTACATAAAATATTTTAGAATAAAAACGACCGCTCCCAGTTCGCACCTGAGGCGGTCGAAGTTTTAAAATAACCCAGTCTTGAATTACATAAAACTCATCAAATATATGAATTTACATTCATGCCTGTATTTGCTTGCCCTGTCCGTAAAAAATAAAGGTCTACTTATGAAGGCATTTTTCCTGAGTATATTGCTTCTTTCAGGCGGATTGCTGGTTGCGCGGGATAGCCACGGCCAGGATCTGAATAAAATGACCGTGTCCATACAGCTGAAGAATGTCTCCCTCAAGCATGCATTGAGGAAGATCGAGGCGCTGACCAGCCTGCCCTTTACTTACAAGACCAGCGATATAGCGGAGTATAAGGATGTCAGTTGTGAGGGTACGGATATTCCCGTCAGCCATGTGCTGGATATCCTGTTGCTCAACACCGGGCTGGGATATGAACAGGTCAACAGCAATGTCATTATTAAAAAGGTCAAGCCGGCGCCACATCCTCAGCCTGTGGTCAATGTCGTATTGGATGGGGGTGTCAAAGGCAGGGTGACGACCGTGGCGGGAGAGGCGGTGTCGAACGCTACCATAAAAGTGGAAGGCTCGACCAGGGCCATTGCGGCAGATGATAAGGGGACATTCACGCTGACAGGGCTGAAGGCCGGTAATTATAAATTGAGGATCACTGCCATAGGTTATGAGCCGCTGATCAAGGATATCCAGGTACGGGATAATGAGATCACGGAATATGAATTTACGTTGAAAGAGGGCAATGGCAAGCTGGACGAGGTGGTGGTCACGGCCCTGGGTATTACCCGGAGGGAACGATCCGTGGGCTATTCCACCCAGCAGATCAGCGGCAGCAACCTCACCGTTGCCAAAGAGCAGAATGTCCTGGGCTCGTTGGGTGGTAAGATCGCCGGCGTACAGGTGTCGGGGTCTTCGGCCGCCAGCATGGGCGGGACTCAAAAGATCCAGATCAGGGGTGTCAACTCCGTCACGGGTGATGGCGAGCCGCTGATCGTAGTGGACAATACACCCATCTCCAATACCAACTATGCCGACAAGAACGGACGGGATTACGGCAACCTGGCGCAGGATATCAACCCGGAAGATATCGAGTCCGTCAACGTATTGAAGGGACCGGCGGCCTCAGCTCTCTATGGTCTGCGTGGGCAGTTCGGCGTTATCCTGATCACCACCAAAAAAGGGAATAAGAACAGCAAGCCGACGGTGACATTCAGCTCCGCCGCCTCCGTAGAGAAAGCGGGTAATTTTATGCCGCTACAAAATATTTATGGCGCCGGCTCCACGCTCAACTTCGAGACGGTGACCATCAATGGCGTAGACACCAAATACGTGGATGGCACCTGGGATGAGAGCTGGGGCCCGAAAATGGATGGCACGCCGGTGCGTCAGCAATATAGCTTTTACCGCGCCGATCCGGACTTTGGCAAGCCCACGCCTTTTGTACCGCATCCCAACAACATCAAAGAGTATTTTGTGACGGGACGCACCCTGAACAACAGCCTCTCCATGACGGGCGGAGGGCAGAACACTACGTTCCGTCTGTCGTACAATAACACGGATGTGACAGGCATCGAACCCAACACTTACCTGAAAAGAAATAACCTTTCTTTCAGCGGATCGCTGACCATCGCGCCCAACCTCGTGGCGACGGCAAACCTGAACTATGCGCAGAACAAAGGACAGCGGCCTTCACAAGGGTACCAGGCCCTGGGTTCCCGCAACATGTACCAGTGGTTCGAGCGCAACCTGGATATGCAAAAGCTGAAACAGTATAAGTATTCGGACGGGACCTTCTATCAGTGGAATGTAAATGACCCTAATTCGGAAGGCGTATACGACGACCCGACACCCATCGATTGGAACAACCCCTATTTCGATGCGTATGAGAATCCGGCGCATGACTCGCGCGACCGGTTTTTCGGAGATGTCGGTCTTCGCTGGACCGTTCTGCCGGGACTGTCGGTCAGCGGTTTTGTAAGACAGGATGGATTTACCCAGAACCTGGATGGACGCAATGCACCGGGGGGCAGGGGCACTCCTTCTTTTTGGATAGGGAAATACCAGTCCAAAGAAATGAACTACGAGTTCCTCACGCAATACAACAAGGAGTTCGGCGACGTCTCCCTTACTGTCAACCTGGGTGGCAATATACTTACCCAGCGATATGATTATCTCCGGGAAGAGACCCAGGGCGGATTCGTTACACCGGGATTTTATAATATTGCCAACTCGCTGGAAAGGCCGCTGGTAGATAATTACCTGCGGAAAAAAGAGGTAAGGAGCGCGTATGGATCGGCTACGCTGGGATTTATGAATACCTTCTTCCTGGATGCCAGTCTGCGGAACGATATTTCTTCCACACTACCGCAGAACAACAATTCTTACCTGTATCCTTCCGTATCCGCCAGCGTTCTGTTCAGCGAGCTGCTTAAAGTCAAAGCGCTGTCCTTTGGTAAGCTGCGGCTGAGCTTTGCCCAGGCAGGCTCCGACATCTCACCGTATCTGACGACGGGCTACTTCACCCTTGGTCAGCCCTATGGCAGCACCTTCCCCATGGATGTGCCGGATATACTCAACAACCCCAATCTGAAACCTTCATTGGGCACAGCCTATGAAGCGGGGCTCGATACCAAGTTCTTCGAGGGGCGGCTGGGACTCAGCGCTACCTGGTACCACCAAAACAACAAAAATGCCGTGCTGCCGCTGGATGTATCCGGTACCAGCGGTTATACCACCACCGAGATCAATGCGGGCAATATCGAGAACAAAGGCATCGAGCTGACCCTATCCGCCACACCGGTGAAAACAAAGGATGGGAGCTGGACCACCAACATTAACTTCAGCCGCAACACGAGCAAGATCATATCCCTTTATCCTGGTCTTCATTCCTACCAGCTGGATTACAACCGGTATGCCAGCGTGGATATGTATCTGTTAGCCAATGAAGGGGAACCCTTTGGCACCATCGTAGGCAATGGCTACAAGCGGGATCAGAAAACAGGACAGGTCCTTTTGGACGCCAGCAACCTGCCGCAATATGAGTCGGGACACAAGCTGGGTAATGTACTGCCAAAGTTCACCGGCGGATGGCAGAACACCATCACCATTATGGGCCTCGATCTGTCCGCCACCATCGACTTCCAGAGCGGTGGCAAGTTCATCAGCTGGTCAAAGATGCTGGCCGTGAAGAGCGGACAGGCGGCCGAGACGGCGGCGATGAATGACAAAGGCAAAAATGTCCGGGATGATCTCGCGTCCGGAGGTGGCGTGAAGATCTCGGGTATCTCCTCGGTGACGGGAGAGGCGGTCACTGCGTATGTGGCGGCGAGAGCGTATTACAGAAATGTCCTTGGTTCCAAGATCTATGACCCATGGACGGAAGATGCCAGCTATATACGGCTGAGGGAAGCAAGGGTAGGGTACACGATCAGCAAGACAATGATCCCTTCCATGCCGTTTAAAAGCGTGAACATGGCATTCATCGCCCGCAACCCCTGTATGATCTGGCAGAAAGCGCCCAAAGGCGTCAACCCGGCGGAGCTGGCCACCGGCGCATCGTCGCTCAACTGGCTTGAAACCGGTCAGCTGGCTACTGCCCGCTCTTATGGCGTAAACCTGACTATCTCCTTTTAAAAATCACTACCATGCGAAAGAAATTCTTTATCATAGCAGCGTTTATAGGGACGATAGCTGCACCCGGATGTAAAAAATTCCCCGCCGATATCAATGTCAGTCCTAATAACCCTACTGTCGCCTCCAATGCACAATTGCTCACGTCCGCTATCAACTATCTGCCTGTGATGATCGAAGGCATCTCGGGAGCGTTGTATACGCAGCAATGGGCGGAGAAGCCGTATACGGACGACAGCCGGTATATCTCTGTCAACTTTGATTTTTATGGTGTTTATGCCGGTCCCCTGGAGAACCTTCAAACTATTATTAATGGCACTACCTTCAACGCCAACGAAGGTTCCGAGAACAACCAGCTGGCCGTCGCCCGGATCCTGCGCGCCTATTTTTACTGGTTCATGACGGACAGATGGGGCGATATCCCTTATTCGGACGCCTTGAAAGGGAAGGATAATTTCGCGCCCAAATACGATGCGCAAAAAGATATCTATTACGACCTGCTGAAAGAGCTGAAAGAGGCTGCCGCACAGATCGACGACGGCAATGGCGTGATGGGCGACCTGCTGTATGGCGGGGACATGGATAAATGGAAAAAATTCGCCAACTCCATGCGCGCCTTGATGGCCCTGCGTCTCTCCAAAATAGACCCGGATAAGGGAAAGACGGAATTTGCCGATGCCGTTACCGGCGGCATCTTCGAGGACAACAGCGATAATGCCGTCTTTGTCCACCTGGCCGATCCCGTCAACCAAAACTACTGGTACTATGTTTCGGATGTGCAAAACCGTCAGTGGTACTGGATCAGCAAGACCCTCACGGATTATATGGACCCTTTGCAGGACCCCCGGCTGCCCATTTTTGCCGATCCGGCGCCCTCCACGGGTGACTATGCGGGCGTGCCCTATGGCCTGGATGGTGATAGTATTGCCAAGGTCACCACCTCAAAAGTCTCTTTTATGGGCGAACATGTCCGTGCTCAGAATGCGCCCTGTTTTATCATCACCTATGCCGAGCTCCTGCTGGCGCAGGCGGAGGCCGATAAATTGGGGTGGTTGTCCGGCGGCGATGCGGACGCGGGGCAGAAATACAAGGCGGCCATCGAAGCCTCGGTACGTCAATGGGTGAGGAATAGCTTTAAAGGCGGCGTGGTGGATGATGTGGAAAAGACGGCCTATGACCCTTCCGATGTCGGCGATACCACGGGACTCGGCGTATATCTGGCCCGGCCGGAGATAGCCTATGATCCTGCCAACGCCTTGAAACAAATAGCTTATCAGCGATGGGTGCACCTGTATATGAATGGATATGAGGCATGGGCGGAATGGAGACGTACGGGATATCCTGTGCTGACGCCGGCGCCGAATAACAATGATATCCCCATTCCAAGGAGACAGGGATATCCCAGCAGCGAGCCGAATATCAACACCAGCAATTATAAGGCTGCTCTACAGGCGCAGCCCAACTTTGGCGGGAAAGACGATCTGAATGGCAGGGTATGGTGGGATAAACCTTGACAAGAGCTGTAAAGACATCACTATGAGAAATCTGGCCGCTCAGCATGCTGAGCGGCCTTTTTTTATAGCGTCCGCCTGCCGACCTTTAAAGTCGTTCCTCCGGCGCCTTTCTCCGCGATGAACCAGTTGAGGTATTCCTTCCCCTCCTCCGTCGTAACAAAGGGATGCAGGGCGCTCCTGATCGTGAAATTATCCCTGAAGGTGAGATAGTTCATATAGTAATACGCCCAGTTATTCCCTGACTGGTTGACGAACAATTGAGTGCCCCCGCCGGAGATATCCCGTTTGTTTTCCACGCCATCGATATAGAATACTTTAGGCCGTATATCCAAAAAATGACGTCCCGTCGCGTCGAAGCTCAACTTGCTTATTTTCCGGGCGGTAGTCATGCTGTTATCGCTGAACCAGACCTGCCGGGAAGTGTCGGTCGCCCTTAATTTTGCAAAGAAGGCTACCTGTTCCTCGCGTGACAGCTGGTTTACCTTCTCCATGGACATGGGGAGCGCGTCTGCCAGTACGACCGCGGCTTTGGAGAGATCGGGGTTGGTGATCAGCGCGGCAGGTCTTGCGCCGGCCGGCAATGCTTTTTTCCCATCCATATCGAGGTAGAAGACCGTATTCCCCGAGGAAACGACCGCTATGAACCTGTCCTCGAGCTCCCGCATAAAAAGCAGCTTGTCATAGACCCCGTAGTCCTTTTGGGTGGAACGGATATTCCATTGTCCACCAGGCAACAGCCTGCCAAACCGGATATGGGATTCACGGGGTATCTTATACCGGTCGGGCCCCGAGTATGCGGACATGACAGAATCGATATTCTCTCCTTCCTTCACCGTGAGTGTCTTATAGGTTTGACCCAGGACCGGCGATGACAGGGCGGGTAAACAAAACAGCAGAAATAGCAGCTTTTTCATCATTTTTGGGGTAAAGCTATTACCCGTCCGGCGACGGACGGTGGAGAAAAAGGATGGATTGTCAATAAAACCGAATGGGCCGTAAGCAAACCCCGGGGTATTTTCTTTCGTTACTATTCAAGTAAATTTACAGGCACACTAAACTGCTACAATGACCAGGCTGGGAATGAATATATGGTTGGTGGTTTTAGCCATCATGCCGGCACTGCCATCGGCGGAACAATCCCAATCCTGCCCGGTCAATATAGATTTTTCCAAAGCCTCCCTTGTCCACTGGGACGCTTATACGGGTAATAACAAGGATGGTAATGGACCCGGCGCGATCAAGACCTACTATTATCCCGGCAACAGCGAAACGGCCTTTCCTGAATATAATCTCCCCTCCGTCAGCGGTATCCGGGTCATTACTTACCAGGGTACCGATCCTTTTGGCAGCTTCCCTACGATACCCACCATCAATGGGTATACCTACCATTATTCCGTTTTATTAGGTTCGACATCTGTTGCCGAGCGCCAGGCCAGCGATCCGACAAACGGGCAGCCGAATAACCCAGCCGGCGGCGGCCCCAAGGGCGGTTATATACGTGGGATCAGTTATGATATAAGCGTCCCCTCCGGCCCTTCTTCCGTCCCCTATACCATGACTTATGCCTATGCCATGGTGCTGGAGAATGGTACGCATGCCTCGGAACTCCAGCCGATGGCCCGGGCGATACTAACTACCCCCAACGGCGTGATCACCTGCGCTTCACCTTCTTATTTCCTTCCCACCGATGGGGGAGGGCTGGATACGGCAACGGCGCAGGCCAACGGGTTCTCCCTAAGCCCTGTGCCCACCCCGAACGAATCCCGCAACCCGCAGGGTTCAAGTGGGGTGCATCTGCAGGACGTCTGGACAAAAGGCTGGACAGAGGTGACTTTCGACTTAACGCCTTATCGCGGGCAGCAGGTAACGCTGACTTTCGAAGCTGACAATTGTGTGCCGGGCGGGCATTTTGCCTATGCGTATTTTGCCGTAAGGGATGTCTGTGCGGGATTGCAGATCAGCGGAGATACCCTTGCCTGTTCCAACAGCATCGGGAAGTATTCGATCCCTTCCCTGGACAGCGCCACCTATGACTGGTCTGTCCCCGACGGCTGGCAGCTCCACTCGGACAGGAACGACAATGCCATCTCGGTAACCATCGGCGCGCAACCCGGATGGATCGTCGCCCGGCAGAAGAACAGCTGTACGAGCCTGACCGATAGCTTATTCGTCCAGCTTTATCCCGGCGCCCTCCCACAGGCAACGGCCATCCCCGCCGATACGACTATTTGTTATGGCGAATCCGCGACGTTACGCGCCCTTGTTACCACCGGCACCGATTATACATGGGTCAGCAGCGGATCGTTTGCAGGGGATAATAAAGGCGTCATCCAGACCGTACCGTTTACTGCCAATATCCTGGCCGCTCCAAAGACGTCGGCGAATTATATATTGAATGTCCACAATGAGGGCTGCCCCATCACCGTGGCTGATACCATAACGTTGACCATCGTCCAACCCATCAAGGTGAACCTCGGGAATGACACGCTGGTGGTCGTCAATCAGCCCCTTCACTTCCAGGCAACCAGCAGCGACGTGTATAAAAACGACTACGAATGGACTCCCGCCACGGGTCTTAGCGATCCCTACATAGCAGACCCCGTGGGTCTGTATGGACCCGAGATGAATAACATCACTTATCTGGTGAAGGCTACGGATGTTTTCGGCTGTTCCGGCACCGCCAGCGTGAAGGTGACGATAGCGCCTACGCTGCCTGATATTTTTGTGCCCAATGCATTCACCCCGGAGAAGAGCCAAAATAACCTGTTCCGGCCTGTTTGCATGGGTATTGCTTCGCTGGAATATTTCCGCGTGTACAATCGCTGGGGGCAGCTCTTATACAGCACCTCCCAGACAGGGCATGGATGGGATGGCCGGGTCGGAGGAAGATTGCAGGAAGGCGGCGCCTACCTGTGGATGTTGAGGGGTACGGACTATACCGGCAAGGTTATTTTAAAGAAAGGCACGATGATGCTGATCCGATGAAGAGCACACGGGCCAATTATTGCAATTCATTCTGCAAAAACCCCGGTTCGTTATCTACACCGTAGGCAGGGGCGGCGGCTGCATTTAGTTTCGCGCAAAAAAGATCATGCGCACATTCATTCATTTCTTTCTTTTATTGAGCCTGGCGGCCTGTAAGAAAGATGCCGGTTCGTCTTCTTCGCCCGACGGTCCATCCACCGGCGCCGTCACCGGAAAAGTCACCAATTCAGCCGGCAATCCGCTCAGCGGAATAAAAGTTACGCTGGAACACACCGTTTGGGCCGATTCGTATATTTTTTCCACTACGGATAACAATGGCCGTTACAAAGCGGAGCTCCCTGCTCAACCCGCAGGCAGCTGGACGGCAAAGGCCCAGCTGATAAAGTCGGCTTATGGCAAACAATACAAGTTCGACCTGGTAGTAGATCACACCGATGCTTTTACCCGCGACCAGGCCACCGTGCGGAATTTTACCTGGCGGCTGAGCGGTCAACGCCCCGATGGCGGTTTTTATGGCGCCCATGTAGACCTCTATCAATTTGGTACGGATGTGGATCCCAGCCAGGTGAAGCTGGTATTTACGCCCATCGAAAATACACTGATCGACGGGACGCCGGCCATTGCTTTCGAACGGCAGGTACATGATGTCGCGGGCACCTTTATGGTCACGGATGTACCCATCGGCAAATACACGGTAAAGGCCGTCTATCCGGGAAAGACCCTGCTGCTTGACAATCGGCATGACGACAACGACGAGCCCGCAGTAAACCAGACCGTCCTATTCGGCAAATACGGTTATTTGGGCGAGACGGAATACAACATCGAATTCTGGTTGTCCGAATAGTCGGACCCGCCCCCCCCGCTTTGAGGTATTTTATTATTTACAATAATTTAATACCTTAGACATATATTGATAATTATAAATATTTACTACCTGCCTGCCGCCCTCTGATAAGTAGCCATTAAAGCATACCCTTTGTATTACCTGAACATGGATTGGGAAAAGAAATTTATGTATATAAATCTGTTTCAATGCCTGTTTCCGAAATACTGCTTGGCCCCGAAAAGATCCCTTATGGAGGAAAATTGATAGAGATATCTTCAGGAGAGAAAGATATTTTTATTATCAGCGATTTACATCTTGCCGCCGGACTCAACAGCAATGGGAATTACGATGGTACGGAGAATTTTTTTGCCGACAGCTCCTTCGTCCGTTTTCTGGACCATCTGGGAGAAAAGCTTTCCGGTAAAAAGAAAGGTCTTCTGATCATCAACGGAGACCTGGTGGATTTTCTCCGGATCAGGAATATCCCTGCCACAGAGAAAGATTTCGAGACCTGGAAGCGCACATTGGATGACATCGGGCTATCCATTCCCATGGACCAGCTCACCTCTTCTATCACCCCCAAAGACGTCAAATACGGGTTCGGGACCGAAGACTACAAATCCGTATGGAAATTATGTGTCTGCGCCGCCGGTCACCCGTTGTTCTTTAAAAGGCTCGCCCTGTGGCTATGGGAAGGGAACGAACTGCTGATCACCAAGGGCAATCATGACCTGGAATGGTATTGGCGGCCGTTGAGGAACTGTCTGCGATACCTGCTGGCACAACAGATTGCCTCCGGTCAGAACATTATGATCGGGGTAGCGCTACGAAATATCGTACATCCCCAAACCCATTTTGTGGATGACACCCTGATCATCGATGGTAAAATATATATCGAGCATGGGCATCGGTATGAAAATTTCACCTGCGTCGACGGGCCGCCTGTGTTGAAAGGGCAGACGCAGCTGAATCTCCCTTTCGGATCGTTTTTCAATCGCTACCTTATCAACCGGATCGAGCTGGCCTATCCGCATATAGACGATGTCCGGCCGCGGCAGGATACCCTCGCGCTGCTGCTCCGGGAAAGATTTCCTCTGGCCTTGCAGCTATTATTCAGCTATATTCCCTTTACCATAAAGGTCATCCCCAAAAGACAGTATGGCTATGCGCTCCGGTATCTGTTCCATTTTATTCTCATCGTCATTGTTCCCATCGTGATCACCGCTTTGGCGCTCTATAAAGGGTTCCCCGCCATATTGAAGTCTACCGGATCCGGAGGAGCCTCCACGCCATCGTTATGGCAGGCCGTTCTTTCGGAATTGAAAAACCTGCTGTTCCTGGCGCTGTCCTATTTTATTGGAAGGCTGTTCGCCATGCTGCAGCTTTCCGCGCCCTCGACCCTGTTCCCGGATGCCGGCAAGATCTTCGTCGACAGGCCCCAATTACAGCTGGTCACATTCGGACATACCCATGACCCGGAGCAGGTCAATACAGCAGACGGGAAGAGATATTGCAATACGGGTACCTGGATCCCTGTCTATGAAATGGATGCCGCGGATGTCCGGCTGGACAGGACCTATACCTTTCTGCATATAGAAAAGGACGATGCCGGCGACATACGACCCCCAAACCTGTTCCGTTGGAACGACGATGCTTTACGGGAAGACCCGCTTGTCCTGACAGATAAAAAGTGAGACAATAAAATATAAACCATGAAAGCCCCTCCTCTTTATGTGGTGATGATCCTCATCATGACTGCTTGTTTTTTTGAAAGCTGCTCCTTCCAAAAAATTGGCAGGGATCTTACAAAAGGTGTTGCTTCCCAAACAGACAGCATCGGCAGAACGCTGGTGGCAGGCGCCATGAACGAACTGACCAACCCCGCCACCAGAAGAAAAGTTTCTCTGCTGCTCGATTCCATCCTGACAAACCTGAGCGATTCACTGAATATACGGACCAGGACATTGGAAGACAGTCTTCTCAACCGGAAAGTATTGTTATGGGCCGACTCGCTGATGCAAACGCTTACGGGCAGCCGGATGAGGATGAACCTGGACAGCATACAGGGCGTCCTGGTCGGTAAAACAAAAAGGGATGTCCTGGCCATGCGGGATGGCTTTAGTCAACTGCTGGCGGAGGTCCTTAGCAACAATACAAAGACCAGGCTGGGATTGATGCGGGATGAGCTGCTCGGCGCCAAAACCACTGCCGCCCTTGTAAAGATCATCGATACGGCTGTAGGGCATATTGTCGACAGCGCTTTGCATAAGGTATCCGAGGGCTTCCGCAACGATATCAATCCACAGATAACAAAGGATATCTCGTTCATCAACAAAAATGCCATCTGGCTGCTTATTGCCGTGGGGGTGATAGCGTCCGTGATCATATTCCTGGTCTGGCAGAACCGGAAAAAGTACCTGCGTATGGTGGCTATCATCGCCAAGCAGGTACACGATATCCCGGACCAGCAGGTGTATGACGAGGTGACAGCCAGGATCAAACAGAACTCCATCGCGTCGGGTCTGGAGCCGGACCTGCGCAAGCTGCTCTCCAAAAATGGATTGATCGGGGATACCTCCTGGAAAAAAACTGCCACTCAATAATAAGATCATTCATCGGAAAACTTTTCATATATGACTCAAAAATGGACATATGAGACCCTGGCCGCGGCTGATAAAGCCACTTTGGAAAATATCCTTCGTACGGGCACTGCACCCGACCTCGAGGCGCTCAACGGCTATATATACTGCGGATGGAACCATGAGTGGATCGGCCGGCTGTCGGGGATAAAATTCAAAAAAGGTTTTTATAAATATAATGGGGCCAACTATGGGTATAATGAGACGGTGGTCCAGGATCACCAGGGCTACCTGGGACAATGGGAATCCGGGCTGCATAAGGTGCGCCCGAACCAGCTGGGCTATTTCAAGACAGCGTATGTGAGAGAGCAGCCTGTTACCA
Organism: Puia sp.; assembly: GCA_035545935.1. Lineage (GTDB taxonomy): Bacteria > Bacteroidota > Bacteroidia > Chitinophagales > Chitinophagaceae > Puia. Next base: position 12,551 of record DASZXP010000177.1, on the reverse strand, counting down.
AATTATCGCAGCCTTATCAAAACCTGGCCACGATCGACTATACGGTGCCGTTCCATAAATGGTATCTGATCTTCTTTGCAGTGATCAAGGATTTTGTAGTGTGTCCCAACGAGGGGGATAACAGCCTGCTGCTTTGCAAGGCCTATCTTCATTTTTCGGACAACTTCAATGTGTTCTACTGCTATTTTATATTGGGACACCGCTATGAGATCCGTTATCTGCCCTGGTGATAGTACCATTTTATTAACCCTCCAAAAAGCATATCATGAATCCTTCATTGGTCCTTGCCGAGAAACGCCTTCGGACATTATTGAAATTCCTGCTTCTTGTTTCGCTGCTGATCCTTTTTTTCCATGTCTTCCCTAAATGGACACCGGGCTTCCTGGAAGGGTTTGCCTTTCATGGCTATACGCTTCTGAGCAACCAGTCTTTCCCGCAGGGCGGCATGGTCGTATTGTTGTTGCTATTGGTCATCGGCGACATCCGGCGATTCAGCGTTTTGCTGCGGCTGTTGATCGGATTTTTGATGATAGGGGTGATATGGTCCGTGGTGAATTGGATACGGGGTAACGATCCGGCTGACGGGGGGATGCCTTATTGGGGGAGGGGTAGTGTTTATCTCGTCTTGCTGGTAATATTGTGGGTAATGTTCAGCGCCGCCGGAAGGGGGCGTTATGGACTGAAATATTTATCCGTCCGGCAATTTCAGACCCTGGAGGCGTTGGCGGAAGTATGTGTGGCGGGGGACAGCACGACCGAAAAGCTGGAAATACTTCCGGTGGAAGTGGCGATGAATGTGGATGGCTATCTGGATAAATTTCGTGCAAAGTCGAAATGGGTGATGAAGGTGGTGCTGAGCTGTATGGAGTTCTATCCCTTATTGTCCCTGCATGTTCCGCTGAGCCAGATGCTGCCGGACGACCGGCTAAATTTTTTGAAGAAACGGTTCCTGATAGCTCCCAACTTCCGGATGATGCCCGACTGGTGGGTGCGGCTGATCCAGGCTGCTATCCGGATGTCGAAACAGCTGTGCTATATGGGATATTATAGCGACATCCGGGTACATCCAAGCATTGGCTATTTACCGTTTTTGAGCAGGCTGGATCTGGACGACCGGAAAAAACAATTTCCCGATCCTCATTTTCCGACGGGGCATTCGCAAAGCGCTTCGCTCAAAGTGCTGGGCGAGTCCGACTTTGCTACCAATGAGATCACCGCGGACGTGGTCATCGTGGGATCGGGCGCCGGGGCGTCCATCCTTGCCCACCAGCTTGTCGGCATGGGCCGAAAGGTCCTGATGGTGGAGCGGGGAGAATTGGAGCTGCCGTCTACCTATACGGCCGATGAGGTGGATATGGTATCCCGTCTCTATGCGGATGGGGCGCTGCAGCTTTCCCGTGATTTCCGGTTCCAGGTCTTCCAGGGCAGCTGCGTGGGGGGCTCTACGGTAGTGAACAATGCGGTCTGTTTCGAGACGCCGGATTATATCCTCGACAGATGGATCGATGAGATGGGTATTGGGATCGACCGGGTAAAATATCAACAGTCCATGAAGGAAGTGTATAAATTGATGCGGGTGGCGCATACGCCGGATATGACCATCGACAAATACCTCAATCCGGGTGGAAGCCTTTTTTCGGCCGCCTGTGCAAAAATGGGATATGGCAAGCCTGAATTGGATTCCGTGATGGCGAATATAGACGGCTGTATAGGATGCGGCTATTGTAATATCGGGTGCCAGTTCGGTAGAAAGCTGTCGATGCTGGATACCATCCTGCCGCAGGCGCAGCTGGCTTATCCCGACAGGCTGGAGATCATAGCGGGTTGCGAAGCTATAAAATTCAACAGGAAGGGTGGGCGCATCGTTTCGCTGACGGGGCAATTCAAGAGCGGCCGGAAGCTGACGATCAAAGGCAATACCTTCGTGTCTTCCGCCGGTGCGATCTCTTCCAGCATATTGCTGCTGAAATCCAGGCTGGGGATCGCTAATGCGGGGAAAAAGCTGGCCTTCAACCTGGGCTCGCAGATAACGGCGGCTTTTAAAGACCCTATCCGTTCTTATGAGGGGCTTCAGATCTCTCATTTCCTAAAAACAGAGAACCGCAGCTTTGTGATGGAGACATGGTTCAACCCGCCCATGTTCCAATCCACGGCAATGCCAGGCTGGTTCGATCAGCATTTCCATAATATGCATCAATACGGGAATATGGCTTGTACCGGTATACTCGTGGGTACGGCTTCGAATGCGGAGGTAAAGGCGGCGGGGCTGCTGGGGAGGGATATCAACTATGTCCCGACGGAGGATGATTTCGACAGCCTGATGGAGGGTCTGGAAAAGGCGGCTGAAATATATCTTTCAGGCGGCGGCGCGGTGCGGGTGATGCCCAACACCTATACTTATTACGAGTATACGACGGTGCAGCAATTGAAGGACAATCTGCGGAAAGACGTCAAGTCTTCCAGAGATATTTCCACCGGCACCGGGCATCCGCAGGGTGGTAATGTGATGAGCAATGATCCGGCCACGGGAGTGGTGGATGAGGGGTTCAAGGTGTTTGGTTTCGAGAACCTCTTTGTATGCGATGCCAGTGTATTCCCGACAAGCCTTGGAGTGAATCCCCAGGTGACGGTGATGACGTTGGCCCACTATGCGGCGCCGATGATTGCGAGGAATTCATAAATATTGGTATTTTCACCTTTATTTATGACCATGAATAAGAAACTAACATCAGCGCAACGGGGAGCGCTGCTCGATACGCTCAAAACCCGCTTCGAGAAGAACATGAGCCGTCACAAGGGGCTCAAATGGGCCGACGTACAGGCAAGGCTGGAGGACAATGCCGGGAAACTGTGGTCGCTCCAGGAGATGGAAAGCACCGGCGGCGAGCCGGATGTCGTCGGCCATGATAAAAAGACGGGTGAATACGTTTTCTACGATTGCTCGGCGGAAAGCCCCAAGGACCGCAGAAGCCTTTGCTACGACCGGGAAGCCCTGGACGCTCGAAAGGAAAATAAGCCGGCGAACAGCGTGATCGATATGGCGACCGCTATGGGCATCGAGCTTTTGACGGAGGAGCAATACCGGGAGCTGCAGCAGCTTGGAAACTTCGATCTGAAAACATCCAGCTGGGTAAAGACACCACCCGCCATCCGGAAACTAAAAGGCGCCCTTTTTTGCGATCGTCGGTATGATACCGTATTCTTGTATCATAATGGCGCGGACTCCTATTATGCCGCCCGTGGGTTCAGGGGATCATTGAGGGTTTAAAGCCGCGGCTTATAGCTCCCGGATCTTTATATTCTTAAAGCTTACCGCCTTTTGCCAGTCCTGTAAGGCGATACGCCCGCTGATCTGTTTTCCAAACAGCGGAAAATTATGAAAATTGCTGTTGGCCACCGAGTCGGTCCAGGCGGGTGAGGTAAGATCGGTCTCGACGGTGAGCACGCCATTCAGATAAAATTCTAAATGCCCGTCCTGTTGTTTGATCCTCGATGTATACCACTGGCCGGCGCGGGTCGTATCCATGGCAACCTTGGTCGGAAAAAGATTGAACATACCGCCGGATCGCTGGCGCGGGTTCGCCTGGTCCGGATGGGTGCCTTCCAGCATCTGGTACTCGGGGCCGGTGGCCCATGTCGCCTGGATATCCGGCTTTTCGACGACATTGATAAATACGCCGCTGTTCCCGCCCTTGTTGATCTTCCAGTCGAACGTCAGGTCGTAATTTTTATATTCCCTGTCCGTGACCAGGTCCATATGGTCAAATCGGATGTCGGGACCACAGATCAGATCCCCATTGCTCACTGACCATGTCGAAGCACGCTTGTCGTTGTTGTACAAATGCCACCCCTTTGTCGACTGGCCGTCAAACAGCAATACCCATCCTTCTTTTTTCTCTTTATCGGTGAGCCCGTTGTCGGGGTTTTTCATATTGCAGGAGCCGATCATACCCGTTACACATAAAAGCGCCCCCAAGGACCTGATCAAATGGTTTGGCATCGTTGTTTGTTTGACTAAATATACGTATTACCGCTGATACGGCGCTTCGTTCCGGACGAGCGGCTGATGATATTCGACGAGGTTACGTATATTCGATCCATGAATCTATTGGGCAATCTTATATGGCTGATCTTCGGCGGCTTCTTTGCCGCGCTGGGATATCTGGTGGGAGGTATCGTTCTATGTATGACCATCATCGGCATCCCCTTTGGACTTCAATGTTTTAAGCTGGCCGCGCTCGAGCTGTGGCCCTTCGGCAGCCAGATCGTGTCCGGGGAGAGCAGGGCCGGATGTCTGTCTGTTATCTTCAATCTTATATGGCTGTTATGCGGCGGTCTTTATACCGCGGTGGTCCATCTGCTTTTTGCCTTCCTGCTTTGTATTACCATTATCGGGATCCCGTTTGCCCGTCAGCATCTGAAATTGATGGAGCTGTCGTTGATGCCGTTTGGGAAGCGGATCATTTATAAATAAGGCTGCGGGTCATCAAACGTTAGAGGATCAACCCTGGATAAAAGAAGATCCATCGTATCTGTTCAATCCGCCATTGGTGCCTATCCATACAATACCTATTTCAATTTGATCCTGAAAATCCTTCGATTAGGCTGTATATTTGGATATCATCTTATCTATGCGTATCATCTTCGTGCCGGCTCTTCTTTTTTCCCTCGCTGCTTTCGGCCAGTGGGATACTGCTTATCATTCTGTGGCCATGAGCAAGCGCATCGATGATCCTAAGATCGTGGTGGCGCAGATAGGGGAAAAAGCATTGATATATGTTGGACTGACACCGCTGATGACTGGCGTAAAGGACGACACCGGCGAAGCAAAAAGATTTCTTGACTCCGCCTCCCGGCAGTCGGACACGATAAATATCGATTTTTATTACACCCTAAAGTATTTTGAATATCCCATCTCAGGCCAGCTGATCAAAGGCAACGCCATGGTCTATTACCAACGACAGCACGCTTTTGTCGACACGATCCTTCATAGATTCGAACGGTATGACGAGCATGGCGACAGGTTCTTTTACCTTCCTGATAAAAGACCTTTTTTCTTCGTAATGGAGCTATCGGGAATACTTGACCGGGAACCTGTTCCACCAGGGAAAAACTACCAGGGCTATCTGGAAGAAGGGAAGAAAATGGCCGGCCTGCGGGAGTACTGACGTATCTTTGCGGCATGATTCAACTCTCCAGCCTGGATTTTTTAAAGAAGCTAAAGAAGAATAACAACAGGGAATGGTTCAACAACCACAAGACCGAATACCAGCAGGAGCTGACCTTGATGGAAGCCTTTGCCGCCGCCCTGCTGAAGCTGCTCAACACACACGACGAAATAGAAACGCCTTCGGGCAAGAAAAGCCTGTACCGGATCTACAGGGACACCCGCTTCTCCGCCGATAAGACCCCGTACAAAACGCACTGGAGCGGCAGCTTCAAACGCGCCACCAAATACCGCCGGGGCGGCTATTATTTCCATATCGAGCCGGGCAACAGTTTTGTCGCGGGAGGTTTTTGGGGACCGACACCGCAGGACCTCAGACGGATCAGGGACGATATTGCTTTCGATGCCGCCCCGCTGAGGAAGATATTAAAAAGCCGGCAGTTCGTATCGATGTTCCAGACATTGAAAGGGGAGCAGGTAAAGACCGCTCCAAAAGGATATGACGCCGGTCATGAAGCCATCGATCTCCTGCGACATAAACAATTTTTACTTATTAGACATTTTTCTGATAAGGAGGTCTTGAGCAAAGAATTTCCCAAACAGGTGAGCCTCACTTTCAAGGCCATGCGTCCATTTTTCAATTATATGAGCGAGGTGCTGGCGACGGACAGCAATGGGCTGGAGGCATAAAGGCTTGTTAATCGGACGTTAAGCCACCAAAGGGCTATCCTTTATTTATTAAGTTAGAGGTACTAAACCTTCGACAATGAAAAGGACAGCTCTTTTAGTCTCTTTTGTCTGCATGATGAGCGCTGCCTGGAGCCAGGGCCAGCCCTCCGTCAATGATTCCTCTTTCAGGGCCGTGTATAAGGCCGCCGCACTGCATCCGGGATATTCGAGCAGGAATGGTATCGTCTATGACTCCGTCATCCGCAGATGGGATAAGAATATTGTCATTTATGTAATAGGCGGCGCCGGGAAGGAAAAAAGAGCGATACTTGGCAAGCTGAAAAATACCATTTCCCTTTTATCTCCTTCATTGAGTAAGATAAGCATTTCTTTCACGGATGAAATGCGTTCCGCCAATTACCTGATCGATCTGGATTATAAGGGAAGAAGCCACTGGTATATAACATGGGATGCGCTGGGAAATATTTACAAAGGCAATATCTACCTCAATCCGAGACAAATATTCAACGCCGACCAGCAAGCCAGCCTGGTATCTCATTATTTTTATCAAACCTTAGGGTATTTTGTCTTTAATAGAAAAGACAGGGACGAACTGCTTAAGGGCGATCCATCCATTGCATCCAATATCTTCGTGTGGAGACATGATATCAACGACCTGGACCTGCGGATATTGAAGCTGCATTATTCGGACGATATAAAGCCAGGCATGGCTGAGAAGGACGTCGACCAGTACTTCGACAAGCATACTAATTAAAACTCGTTACGGCACCAGCACTATCTTGCCGTGGGTGTGGTGTTTTTCCAATTCCCGATAGGCATCCCGTACGTCCGTCAGGTGATATACCCGTTGCCATCTGTCTTTACCTTGTATTTTTCAGCTGCGGCGAAGTCGATAATGGTATCGATCCTCTCCGGGCTAACGCCCAGCTCGCTGGCCAGACCGATGACCCTGGCGAGACTGATATCTGATAGCCAATAACTTACTAAATTTGTAAAAAAACTTTTTTCCAGCTGTCCTATTCCACTGCCCTCAGTCATTATTGAAGTATAACCATATTTTCAATAACAGTTTAAAACTTTAAGCAATGAAAGAATTTGCATTACTATTTCGCTTCCCGAGTATAGATCAGAGCAAGATACCACCCGATGAATACAAGGCCCTCGCCAAAAAATGGCAGGACTGGGTAGGTGGCATTGCCGCCCAGGGAAAAATAAGCGCGACAGGGCTCCGTCTCGGCATGGAAGGAAAAGTGTTGAAACCCGGGGGAGTGGTTACGGACGGTCCGTTCGTAGAGATCCGCGAGATCCTTGGCAGCTTCATCGTTATCAAAGCGGACGATCTGGAGGAGGCTACTACACTGGCGCATGGTTGTCCCGCATTGGACAGCAACGGCAGCGTGGAGATACGGCCTATCTTTGCAGTGTAGTATGGAAAAAGAGAAAGAGTATTTAAAACATTTGTTCCAGCAGGAGTTCACCAAGATGGTGGCTGTTATCAGCCGGCTCTTTGGACTGGAGCATATCGAGACCGCAGAGGATATTGTAAGCGAGACCTTTCTAAAGGCGACGGAGACATGGGAAGAGAAGGGGCTTCCTCCCAATCCTACTGCCTGGCTGTATGTGGTAGCCAAGCAGAAAACGCTGTATCATTTCCGCAGGAATAAGATCCTCGAGCGAAAAATAAAGCCTGAACTAAAAAACAGGCAGCAGGCGACCGTGGACATCGAAGAGCCCGACTTTTCCCAGGAAAATATCAAGGACAGCCAATTGCAGATGCTTTTTGCCGTTTGCAATCCTGCCATTGCCAGCGAGGCTCAGATCGGGCTGGCATTGCGTATCCTCTGCGGCTTTGGTATCGACGAGATAGCCGAGGCGTTCTTATCCAATAAGGAGACCATCAACAAGCGGCTGTTCCGGGCAAAGGAAAAGCTGCGGACAGAGAATATAAAAATGGAGCTGCCCCCCGAACAGGAGATCGTAGCGCGGCTCGACAATGTGTTGCATATCATATATCTTCTTTTCAGCGAAGGGTATTATTCCCAGACACAAAACCAGATCTTGCGAAAAGACCTTTGCGTAGAGGCGTTGCGGCTGGGGTTGATGCTGACCACCTATGAAAAGATCCATCGGCCAAAGACCGATGCCCTTGTCGCCCTGATGTGCTTCCATGCATCCCGCTTCGACGCCAGACAGACGGAGGAAGAGTCTCCCATCCTGTATGAGCAGCAGGATGCGGAGCTGTGGGACAAGGAGCTGATCGAACAGGGAATCCATTATCTCTATCTTTCCGCGCAAGGCGATGAAGTGAGCTCCTATCATCTGGAGGCACGGATCGCCTATTGGCATTGTATAAAAGAGGACAGCAAGGAAAAATGGGAAGAGATACTGAGCCTGTACAACCAATTATTGCTCGTGAATTATTCGCCCAGCGTCGCCCTCAACAGGACCTATGCCTTATACAAGGCCAACGGCAGACGGGAGGCCATCGTCGAGGCCGAAAAACTGAGACTGGATAACAATCACTTCTATTTTATACTGCTTGGCGAGCTATACAAAGACGTAGATAATATAAAGGCCAGGCTCCATCTTCAAAAGGCCTATGAACTGGCCAAAACCCTGACAGAAAGACAGGGTATCCAGGAAAAGATCGACGCCCTTTTACCCTCTTAAAAAAATAGTTGCCTCTGGCTGTCCAATTTCTCCGGGTACGGGCATTGCTGGTGTATAAAGTATAATCACTAACAATTAAAACTGAAAAAAATGGCGCCGAGAATCAATTTTTACGAGAAGGGACAGCGTGCATTCAAGACTTTGTATGCATTTACCGCTTATTTGACCAGGTCGTCTATCGATAAGCATTTACAGGAACTCATTGAGTTCAGGATATCTCAGATCAATGGCTGTGCGTATTGTCTCGATATGCATTCGAAGGACCTGCGGGCAGGTGGAGAGACGGAGCAACGCCTGTATATGATCAGCGCCTGGAGAGAAGCGCCCATGTACACGGAACGTGAACGCGCCGCGCTGGCCTGGGCCGAGGCTGTCACAAAGCTCACCAACCAGGACGTACCGGACGAAGTATACGAGCAGGCAAGACAGCAGTTCACGGATGAAGAGCTGGTGGACCTCACGATGACGACGCTGGCTATCAATTGCTACAATAGGATAAATGTTGCTTTCCGGACCCCTGCGGGAGATTACCAGGTGGGTCAGCACGCGGCAGTGACGAACTGATCGTCAGTTTAAGAACGGCCGGAGGTCCGTTTTCCGGACATTTTTTACCAGGGAGGCGTAGTCGGGAAGATCGATGCCCTGTGCCGCCCTGCTGACTGCCTCCTGCATTTTTGAAAAGAAGCCGCGGAATACTCTTTCTTTTCCCGGCAGCTGCAGAAGAAGGCGTAGCATAAAGTTCTGGAATTGTAGCTGGAGCTTTGAGCTGGGGATCATCCCTTTGAGGGCGGTTTCGGCCAACTGTTGATTCTGATAGATAAAGGGTTCCATGATCCGCTGATAAGCCGCGAAGGCGCCCGGATGATCCCCGGCTTTTTTTGCCATCTCTCCCGCCAGTATATAGGCTCCTACCAGCGCCAGGCTTGTACCCTGACCCGAGGCAGGGGAAGGACAATAGCCGGCATCTCCCAATAAAGCGATACGTCCGTTGTAAAGCATGGGCATGCGCACCTGGCTGACATTATCGAAATACAGATCGGATGCCGAATCCATATGGCTCAGCAGCTGTCTTACGGCGGGCCCTTCATCAAAGAAATTATCGAGCAGCGTTTGTTTCTGCGCTTCCGCATCGCGGTGAAGAAGAGGAGAGGCCGGGGCGCGGAAGAGGAAGAAGGCCATGGCGTCTGCCGCCCCGTGGGTGCTGAATACGTTGATGCCTTTTTGTACCAGCGGGTAAAGCAGCTCCCAGCGATCCAGACGCTGGTCGTTTGGCACGGAGAAAATGCACAGATTGAAACCCAGATGATGTATAAAGTCGCTGTCAGGACCAAAGGCCAGTCTTCTCACGGCCGAATGGAGACCATCCGCTCCGATGACATAGTCATAGCTGTCCCAGGCGCCGTTCCTAAAGGCGACATCGACATGGTCGCCGGCGTCCTCCACGGAAGTGACGGAGTTATTGAACAGATAGGTCACTTTGTCTTTTGTCGCTGCATAGAGGATCTCTGTCAGATGACCCCGCATGATCTCTACGTCCTCCGGGCGGCGCATGCCGAAAAGATTGGGATCGTTGAGATCGACATAACGGCGGCCTTTCCCATTTACGAGGGAGGAACCCTTCAGGGTGGTGTGATGTCGGCGGATGTCATCGAGCAGACCCATACGTGCCGCTACGTCGATGGCTTTTCCCCGAAGGTCGATGCGATAGCCTCCTTTACGGATGGAGGGGGCTTTTTCCACGATGGTGACGTCGAAGCCATAACGTTGAAGCCAGAAGGCCAGGGCTGGACCCGCGATGCTGGCGCCGGATATGAGGACTTTGGGTGGCATAGATGTTGGTTTTGTACGACAAAGGTCTTTTCCGGAGAGGAGATGGACCAGAGACTGTCGGCCAATGGAGGGTAGCGGTCGGCGGCGGGCGGGAATTTGCCCGTAAAAAAATTTTCGCACCGGATATACCTACCGGCGACCAGCGCATTACCACCGGCCAGTCCCACTTCCCCATTGGGAGCCCCCTGCGTATATCCCACGCTGTTGTATTGCGGAATATCGCCCAGTGACTAATTTTGGGGTTCTGCTGAACCTTTGACGCCCGGAGCGTTGGCAAAGAAGTGCGACCATTTGACCCTTCCTTCGTCGCCACCTTTAAAACAACGATAACATTTATGACTTCAAGACAGATCGAGCTGGTACGGTCATCCTGGGCTCAGGTGACCGCCATCGATGAAGTGACTTTTGGCATTGGGTTTTACAACCGTCTCTTTGATATTGCGCCGGAGCTCGAATCAATGTTCACCCGGCCGATCCTCGAACAGTCGAGGAAACTGATGACCATCATGGATCATGTCATCGAAAAGATAGATGCGTTGGACGACATCGTGGAGAATATCGTCAAGCTGGCGCACCGTCACGATACCTATGGCGTAAAGCCCGAACACTACACCCGGGTAGGGGAGGCGCTGCTCTGGACCCTGGAAAGGGAGCTGGCCGACGAGTGGGATGACGAGCTAAAGTTTGCCTGGACCATGTGCTATGTCACCATATCGACGGCGATGCTCCAGGCGATGAAAGAACTGCGCTCGAGAGGAGAGGACCGTTGAAGACTTCACCCAATGGGTTGAATAAGTTGGCTGGTGTCCCGGCCCGGGAGTAATTTCAAGGTCAAATTGCCGTCCATGTCAATCTTTGTGAAATTGCTGACCCTCGCCGGGTTTGTAGCCACCGCGGCTTTTACTGTTGTCCGTGATCCGGAGATAGTTTTCCCGGAGGGGTATCTGCAATGGCAGCATATCAAATCAGGCATCCTGAAAAAAGGACAGCCCGGGTTTGACCATTATGGCGGGATCCATCATATCTATGCCAATACCCTGGCGATGGAAGGGTACAGGACCGGCATTTTTCCCAATGGCTCCTGTCTTGTTTTTGACGTGTTCGAAGCCATCGGGAAAGATACTGTTATGACGGAGGGCCGGCGAAGGATCGTCGATATCATGGTAAAAGACAGTGCAAAATTTGCTTCCACTGGGGGATGGGGTTTCGAGGAGTTTCAGGGGGACTCCAGGACGGAAAGGAACCTGAAAGGCAATGTAGCCGAATGCTATAATTGCCATGCCCATCGAAAGACCCATGACTTTGTCTTTAGTGTTTTACCACCTTCACCCAGTCGACCATGAGCTTGATCCGATTACTTTTGATGGCCTCCACCGTCGCGGCGGGAAGACCATAATAGGGAGTTTTTATGCCGTTGATCTTGGCAGGGTAGCCGCCGCCCAGGGCAAAGTTCAGGACGAGGAACTCTTCGTTGTCGAAGGTCCACTTCCCGTAATGCTCTATCATGGGGCGGGTGACACGGAACATGGGGACGCCGTCGTACTTGAATACCAGGGAATCGTCCGTCCAATCCACCGCATAGACATGCCAGTGGGTAATATCGTTCCTGCCGGGGAAATAGAATCGGTTGACAAAGGGAGTTTCACCACTATAGCCCGGCCCATGTATGGCCGCGCTGGCCCAGTCACCCTCGCCGACGTACTCCATGATATCGATCTCCCCCGTCTTGGGCCAATCCCCCTTACCCAGCAGCCACCAGGCAGGCCAGAGTCCGGCGGCGTCCGTGATCTTGATCCTCGCGGAGGCGGAGCCATGGGCAAAATCCACTTTGTTACGGGTGTTGATCCTGGCGGAGATGAAGTCGAATGAATGACCTTCCGGTGTTTTGAAGCCGGGTGAATAGCGGGGTTGCAGCACGAGCGCGCCATTAGCAGCCCCTTCAGCTTCGGCGCCATGGACGATATAGGCGGTGGCCGACGAATCTACATAAGCCTGTTGCTCGTCGTTGGTCGTAAAGCCGGTGATCTCCACATTCCATTTGTTCCTATCCAGCTTGCTCCCGGAGAAGTCGTCGTAGAACAGCACTTTTTCAGCAGCCGGCTGATCCGGCGCGGCGGCTTTTTGTCCCCCGGGAGCGGCGTTGTTATTCTTGATCATTGAACAGGAAAAGACCAGCCCGCAGGCAGCGAGAGCT
>DASZXP010000176.1:0-44607 GCA_035545935.1 Puia sp. | reverse complement strand
CGACAATGGAGAGCTGTATCTATCCCGAGGATAGGTCCATCAATATTGGTTATTATAATAACAATATCATCATATGTGAAGACTATCTCCTTACCAATCACCTCGAAGTCACGAATGACCCGGTGAGCCTTGCCGGATATGAGGAGGTGCTTTCCAGTCTTTTCCCTGGCTCGGAGATCCTGACGGTGGCCTGTCATGCCAGCGTCAATTACCATTTGTATTCCCTGGTGAAGAACGGAAAGAAGCTGCGTTTCAAAAGGGTGATCGCCTCCGGCCCTATCCTGGAATACGGCGACAGGCTGGCGGAAGAGGAGGCTATTTATGCGGACTCCCGTGTCATCGAGGGGAAGAGGCTGTTCGACAATCGTGGGAAGAACGACCATCATAATCATAGCATTACGGAAGACCAGCTGATGGAAGACTTTGCATTCGGCGTTGCTCAACGGCATTTAGGGGTAAAGATCTCTTCGGGGGAAGAAGATGCCCTGATGGTAGGAACGCCGTTCAAGAAATTTGTAAAGACCCCGCCCATGCCGTTAAAGTCCGCAACGGCGCTGAGAAGCTGGTGGAAGTTCTGGTAGTTTTTTCTTATCTTTTCGGCCATTGGAGGATCATCATGAATGTTTATTTTATCAGCGGGATGGGGGCGGACGGCCGATTGTTCAGGCATGTACGTCTGCCGGAAGGGTTTCAGATGCAATTCGTCAACTGGATCACGCCGGACGATAAAGACACTATTCCCAGCTATGCATCCAGGTTAGTACAGCAGATAGATACCACGCAGCCTTTTGCGTTGGTGGGCGTATCGCTGGGAGGCATCATGGCTGTAGAGATAGCCAAGATCTCTTCACCTGTGGCAACCATCATCATCGGATCGATACCCCTGGCCGCGCATCTGCCACGCTATTATGTTACGCTGGGAAAGTCGTTGGGTTTACTGCGGGTGCTGCCGGGCTCGCTCTTCAAAGGGGCTGCCAGGCTGAAAAGAGTTTTTACCCGTGAGTCGAGCGCCGATAAAACGTTGGTATTGCAGATGATCGATGAGTGCGACGGGGATTTTCTTATATGGGCGATGAAGGCGGTGGTGCGATGGGAAAACAAAGAGCTGCCCCGGCCTTTGTGGCATATACACGGATCGAGGGATATCGTCTTTCCCATCATGCTGACCCGTCCCAGTCATACCATCCGGCGTAGCGGGCATTTGAACATCATGACCCATCCGAAGGAGGTGAATGAGATCCTGCAGGATATATTTACAAGCCGGGGCGAAAAGCTTATGGCCGGATGATGGCTCTTGCTACCCGGTAGAATTCATATCCCTTCAGTATCGATGTGCGTTCCGGCAAATATTGCTGTCTGTATTCCGCCGCCCCTTTATCTTCTTTCAGGATCATTCCATAAGCGTCCAGGTAAGAAGGTAATTCTTCGGGCCGGAAGCCAAAGGTCCACCTCTCTTCAATTTCATTCAGGTCCCGTATCAAACGCTCCGCTCCAAAAAAAGCGGAGGGCTCTTCCAACACCTTCCTATCGATGTAGGTAAAGATCACGGATGAGCCTTTTGTCATCCGGCCTGCCAGTGCAAATACGGCATCGATGGCCGGCTGTTGCAGATAGTTGGTAACGCCCTCCCAGATCAATGTGGCAGGCAGGCACAGGTCCACTCCCTGCTGACGGAACAGCTCTTCGAGGCTCTGCTGGTTGAAGTCGATGGACAGATAGCGGGTATTGGCGGGAAGGGAGGGCATATGCTCCCGCAGGATCCGCAGCTTGCGCCGGGCGGTGTCGGGATGATCGATCTCGATGACCGGTAGCTGTTGCAGGGCCGCCAACCGGAGGTTCCTGCTGTCGAAGCCTGCTCCCAAAATAATGACCTGCCGGGCCCCTTCCCGGACGGATTGTTCCAGCAGATCGTCTATAAAACGGGTCCTTGCGAGGCCCGAGGCAAGGGCGCCCGGGATCCTTCGCTGGATGAGATAATAGAAGAGACGTTCTGCCGGAGGGAAAGCGCTCAGCCTGCATGCCATTCTATAACCCCTGTCCAGGAAATGGATGGCATAAGGGTCCGTAAAAAGACGCCGGCCCTTTGGGCGTCGGGTCTCCAACGCTCTGTATAAAGCCATGTACTGGGCTGTCTTGCTGGCGGTGTTTGCTCGCATACCCTAAAGGTAGCAGCCGCAGCGAAGCGAGACAATGAACCTATGTTAATTTCGCGCGGATCCTGCTCAGGGCCTGGGGAGTGATGCCTATATAACTGGCAAGGTATTTCAATGGCACGTGCTGCAGCAGGTGTGGGTAGTCCCGCATCAATGATCTATAGCGTTGTTCGGCTCCGTCCTTTAAAAAGGACATCTGCCGCTGATTCTTCCGGATATACAGCTCTTCCGCTGCCAGCCGCCCGATCCTGTCCCCTACGGCGGTGCGGGCATACATCTCCTGCAGGTGGTCATACCCAATGCTCCACAGCGCCGTGTCCGTCAATGTCTCTCCCGCATACCGTACGGGCGTGCGTGTAAGGAACGAATCATAGGCAGTGGCAAAAGAACCTTCAAAGGCGATTTCGAAAGTGATATCCTTTTCATCTTCCACGATGAAATAGCGGATGATGCCGCTGTCGATGAAGTTGACATATTGCTCTACCTTGCCTGTGGCAAGGATCAGCTTCTTTTTAGGGAAGACGCGATGCTGCAGCCGTGAGACAAAGAAATCCCAGTCGCCATCCGGCAATGGGCTGAGCCGCTGAAGGTAATTCCTTAACTTTGTAAGTTCCATGACGGTGTCGGCCGGCGAATGCCGGGCTTTCCTGAATGTAATATAATCCCTGTAAATGGCAAATCCTTATATCTCTCTATTGCAGACGGCCTGGCGTTATGCCCGCAGGGAAAAGAGAAAATACATCCTTGTGTATGCCCTATTCATCGGAGCCAACCTGATGTATGCCATGAACCCGATCCTCTTTGGCTGGTTCATCGGAAAGATCGTCAAGGACAGCGCTCATGTGCTGCACTATACCTTTATCTACGCGGGCTGTTATATAGGCCTGAAATTCCTGCAATGGTGTTTCCATGGTCCGGCCCGGGTGATGGAAAGAACGCTGGCATTCAATCTAAGCAGGAATTTCCTGCAGGAAAAATATCACCAGGTGCTCCACCTGCCCGTCAAGTGGCACCAGGACCATCACAGCGGCTCCACCATCAATCGTATCCGCAAGGCGTATGAGGCTCTCCGGGAGTTCTTCGACAGGGGATTCATGTATGTCTATGCGCTTGGCAAGTTTGTGTTCTCCGTCACGGCCATGCTTTATTTTTCTCCCCTCTATGGCGGCATCGCCGTCTGTATGGGCGTGTTCACCATTTTTATCATCCGCACTTATGACAAGCCTTTTGTCAAGGCCCTGGATGAGGTCAATGAAAGGGAGCATATCGTCTCTTCCACCTTGTTCGATAGTCTTTCGAATATCATCACGGTGATCACGCTCCGGCTGGAGAACAGTATGGAGACGGGATTGATGGGGAAGGTGCGCAATATCCTTTCGCCTTTCCGCAAGAGCGCCATCGTCAACGAATGGAAATGGTTTACGGCGGAAATGCTCATCGTTTGCATCTATGGCCTGATCGCCTTTGGCTATATCTACCAGCATTGGACGCCGGGCACGGCCTTCGCCGTGGGAGGTCTTGTGACATTGCTGGGCTATGTGAATCAGTTTACCAGCGTTTTCCAGGACATTGCCTGGCAATATACGGACATCGTGCAATTCCATACCTATGTCCAGACAGCTGCGGGCATCGGTACGGCATATGCCGAACAGCACCGTCCCGACCAACCCGGATCGTTGCCGGGGGATTGGAAGACCATCGAGATACAAAAGCTGAATTTTTCGCACAATATCGCCTATGACAGCGGCGCGTATGCTCAAAGTCTGCATAACCTGCATATGCGGATACAACGCGGACACCGGATCGCGCTGATAGGCGCCAGCGGCAGCGGCAAATCCACCCTGCTGTCCCTGCTGAGAGGGTTGTATTCTCCCGAGCCGGGCATGATGCTGACGGTGAATGGACGATCCGAGGACCTGGGGAAGCTCAATGAGTCCGTCACGCTTTTCCCCCAGGAGCCGGAGATCTTCGAGAATACGCTGGCCTACAATGTGACCCTGGGGCTGCCTTTTTCGGAAGAAGAGATCATGCAGGTGTGCGATAGCGCGTATTTTTCGGAAGTGGTCCGGCAATTGCCGCAGGGACTGGCATCGGACATACGGGAGAAGGGCGTAAATCTTTCGGGAGGACAGAAGCAAAGGCTGGCTCTTGCCAGGGGCATCCTGGCGGCCCGGGACAGCGACCTCATATTGCTGGATGAGCCTACGAGCAGCGTCGATCCCCGTACGGAGGCCTTGATATACGAGGGGTTGTTCAAAGCATTCTCCGACAAGGCCATTCTTTCCTCGATGCATCGTCTCCATCTGCTGGGCAGGTTCGACTACGTATATATCCTGGACAAGGGCCGTATCGTGGATGAGGGTAGTTTCGAATGGCTCAAGGACAACAGTTCTATCTTCAATGAGCTGTGGCGTCATCAGAAGGACAATGCATCCTATAATGTTTGAAAAGACTGTTTTATACCTGCCGGAAATAACCGGCTGTACAGACATACAGAGAAGAGGACCTGTAGGCGGTGCGTATGTCATACAAGCTCCGGAAGCCTAATTTTTTGAACAGGCGCCGGTGGTACTCATTCCCATCCTCTATATTGACGATGATCCTGCCCACTTCGGGAAAAGAGAAGAAATGTTCCAGGCAGGTCTTTAAAAGAAGGTTCATATTATCCTGTACTGCCAGCGGCGCCACTACGAGCTGCAGTCCATAATCACCGGGGCGTGCGGGATAGCTCAGGCTAAGGACATCCTGTTGCGTCTTATAGATATCCATCTGACAGACGTGGGTATCGTTTATCAATCCCATAAAGGGTTGGGCGAAATCCGACTCGATCATGCTGGTATAGGACTCTTCCAGCTCCTGTGGATGGCGCGACCGGGCCAGCAATGGGCCGGCATATTCCTGGCTCATCCACTTGAAGAGGATGGAGACGTCCGTGGCGACACAGAAAGGACGCACGGTGATCCGGAGCTGGCGCTCGGGTAGTTCTTTGATAAAGGTCCTCTCTATCCCTAAGGGTAAAAAAGAGGTACAGAGTCCGGGAGAAAATTTCTCCGGATGGCTGGATTTTTTAGGAGTTGAGAACAATGCAGTAGATTTGGATGACATGATCTTGACAATTTGATGATTTAAGAATCATTCTATTGCTATGCATGTTCCAACCAGAGCTATTAACGAAGTGTGCAGCAGGAGAGGGGCAGGGGGCCCCCTGTGAACGAATTGTACCGCGCCAAATTGATCATTTTTTTCCAGGGCCGGATATATTACCCCTTAAACGTTGGGAATTTATGCTCATCCCCTTATCGGCGTTTAGTGGTAACCCCTTATGAATGTGGGTAACCGCAAGGGTTTTTGGCCCCGCGACCAGTGATGGTCGCGGGGGCGCTCAGGGCAAATGTTTTAAACGATCCCGGCCAGTTCCAGGCTTTTCTTTTTCAGCTTGCGGATCTCCACGTCCTCGATAATGGGTTCCGGCGTCAATACCAGGGATGTGTTATTTTCTTTCCACCAGCTGTTCTGTTCTATTTCGCGGAAATGAATAACGCCGATGAGGTATTTACGATCCGACTCCGCATGCCATTCTTCTATCCATTCGAATTTGTCGCGGGGAATATATTTCCAATCATCGAAGCTCACGTAGATGCGTGCGAAGAAGTCGTTGGTCAGCTCGTGCGGGTGATGATGATAGAGTTTCTTGTATTCGTACTTATATTGATAACGCAGCGCGGAGAGATCGCTCAGTACGGCAGAGGCGGTTGGGAAGGAGCCGGCGCCTTTGCCATAGAAGAATTGTTTGTCGGCAAATCCGCTTTCGATGACCACTCCATTGTATTCATTCTTTACAAAGGAAAGATGGTCCTCTTGTTTAACGAACTGGGGTAGTACAAATGCCGCCACCTTGCCTGTCTCGAGCTTTTTTGCCTGGGCAACGAGCTTGATGTCGTAATGTTTTTCACGGGCGACTACCGCATCGCCGGCCTGTACGTTCTGGATGCCATTGAACACGATGCCGCTGGTCTCCACTACGATGCCATAGGCGTGGGTCAGCAGGAATGTCCATTTATTGGCGGCGTCGAAGCCTTCCACATCCAGGGAGGGATCGCTCTCCGCAAAACCCAGCTGTTGGGCCAGCAGGAGCGCTTCCTGGAAGCTCAGCTTGTCTTCGAACATCTTGGTGAGGATGAAATTGGTGCTGCCGTTGACGATGGCCTTGATGGAATGGAGCAGGTCATTGTCGTAGTATTCTTCCAGGTTGCGGATAACGGGAATGGAGGCGCAGGCGGCCGACTCGTACAGGAAGGATCCTCCCGTGTCCTTTTGTAATTGAAGGAGCTCGGGTAAATGTTCCGCGATCATTTTTTTACTTGCACTGACGACGGATTTGCCGTTCTTCAGGGCGGTGGAGACGATCTCGAAAGCCGGCGTCGATTCGTTGATCACTTCGACCACGACGTTGATGGAGGGGTCGTTCAGTATTTCATTTCTGTCGGTGGTGAAGAGTTCCGCGGGGGCTTCCCTTTTTTTCCCGGGGTTCTTGATACAGACCTTTTTGATAGAAGCTTTCAGGGAGGGGGTTTGCTGTAGTACTTTATAAAGACCTTCGCCTACTACGCCAAATCCAAAAAGCCCGATGGTGAGCTGCTTGTGAGTTTCCATTTTTTTATTTATTTCCTTATTTGTAGCTAACCCCGGAACAGATCGGGTGGATTGTTCAACGGGACCGCAAAGTTCCGAATTTTATATCAAATACAAGCGTTTTTCCACCTCGGGCTGCTTTTGGAGGAACCCTTTTACCAGCTGTTCGATCTGCACGAATTCCAGCAAAAACCCATCATGTCCATACAGCGATTGTATGATCTGAAAGCCTGCTCCGGGTATCAACGTCGCCAGGGTCTGCTGCTCCACCACCGGGAAGAGGATATCCGACGCAATGCCGATGACGAGGGTCCTGGCCTTTATCCGGGCCAATGCCGGCTCCAGTCCGCCTCTTCCTCTGCCCACATCGTGCGCATCCATACTGAGGCTCAGGGCATAATAGCTGAAGGCCGAAAACCGGCGCGCCAGCTTCTCTCCCTGGTATCGCTGATAGGAGGAGGCCCCGCCGTGGGCATTGGGCCCTTGTCCGTACAAGGTGCTGTTGCGTTCCGCCATCTGCTCTTCCTGCCTGGGCTGCAGCTGTCCATACGCCCCGTAATCCCTGTAGGAGAGAAGCGCCATGGCCCTTGCCGCCCGCATGCCTTCGATCCCAGCTCCCGCACGACGCTCCTTCCAGGTGGGGTCCGCCTCGATGGCCATGCGTTGCGCCGTATTGAAGGCAATACCCCAGGGCGAATGTCTCCCATTGGTGGCGATGGGTACGATATGGGTGAACAGCTCCGGCTCTTCGATGGCCCATTCCAGCAATTGCTGTCCTCCCATGCTGCCTCCGATGCCTATATAGATCCTCCGGATGCCTAATGACTCCCGGAGAGGCTGATACGCCCTGATCATATCCCGGGTGGTCCACACCGGGAAGTCATGATAATAAGGGTGGCCGCTGTCCCGATCGGTGTCTTCGGGTCCGATGCTCCCGTAGCAGCTGCCCGGCATATTGACACAAACGATGTAATACACCGCAGGGTCGAAGAGCCTTCCCGCCCCTACCAGGCCCGGCCACCATTCGGAAGCGTCGCTGTTGGCTGTCAGCGCATGAAATATCCATACGACGTTATCACCGGCCTCGTTCAACCTTCCCTGTGTCGTATACTCCAGGTGCAAAGCCGGAACCGTGAGGCCGGATTCCAGCCTCAGCGGTTGATGATATGTGAATTTCATGGGACATCCGATCAGGCTACCAGCTCTCCGGCAAATACTTTTTCAAAAGCCTGTTCAAAGTCCGCTTTGATATCGTCTATATGTTCGATGCCGACGCTGACCCTAACCTGGTTGGGCTGTACGCCGGCCGCGATCTGTTCCTTCTCGCTCAGCTGCTCGTGCGTAGTGCTGGCGGGATGAATGACGAGGGTCTTTGCATCGCCTACATTCGCCAGGTGGCTGGCCAGCTTCACCGAATCGATGAACGCGCTGGCATTTTCCTTTCCGGTGCGGTTGTCCCTGCCTTTGATGCCGAAATTGAGGATGCCGCCAAATCCATTGGGCAGGTATTTTTTAGCCAGCGTATGATAAGGGCTGCTCTTCAAACCGGGATATTCCACGAAATCGACTAATGGGTGCTGTTCCAGCCATTGCGCGAGCGCCAGCGCATTCTCCGTATGACGCTGTACCCGGAGGGACAGGGTTTCCAGTCCTTGCAGGAGCAGGAAGGAGTTGAAAGGGCTCTGGCAGGCGCCAAAATCACGCAGTCCTTCTACCCTTGCACGGATGGCGTAGGCGATATTGGGCAGGCCCAGGGGATTGCCTTCTCCGAAGATATCCCAGAATTTCAATCCGTGGTAGCCTTCGGAAGGTTCGGTGAACTGAGGGAATTTGCCGTTGGCCCAATTGTAATTACCCGCGTCCACGATGACGCCGCCAATGGAAGTGCCATGTCCTCCGATCCATTTGGTAGCGGACTCGACCACGATGTTGGCGCCCCATTCGATGGGGCGGAAGAGATAGCCGCCCGTGCCGAAGGTATTGTCCACGATCAGCGGCAGATCGTATTCTTTGGCCAGGGCTGCGAATTTTTCGAAGTCGGGGATATTCAGGCGGGGATTGCCGATCGTCTCCAGGTAAATGGCCTTTGTATTCTTATCGATGTGTTTGACAAAGCTTTCCGCATTGTCGCCGTCGGCAAATCGTACATCGATGCCCAGGCGTTTGAATGCCACCTTGAATTGGTTGTACGTACCTCCGTAGAGATAAGAGGTAGAGATGAAATTATCGCCTGCCTGCAGGATATTGTTCAACGCCAGGAACTGAGCGGCCTGTCCGGAGCTGGTGGCCAGGGCTGCTACGCCGCCTTCCAGCGCTGCGATGCGTTGTTCGAACACATCCGTGGTAGGGTTCATGACGCGTGTATATAAATTCCCGAAGACTTTTAGTCCGAACAGGTTAGCGGCGTGCTCGGAACTGTCGAATGCATAGGAGGTTGTCTGATAAAGGGGAACCGCCCTCGATTTGGTAGTAGGGTCTACTTGCTGACCTGCATGTAATTGCAGGGTTTCGAAACGATGCTTGCTCATACACAATGTTTTTAAAGGTTAATTTTATTTTAGCCTGTAAAAGTAGTTGATGATATCACCTGGCTGCCAGCGCCTTTCCCACCGGATGGGCTTCGCGGACTTCCGGCGTGGCAGTCCGTCCCACCGGCCTGGAGGCTTTGATCTTATCCAGGGCCTGGCGCAGGTCTTCCAACAGATCTTCCGTGTCTTCCAATCCTGTGGAGAGGCGGATCAGGCTATCGGACACACCCGCCTTCCTTCTCTTTTCCGTAGGGATGGTCTTGTGGGTCATAGTGGCCGGATGGGAGACAAGGCTTTTTATTCCACCGAGGCTTTCCGCCAGCTTGAAAAGACCCGTGGATGTGACAAAGGTCTTTGCCGCCTCTTCGGTATCGTCCTTCAAGGTGAAGGAGACGATGCCACCGAAGCCTTTGGATTGTTTTGCCGCGACATCGTGTCCGGGGTGGGTAGGCAGTCCGGGATAGAAGACCTTGCCGACGGCCGGATGGTTTTCCAGGAAGGCTGCAATGGCTCTTGCGCTGGCTCCGTGCTGACGGACACGCAGGTGCAGGGTCTCGATGCCTCTGATCAACAGCCAGCTGTCGAAGGGACTGAGGATGGCGCCGCTGGCATTTTGCAGGAACTTGATCCTGTCTCCCAGCTCTTTTTCCTTTGTCACTACCAGTCCTGCGATAAGGTCGCTGTGTCCGCCCAGGTATTTGGTACCGGAATGGATCACCAGATCAGCTCCCAGCGAAAGAGGTTTTTGTAGGGCGGGTGAAGCAAAAGTGTTATCCACGGCAAGTAGACATCGGTGCGCTTTGGCAAGCTTAGCAATGGCTTCGATGTCCGTGATCTTCAGGGTCGGATTGGTAGGGGTCTCGATCCAGATGAGCTTTGTCTTTGGCGTGATGGCGTTGAATACGTGTTCGAGGTTGGTCGTGTCCACGTAATGCACATCGATGCCGAACTTCCGGTACACCTGTTCGAAGAGGCGAAAGGCGCCGCCGTAAATATCATCCACGGCTATGATCTCGTCTCCGGACTCCAGGAGCTTGAGGACCGCGTCGATGGCTGCCAGCCCGCTGCCAAAGGCAATGCCTGTGTGACCGTCTTCCAATTGTGCGATAAGGTTTTCCAATGTGGCGCGTGTAGGGTTGCCGGTGCGTGCGTAGTCATACCCTTTGTTGACACCGGGCGCCTCCTGTACGAAGGTGGAGGTTTGATAAATAGGCACGGAGATAGCGCCGGTGAGCGGGTCTACAGGAATACTGTGAATGAGTTGTGTTGTCGCTTGCATAATTAAATTTTTTAGGTTTTTTTAAGCGACACCACTTACCAAGAGTGATCGTTCAGAGAGCTTTATTCAACCATCGGGCGGCGGATTTCCGGAGATCCAACCAACGGAGGGCAAAAAAAAACTCTTCTGATGAGTCAGAAGAGCTTCGAATATGGTGGTTGAATATTGTAAAGCTGAAATCTGACTTATCTGTCCCGATATTCCATCGGGATGGAGTTGGCACCTTACTTTCAGCTTATTCAGCATCAGCAGGTTGTCAAGGCTTCATCGGGCCATTTCCCTCAGCCTTTCTTGATAAGAGATGTGTTAAGAACTGATGCAAAGATAGGGGCGGAACTTTCATATTTCCAAATACTCTGAAAATTTTTTATTCCACCTGCTGTAAAATCCTGCCCCCGGGCGTTAAACTTTTCCACATTTAAAATGCTCAATTATTTGGTTTACAACAGAATGATAAAATGTATGAGCGGTGGATGTTTGCGGTTAACGGGCCAATAACGCGTATTGGAACAGTTTTTGGCAACCATTCCGCACGATGATGCAGTACCTCTACGTATAAACTTCACAAAACAATGAAAACGGTATCCAAAAAGCTTGCCGCGGGCGCAGTGGCCGCTGCATTATTATTTGCTTACGCCTGTAACAAGAACAACTCCGACGTAAGTCACAATCCAAACGTACCTCCGGGTAAATCACAGGTTTCTATTTACATGATGGATGATCCCATCCAGTATACAAAAGTGCTGGTCGACATACGGCAGGTGGTCGTGGAAATAGACACGGCAGCCAGGCAGACCGACAGCGACAACAATGCTCAATGGGACGACAACTATTGCGGCTGGCACAGGACGAAACAGAACAGCTCCGTCATTTGGGATACGCTGAATGTCGTGCCTGGCATATATGATCTTTTGCAATTGCGTAATGGAGCGGATACGCTGCTGGCCAATGGGGTGATCCCCAACGGCAAGGTATTGAAGGTGAAGGTTACGCTGGGCGCGGATAATACTGTATACACCGACAACAGTACGCATTATCCGATGGAAGTGTTTGGCCCCAGTCCGACCTTTACGATCAATGTGCGCAGGGTAGACGTGGATGCTGCGAGCACCAATGATCTCAAGCTGTGGCTGGATTTCGACCTGCAGCGTTCGGTCTTTTTCTGGAACGGAGAGTTCCTGCTGAAGCCGTATATCGTTCTATTCAACGACCAGGTGCAGGCGAAGATCAAAGGCCAGGTGATGCATCCGAGAGAAGTGGCGTTGATCACGGCATACGATAACAATAAGGATACCTTGTATGCGATACCCAACTGGGGTAATGGCAACTATCTGATCAGGAATGTGCCGGCTGGAACTTATTCCATCAATTTCAAGGGACGTGGTGGATATCAGGATACGACGATCGCGAATATCACGGTGACGGCGGGTCAGACGGCCACGGTGCCGACGGTGATGTTGCATCAATAAACGCATTTTCCATACCGTTAAACTTGCCTATTCTCGGCCCCCTGTGCGGATTTCCGGTCAGGGGGCTTTTTTATGCCGCGTGAGGAATGGAAGGTTATGCTGCGTCCCCGATGGATCGCATCATCTGGTCGACCATATCTTTTGTGATGGGCTTTACGTGGTACCCGGAGACGACTTCATATTCCTTTGCTTTATTCAGGTCCTCGGTGGTGGAAGAGGAGGAGACGATGTAGATGATCCTTTTGTAATTACCCTTGAAAGGGATCTTGATAAATTCATCCAGGAACTGCCAGCCGTCCATATACGGCATGTTGATGTCGAGAAAGATCAATCCGGGGAGGGCTTCGGGGGATTGTTGTTTTTCCCTGAAGTAGTTGATGGCTTCCTCTCCATCATAGAACTGCAAAACGTCCTTTACCATGCCGGACTGTTCAATGGCCCTTTTCATCACCAGCTGGTATACCTGGTCGTCATCGATAATGCCTGC
Source organism: Puia sp. (assembly GCA_035545935.1). Taxonomy (GTDB): domain Bacteria; phylum Bacteroidota; class Bacteroidia; order Chitinophagales; family Chitinophagaceae; genus Puia. Next base: position 32,059 of record DASZXP010000176.1, on the reverse strand, counting down.
CATTGATAGTTTGTAGTTCATAATATGTGGTTCTTCGGTAAGTACACCCGGAAAACGGTCCCTTCGCTGACGGCGCTCTCCACTTCTATCTTCCCGTTGCTGGCTTCCACCTGGCTCCTGGTGAGGAATAAGCCTACTCCATTGCTGTGATATCCTTTATGAAAGACCTTTTTGTATTTAAAGATGTCATCGCCGTGCTTTTGCATGTCGATGCCGATACCATTGTCCTTCACCGTCAGTACTACATGCCCGTTCATGACTGTTGTTCCGATAAAGATAACGGGAGTTTTGTCTTTCCGGCGATATTTTATAGCGTTGCTGAGCAGGTTGTAAAAAATGCTGTCCAGGTAAGCCTTGGGGAAAAGCACTTCCTTTACCTCGAATTTTACATCGATGACGGGGGATGCGGTCTTGTATTCCTCGCCCAGCATGTGCAGGCTATGTTCATAGGCGTCCCTGAACAGGCAGACGGCAGACTGCTGTTCGTGGCGAAGCTGTATCTCCAACAGCTGTGTCAGGTCGTTCAATGTATTGATGATCAGCAAAGAGGTGTCTTTTACCCTGGAGAGGAGAAAATCCCTGTCGGCCTCGCTCCTGCTCTTTTCCAGGTAGTCCGACATATTGATGAGGGATGAGGCGGGTCCCCGGAGGTTATGGGCCACGATGCGGTTGAACTCATTGATACGAATGAGGTGGTTTTCCAGCTCCGTATTCTTTTGTTCCACTTCCATCTGTAAACTTTTCCTGAGCGTGATATCCGTCAGCTGGGAGATGAAGAAGGCGGGTCTTCCTTCCTGCCAGGTAAGGGATACGGACAGCAGGGCCCACATATAGCTGCCGTCCTTGCGGATATACCGTTTTTCCATTTGGTAGGTCTCCCGCTCTTTGTTCAGCATCTGGCCGACAAAGGCCATATCCACCGCCAGGTCGTCGGGGTGAGTTATAGCCTGAAAAGAGCTTTTCAGCAGCTCGTCCTTGCCGTATCCGAGCATTTCGCAGATGGACTGATTTACATTGAGCCACCGTCCTTCGGGGCTTACCAGGGCGATCCCTACCGGGGAGTGATCGAAAACGTTCTTGAACAGTTGCCGGCTTTCCTGCGCCAGGATATTCTTTACCTGCTGACTGGATGCCGCTTCTTTGAAGGCTTTGACCTCGAACTCCAGGGATTCCCGTGCCTTTAGGGCCCGGTCCGCATAAGGCAATTGCCGGATAAGATAAAATACGGCGATCCAGCTGATAATGGCCGTTATCGCCCGCAAAAGGGCGGAGAGCGGTTGAATTGGGAACCAGTAAGTAAGCGCGTCCAGGAGATATGTAACGCCGCAAGCCAGGATAAAGGAGGCAAACAAGTAGTAGAGACGGGCAAAGCGGATTTCGGGTTGCCTTTTGATAAATCTTATGATAATGAATGGAATAGCCATAAAGGCCAGCCAGATAAGGAGGTCGCTTAGGATAAAAGCAGAAGAGTTAAGCACATCTTTCATCAGAGGGGTTATAACCGGAAGAATAACGATCCTGTTAATAAATAATTGTTTGCAAGGGAGATCATGGATTTCTCCCCAACTTTTTTAGCATTTCGATTGTTATATGTATCTTTAAAGCCAATTTTTTTTCAACCTATAGTATGGCAATAGAAACAAATGTGAACGCCGGCCTTGCACCCGGTGAGGAGACTATTGAGGTATTTGGAGCCAGGGTCCACAATCTGAAGAATATCGATATCCGCATCCCCAAGAATCAGCTGGTGGTTATCACCGGCATCAGCGGCAGCGGCAAGTCCTCGCTGGCCTTCGACACCATTTATGCGGAAGGGCAGCGCCGGTATATGGAAAGTTTTGGGGCCTATGCCCGCCAGTTCATCGGTGATATGGAAAGGCCCGATGTGGACAAGATCACCGGTCTCAGTCCTGTCATTTCCATCGAACAAAAGACCACCAATAAAAACCCCCGCAGTACGGTAGGCACCGTGACGGAGATCTATGATTTTCTCCGCCTGCTGTATGCCCGGATCGGGGAGGCCTATTCTTACAATACGGGCAAAAAAATGGTGAAGTTCAGCGAGGAGGAGATCGTGGACAATGTCTTTAAGAAATTCAGGAACAAGAAAATATCTATTTTGGCCCCCCTGGTGCGGGGCCGTAAGGGGCATTACCGCGAGCTTTTCGAGGACATCCGCAAACGGGGCTATCTGAAAGTGCGGGTGGATGGAGAGGTCAAGGACCTGGCGCCCAAGATGCAGGTAGACCGGTATAAGATCCACGACATCGAGGTGGTCATCGACCGGATGGCGGTCACGGAGGATATGAAGGTGCGGCTAAGCCAGAGCGTGCAAAAAGCGCTGCAGATGGGGAAGGACCTGCTGTTCATCCTTCTGAATGATGACAACCGGCTGTTGCAGTACAGCAAGCAGCTCATGTGCGAGGAGTCGGGTATCAGCTATGAGGAGCCTTCGCCCAACAGCTTTTCCTTCAATTCCCCTTATGGGGCCTGTCCTACCTGTAAAGGTTTAGGCGCCGTCTACCAGATCAGCATGGATGCCATCATCCCCGATGCTTCCAAAAGCATCAACGAGGGCGGTATAGTCCCATTGGGCGGTGAAAGGGAGGCCTATATGTTCCAGCAGGTGCAGCAGCTGGCAAAAAAGAACAGGTTCAGCCTGGATGTCGCCATCAAGGATATGCCCAAAAAGGCCCTTAACCTGGTGCTGTATGGCAATGAGACGGGGGATACGGTGGACGTCGACTTTGACGAAAGCGCTTCTTCTTCCGACAGCCAGGTCTATACCACGGAGTACGAGGGGCTGGTCAATGCCCTGAAACGCTGGTTTGCCGGCGGCACTTCGGACAGTCTGCGGGAGTGGGTGGAGAAGTTCATGGAGCTGAAGACCTGCGATACCTGTCATGGGGCGCGTCTGCGTAAGGAAAGCCTTTATTTCAGGGTGGGAGAGAAGAATATCTCGGAGCTCAGTAATATGAACCTGAACAAGCTGGTGGATTGGTTCTCCGGAGTGGAAAAGAAGCTCAACAACAAACAAAATATCATTGCCAAGGACATTCTGAAAGAGATAAGGGAGCGGCTGCAGTTCCTCATGGATGTGGGGCTTACGTATCTGACCCTGGATCGCAGCAGCCGGACGCTCAGCGGCGGCGAGTCCCAACGGATACGGCTGGCAACCCAGATAGGTTCCCAATTGCAGGGTATCACCTATGTGCTGGACGAGCCGAGCATCGGTCTTCATCAGCGGGACAATCAACGTCTTATCGATGCTCTTCAGCATCTCCGCGACATCGGCAACAGCGTACTGGTGGTGGAGCACGATAAGGATATCATGATGGCGGCGGATTATGTGGTCGACATAGGGCCAAAAGCCGGTTTCCACGGCGGCCGCATCGTAGCGCAGGGCCGCCCTTCTGCCCTGTTGAAGCTGGATACGCTGACGGCGGCCTATCTCAATGGGCATAAGAAGATCGAGATCCCGGAGGAGAGAAGGAAGGGCAATGGGAAGTTTTTGGAAATAAAGGGGGCGAAAGGAAATAATTTGAAGAATGTGGATGTGAAATTCCCGTTGGGGAAGCTTATCGTCGTGACGGGAGTGAGTGGCAGCGGCAAGTCGACATTGATCAATGAGACCCTGTATCCTATCCTGAGCAAACATGCCTATGGCTCGAAGATGACGCCGCTGGAGTTCAAGGGCATCAAAGGGCTGGAGAATATCGACAAGGTCATCGAGATCGACCAATCGCCTATCGGCCGGACGCCGCGCAGCAATCCGGCTACGTATTGCGGGTTCTTTACGGATATACGGACGTTGTTTGCTTCCGTACCCGAGGCGAAGATCAGGGGATATAATGCCGGCAGATTTTCTTTCAATGTAAAGAGCGGCCGTTGTGATGTCTGTGAGGGGGGCGGGATGCGTGTCATCGAGATGAACTTCCTCCCCGATGTGTATGTCCATTGCGAGAAATGCAACGGGCGGCGTTACAACCGGGAGACCCTGGAGATCCGTTACAAAGGAAAATCCATCAGCGATGTGCTGGACATGACGGTGGACGAGGCCGTAGAGTTCTTTCAGAACGTACCTTATCTCTATCGGAAGATCAAGGTGCTGCAGGAGGTAGGGTTGGGATATATCACCTTGGGTCAGTCGGCGGTGACGCTCAGCGGGGGCGAAGCGCAGCGTGTCAAGCTGGGGACGGAACTGTCCAAGAAGGATACGGGCAAGACGTTCTATATATTGGATGAGCCTACCACGGGACTGCATTTCGAGGATATACGGCATTTGCTGGATGTATTGAACAAGCTGGTCGACAGGGGTAATTCCGTACTCGTGATAGAACATAACCTGGACGTAATAAAAGTGGCCGATCATATCATAGACCTGGGTCCCGAGGGCGGGGATGGCGGTGGGAGGATCCTGTTCGAAGGGGCGCCGGAAGACCTGGTGAAGAACAAGGAAAGCTTTACGGCCAAATTTTTAAAAGAGGAATTAAAGGGATAAGCAGCGACTATGGAAAGAATTATCATAGACATGGACGAGGTCATAGCGGACCCGATGGGAGAGATGATCGAATGGTATAAGAAAGAATATGGGCAGGAGGTGGATTGGGATAAAATGCTGATCGGCTCCTGGGTAAAAGGTTTTCCGGAGGAGCACCAGGGGCTGGTGATGGAGCGGCTGAAGGGGCCGGGTTTTTTCCGTCATCTGCCGGTGATGGAGGATGCGGTGGAGGTGCTTCGGGCGTTGAATGAGCGGTATGAGGTATATATCGTCAGCGCGGCGATGGAGTTCCCCAATTCTTTGAAAGATAAGTATGACTGGCTCATGGAGCATTTCCCTTTCTTTAGCTGGCGGCAGCTGGCGCTTTGCGGCAGCAAGGACCTGATACACGGGGATTATATGATCGACGATCATGTAAAGAACCTGAAGGGGTTCAAGGGCAAGCCTTATATATTCACGGCGGCGCACAACCTGGAGGTGACGGAGTATGACAGGATCAATAATTGGAAGGAGGCGGCGGAGATATTTTTGAAGTAGGACCCTGACGGGTCCTGACGATGAAAAAGGCCGGCGTTAGCCGGCCTTTTTTGCGGGGCCAATAGGTGGCAGCAGGGAGTGATCAATAAAATCTTAGTTTGTATAAAGGGTACCTAAAAAATAGGGAACGGATCAGGTTTTACTTAACCTTCGGATATTCGGATTTTACCAATTTCCCTGCTTGCCTATTGGTTGTATTTTTATAGTTTTAAAGAGCTTGTTTTTAGTGTAGAGCGCGGCTCTCACGGATCCTATCGCACGATCAAATGGCCGTTCTCGATCCTTTCATCATCGGTGAAGATCTCGAACAGATAATTTCCTTCGGACAATGTGGTGAGGACGGTGGTCTCGCGATTGCGGATACTGGCCTGGCTCACCAGCCTGCCGTCCATATCGAATAAATACAGTTGATAGACTTTCTTATCTTCTCCGAGGACGGAAAAGAATAACACCTGCTGCCTGGCATCGGGAAAAAGTCTGATCTTGTTCTTTTTGCTAACCAGAGATTTGTTGACCTGGATACTGTGGATAGTACCCGTGTCGGGGTTGCCTTTCGAGAGGGTGTGCACCGGTGTGTTCGATGCATAGGCACAGGCCGGATGAATGGCGGCCATGGAGAGGTTGATGACCAAAAGGCCAGCGAATAGATTCATAGTACGGCTAGTTTTCATGACGGCCGGGGTTTTAGAAAAAAAATAGGGTACGGATCAACAACAACTTGGACATAGCGGGGCATCGGCCCCCACACTCATCTATCGCACGAATGATTTTTAGAACCTCAACAACGGACAGTGGGTAGAGTTCCTCCAGCGCTGTTCGCTACCACCCTTGATACGGAACCCGATCTTGAACTGGGCGGTAAAGTAAGCGTCGTTCTGCTTGGGATCGCCTCGCTTGTCGTTGGGACCGTAGCTGGGCGTACTATACCCCTGGTTGCTCTTATTGGACATAGCTATGGCCAATGATGCCTGACTGGGAGATAAGTAGTGGCTGAACAGCGTAGGGTCGACATAGCGTGTGCTCACGTCGTCGATGTAGTCCGTAAAGGTCTTACGGTGAATAATTTCAAATGAGATATTGAGGCTCTCGCTAAAATAATATTTGATACCGGCGCCCATCGGGATATTGAGCTGTGTAAGAGAATAGGGCTTGCGGTCGGGATATTCGGCAAAGCCTTCGCCCTCTGTGCGCAGCGGTTTCAGGTCCACCCATATCTGCTCACCATATTGATTATGGAAGGAACCCTGTGGGTTGAAGTGGAACGCGCCAAGACCCAGTACGCCATAAGGACGCAGACGGCCTGTAACATCCTCGGCTTCATCTTCCAGGAATACGGTAGGATAGAATTCCGCCATAACTGTTCCTTCGAAGATCTTTGAACGGAAGTCCAGCGCGCGTGCAAGACGGGTCTCTTCATCGCCGCCCTTGCCGGTGATATGCTTGTCATCACCTTCGACTATACCATAATTAAGGGAGAACCTGAATCCCAGCCACTGCGCAGGATAGGCCGTCAGATAAGCTCCGATGGCTATCTTGGTGGTATTCATATTATAGTCCTTGATGAAGGTAGTGCCTTTACCGGCATGACCACCTAAGTCACCTAAAAAGACCATGGGGCCAACAGTAATACCGGCTTCAGTTGTGTTCATGTAGTCGTCATCTTGGCAGAAAGAAGAGAAATGCAAGGATAGAGTTACTACCAGCAAGAACAAACACTTCCGGAACAAGGAGTGTAAACTCTGTTTCATGAATATTAGATTTTAGTTTTCCGATGGTTTGGATTCCCCTTTCAAAATTGAAGTAGGGTTCGCATACAAGAAACGAAAAAAGATCGAATAATTGTGTATCAAAACACAACTATTTTATTCCCAATATGAGAATTTGGGTACTTATGCTTAGCCTTTCGTAAATAAAAGCATTTCAATGTGTTGTATGCCGTCTTCCCAATATATATCGCTTGCTTTTTCGAAGCCGAAAGATTCGTAAAAACCCCTTAAATAATATTGCGCTCCGATGCGTATAATTCCCTTTCCGTGAAGCGTATACGCTAAGTTAATACCCTTACTTACAAGTACTCTTCCGATGCCCTGCTTTCGTACGGAAGGGGAACTTACGATGCGGCCGATAGAAAATTCCACATAGGAAATACCCGGAGGTACGATGCGTGCATAAGCGACGAGCTTATCATTCTGCCAGCCCATTAAATGATGGGAGGGCTGGTCTTTATCATCCATATCGAGGAATACGCAGTTTTGTTCTACTACAAAAACTTCGCTTCTCAGCTGTAAGATGGCATAGAGCTCCCGGGGTGTCAGGTCGCTGAATGTTTTGTCGATCCAATTGGTCATGTTAGCCTGGTGTTTTGTCATGTGTTGTCCGATGGCCGCACGAGTTGTCCGGTCCTGCCTTCGTGCTTAGTATCCATATTTCTCTTTCCACAGGCTGCGCAGGAATTTTCGCAGCTCTTCTTCCCTTGCGTTGTTCCCGGGGTCATAGAATTTCGTGCCCTGCAATCCTTCCGGGAGGTATTCCTGCGGAGAGAAATTCTTTTCATAGTTATGACTGTATTGATATCCTTTGCCATAATCCAGGTTCTTCATCAGCCGGGTGGGTGCATTACGGATATGCAGAGGTACGGGTAAGTCGCCCTGCGTGCGTACGGCGGCCTGGGCGCTGCCGATGGCGATGGTGGCGGAATTGCTTTTGGGAGAGGAGGCCAGGTACGTAGCGCATTGTGAGAGGATGAGATTGGATTCGGGATAGCCGATCTTATTCACCGCCTCGAAGCATGCGTTGGCCAGCAGCAGCGCGTTGGGGTTGGCATTGCCGATGTCCTCGCTGGCCAGGATCAATAGTCTCCTGGCAATGAATTTTACGTCCTCTCCCCCTTCGATCATACGGGCGAGCCAGTATACGGCTGCGTTGGGGTCGCTGCCCCGGATGCTCTTTATAAAGGCGGAGATGATATCATAGTGCTGCTCCCCTTTCTTATCGTATAGCGCTATCCGCTGTTGCGCGATCTCCATGACCAGCTCGTCGGTGATCACCGCCCCTTTGCCCGCCGCATCGCAGACGACCTCGAGCAGGTTGAGCAGCTTGCGGGCATCGCCTCCCGAGATATTGATGAGGGCGGCAGTCTCTTTCAATTCGATGTTTTGTTCACGGAGGAGCACATCGTCCTTTATGGCATGTTGCAGCAGGATGATGAGGTCCTGCTCGTCCAGGGGTTTCAGAACATATACCTGGCAGCGGCTGAGCAAGGCGCTGTTGACCTCGAAGGAAGGGTTTTCGGTAGTGGCGCCGATGAGGGTTACGACGCCTTTTTCGACGGCGCCCAACAGGGCGTCCTGCTGGCCTTTGTTGAACCGGTGGATCTCGTCTATGAATAGAATGGCCCTGGTCTTTTCGCGGGCTTCCGCTATCACTTCCCGGACTTCCTTTACCCCGGCAGAAATGGCGCTCAGGGTATAAAAAGGGACCTGCAGGGAGCCCGCTATGATCCCTGCGATGGTAGTCTTTCCTGTCCCCGGCGGACCCCAGAGGATCATGGAAGGTGGTTTCCCATGTTCTATTGCGGTGCGTAAGACACTACCCTTACCCGTCAAATGCTTTTGCCCGACCAGCTGGTCGAGCGTTTGTGGCCGAAGCCGCTCGGCCAACGGAGCTTGTGGAGAGACCATAACAAAATTTAAGCGTCAATAGTACAACAAGTTAGCCTTTTTCCTGTTTTATTTGCAGTAAGAAAGGCATTGAATGAACGGCACTGGTAAATACCCCCTTTTGTTCCTTTTCCTTCTCCCCGGCATTTTTGCCTGGGGGCAGCGCATTTCCGGGGTAGAGAATTATGCCATCAACAGACCCGGCGTCGTCATGATCCGGACCGAATACACCGCCAATGTGTATGTCAACAGCATGAAGATGGACAAGAGGCATTTCAATGCGCTGCTGGACTCCATTCAGCATCTCGACCAGGCCGGAGGCGTCTCGGCGGAGCAAAAGCTGGACATCGTGCTCCGGGAAATGAACAATAATCCTTCCCGATTCTTCCAGACCACTTTCGACTATATCAAGCAGTCCGAGCAGATCACGGCTACCGGTACGGGTTTTTTTCTTACGGGGGACGGGTATGTGGCCACGAACTGTCATCTCATCGACAGGGACAATGCCTTTATACGCCGTCAATTCATCCTGACCGCCTTCCAGCAGATCACGGATGCCAGCATTGCCGCCCTGGAAACCTCATGGGCTACTACGTTTACGGAGCAGCAGCGTAGTTTGTTATACAATACTTATGCCTCCGTGTATTCCCGTCTGTTCTCCATGATCCTGTACGGGCTGAAAAAGAGTGTTTTTGTGGTATATCGCAGCGACAGGGAGGACAAGGGGCCTGGTACGGAGAAGAAGCCGGCCACCATCGTTGCCAAGGGACAGCCTATGCCAGGGAAGGATGTGGCCATCCTCAAGATCGAGTCCGTTCATGAGATGCCGGTGCTGGCCCTGGCGGACAGCAGTCTGCCCAGGGTGGGAGAACAGCTGTTCGTATATGGTTATCCGGGTCCCGTGACCAATAATGATTTCCTGGCGGCGGAGTCGGCTATCGAGCCTACGTTGACAACGGGTATCGTCAGCGCGGTAAAGAACTCTGTGGGCGGGTGGCCTCTTATTCAAATGGATGCCAATATCAATCATGGCAGCAGCGGAGGCCCTGTATGTAATGAGAAGGGAGAGGTGGTTGGGCTCACCACCTTCGGCAGCCTGGAAAATACGGGCGGTCTGGCGGCAGGGCTCAATTTTGCCGTACCCGTCGCCATCCTGGATGAATATATCGACTCGGAGGATATCAAACCCCAGCTCAGCCAATCATCCCATCTGTATGCGCAGGGGGTGGATTTCTTTGACGAGGGGCATTATAAGGCGGCTCTCCGGAAGTTCGAGGAGGTGAAGAAGCTGAACAGCACCTATCCAAGATTGTATATTTATATCGGGGATTGCAAGAGCCGTATAAAAAAGGGAATGGATCACTATTCCGGGCCCATCGAACGGATGCTGGCCGTAATGGTGCTGCTGCTCGGTGCGGCGGCATTGCTGATCTGGAGGGGCATCCGCCTCAGTCGAAAGAAGCCATGACCTCGTCGATATAAGGTTTCCGCACTATTTTCAATAATCTCCAGCCTTTAAAGAAGATGGTCATGTTCATTACCGCGGTGGTCAGCAAGGCGGCCATTATCAGCATGCTCTTGTGGTCGATGCCGCGTACAAATGCCCGATCTTTGAACGAATAATATACGCCCGTCGATAGTAAGGCGGCTTCCATGATCGAATACAGCAATTGTATGATACGGCAGATGTGTAGAAGGACCCTGGCGCCGGCACTGATAGTATGATGCCGATAGTAGGATCTTTTTATAAGGATCAGCTGGATGGCGTACAATATGGAAACGACAATGCCGAAACCGGCGATCGCCATTCCAAAGGAGTCTGTGCGACTGGAGTAGTTGGTACTGTAGCTAAGGACGCCGAAGAGCGCCGCATTGCAGGCAATGGCTCCGTAAGCCAGCGAAGTGATGCCTTTGACCGACTTCATTTTTCCGGGTTGTTGGAGTTGTTCCGGAGGAAGTAATACCAGCGCAGCAGCCGGAAGTTCAGGTTGACATTGACGGCGACGGAGAGACCTATCAGCGCGATAAAAACGCCCAGCACGCGAATTTGTGAAATGGTGGGGGGGACGAGCTCTCTTTTTAAATGCATCTGCTCCTGTAATGTTTTCATGGACTCCAGCATTTGTTTTAAGAACTCATGAGCGCTCTGGACAAGACCGATGCCCTGGATCAATGTGCCGATGCCTGCAAACAAGGCGACAAAGCCTATGAAACGGATGCCGGTGGATGTTTGACTATTTAGCGGGATAGCGGGATCCCGGATGCTCTTCTGTAATTGAAAGGCCGCATAGCTGTGCAGGATGACGGCGGTGGGGAAGATCAGAATGATGAGCGCGGTAAGGGTCCCGGATGCCAGTACCACCAGTAATCCCAGCAGCGTCACAAAGCACCAGAAGATCATATTGATCCAGGTGAGTACGGTGGCTATCTTCAGGATCTTATTCATGATCTACCCCCTTTAGTGCAATGGCCAGTTCATCCAGCTGTTTGTCATCGATGGTGCTGGGGGCATCCAGCATTACATCCCGTCCGCTGTTGTTCTTGGGGAAGGCGATAAAGTCGCGGATGCTTTCGCTGCCGCCCAGGATGGAGCAAAGCCTGTCGAATCCAAAAGCGATCCCGCCGTGGGGGGGGGCGCCATATTCAAAGGCTCCCAGCAGGAACCCGAACTTATGCAGGGCTTCCTCCGGACTCATGCCTAACGCCGCGAACATCTTTTCCTGCAGTTCCCGTTGATAGATACGGATGGAGCCGCCGCCAATCTCATTTCCGTTCAATACCATATCATACGCATTGGCCTTGATATTGGAATAGGGGTGCTCCAGGTATTTCTCCGCATGTTCGATGGCGGGGTTGTTGTCTATCATGACCTTTATGTCCGAAGGCTTGGGGGATGTGAAGGGGTGGTGTCTTGCTACCCAGCGATTGTCCTCCTCCGCGTATTCGAACAGGGGGAAGTCCAGCACCCAAAGCAGCTTGAACTCATCCTCCTTGCGAAGCCCCAGACGCCGGCCCATTTCCAGCCGCAGCTCGCTGGTCGCCTTTCTTGTCCTTTCCTCCCTGCCTGCCAGGATCAATACCAGATCACCCGGTGCGGCCCCTGCCGATGCCGCGATGGCTTTCAGCTTTTCCTCGTTGTAGAATTTGTCGACGCTGCTTTTCAGCGTGCCGTCCGTGTTGTATTTGATAAATACCAGCCCCTGCATGCCTATCTGGGGACGTTTGACCCATTCGGTGAGCTCGTCCGTCTGTTTGCGGGTGTATTCGCTACAGCCCGGCACGGCAATGGCAAGCACTGTTTCAGCGTTGTCGAATACTCCGAATCCGGCTCCGTTGATCAATTCGCCATGGGCCGTGATGTTCCCGCCGCGCTGGAAGGCGGATTTTAAATTGGCCAGCTTCATGCCGAATCTAATGTCGGGCTTGTCATTGCCATATTCCCACATGGCCTGCTCCCAAGTCATGCGCTCCACCTTTTCCGTATAGTCGATGTTCTTTACGGCCTTGAAGATATGTTTGATCATCCCTTCGAACATGTGGAGGATATCTTCTTGTTCCACAAAGCTCATCTCACAGTCTATCTGGGTGAATTCCGGCTGCCTGTCGGCCCTCAGGTCCTCATCCCGGAAACATTTTACCACCTGGTAATACCGGTCGTAGCCGCTGACCATGAGGAGCTGCTTGAAGGTTTGCGGCGATTGCGGCAAGGCATAGAACTGTCCGGGGTTCATACGGGAGGGCACGACAAAGTCCCTGGCGCCCTCGGGGGTAGATTTGATCAGGAAGGGGGTCTCGATGTCCATGAACTGCTGCTCATGGAGGTAGTTCCGGGCTGCCCTGTTGACGGCATACCGAAGCTCGAGGTTTCTTTTAACCGCATTCCGGCGGAGGTCCAGGTACCGGTATTTCATCCGCAGGTCGTCACCGCCGTCCGTATCGTCCTGGATTGTAAAGGGAGGGGTGATCGATTTATTCAAAATGGTGAATGACTCCACCTTTATCTCGATGTCGCCGGTGGGTATATTGGGGTTCTTGCTGGTCCTTTCGGAGACCAGGCCTTTTACCTGGAGGACAAATTCACGTCCGGGAGGATTTTCCGTCAACTCCTTGTTCAGCTCTTCCCCAAACAGCAGCTGGGTAATGCCATATCGGTCGCGCAGATCGATGAAGGTGATACTTCCAAACTTACGCACCGTCTGTACCCAGCCTGCCAAAGTGACGGTAGCCCCGATATGTTCCTTTCTTAGTTCTCCACAAGTATGCGTCCTATACATCCTTCAGATTTTTCTTTATATGTTGTTTAAGCTTCCCCCCAGGGGTTCTTTTTTGCTCCCGGAAGAGGGGCAAAGGTAGTTTAAAACCCTTCAGATTTTATTCAAAAAAGCCCGGGAAAAACTGTATTTTTCAGACGTATGCGTATGTTGACCGAGATTACCCTTATTATAGGCCTGGTTATCGCTGTTTTTTTACTGGCCCGTCTGAGTCGCTGGGTTATCCGATGGATAAGGGCGGCCAAGGTGACACGCATCTATGATGACAGGCATTGGGAGTTCGACGGCATCCTGTCGCAATACAATCCCTATTATAAAAGCCTCGACGATACGGTGCGGGACAGGTTCCTCCGCCGGGTGCTCAACTTCATGGAAGCTAAGGACTTCGAGTATATCGATATCGAGCAGGAAGAGAGAATGCCCCTGTTGATCAGCGCCGCCGCGGTACAGCTCACGTTCGGGCTGGAGAATTATCAGCTGGACTATTTCAAGACCATTTATATACTGAGGGAGAACTACCGTTTCGGGCTATATAATATGCCTTTCGAGGGGCATGTCAGCGAGGATGGCATCTATCTTTCCTGGAGCAATTTCATCCGTGAGTTCACGGATTATACGGATGGGCAGAATGTCGGGCTGCACGAGATGGCCCATGCCCTTGCCTATGTCAATTTCACCGTCGAAGAGGGGAAGGATGACAGCTTTCATGATAAGTTCAAGGATTTTTCAGTAATAGCCCGTCCTGTGTTCGAGCGGATGCAGGGAGGGGAAGTAACGTTGCTGGACCCTTATGCCGCCACCAATTACCAGGAATTCTGGGCCGTCAGCATAGAGACCTTTTTCGAAAAGGCCCATACTTTTAAAAAGCAGATGCCCGAGCTGTACCGGGCGCTTTGTATCCTTCTCAACCAGGACCCTCTCACTCCCCGCAAGATTATCGACATGGAGTTCCTTACGGACAGATCCCCGCTGGATGTCCTTGCAATAGGATGATAGTCAGCGTGTTGTTAAAAATTAACGAAAACATCTCCACAGGGCTTTTGATTTTTAAATATTATTTCTATCTTGTTCGCAATCCGTAATGATTCATTTCCTCTTGATTAACCCACCTAGGTTTTCCTCATTGCGTACAGCGCCACTCTGAAAGCCATAGATGCCGTATCCAACACCAATGTAAGGCCCGATTGTGTTTTACGATCGTTTCTTTTGAATCACAAAGAAAAATGGAACCTTATGGAAATCGTTGTCATTATTGCATTGGTACTGGGGATACTTCTACTCAATCGCCCCGTGACTTTGCTTTTCCAACGCCTCTACACCCGGCATCAATATAAACGCTTTATTGCGGCAGAGACCTTTTATCATTCCGTCGTATCTCATCATCTTAAATACTATAACCGGCTGAGCCTGGAAGAACAGCGGAAATTCCTGTTCCGTACGTTCCAGTTCCAGCATTCCAAGAACTTCCATTATATAGAGGTGGAGCAAAATGCCGAAATGCCTATTTTGGTGAGTGCGGCGGCTGTTCAGCTGACTTTTGGCCTGGAGACATTCAAGCTTACGTACTTCGATGATATTTTTATATTGAGGGATGACTATCACTATGGGTTCTATTCCCGTCCTTTTATGGGGCATGTGGACCAGACGGGTATTTATCTTTCGTGGGATAATTTCATCAAAGGGATCTCGGGGTTGACGCCAAATTGTAATGTAGGTCTGCACGAGATGGGGCATGCGCTGGCGTATGTCAATTTTATCACCCGGACGGAAGAAGATAAACATTTCAAGAAGGAGTTCCACAATTTCTCCAAGGTGGCGCGTCCTATTTTTACTTCCATGCAGGGGGGTGTCAAGAATCTGTTGGGGGATTATGCGGCTACGAATTATCATGAGTTCTGGGCGGTGGCGATAGAGGTGTTCTTCGAGAATGCCGTGTTGTTCAGGCAGGAGCTGCCGGAGCTGTATGAGGCCATGTCGCGGGTGCTCAACCAGGACCCGTTGAATTTTACGGGCACGGGGGTTGCGACTATCATACGGCGGATGGAGCCTGCGATGCTGAAGGCGACGGCGCAATGATCTTCTTCGGCTATTGCTTTTATTTATTATTGCTTCCTGTTCTTGAAACCTATTCTTTCTCTTTCTACCCAATGTCTTTGCGCGGCCTTTTCGTCCAGGAGATTTTCGATGGCGTCGTAGATGCTGTTTAGTTGGACATCGTGCTCGCCGATGCGGTCTTCTATCTGTTGGAGCCTCGTATCACGATTGTTTTGTTCAATGGCGAACTGTTTTAGGGCGATGAAGGCGCGGACTACTTCGATACTCATTTTTACTGCATTTTCGCTGCGGAGAACGCTGGCCAGCATGGTGACGCCGTGTTCGGTGAAGGCGTAGGGGAGGTAGGATTTGCCTCTGTTCTTGGAACTCATCACAGATTGTGATGAGTTCAGGGGTTGTGATGGGGTGGAACTGGTCACAAAATGTGACCAGTTCGGGGGCTGGGGTGGGTTGGAAATGATCTGTATTCCATTTTGTCTGTTGACACCATCTTGATTACCATATGTTTGTATGTTAATGGCGCCTTTTGCCGATGAGGTCACAAATTGTGACCTCATCCATTCTTCCTCGGTGAGGCGAAACATGAAATCCTCGGGGAAACGCTCTGCATTGCGTTTTACGGCCTGGTTGAGGACTTTTGTTGGGACTTCATACAGGGCGGCCAGGACGAAGTCCAGCATTACCCGTTGGCCGCGGATCTCATAGATCTTATCGCGGATAAAGATTACGTTCATAGTATGTAGGTTTTTGTGGGGAGTAAAATTACCGAATCATCTACTCAAAATTTTTGTAAATCTCCTTACGTCCGCATCCGGCCGGATAGGTTTTCCATTTACTATGTGCTCGACTAACTGGTAGGCGAAGTAGGGGGCCAGCGAACAGCCTTTTGTTCCCATTCCATTGAGGATGCCTACGGCGGGGTGCAGGGGATGAAAGCCTACGAAGGGGCGGCGTTCGATGGTGGCAGGGCGGACGGAGGCGATATGGTCGAGGATGCGGAAGGAAGGTTTGAGCCAGTCCCTGAGGAGCGCTTCAGTCCTTTGCCGGAATGTTTCGGTGGGATCGGGGTTGGTGAAGGACCATTCATAGGAGGATCCGACCCAGAACAGTCCATCTTTCCAGGGGGCGAGGGTCATGCCTTTTTTGAAGACGGGGATGAGGCCGGGAGGGAAACCGGGCGCGATGGCAGGGGTGAAGCCTGGGGCGGGGTTGGCGTGCCAGTCGGGGATCTCGAGGATCAATGCTTCTCCTTTATTGGGTGCAAAAGGTAGACGGGAGAAATAGGGGCTATGAAAACTTTCGATGCCATCACAAAAGACGATGTAACGGGCGGTGATGTCTTCATATTGAACATGATCCTTGTGTATGGTGAGGGCCCGGGCATTGAAGGCGGCGGGAAGCAAGACATTTTGCTGTAAGAGCCGGCGACGGTGGGTAGGTAAGAGATCCGGCAGATCTGCCAGATAGCAGTGTGTGATCATGCCATAGCCAAGATCATATCGGAACTGGCCGCTCCATGTTTGTTCGTCTGTGGGTAATTCGAGGTATTGCGGGTCTTCTTCCAACCTTTTAAGAAAGGCCAGCCGCATTTGGGCGGTGGGGAAGAAGTCGATGATCCGGGCAGGTTTGAGACAGCTGATCTGTAATTCCCCGCCGATGGCGGCATAGGCGTCCTCCGCAAATGACAGGAGCTCATCGATCATCCAGGTCTTTACGATGCGCCGACCCGTTACGGGGTTGATCAATCCCGCCGCTGCACGGGAGGCGGCAGCCGGTCTTTCCTCGTCGATGACGACAAAGGACAGGCCTTTTTGCTCCAGCCACCAGGTGAGGAAGGTGCCACAAATCCCCTGCCCTATCACCAATACATCCGTCATCATGGCGTGACCTCCTCTACATTCACCCGTATGCCTTCGCTGTGGAACCCGAACTCAGGCGCGTACATACATTCGATGCTCGTCACTCCATTGCTGAAGTTGCCTTTCTGTCCCACGAAAAGTGGGTATTCAAAAACATAGGTCCCTTTAGGGAGGCTGGCAAA
Organism: Puia sp.; assembly: GCA_035545935.1. Lineage (GTDB taxonomy): Bacteria > Bacteroidota > Bacteroidia > Chitinophagales > Chitinophagaceae > Puia. Next base: position 14,995 of record DASZXP010000176.1, on the reverse strand, counting down.
AAAGAAGTCGGTGCTGGCGTCCTTTGTACTCTCGTAATATCCGAGTCCGTCCTGCCATTTATACTGGCTGAGCACATTGACAGGTTCCATACAGGATGCACGCATATCCTTCATATGGACATATTCGAGGTTGCGATCGGAACGCAGCTCGATACGCACTTTTACTTTATCGCCGGGGTGGAGGACGCCGTTGTCAGTCAGGGGTTCGAGGACAGGTCCGCGATCGGTATTTTTTTCGATGAACAGCTTTTTCACCAATCTGAGCGGGGCCTTTGTGTTGCCGGCGGCGGTGATCTTGTCGAGGTTTTCGAAATATTGCCAATAGACCGCTCCCCACGCAGGGAGGGTGGAGGGGGCGGCATCGGTGGTCTTCATCGTCACGGTGATATTGCCCATGGAGGGTTGGACGCGGGCGCCGTCCACTACCTGTTTGAAATAGCCTGTGCCGGCCTCGGCAGCCGTGGGTGTGGGGAGGGGTTTGTTGCCCAATTGAATATCGACATTGCGTTCAACGGTGAGCCAATTGTCTGAGGGGCCGGCAGCGCCGGACTGAGCGGGCATCAGCAGTGCATAGCAAGCATCGGCTGTTGCTTTTGTGGTGGACCAGCTGTGGGTTTGTTTTTGCCGGAGCAACCATGTTTTCAATGCAGCTTCATCTTTGGGGGCATTGGCTATCTCGTGGAATGCCTCGACGAGCAGGGACTGGGTTTCGATGGGCGCCTGCCACCAGTAATAGCCGCTTTCCATTCCTTTCCAGTACATCCCTTTTTCTTCATCCCGGATGGCTGTCTCCTTCAGCGAAGCAATGATGTTCTTACCTGTCTGCACGTCGCCGGTACGGAAGAGCGCCAGGGCGATCATCCCCTGCATATACTTGCTGTATTGCAGCCACTGCTGCTGCGCCTGTTTGCGGAAGTAGCTGATGGCGGGGAGCGCATCTCCGGGAATGCCGTATTGGGGGAAGAAGCTACGCATGTAGAGGTAATCGATGGGGATCTCGCCGATCCATACGGGAGCTGGTTTTTTGGTAGAAGGAGTGCGTTTTTTCTCCCGAAGGATATCTTCATAATCCTTTTTTATTTTGCCATCCAGGTAGGGCAGGGCGGCTTTTACGATGTCCTGTATTTTTCCTGTCATGGACGGCGGAATGGCGTTCAGCTTTTGCAGGCGACCGATGCCAGTGATGATATATTGGGTGATATAACGATCGTCGGGGCCGCCTTTGAACCATATGAAACCTCCGTTGGAGGATTGCATCTGCTGCACCTTTGTCAGCGTGGATTCCAGCTCCCTGCTCATCCGGGCCATGTCGAACAGCATGGCGATGTGCTGTTTTTGCTGTGACTCGCTCTTGCCCTGCAATACCCAGGGGGTTTCCTGTAACAATACGGATTTCAGCTCCTGGTTCTTTTCCAGGTTGCTGAGCAGGGCGGCGGTGTCTGTTGTCCGCCATTTGTCGAATATGGCCTGTATACGGGGAGAGCTGTGGATGATGGTGGCGGCCAGGGCGTTGGCGTAGAATCTATTGAACGATTGTTCGGCGCATTCGTATGGATATTCCATCAGGTAGGGCAGGGCCTGTACGGCGTACCAGGCGGGGTTGGTCGTAAATTCCACCGTCAGGGCATGGTGACTCAGCGTCTCGCTGCTGTCGCTGTGCAGGAGCTTTTCGAAATGGAATTCTTTCGAGCCGTCGCCGGGCATGTCGAGGGGAAGACTTTCCGTCACCAGCATGCGGTTGCTGACCACGGGCAGGGCCGCCTCTTCTCCATCGCTGTACGCTTTGGACCGGGCTATGATGCGATAGGTGAGAGGACGATTGTATTGATAAGGGATGTCGATGGGGAAGTCTACTAGGGTGCTTTGACCGGCGGCTACCGTAAAGTACTGGTTTGCCTGCCGATTGCTAAAGATACCATCGGCTGTCTGTCCCGTTGTGGGGTCTGTCAGCTGCAGCTCGATCTGTCCTGTCATTTCCGAGTCGGAAAGGTTGACCACTTTGACACCCAGCTCCATCCTATCCCCTTCACGGAGGAAGCGTGGGAGGTTGGGCTGCACCATCAATTGCTTTTGGGTCACGATGGACTTTTCGGAATAGCCGAAGGCCAGGTCCTTTGTATGGGCCAGGATCATCCCTTTCCAGCGGGTGAGCGCGTCGGGTAGGGTGAAGGAGAAGCTGACGCTGCCCGAGTCGTCCGTGCGGAGTTCGGGTAAGAAGAAGGCTGTCTCGGAAAAGTTCTTGCGGACCTGGACTTTTTCGGGAGAGATAGGAGCGCGTTCCTCTTCATTTACCAGCAAGGTGTCGCGAATAATTCCTTTAGAGCCATCCGGGTCTATTCCCAGGTCGGGTACCTGGACTGCATAAGGCTTACCCGGATCAACTGGCGTCAGAGCCTTATGCATGGGGGCGGCACGCAGATACATGTCAGAACCGGCGACACTGTAAACCCTCCTCGTTATATTGCCCATGCCAGCCGTAATACCCAGTAGAGCATCGTATGTCTTTACAAAATTCGGCCGGGAATGATCCCAATCGTATTTTTCATTTGAAAAGCCCAGGTCAAAATCCCGTTCATCCCAGGGACTTAAACCGGACACAGACGGGTACAGGTCGGGGACAGTCCATGCATGGGACTTAAACTGATCCAGCGAAGCATCATACATGCCTGCCATTATTTCTGCCGTCACTTTGTCTTTCTGTGAGCCATTGATAGTGATCTTCCATTTTTCTTCAGCGCCTGGTAAGGTCTTTTCCCGATAGGTGTCATATCGGATGCTGAGCTGTTTGTTTGTCCAGGGCACATGTACCGTATATGTTCTTTTGAAAATATTATTATCCTTTACGAACACATCCGTTACCCAAAATCCTCCGCGATCATCTTCCGTCACGGGCATCTCCACTATTTTACTATCCTTATTCAGGCTCAGGTATTGATACTTGTCAGGCGAGGGAATAGTGTCGGTGTCCTTTGCAACCATGGATTGCCCACGATAGATCCTTCGGATGACGAATACCTGTTCCGCGGATGACCCTATGGAGATAACGGCTTTTTCACCGGGCGCCACTGTTTGATCTTCTTTGGCTGCCCATCTATAGGTGGGTATGGCCAGCCTGCCCGAAGAAGCATCGTACAGCTCGAGGTAAAGTTTTGTGTTTATTGTTTGTCCGTCTTTATCGGTGGCGGTCGCTTCAATAACATACCAGCCGGGCGCCAATTTTTTGTCTGTCTGGCCACCGAGGTTTATTGGACTGTTCGAAAGGGTTGTCGAATCAAGGATATTTTTTCCTTTCTGCCAATTTTCAGCATTGTAGTCTCCTTTATCGTATATGTCATGCGGAAACAGACGGGTATATTCATCCTTTGATAGAATAAACAGATCAGGCTGCGCCCAGCGTCTTTCCCTGAGCATACGGTCGGATCTTTGCAGAGTATTGATAGCAACATGCACGTTGGCAGATACAGCTTCACCCGAAAGATTGGTTGTCCTGATGAGCAGCTTTTTTAAACTGTCGGATGGAAGAGAGCTTTCCGATGGCTGGTCAATAGTCAGGATCAGTGATTTATAGCCTGCCCTGACGATACGCTCGCCACTGCGAGTTTCTCCGTTGATGTCCATTATGTCCGTACTCACGGTGTATTCGAATACTGGATCGGTATTCTTATCGATGGATTTGTCAGGTGTAGCAGGAAAGGAAATATAAAATTTACCGGATGCATCGGTCTTGATGGTGCCGTGTGCGATCTCACTCACTTCATTCCGCTTATTGATTGGCCCCCACCCACCCCAGGTAGCGCCTATACTGCGAAGGGGTATGCAATAGCTACAGGGATAAAAATAATGTACTTGTCTGGTCACACGGTATTTTACGGTAGCGCCATCGACGGCATTTCCCGCATATGCTTTAGCATAGCCCGCTATCCGAATAGTGTCTCGTATCCGGTAGTCACTTTTCAGAGTGTCATAGTCCACAAAAAAAGTCGGGCGCTTGTATTCTTCCACGGAAAAACTGGCGCCGCCGAATGCACTGGCCTGTAAAGAAAATTCGCCATTCAGCAGCTGTTCGGGCAGTTTGAATTCGCCGTGAAAAGAACCGTAATCATTGGTCGTGACTTCTATCGAATCAATTTTATTGGAATTAGCGTCCTTCAGCCAAACCATCTCTTTAAGATTGGCTTTTATCTCTGGGTGTAATTTCCTCCAGGTTTCTGAGATTAAGATGCCTTTAAAATAAACCTTCTGACCTGGCCGATAAATGGACCTGTCGGTGAAGAAATAGGTTTGCAGGTGGCCGGTATCTATATTCGGTTCTGTTGGCCAGTTTTCCATGTCGAGCCAGTTTCTCGGAAGGATATATTCAGCATATAGGTGATCTTTTTCTGTGGTGATCTCCGTTGAAACGTTTTGCTCATCAGGCGATCTTTTCCGAAATTTATTATAGAAATAGCCGTGCGCATCCGTGTGATAAACTTCTTTTCGCACTCGTGTTACCGGGGAGCCGCCGGCTTTTTGCACAAGCGCCCACATTTGCACGGTGGCATTTGCAATAGGCTTCCCTGTCTGGCGGTTTAATACAAAAACATCGTTGCCATTGGATATGTAGGAGATGCCACTAACCTGGAAGTATACCATTGCCATATGTTTGTCGGAAAGATCGAAGGTGGAGTCGGCATCCACGATGAGCGCATATTCCCCGATAGGCAGTGCATCCACCTTTATCTCGGAGCTGTGAGACTGATAGTCCGCTGTAGCAGGCAGGGGTTGATGGAATGTTCGAATGGCTGGCGATCGCAGGAGCTTTTTCCAGAAGTCATCCCTATAGGGACCAATGGCTTTACTTAGGTCGACCGATACGATTCTCCCATGTATGTTGGATAAATTACGCCATGTGATCAAGGCGCGCATGGGTTGTTCGGGTAGATTTACATCTTCCATTTCCGCTTTTATCGATTGCCGGAGTATAGAGACGAGCAGGCCGGCGCAGTTGGATTTTCCTTCGCTACTGTCTTTTTGCATCAACACTTTTTCACAAATGGCTTTTGCTGTTACGTAGCCATATCTTCCGGCGGTGTCCTGTGTGGAATTATGGTTGCCGGCCTTTGTGGAAGCGTCAAGAGCAAGGAGGTACCAAGCCTGTGCGGCGACAGGTTCCTGTCCCCACCGATCCGTCAGTGCCCGGAGGGCGGCTAGGTATGCACTTTCCTTCTCATCCATCACAGCATAATTGTGAACAAAGGTCAGCCGTTCGATATCGACATCCAGTAGCGCATCGGGCCGGGTGTCATTCAGATGGAATCTAATGAGCTGTTGGAATAACTGCAAGGCTTTGTAATGTAAGGAAAGTGAGTCAGGAGTTTTAAAAATAAGCTGTACAAAGGTTGCTGCTTCCGTAAATACTGACGGGTCATCCAGCTCGAATATGTTTTCTGGCTGAGTCAGATATTGTTCGTCTGTCTTGAAATATTCAAGGGCTCTGTGGGCGAGCAGGTCGAACAGTGTTGGGCGCAACACGCGCATGTTCCCTTTTATTATGATTGGGTCATATGCTTCCAGCTTTGTGTCTTTTAATAATTTTTGATCCCCGATAGAGGCGAGGTATAATGTTGCGATCTTGTTATGCAAATCATCCAAGGTCCAGGTGCCGATGCTGTTTTTTTGTGATCCTTGTGTCTGCGTCCTGTCAGCCAGCTGCCTCCGATGGTATCGGAGATAACTCCAGTACAGATCGGCCAATAGACTTTGTATGATAGCTTTTGCCGGCTGCCGGGCTTCCGGTAATTCTTTTTCCAGGTCGATAATAGCTTTCGCGTCGCCGTCGTCATTGTTTTCTTGCTGTAACCCGATGCGATAAATCAATGCTTTTAAGGCCTGCGGTTCATTTTTTTCCTGCTGGGCGCGAGTGTATATAACGTTTACCCGAGCGAGTGCTGATTGAGGGAGTCCTTTAGTTACGAGTGAATCCACTTTTTTCCAGTCGGCTGTATAGTTAGCGGGCTTTGTCTGGGCTGTAGAGAATAAAACCAACAGGCAGCAACAGCTCGTTATCAGCCAGGTGTGATATTTCATGGTCATAGGAGAAAACTTTTGTAAAGTTACTTGTTAAAGATAAGATGTAGGAAATAAAGCTATTACATAAGGTCCTGCCCTTTTAACATAGGTATAACGTATCCAAAATAAACAGAAGGTTCCAGCTGCGTTCTTATATACAAGAACGATTTGTTCCCAACCATTAAAAAACAAAGATCATGAACACGAAATTTACAATACTCGTTGCCGCCGGCCTTCTGTTCGCCGGTGTATCCCAGGCCCAAGGTACTGTTGCCTCCGAGTTCAACAACAAACCCCGTCATGCGGTAGCAGCCCGTCCTGTGGTAAAGAAAGAGTTCAAGAAAGCTCCCCATCATAAGATGAATCGTCATCATAAGGTGAAACATCATCATCGGAAGATGCGTCACGGGAAGCCTGGGAGGCACTAAGATATTCGGCCATCAATAAATAAGAAAGGCCCGCGAGAGCGGACCTTTTTTGCTTTTATACAGGAATCAATTACTTCTTTATGACTTTCGCCATAGTGGCTCCGATGTCGGCAGGGCTTTGTACGACGTGTATGCCACATTCCGCCATGATCTTCATCTTGGCAGCGGCTGTATCGTCCGCACCGCCGATGATGGCGCCTGCGTGGCCCATTCTTCTTCCGGGAGGAGCTGTCTGGCCGGCGATGAATCCTACTACCGGCTTGCGGGAGTTGGCTTTGATCCATTGTGCGGCTTCGGCTTCCATGCTGCCTCCAATTTCACCTATCATGACGATGCCTTCTGTTCCGGGATCGTTCATCAATAATTCTACGGCTTCTTTGGTAGGCGTCCCGATGATGGGGTCGCCGCCGATGCCTACGGCCGTGGAGATGCCCAGGCCGGCCTTTGCTACCTGATCGGCTGCCTCGTAGGTCAGGGTCCCGGACTTGCTGACGATGCCGATATTCCCTTTTTTGAAGACAAAGCCGGGCATGATGCCTACCTTACATTCTCCGGCTGTGATCACGCCGGGGCAATTCGGTCCGATAAGACGGGTCTTCTTACCCAGCAGATAGTTCTTAGCTTTTACCATATCCTGTACAGGAATGCCTTCCGTGATACAAACCACCAGCTCGATGCCTGCCTCCGTGGCTTCCATGATCGCATCCGCGGCAAAGGCCGGAGGTACGAAGATGATGGATACGTTGGCCTGGGTGGCCTTGACGGCATCCGATACGGTATTGAACACGGGACGATCGATATGGGTGCTGCCGCCTTTGCCGGGTGTTACACCCCCTACCACCTGCGTGCCGTAATCGATCATTTGTGTAGCGTGAAAGGTCCCTTCTGTTCCTGTAAAGCCCTGTACGATGATCCTGGAATTTTTGTCAACTAAGATTGCCATTAGATTAAATTTGAGGTCTTCGTTTGGTCCATGGATGGCTGATCCAATCGGTGGGCAAATGTAAGGGGAAAATTGGAAATCCCCCATTAATGTTGCGCAATCGATGACTAACCGTTCCGTGGGTGAGATTGTCGGGGACGGGAACGAAATTATTGCTGTGCATACATTACGATGGATGCTTTGGCAATGGTATTGGCGTTGATATTGAACCCTACCAGGGGGGCGCCTGTATTCTTGTCCAGATTCAGCTTGGTTTTCAGCGCGTATACGGTGATCAGGTACTCGTGGATGGGGCCTGCGGGAGGACAGGGGCCGCCGTAGCCTGGCTGGCCGAAGTCGGTGATACCCTGTATCGAGCCCGCGGGAGCGAGATTTTTAGCAATATTTCCCGCATCGGATTTGAGTTCCGTGACGTCGGCGGGGATATTGAAGATGACCCAGTGCCAGAAGCCGCTGCCGGTGGGGGCGTCCTTGTCATAAATGGTCACGGCAAAGCTTTGTGTGCCGGCCGGGGCGTTAGCCCAGGACAGCTCGGGGGAGATATTTTCCCCATGACATCCGAATCCGTTAAAGAACTGTTTGTTGGTGGCCTGCCCGCCGATGTCGCTGCTCTTCAGGGTAAACGTATTCTGTGCAAAAGCAGCGTTGGCTAAAAACAGTACAAATGCGAGAGAAAGGTACTTGTTCATATGTTTTCTATTTTATATTCCCATCCTTGTCGATCTTTCCCTTCATTTCCAGTATCCGCATTTCCTTGGCCTCCTGGAGGAACTCCGAGGCAAATATAAAGTCGTTGAGGCGTTGGCTCTTGCTAAAGATGATCTCCTTATTGCTCCCTTCCCATTCCTTCAATCCCTGGTACATATAGATGATGTTGTCGCCTATCTCCATCACGCTGTTCATGTCATGGGTGTTCACCACGGTGGTGATATTGAATTCCGTCGTGATCTCTTTGATCAGCTTGTCGATCAGCAGCGAGGTCTGCGGGTCAAGGCCGGAGTTGGGTTCGTCGCAGAAAAGGTATTTGGGATTGAGCACGATGGCGCGCGCGATGCCTACTCTTTTCTTCATGCCGCCGGAGATCTCCGCGGGGAATTTCTTGTTGGCGTCTTTCAGATTGACCCTGGCCAATACTTCGTTGACACGTTTGAGCTTTTCGGCATAGCTGTCCTTTGTGAACATATCCAGCGGGAACATGACGTTCTGTTCCACTGTCATGCTGTCGAAGAGGGCCGATCCCTGGAAGAGCATGCCGATGCTGCGGCGCAGCTCCTTACGTTGCTCGCCCGACATCTCGGAGAAGTTCTGACCATCGTAGCAGATCTCGCCGCTGTCGGGCTCGAAAAGGCCTACCAGGCATTTCATCAGTACGGTCTTGCCGCTGCCGCTGGTGCCGATGATCAGATTGCATTTGCCTGTCTGAAAGACGGCGCTCACATCGTTGATGACGACCTTATCGCCGAATCCTTTCCGTATATTCTTTACTTCTATCATTACAATAATTTATGACCCGGCCGAAGGCAGCAGGAGCGCCGCCAGCAAATAGTCCGCGAACAATACCAATATACAGCTTACCACTACCGATCTGGTGCTGGCTCTTCCAATCTCGAGCGCTCCGCCCTGTACGTAATAACCATAATAAGCGGGGATGCTGGAGATGATAAAGGCGAAAGTATATGCCTTTGCCAGGGCGAAGAATACATTATAGGGTTTGAAGTACTGATGCAGCCCTTTGTCAAAGGCGGCTCCGGACAAAATACCCGTCAGCGTACCAGCCAGACGGCCTCCCCAGATACCCAGACAGCCGGAGATGACCACCAGCATGGGGATGACGACGATGGCCGCCAGCAGCTTGGGAAGGATGAGATAGGTCTTGGTATTGATGCCCATGATCTCGAGCGCATCGATCTGTTCGCTGACGCGCATATTCCCCAGCTCGCTGGCGATCTTGCTGCCCACGACGCCCGCCAGTACGATACAAACGAGGGTAGGAGAGAATTCCAGGATGACGGTGTCGCGTACTATCTGTGCGATAGTGGACAAGGGAATAAAAGGACTGACCAGCTGATAGGCTGTCTGGAGGGTGGACACGGCTCCCATAAAGACGGATATGATCACCACGATGCCGAGGGAGCCAATCCCAAGCTCGGAACATTGATGCATGAATTCTTTCCAGTACATCTTGCCATTCTCAGGCCTGGAGAACATTCCTTTCAGCATCAGCAGGTATCGGCCAAATTCTGTAAAAAAACTCATGAATGAAAATATAAATTATTTATTTTTTCCCCTTTTCCACCAGGGGGCTTTTTTCATCTCGTCTTCCGCAGAGACGGGCCCTTTACATTTGATCTGCGCATCCACGACCGCCACCAGCGCCATGTTATAGATCTGACGGACGGAACTGCCCAGCTGCAGGACATGTACGGGTTTTTTCAATCCCAGCAGAACGGGTCCGATGGCGTCGGCGCCCCCGACCTCTTTCAGGAGGTTGTATGCTACGTTGCCCGCCGCCAGGTTGGGGAAGATCAGGGTGTTCACTTCCTGGTCCACCAGCTCGCTGAATGGATAGTTCTCCTTGAGCAGCTCGCTGTTCAGCGCGACGCTGGCCTGCATTTCCCCGTCGACGATAAGGGAAGGGTTGCGTTCTTTTACGATCCTGCGCGCTTCCGCTACCAGCCGGGCTTCCGGCGAATCGCTCGTGCCGAAGTTGGAATAGCTCAGCATAGCGATCCTGGGGGTAAGGTTGAAGTTCTGTACCGCCCGGGCGGTCAACAGCGTGATATCCGCCAGCTCTTCCGCCGTGGGGTTGAAGTTCACCGTCGTATCGGCCATGAACAGCGGCCCTTTTTTCGTCAGCAGCAGGTACATGCCCGCGATCTTTTGAACGCCCTCTTCCGTACCGATGGCCTGTAAAGCTGGCCGGATAGTATCGGGGTAGTTCTTTGTCAGTCCGGAGATCATCGCATCGGCCTCGCCTGTCTCCACCATCATGCATCCAAAATAGTTCCGGTCGCGCATGGCCTTCACGGACTCGTATTTATTAAAGCCCCTGCGTCCACGCTTGGCAAAGAATATTTCGCTGAAACGTTTCCGTTGTTCCTCGTATTGGTCGCTGTGTGGGTTGATGATGGGCAAGCCTTCCAGATCGATCTGGTTGGCGGCGGCCATATGGCGTATCTTCTTTTCGTCACCCAGCAGCATGGGATAGGCCACTCCCTCGTCGCTCAAGATCTGCGCTACTTTCAGGATCTTGAGGTTGTCGGCTTCCGCAAACACCAGCCGTTTGGGTTCGCTGCGCGCCTTGGTGCCCAATACCCTCACCAGCTGATTATCCAGTCCAAGCCGGCGATTGAGCTCGATGGCGTAGGCATCCCAGTTGTCTATGGTCGTCTGTGCAACGCCGCTGTCCATGGCAGCGCGGGCCACCGCGGGGGCGACGGTCGACAGGAGCCGTGGGTCCAGTGGTTTGGGGATGATATAGGTGGGTCCGAATACGATGTTCTTCTCGTTGTAAGCCATGTTCACGATGTCGGGAACGGGTGTCTTGGCCAGATTGGCGAGCGCCTGTACGGCGGCGAGCTTCATGGCTTCATTGATCTGCGTGGCCCGTACGTCCAGGGCTCCCCGGAAGATAAAAGGGAATCCCAGCACATTGTTCACCTGGTTGGGATAATCACTCCGTCCCGTGGCCATGATGATATCGTCCCTTACTTCCGTTGCTACTTCGTATCCTATCTCCGGGTCCGGATTGGCCAGCGCAAAGATGATCGGCTTTCGCGCCATGGATCTTACCATTTCAGCCGTCACTACGTTGCCGACGCTGAGCCCTACGAACACATCCGCGTCTTTCATGGCTTTATCCAGGGTACAGTCCGCCGCCTTGATGGCGAACTTCCTTTTTTCTTCATCCAGGTCGGTTCGTCCCTGGTGCAGGACGCCGTCCTTATCGAAGAGGATAAAATTCTCGTATTTAGCTCCCAGTGCCACATAGAGCTTGACACAGGCCATGGCTGCCGCTCCCGCCCCATTGACGACAAGGCGCACCTTGTCGATCTTTTTCTTCTGCAGCTCGAGAGCATTCAAAAGGGCCGCGCTGCTGATGATGGCGGTGCCGTGCTGGTCGTCGTGCATTACGGGGATCTTTAGCGAATCCCTTAACTGCTTTTCGATGTAGAAGCATTCGGGTGCTTTGATGTCCTCGAGGTTGATGCCTCCGAAAGTAGGTTCCAGCGCCCTGACGATCTGTACAAATTTTTCGGGGTCTTTTTCCTTTATCTCGATGTCGAATACATCGATGTCGGCGAATATTTTGAACAATACCCCTTTGCCTTCCATCACGGGTTTGGAGGCTTCGGGACCGATGTCACCCAATCCCAGCACCGCGGTGCCATTGCTGATCACGGCTACGAGGTTACCCTTGGCGGTGTATTTATAAACGTCGTCGGTATTTTTATGGATCTCCTTGCAGGGTTCCGCGACGCCGGGGGAATAGGCCAGGGAGAGGTCCCGTTGGGTCTTCGCCTCTTTGGTAGGCAGGACCTCGATCTTACCCGGTCGCCCTTTGGAATGGTATTCAAGCGCCTGCTCTTTGCGGAGCTGTTTTTTTTGCATATTGGAAAATTGGTCCCAGGCCCGCTGCAGGCCGGTCTGAAATCGGTGCAAAATACGAAAATGCTGTTAATCACGGCCTTCATGCCTAAACGAGCCGGGTTGACGGGTACGGGACAAAACGGACCATGGGTTTAAAACTCCACCTGGCTGCCCAGCCAGGCCATCATTCCCACGCCGATGCCGATGGCGGACTCGTCGATGTTGAAGGTCGGGGTATGTACGCCGGAAGTGATCCCTTTCTCCACATTCATGACCCCAAGACGGTAAAAACAACCCGGGATCTGACGGGTGTAATATCCAAAGTCCTCTGCTCCCAGCCGTACTTCCGTCTCCAAAACGTTGTCTTTCCCGATGAATTGTGCTGCGGTGGCCCTTGCCACTTTATCCAGGGCTTCGTTATTATATACCATGGGATAGCCCACGTCGATGTGCAGGTCGATGTCCGCGCCCATGCTGTGCACCAGCTCCGTCGCCTGCCGGCGGATCAGCTCATGCGCCCGGAAGCGCCATTCCTCATCCATCGCCCGGAAGGTGCCCATGAGCTTTACCTCGCTGGGGATCACGTTGGTGGTGTATCCTCCCTGAACGGATGTGATCGACAGTACGGAGGGCGACAGGGGATTACGGTTGCGGCTGATGATCTGTTGGAGGGCCACCACCAGGTGGGAGGCCACCAATATCGTGTCGACCGTCAGGTGCGGGGCTGCCGCGTGTCCGCCCTTGCCTTTGATGGTGATATACAATTCATCGGCGCTGGCCATTACCATGCCTCCCCGGAAGCTCAGCTTGCCTGTCTCTAGGCCGGGATGCACGTGCAGGCCGAATATGGCTTGCGGAACAGGGTCTTTCAGGACGCCCTCTTTTATCATGAGGCTGGCTCCGCCGGGATTCTTTTCCTCACCCGGCTGAAAGATCAGCTTGATGGCGCCTTCCCATTCGTCTTTTAGTTCCTGGAGGACCCGGGAGGCGCCGAGCAGGATGGTAGTATGGACGTCATGGCCACAGGCGTGCATGACGCCTTCGTTGCGGGATTTGTAGGGGACATCGTTCTCTTCCCGGATGGGTAGGGCATCCATATCGGCCCGCAGGGCGATCACACGTTTGTCCGGATTTTTTCCTTTTATCAGTCCTACGACCCCCGTCTCCGCCATTGTCGTAAAGGGGATGCCTAATTTTTTCAACTGACCCTGTACGAATTTGGAGGTCTCGAATTCCTTGTAGCTTAGTTCGGGATGGGCATGCAGGTGATGCCGGATGTCGATGAATTCGGAGCTGTAGCGGCTTACCAGCTGCTGTATCTTATCTTTCATTATTCCCCTCCTCTTTCAGTGTCTCGGGCGTTACTTCGATGGTGTCCCTTATGATATACAGTCCCGAGGGGAATATAGCAGACAGCTGCTTTTGAAATTCTTCGGCCTCGTCCTGTGTACGGAAGTTGCCCACCCGCAGCTTGTAATTGGGGGGCTGGTACAACAGGTAAGGTTTTATGTCGGGGAATTGCTGGTAGATCTTCGTTTTGGCGGCAAATACCTTGTTACGATCCGGAGAGCTCATTACCTGTATCCGGAAGCCGGGCATGGTACGCCGGCTGTCCCTGGTAGTTTCTTCATTGATCTCCATCTGTTTGCGGATCAACTGATCTACGCGTGGGTCCTTATGGACAACGATGCCGCCCGTGTCTTTGCGAGTCGCAAAGTTACTGGTATCCACCTGGGCCAGAGCCTGTGTGGAAATAAATAAAGATAGGATAGTTAGAAGTTTATACATATAAGTTAATATTCTTTTGTGTTGGCGGCCTGTCCTTTTACGATCTCGACGCTTGCGCTGCAACCCAGCCTGTCCGCACCGGCCTCGATGAGCTGCCGGGCAAATTCATAGGTCCGGATGCCGCCGGAGGCCTTGATCTTTATACTGCCGGGGAGGTGTTTACGCATGAGCTGCACGGCTTCCACGGAAGCGCCTTTTTCGGCATAGCCTGTAGATGTCTTTACAAAATCCACGCCTACCCTGGCCGCAACGGCGCAACAACGGATGATCTCTTCGTCCGTGAGGATGCCGCTCTCTATAATGACCTTTATTAGTTTATCTTTTTGATGGATCAATTCCGTCAGCGTCCGTATCTCTTTTTCGAGGCAGGTCCAGTCACCGGCCCGTAAAGCGGTGAGATCGATGACCATGTCGAGCTCGTCGGCGCCCTCGAGGAGGGCCTGTTCCGTCTCCGCTACTTTGGCTTTCAGGGCTGAATAGCCGAAGGGGAAGCCAATCACCGTGGCCACCTTTTGCAGGGGACTGACCTCGACGCAATGGTCATGTTTTGGAAGTATCCGGCTTTCGACCGCGATCTGCAGCTCCTGCCGGGCCAAAGTGACCAGGGAAGGAGGGATACACACAGCCGCAAATCCATACCGATCCGCCTCCTCACATATCTTTTTAATTTCAATATGTGTGGTGGTGGGCTTTAAGATCGTGTGGTCGATATAAGATGCTATTTCAATCACCGAATGTTTCCCTCAAAATTACCGTTGATACAATATTTAAACGCTAAAATTACTCCATTTGCCTAAATTAGGGACCATTTTTAACAGGGACTAAAACTAACAAACATGAGAAACTTCCGACATCGCCCTCGGGGTAAGACCCTTCTTCTTCTCGGGGCGTTGCTTACTACCGTTCTTATCGCTTCGGCCCAGTCTACTTTTCCTGTCAACGGTGTCGTTGATCCCAGGGAAAAATGTTATGCCTTTACCAATGCCACTTTGGTGAAGGATGGTCAGACCACTATCACCGGCGCGACCCTTCTTATCCGGGATGGACTTATCGTCAGCGCGGGCACGGGTGTGGCTATTCCCAAAGATGCCGTCGTCATCGACTGCAGCGGCAAATATATTTATCCATCCTTTATCGATATTTTCAGCGACTACGGTATTCCCACGGGGGACAGGCAACCTCGTCCCTTCGACTTCAG
>DASZXP010000175.1:0-26608 GCA_035545935.1 Puia sp. | reverse complement strand
AGCTAATACACGTAAGGCCTCTTTGTTATGCTCACGCTCGATGGGCGTCGCAGGGCCTGTGTAGGTAAAGACACCGGAGGCTTTTCGCTGGCCCGGTTTTTTACCCCATTCAAAAGTGTAATAGACCTTTCGGCCGTTGCGCATACGCCGTGAAGTTACATTGATGTTCACGCGGAGAGAACCACCAAGAGCGTGCCTTTTTTATGTTGCTTTTAACCTGTGTGCCGTTTGTGTGCCGACTTATAATGGCTCTATCAAATTGAATGTGAGAGTGTTGGGAGAGACAAATAAAAAAGGCTTTCATAACCTTCTGATTATCAAAGCCTTTTTGGTGCCCAGGACTGGATTCGAACCAGCACACCTCGCGGCGCTGCTACCTGAAAACAGTGCGTCTACCAATTTCGCCACCTGGGCATCCTCTTGAGTGTGAACCATCTGTAAGCAGGGCGTTCCTCATTCGGGGCTGCAAATATAGGAAAAGAAAGGATTGCACACCAAGAAAATTTTGTTCCTCACAATATTTAACCCCCGAATACAGTTATTGCCACAAATCCTTATAAAAACCACAAGACCATGAACAAAAAGACTCAGGAAACCACCACTATCCACGCCGAAAACCCAACTTCCACTCTCATCCAGGTCATCTTCGAAGAGCAGATATGGAGCCGCTCGGATTTTTCATAACAAGTATAGCCAACACATCCCATCTCTAGTACACCGGGGGACGGCCAGAGTACCGATGCCCTATTCCCCCATCAGCCTATAATCCTCCGTCACCACATAATGCTTCAATGTAGTGATCTTCAGCTGTCTGCCCTTATCCGTCACATACACCTTCTTCAGCTCCCGGAAACGCTTGTTATTATCCAGCAACCCGATAATACACGAATACTCCTCCGGCCCCTTCTGTAGCACAGGCTTCGGCGGCGTACCCATATCCGGCAATTTCACCGTATCATCTCCTTCCAACCCCTCGAACTCCACCTTCGCCCGGTACTTCATCGTTTCTTTCGTTTCATACAGCTGTACGATAAAATACATATCATTCAGCTTACTATTCGTCTTCACCTTGTACTCCTCCACCGGGTCCTTGCTCACATGCTCTCTGAGCTCCGGGTTGCGCTTGAACATCGGCAACGCCGGACGTGTGGCTGCCGGACTGTCCCCGGCCGCCTCCGGCGCCCTGGAGGAAGAAGAATGACAACTTAAAAGGATAAAGCTCGCTGCAAGGGAAAATACCCCTATGGACAATGGTCTCGACATAATAACGATATTGTGCCCCAGTAACGATCAGGCGTATGCTTTTGTTGTCACCGCGCCACCCCGGGAATCGATATCTTTACACCAAAATCCCCTGATGAATAGAACAAAGATGATGCGCTGCTGGCTGGTCCTTACAACGATAGCCTGGTCCACTACCTCCTTCAACACCATCACCCGCCCTCCTCAAAAACAACCCCTCCGCACCATCGTCATCGACCCCGGCCACGGCGGATTCGACCCCGGCACGCACGGACTCTTCTCCAAAGAAAAGAACGTCACCCTTGCCATCTCCCTCAAATTAGGAAAAGCCATCAAGGCGGCATTCCCCGATATCAAGATCGTATACACCCGAACCACCGATATCATGCCCGGCAATGCCTCCGATATCCATGAAGGGCTGCGCTACCGGGCCGAGCTGGCCAACAGATCCAGGGGCGACCTCTTCATCTGTATCCACGCCAACTCCAACGGACGTCCTGCCGGCAGCTATGAAGAACGTCATCTGACAGGATACAAATGGGTAAAAAAGAGAGGAAAGAAAGTAAAGCTACCCGTATATACCAGCAAATGGATAAAAAATACGACGACAGGCGCCGCCGTCTATATATGGAAAGCAGACAGGAGTGGGACAAAAAGTACCATGATCGGTGAAGAGAATATGGGAGATACCACCGCCATCGATATGGACTCTCCCGAGGCGCGGATCAGAGCACAGCTATACGAAAAGAAATATTTCGGCAACAGCGCCCTGTTCGGCTCCTTCGTACACGATGAGTTCATCAGGTCGGGCCGCCATAGCCAGGGATTACAGCAACGGGCCACCGGCATCTGGGTACTGGAAGCGACAGGCATGCCCAGCGTGCTCATCGAGACAGGCTATCTGACCAATAAGGAAGAGGAAAAATATCTCAACAGCCGGGCGGGACAGAACAAAATAGTACAGAACATCGTCACCGCCCTGAAAAGGTATAACGCCTCGCGGGAATAGGGACAGGCTACTCGCATTGGTGGTCCAGCAGAATGCCCGCTATATTACTCCCACCCTCCATCGCTTTGAAGGCGGATATCTTTCCATCCGGCCCCCACGAATACACAAAGTCGATATCGCCCTGGCTCTTGAACAGGTTCTTTACCCTGTATATTTCATACCCCGTAGTCAGCTGCGCAAGAGAAAGATAATCTCCCGGCTGCCTGGGCTTGTCCGTATAATAGCTGTAATGCGTCGTGTCGCTGCCGGTGATAGAGATGGTCATATTGCCATCCGTCCATTGATAGGTAGTAATGACCGCGGGCCGGTGGTCCGATGCGGTCCTTGTCGTCCGTATGATCCGCTCGTCTTCGTATTCATTGACATCGTTGATCCAGTCGACGCCTATCTGGGTATTTTCCAACCGCACATTCACAGCCAGTCCCGCCTGGTTCGTGATCACCGTGGTCTTGCTGATCAATAGACCCGCGCTGTAATAAGTGATGATCGTCCGATTGTCGGAGCGGTCATATGTATAGATCTGGCTGCCGGCCGCCAGCACACTGAGCCTGCCATGACTGTCATAGGTGAGGCCCTCGTTGACACTGTCCTGTACATTGTAGATCCCCACCACGCGGCAGACCGCTTTCATATCGGAGCTCTTCTTACACCCGGAGAAGCCCCCTGCACCGGCCAACCCAAAAAGGAGCGCGCCGGTCCACCACATTTTCTGCATTTCAGTAAAAGGTTTAAGAAAGCAAATTTGGCGGAAAATCGATAGCCCGTCGGTCGAAGTTTTTAAAAGGTCGCCGTGAAACAATGGACGGCAGGGGCTAATATCCTAAAGGCCCGGCCCCCACGAACATTACATTAACAATTGCCGTGCGCGGAACTCCTCCGGCGACACCCCGGCGGATTTCTTGAAGAATTTGGAAAAATAGGAATTGTCGGAAAAATTGAGCTTATAGGCGATCTCGGAGATGGATAGCTCCTGGTTTACCATAAGCCGCTTTGCCTCCAGTATGACCCGGTGACGGATCACCTCTCCCGCGCTCCGGCCAAGGATCTCCTTACAGACGGCATTCAGGTGGTTGGGTGTGACAAACAGCAGCTCGGCATAGTCCTTGGGCAATTTCAGCTCACCGACATGCTGCTCCAGCAGCCGTAGAAAATTTCTCGCCAACGTGTAATTATGCGATCCCACCTTGATAGCCGTACCCTCGAACCCCAATCTGCCGATCTTGATGAACAGCTGTACCAGCAGCGCTTTGATCATGTCCGTACTTTGTTTGTCGCCCGCCTCCGTCTCGGCCAGGATATTCTCGAGGATACGTACTACATCCGGACGCATGCTCTCGGGCAGGGTGATCACTGAATTGGCGAGGACCCCGCTGAAATAGGGGAATTGATCGATATAGTCGGGGTTTAGTAAGAACGCCTTGAAGAAAGGCGGCGGGAAATTGATCACATACCCATCCGTCTCTCCTTCGAAATTCCACGAATGTACCTGCCCCGGTATCATAAAATACATCTGGTAGGGTTCGACAGGAAAAGTTGTAAAGTCGATCATATGGGTCCCGCTGCCCCTGGTAAAAAGCAGGAAATGATAAAAATTATGTTTATGGGGTAGTATGAATTCCTTATGCGACTCCAGGTAAGGAGCAAATCTGCTGACGACTATATCCTCCCTGTTGAAATGGCCGATATCGTAGACGGGGATCTCTTTTTTCATTTTACAAATATAGACTTGGGCAGCATGGCATGAACGCCGACATTGCCATCCACCAGCTGTGTAATATCCACATCCGCCGCCACGCTGCAAAGCATATAGGCATCCGCCCGCGACATTTTCTTCTCTTCCATCAGGTAGTCGATCATTTCGCGCACCGCTATATGGGTGGCGGCATTGAGGTCCCTGTCGCAGCCCATGGTGATGATATGGGTGGTGGTCTCCGCCCGCGGCCAGTGCAGCGTCTTACCCTTGTGCACGATAAATTTCAGCTTGCCGGTCAGCGAAGTCTCGATGGCCGTGATATCGACCTCTCCATTACCCTGCGCCGCATGCCCATCCCCGATCTCGAATAACGCGCCCTTTATATGCACGGGGATAAAGAGCGAACTGCCTTCCACCAGCTCCTTATTATCCAGATTGCCGCCATGGATCCACGGCGGGGCGCTATTCCAGCGCCCCGCCTCTTTGGGAGGAGCCACGCCGACGCTGCCGAAAAAAGGGTGTAACGGTATCTCGATGCCATCCGCAAAATGCCCGGTCATCTTATTTTTATCCAGACTGACGATCCGCATCTTCCTGTCGAAGATCTCGTCCGATAAGAATCCATTTTGACCGATGGCATTGTATCCATACCCTATGGCCAGCTGTATGGAGTCGAAATGTACCTCCAGCACATCCCCGGGCTCCGCGCCTTCGATATAAATAGGCCCCGTCAGCACATGCCCGCCCGGTCCCTTGTCCTTGACGGACTGCACATCCCGCAGCTCCTTCTCCACCTGCTCCGGCGGCAGCCCGGCCGCTTCCAGCCTTTCAGGATTGGACGTGATCAGAGTGTGTACCCTGACATACTCCCCCGAGTGGATACGGAGGGCAGGCGGCATCTCTGACCAGTAATGTCCCCAGGCCACGGTCGTGGGCGTAGCGTTCAGCACATAAGGATACGTGGAAGTTCCCTGCTCCTGGGCCAATGACATTAAAGGCAGCAGGGCCAGCGCGATGAAAGATCCGGGTTTAAGCATAGTCACCTAAAATACAAAATAAATCCTAACCCTACCCCGGCAAAAGAAACCCCAATAAGAAGCTGGATCTCACTCCCGCCAACAGGACCAATATCCCGCCGGCTACAACGGGCGGATCAGGCGCTGGGGTTGCGTTGTAGAGCTTTTTCCACACCGGGCAAAAGCAACTGCCCACCTATGATGCGCGTTATTAATATCGATAGACCGACTCTCCTGGTAAAAGCTCCCTCCCCGGCATTTGTTAACTATTTAAACTTCAACGTATGAAATTCACTGCCGCGTTCACAGGATTATTGGCGCTGTTGCTTATCGCCTCCGGTTGCAAAAAGAATGACAAGCCGCCAACCTCCAATGTAACACCCGACCTCAAAATGGTCGCCGGTGGTCTGGTCTCTCCCGTAGCCCTGGTAGCCCCTGCCGACAATAGTAAAAGACTGTTTGTGGTGGACCAGGTGGGAAAGATCTGGATCGTTCAGGCCGACGGCTCCATGTCCTCCTCTCCTTTTATGGACCTCTCCTCCAAAATGGTGACGCTCGATCCGGGGTATGACGAGCGGGGCCTGCTGGGGTTGGCCTTCCACCCGGACTTCAAGACCAATGGTAAATTCTATGTATTCTACTCCGCTCCACCTCGCGCCGGCGGCCCCCAGCCAGGCGTCGACTGGGATAACCTCACCCGCATCTCGGAATTCAAGGTAGCGACGGATGGCGCCCGGGCCGATATGAGCTCCGAAAGAGTGATCCTGGAAGAAGATCATCCCCAGTCCAACCACAACGGCGGAACCATCGAATTCGGCCCCGACGGCTTCCTCTATATTTCTATCGGCGACGGCGGCAATAAGGATGACATCGGCGCCGGACACGTCACGGACTGGTACACGGCCAATGCAGGCGGCAACGGCCAGGACATCTATGCCAATCTCCTGGGAAATATCCTGCGCATAGACGTCGACAACGGCGCTACCTATACGGTTCCCGCCGACAACCCTTTTGTCGGAACAGCCGCCAGACCTGAGATCTACGCATATGGCTTCCGAAACCCCTATCGCTTTTCATTCGACATGGACGGGAACCACCAACTGATAGTAGGCGATGCCGGCCAATCCCTCTACGAAGAGATAGACAATGTCACGAAGGGCGGCAACTATGGCTGGAATGTAAAGGAAGGCTCCCACTGCTTCAGCACGGACAACGATCTTACGGAACGCTCCAGCTGTCCTTCCATGGACACCGCCAATCATCCGCTGATCGATCCTGTCATCGAGCTGATCAATGCGGCCAATCCCAAAGGGGGTGGCGTAGCAGTAACCATCGTCGGTGGTAATGTCTATCGGGGTGACAGCCTGCCGAACCTGCAAGGTCGTTATATCTTCGGCATCTTCTCCCGGGATGGCCAGCCCAACGCCAAGGTCTATTCCGCACAGATGGCCGCCACGGGCAGCTGGCCCTATGAAGAGCTAAAGCTCAAATCCTATCCGGATAACCTGGGTCAATACCTGAAAAGCATAGGCCAGGATCAGTCCGGTGAGGTATACCTGCTTACATCAGGGCAACAAGGCCCTTCCGGCGCAACAGGCAAGGTCTACAAGCTTATCGCGGCACACTAAGGGTAAAAATTTTCTTTTTACGCTCATATGGTTTATTTTTTGCTCTTATCGATGCAACAGGCGATTGTGGAATTTTTTACCCCTGGACCTTATGACATCGGATATAGCAAAAGATAAGCAAATAGATACACCCGAATTTCTAACCGGGGGAGGTGAGATGGGCCAGCGTATCAGAGAGTACGACTGGTCGAAGACCCCCCTAGGACCCATCGATCAGTGGCCCCAGAGTCTCCGTACCTGCATGCGCATCATGCTCACCTCCCGGCAGCCCATTTGGATAGGCTGGGGAAAAGAGCTGATCACACTTTACAACGATCCTTACCTGGCCATCATGGGAGGTAAACACCCCCGCGCCCTGGGAGAACCTACAGCCACGGTCTGGCGGGAAGTATGGCCCTCCATAGGTCCCATGCTCAAACAGGTGATGGAAAAGGACATAGGCACCTACGTAGAATCCCAGCTCCTGATCATGGAGCGGAATGGCTATCCCGAAGAGACATACTATACATTCTCATATACACCCATACCAGGCGACGATGGCGGCACGGCAGGCATGATCTGCTTCAATACCGATAATACGGAAAGGATCATCAGCGAACGCCAGCTGCAAACACTCACCCGCCTGGGCAAGCGGCTTACAGACCCCCGGTCGGATGATGACCTCATTGAAAAGACCATCGCCACGCTAAAGGAAAATCCTTTCGACTTTCCCTTTGCGCTGTTCTATAAGCCGGAGGAGATAGATACGAACCCATTCCCGCTACAAGCGGCAATGGATACCCGAAAACCGCAGCTTGTCGACGACCTCCGGAATAAGATGGGAGCCCTCCCTCAGGGAGCCTGGGATATCTCCCCGGACCGGGCGCTGGTGCTGCCCATTGCCTCTTCAGGCGCCAAGGACCCCTATGGCTTTCTCGTCGTCGGGATCAACCCCTTCCGGCTTCCCGATGAAAAATACAGAAGTTTCTTCTCCCTCGTCGCCGACCAGATGGCCACCAGCTTTGCCAATGTCCATGCGCTGGAAGAAGAAAGGGAAAGGTCCGAGGCATTGGAAGAGATCGACAGGTCCAAAACCATCTTTTTCTCCAATATCAGTCACGAGTTCAGAACGCCTCTGACCCTCTTGTTAGGTCCCATCGAGGATGTCCTCAACGACCCGGACTCCGTCGGCGTCGATAAATACAGGATGGGCATCGCCCATCGCAATGCTCTCCGCATGCAGAAGCTGGTCAATACCCTGCTGGAATTCTCCCGCATAGAAGCGGGCAGGCTGGAAGGCAAGTACAGTTCCGTGGACATCTGCGCCTTTACACGCGAGCTGGCCAGCTCTTTCCGGTCGGCCATCGAAAAGGCCGGCATGCAGCTGTATACGCCCTGCGATAGCCACATCGGCGAGGCATACGTGGATGTGGACATGTGGGAAATGATCATCCTGAACCTCGTATCCAATGCATTTAAATATAGCAAGGAAGGGCATATCGAAGTGGCCGTCCGGCAGCTGGGCAAGGAAGTGCGTATCTCGGTGACGGATACCGGTGTAGGTATTCCCGAAGATGAATTGGAAAAGATCTTTTCCAGGTTCCACCGCGTAAACAACGCCCAGGGCAGAAGCCAGGAAGGTACAGGCATCGGGCTGGCCATGGTGAAAGAGCTGGTAAAGCTCCATAAAGGGACCATTACGGTGAGCAGCATATTGGGAGAAGGCTCCACTTTTACCATTTCGTTACCCCTGGGAAAAGAACATTTACCCGCCGATAGGATCGTCAGCCTGCCTCAAAAGACGATGCCGTTCCGGCATGCCGATGCATTCGTGACAGAAGCCATGAAGTGGATCCCGGCTGAAGGACACACAATACAAACAGAAGAAGGCAACGATGAGCTTCGCACCTCCGTCAAACCCGCGACAACGGTAAAATATAAGGTGCTGCTGGCCGACGACAATGCCGACATGCGTGATTATGTAGGCAGGCTCCTGTCGGAACATTACCATGTCATCACCGCCGTCAATGGAGAAGACGCCCTGGAAAAAATGACACGCCACCAACCCGACCTCGTGTTGTCGGACGTCATGATGCCTGTGCTCGATGGGTTCCAGCTGCTGAAAAAAGTGCGCAATCACCCCGATCTGAAGAACATCCCTGTCATCCTGCTTTCCGCAAGGGCCGGAGAAGAGGCCAAGCTCGAAGGGCTGGACGCAGGCGCGGACGACTATCTCGTCAAACCTTTTTCCGCAAAGGAATTACTGGCAAGAGTGGACGGCAGTATAAAGATCGCCCGGGAACGCATCGCCTCCGAGAGTAACCTGCGGCATTTTATTTTAAAGGCGCCGGTAGCCACCGCCCTGTTCCGCGGCCCCTCGCTCGTCATCGAGCTGGCGAATGAAAAAATGCTGGAGATCTGGGGCAGGACCCGTGAGGAGGCGATCAACAGATCGGTCGTTGAAGTACTACCCGAAATAATGGCCCAGGGCATCGATCAGCTGCTCCAGGACGTTTACAGGACGGGAAAGACATATCAGGGATTTGAAACCCCCATCGCCATCCGCCGTCCCGGAGGAATGCAGACCTTTTACTTCGACTTCATCCTGGAGCCTTTGTTGGACGAGGATCAGAAGATCACGGGTGTCATCTCGGTGGGTACCGACGTGTCCGCCCAGCTTGCCGCGAAAAAAGCCATCATGCAACAGTCGGAGATCCTCGAACAGGAGGTAAAGATCCGTACCCGGGAGCTGAGTTTGCTGAACACTTCGCTGCAGCGATCCAACGAAGACCTCCAGCAGTTCGCTCATGTCGCCAGCCACGATCTGAAAGAGCCCATCCGCAAGATCCGCACCTACGGCAGCAGGCTCCAGGACGAGTATGGCGGGATGCTCCCGGACAAGGCCAGGGTCTTCCTCGACAAGATCCATAACGCCACCGAAAGGATGTTCTCCATGATCGATGGCGTATTAGCCTACTCCATGCTCAACGCCTCGGAACAGCCTATTGAACAGATAGACTTGAATGAGGTCCTGAAGAACATCGAGTCGGACCTGGAGATTTCCATCCAACAAAAAAAAGGCGCTATAAAAAAAGGGTACCTGCCCTGCATAGAAGGGGCGGCCGTCCTTATCTACCAATTGTTCTACAACCTCTTGAACAATTCATTAAAATTTTCGCACCCCGATATCCCTCCCATTATTTATATCAACGGAGAAATTACCGGCCCGGCCGACAGACCCGTTGCAGAGATTGGCATTGCGGATAACGGCATTGGCTTTGACCAGCAACATGCAGCCGCTATCTTCGATACATTCGCCCGGTTGAATTCAAAAGACAATTATGAAGGCACTGGATTGGGATTGTCGCTATGCAAGAAGATCGTCGAACGGCACCATGGCACGATTACTGCTATGGGTACGAAAAACAAAGGAGCCGTCTTTACGATAAAACTCCCCCTAAAACAAACTGAAAAAAATATTTGATCATATGAGTATGGTTAAAAGATTTTTATTGGTAGACGACGATACGGATGACAGAGAATTATTCTCCGAGGCATTGGCCTCCGTAAACCCCATCATCGTATGCGACCTCGCGGCCGACGCCGAAGAGGCGTTGATAAAATTGGATAAAAAAGAGAGCGCGCCCGATATGATCTTTTTGGATATCAACCTGCCTGTAATGACAGGCTGGCAATTCCTCAGCAATTTAAAAAGCATAGAGGCGTATAAGGACATACCCGTCATCATGTATTCCACTTCCAACAATCAGCGGGATAAGGATATCGCCAAAGATCTCGGCGCCCTTTGCTTTATCACCAAGCCCAATGCCTTTAAAAAGCTCAAGTCCACCCTGGACATCATCATTACCTATATGGACAAGCAATGGTACAGCCTGATCTGCAATGCCGTCCATGAGCTGAAGAATTGAGTTTCGTTTGAATTTTGTAATTTTGGAGATGCCACATTCAGAAAGTCTCCAGGAATTCTATACCCGGGTGCCGCAGGCCAATCCTGCCGGGCTGTCCCTGAACAATGCCGGCCCGGGTCATTTCAATATATTCAGCCGCGCCGCCTGCTTTCCCAGAACGGCCTATATCCGCCGTGATTTTTATAAGATCTCCCTCATCATCGGGACAGGGAGGTTATATTACGCAAACAAGTGGATAGTCATTGAAAAACCCGCCCTCCTTTTCTCCAATCCGGTGATCCCCTACTCGTGGGAAGCCGAATCCGATGTTCAGGAAGGCTGGTTCTGCCTCTTCACGGAGGACTTCATCCATCCCATCGAGCGAAGGGAAAGCCTGCAGGACTCCCCCTTGTTCCGCGTCGGGGGCTCGCCCGTCTTTTTCGTCGATGAGCAGCAGCAGGAGCATCTGTCGGCCATATTCCGCAAGATGCAGGCGGAGATGGAGTCCATCTATACGCACAAATACGACCTGTTACGCAACTATCTTCATATTATCATCCACGAGGCGATGAAAATGCAGCCCGCGGAGACGTATAAAAAACACCACAACGCCTCCTCCCGCATCACCTCTCTCTTTCTTGAATTGCTGGAACGTCAGTTCCCCATCGATACCCCCGAAACGAACCTTCAGCTCCGGACAGCCAACGATTACGCCCGCAGCCTTTCCGTACATGTCAATTCCCTCAACCGGAGCGTAAAGGATATCACCGGCAAAACCACCACCGAGCTCATATCCGCCCGTATCATAAAAGAAGCGCAGGCCCTGCTGGCGCATACGGACTGGAATGTTTCCGAGATCGCTTATAGCCTGGGGTTCGAATACCCCGCCTATTTCAACAATTTCTTCAAGAAACAAACCCACCTCACACCCAGCGAGGCCCGCAAGAGCTTCGTTTGATTTTTATAACTGTAACGTTACCCAGGTATAGTCGATATCCCCCCAGGGATCGCCATTGAGCGTGGCATGTCTCTTTATAGGCTTGTTGTCCGCGTCGAACTCATACGTATACTCTATGACGGTAGTATCACCCGTCTGCAGCTCGGTGATCTTCTTCAAAAGATTCATGCTGCCTGTGCCTAAATAGGAGATGCCGTTATACACCGGATCGAGCCAGTTGGACTTATCCGTATAATACTCATACCGTGTGGTCTCCACCAATTGACCGGTCTGGGCGGAAAAGAGCAGGCTGCTGTCCTCATTCCCATGGCTGTAATAGTTGACCACGCGCGAGTCGGGCGCGCTCCCTTCGTTACCGGCGATCTCTTCGGTCAACCGTTTGTCGGCATCGTATGTGAGACGGAAGAACAAGGCAGGCGCCGTAGGGGCGAGGATATATCGTATATGGCTGGTGAGCGTATCGTTATTGAGATAATAGATGAGTATGGGTCCCTGGCGATTGCCCTGCTGGTCGAAGTCATTTTCGACCACCGAGTCCTTCGTATACGCATATTCGCTCCGGCCGGTGACGCTGTTGCTGAAATTGATCCGGAACAGCCGTCCGAGACTATCGTACGTATAGGTATTGGCGCCGGCGGTCTTTAGCCGTATGACGGTGCCATGAGGACCACCCCCGGGGTCGCCCGGCTTATCGTGGTGTTTGCTGCATGCAGCCAGCAGGCTGAGGAACAGGCAGCATATGGTTAGCTTCTGCATATGTGGTCAGCTTATTTTCCACGAAATAAATAATAATACTTAGGCGAAAAGACGCTATCCACCCACCGGAAATGACCACCTTCCAAAAGGCAAAAAGCCGCTCCAAATGGAGCGGCTTGCCTGAGGGACAAGACCCTTCTATCGGTATTTATCGGCGTATCAGTAATTTCTTGGTCACCCTTGTCTTATCTTCCAGGTCGATGATGACAAAGTACAGACCTGCCGCCAGCCTGGAAACATCCAGGGGAAGAACAGCCTCCGTGGGCCGCACGATAGCCAGCAGTTCCCTGCCCGCATTGTCGATCACCGTCACCTTCAATGCCCTATTATCATTCAGTTCGATGAACGCCCTGTTGATGGCCGGGTTCGGATACATCGTCAGTTCCGTATTGTTCCCGGTATTGACGACCCGCACTTCCGAGTAGATCGCCGTCCCGTCGAGGTCTACCATCTTCAGACGATAGTAGGATATGCCCTTCAACGGGCGACTGTCCTTGGTCGTATAGTTCAGCACCTGGTGGCTGTTGCCCGCCGCAGCTATGGTTTGTATCGGATCGAACTGCAACCCGTCAGCCGAACGCTCTACGATGAAATAGTTGCTGTTCTGCTCACTGGCAGTTGACCAGCGCAGGTCCACCAGCGAATTGTTCACCTCGCTGGCCGTAAAGGACAGCAGCTGTATGGGCAGCACATTCATCGTCGTCAGCGAAGCCAGCGTAAAGGCGCTGAATGTCGTAACAGCCCCGCCGGAAGTCACCGTCCCGCCACTGGCATTACCCGTCGTGGCGCTGTTGCCAAGATCCTTCCACATCGACGAGGATGTACTCCATCCCGCCACATGCATACCGCCCATATTCACGATCGAGCCGCTCTGTGTATTCCAGGACAGATTTACCGTCACATTCGACGACCCGTTAACCCTGTTCAACATCCAGTACTCTCTGTCGGATATGGTAGCCAGCGTGGCATCCTTGGAATTCAGGGGATACGAGACACCCACATTCCCACGGATATACTGGGCCGTGAACACATCCGTTGCCGAGCCCGGCGAAGAGATGGCTATCGGTCTGTACTGGGTAGCATCACCTACAGGGAAAGTAAAGGCTCCCGTACCCACCTTTGTGACGACGCCATACACATGGCTGTTGTCCGTGGCGCCGGATACACCCGCACCGTTCAGGATGGTCAGCGTGGCGTTCTGCGTTACCAGACCCGTTACAAAGGTCATCGTCTTCGACACCTGCTGGTTGCCCGACGCTATCGTTACCCCATAAGGAGTATTGATCATCAGGTTATAGAAGGTCTCCGCACTCGCGCTGTTGATGACGGCAGGAGACGAACAGCTGACAAGATCCACCGTACCGGTGGCCGGTGTAAAGGTCCCGTTGTTGGTCCAGTTCCGGTATACATATAGTATGGGCGAGCCCGACATCGATAACGTAGCGCCGCTGTTGATCGTGATGTCATAGACGCTGGCATCCGAATTCATCGTGGGATTGTTGGGTGTACCCGAAGGGATCACCGCGGAGGTGAACCTGTCAGGCAGACCGCTGCTCCAGTTGGAAGGCGTGAACCAGTTGTTGCTGGTAATACCCGTCCACGTAGTGCTGCTTCCGGACTTGATATAGGTGTCCGTATTGGAATTGTAAGTGGTCGCTACACAACCCGGCAGATTGGGCGCCAGCGTACAGGTCACCACATCCCCCGCGGCCAGCGATCCGTTCGTATAGTTGGGGCTCAGCCCGGATTGCACGATCGTGCCATTGACCTGCCATTGATAGGTCGGGAACGTACCCGCATTCACCGCATTGGCCGTAAAGCTTCCGCTGTTGAGATTGGACACATACGCCCCGCCGATGGTGCCATTCACATTTTGAATGCTGACATCCACCAGCAGCGGCAGCGTCGGCGCCGTTCCGCTGGTACGTAACAGCGTGCCATTCCTGTAGTATTTGACGACATTGTTCTCTACGGATATCTTCAGAACATCACCCGTCGTATAGGACCCAAAAGCGCCCTTGTCGCTGTTCGATTCATAGATATGCAGGCTTCCGCCATTGACAAGATAGAAGGCATATTGTATGGTCGTATAGCTGCTGCTGGTATAGGTAGTGCTCAGACCCGCCATCCGGCTGGTGTTGGTCTCCGTGGCCGTAAATTGGAAATAGCCGTTGTTGCTCACCGTATTCCAGCTGGCCGCGCCGCCATCCCAATTATTTGACTGGAATTTCGACAGACCATTCACCCCGACTACATTCATGTTGCTCGACAGGGTCGTCAGCTTCCATTTCACCTGCTCCAGCACAGCCGTACAGGCGGAAGGATCGACCACTCCCTGTATGGAGAAGTCCAGACCCAGCGGCGTCGTAGTCGTATTCGTAATGGTGTTGGAGCTATAGGTGGTAACAGTACAGCCAGGCAGATCAGGCGTCAGGACGCAGGTGACCACATCATTATTGCTGAGGCTGGTATTTGTATAGGTGGCGCTCGTGCCGTTTTGTACAGAAACGCCATTTACCATCCAGTTGAACACGGGGTTCGTACCCGCATTCACCGCGTTGGCCGTAAAGGCTCCTGTACTATAGTTGGATACCGCGGCGCCGGTGATCGTACCGCCTACATCCCGTATGGATGCATCCACCAGCAGCGGCAGGGTCGGTGCAACACTGCTGATATACAGCAACGTCCCGTTCTTATAGTATTTCACCACATTGCTCTCTACCGAGATCTTCAGGCTGTCGCCCGAAGTATAGGTACCAAAAGTACCTTTATTGGATCCCGACTCGTATATCTGCAGAGAGCCGCCTGTATTCAGATAGAAGGCATATTGAATAGTAGTATAGCTGGCGCTGGTATAGGTAGCGCTCAGACCCGCCATCCGGCTCGTGGTATTCTCGCTGGCCGTGAATACGAAGTAACCATTGTTGCTTACGGTATTCCAGCTGGCTGCCGCGGCATCCCAGTTACCATTGGACTGGAACTTCGACAGGCTGTTCACGGACGCCACCGTCATGTTCGGCGTCACCGTGCTCGTCTTCCATTTCACCTGCTCGATGACAGAAGCGCAATTCGAGCTGGCCGCCGTCCCCGTGATGGAAAAGTCCACATTCAAAGGAGGCACCGTCGTATTGGTAATGGTATTGGAAGTATAGGTGGTGGAGGTATTACATCCCGCCAGGTCAGGTGTAAGCACACAGGTCACCACATCGCCATTGTTAAGCGACGTATTCGTATAGGTGGCGCTGGGTCCGTTCTGCACAGATACCCCGTTCACCATCCAGTTGAAGATGGGGTTCGTACCTGCATTCGCGGTATTGGCCGTAAAGACTCCCGCATTGTAATTGGAGACAAGGGCATTTCCGATGGACCCGCCGGAGGAATTGATGCTCACATCTACCAGCATCGGCAGCACAGGCGCCACCGTACTGACATACAGCAGCGTGCCGTTCTTATAATACTTCACCACATTGCTCTCTACGGTGATCTTCATGATATCACCCGTCGTATAGGTGCCAAAGGCGCCTCTCGAATTGCCGGACTCGAAGATCTCCACTACACCCGGGCTCCTCAGGCGGATGGCATATTGGATATTCGTATAGCTGTTGCCCGTGAAGCTGGTGCTTAAACCCACCATCCGGTCCGTAGTGGTCTCGGTAGCCGTAAATTGGAAATAGCCATTGTTGCTCACCGTATTCCAGGAAGACGCGCCCGCGTTCCAGCCGCTGTTCTGGAATCTCGATACGCCATTGCCGCCTACGACGACCAGGTTATTGTTCAGGTCCGATACTTTCCATTTCACCTGCTCGATGACGGATGTACAATTGCTGGTAGAAGCCGTTCCCACAATGGAGAAATCCAGGTTCACCGGCGCCGCCACGCTGTCCGTTATCTTATTGGACGTATAGGTAGTAGTCGCATTACAACCCGACAGATCTGGCGTAAGCACACAAGTCACTACATCTCCATTGTTCAGGGATGTATTGGTATAAGTGGCGCTGGTACTGTTTTGCATGGAAACCCCATTGACCATCCAGTTGAAGGTCGGATTGGCTCCCGCATTCACGGTATTGGCCGTAAAGACCCCCGCGTTATAATTGGACACCAGGGCGCCGCCAATGGTAGACCCGACATCGTTCAGGGCCGCATCCACCAACAGGGGCAGCGTCGGCGTCAAATTGCTGATGTACAATAAAGTACCGTTCTTATAATATTTCACCTGGTTGTTCTCCACGGATATCTTCAGCACATCCCCGGTGTTATAAGTACCAAAGGAGCCACGACCGTTGCCCGACTCGAAGATCTGTAAAGATCCGCCGGCCACGAGGTAAAATGCAAATTGTATATTCGTATAGCTCGTGCCCGTATAGCTGGTGCTGAGACCCGCCATCCGGGATTTGTTCGTCTCCGTAGCGGTGAATTGGAAATACCCGTTATTACTCACCGTATTCCACGAAGAGGCGCCCGTATTCCATCCACCACCCGTGAATTTGGAAAGGCCATTGGCGCCCGTAATGACTAGATTGGTGGAGAGGTCGGATAATTTCCATTTCACCTGTTCGACGGCCGAAGTACAATTGGTGGTCGCGGCCGTACCCGTAATAGAGAAATCCAGGTTTTGCGGCAACGCTACACTATCCGTAATGCTATTGGATGTATAAGTGGTGGCAGCACTACAGCCCGCCAGATCAGGAGTAATGACACAGGTCACCACATCCCCATTATGAAGCCCGGTATTCGTATAGGTGGCGCTCGTGCTGTTTTGCATGGAGACACCGTTGACCATCCAGTTGAAGTTGGGGTTGGCGCCTGCATTGACGGTATTGGCCGTAAAGACCCCTGAGCTGTAATTGGACACCAGGGCATTGCCGATAGTTGCGCCTACATCGTTCAGAGCAGCGTCTACCAGCATCGGCAGGGTGGGCGCCACAGTGCTTATATATACCAGGGTCCCGTTCTGGTAGTATTTTACCACATTGTTCTCCACGGAGATCTTCAATATATCCCCGGTGGTATAGCTACCGACGGTGATCCGGCCGTTACCGGACTCGTAGATCTGCAACGATCCCCCGGAAGTAAGGAAGAACGCATATTGTATATTCGTATAGCTGCTGCCCGTATAAGAAGTGCTCAAACCTGCCATCCGGTTTTTATTGGTCTCCGTGGCGGTGAACTGGAAATAGCCATTGTTGCTTACCGTATTCCACGAAGAAGCTCCTGAATTCCATCCGCCGTTTTGGAACTTTGAAAGCCCGTTCACGCTTGTTACAAGCAGACTGGGAGACAGATCGGATAGTTTCCATTTCACCTGTTCGACGGCGGAATTACAGTTGGTCGCGCCTGCGGCGCCTGTTATGGAGAAATCAAGGTTGGCAGGATCTGCTATCGTATCCGTCAGTGTATTCGAAGACACAGGTATTGCAGTACATCCTGACAGATTTGGCGTCATCTGGCAGGTAACGACATCATTGGCCGTAAGGCTTGTATTCGTATAGGTGGCGCTGGCGCCGTTTTGCACGGAT
Source organism: Puia sp. (assembly GCA_035545935.1). GTDB lineage: Bacteria > Bacteroidota > Bacteroidia > Chitinophagales > Chitinophagaceae > Puia. The sequence continues at coordinate 8,900 of DASZXP010000175.1, read as the reverse complement.
ACGCCGTTGACAAACCAGTTAAAAGTGGGGTTGACGCCCGCATTGACCGCCGATGCGGTAAAAGTGCCGGCATTGTAATTGGTCACCGTAGCCCCCGTGATCGTACCGCCGGTGTTATAGATCGTAGCATCCACCAGCATGGGCAAAGTAGGTGTAATGGAGCTGATATAAAGAAGGCTGCCATTCTTATAATATTTCACCACATTGTTCTCGACGGCGATCTTCAGCACATCCCCCGTATTGTACGTTCCATAATTCCCCCTGCCGCTGCCCGATTCATAGATCGACAACGCTCCGCCCGCATTGAGGTAGAAACAATATTGGATATTGGTGTAGTTATTACCCGTAAAGGTGTTGCTAAGACCTATAGCCCTGTATGTGTTCGTCTCCGTGGCGGTGAACTGGAAATAGCCATTGTTGCTCACCGTATTCCAGGAAGCGACACCCGCATTCCACCCCGAGTTCTGGAATCTCGACAATCCATTGGGAGCTGTTACGGTAAGGTTGCTGTTCAGGGTCGACAGCTGCCATTTCACCTGCTCGGTGACAGCGCTGCAATTGGTCGTGACAGGCGTTCCCTGTATAGCGAAGTCCATACCAAGGGGCGAAACCACCGTGTCTGTAATGGTATTGGAGCTGATGGATGCCGCCACACATCCCGACAGATTGGGCGTCAGCTTGCATGTGACCACATCCCCATTGGCAAGAGAAGTATTCGTATAGGTGTTGCTGGTGCCATTTTGTACGGACACCCCATTGACAAACCAGTTAAAGGTCGGACTGCTTCCGGCGTTGCTGGCGTTGGCAATAAAGCTGCCGCTGTTGTAATTATATACCAGTGCATTGGCTATTGTCGCACCAGGATGATACATGGATACATCCACGATCATCGGCAAGGTCGGTGCGACACCGCTGATATATTGCAGTACCTCATTCTTATAGTATTTCACGACGCCCGACTCGACGGAGATCTTCAATACATCGCCGGTGGCATAAGTGCCAAAGCTGCCCCTGTAAGAGCCCGACTCGTATATCTGCAGACTGCCGCCGCTGGTGAGATACCATGCATATTGAATGGTCGTATAGTTGCTCCCCGCATAGGAGGTGCTCAAACCCACCATCCGGGCGGTATTCGTTTCAGTAGCCGTAAATTGGAGATAGCCGTTATTGCTCACGGTGTTCCAGCTGCCGGCGCCGCCGTCCCAGTTGGACGATTGGAATTTCGACAGGCCGTTCGTGGACACCACGGTCATATTGGTAGTCAGGTTGGAAAGATTCCATTTCACCTGCTCTATGACAGCGGTGCAATTGCTGGAAGCAGCTACCCCCTGTATGGAAAAATCCACGTTGATAGGCGGAACTATCGTATCGGTGATGGAATTGGAAGCCACCGGCACACTACTGCAGCCAGCCAGGTTCGGCGTCATCACACAGGTGACCACGTCGCTGGAATTGAGCGATCCATTGGTATAGGTGTTGCTCGTACTGTTTTGTACCGATACGCCATTGACCATCCAGTTGAAGATGGGGCTGCCGCCTGCATTTGCCGTACTGGCTATAAAGGAGCCCGCGTTGTAGTTGCCCACTACTGCATTGGAAATGGTAGAGCCCGTATTATACAGCGCCACATCCACTCCCAAAGGCAGGGTCGGCGCGACATTACTGATATAAACCAGACTGCCGTTCTGATAATATTTGACCACGCCGGATTCCACCGCGATCTTCAGCACATCGCCCGTGGCGAAGGTACCGACAGTCGCCCGGCCCGAACCCGACTCATATATCTGAAGACTGCCATTACTGTTGAGATAAAAGCAAAACTGTATCCCCGTATAGTCGACGACCGAATAATTTGAGCTAAGGCCCACCGCCCGGGTCTTATTCGTCTCCGTAGCCGTGAACTGGAAATACCCGTTGTTGCTCACCGTATTCCAGGAATAGCTGCCGCAATCCCAGCCGCTGACATTCTGAAATTTCGATATATTATTGCCGGATACAACAGCATTGCTGGTCGTATTGGCCACTTTCCATCGCACTTGCTCCACCACCTGGCTACAGTTGGTAGTAGCCGCCACACCATTGATGGAAAAGTCCACATTCGCCGGCGGGATCATCGCCTCCGTGATGGTGTTCGACGTCATAGGCACACTGCTGCAACCTACCAGGTTCGGCGTCAATACACAGCTCACGACGTCGCCATTGTTCAGGCTCGTATTGGTATAGGTGGCGCTAAGACCGTTTTGCACGGATACACCGTTGACCAGCCAGTTATAAGTTGGATTAACGCCTGTATTGGTAGCGGTGGCGGTGAAGACACCCGCATTATAATTCGAGACCAGCGCATTGTTGATAGTGCCGCCCGCATCGTTGATGCTCACATCCACTAACAGGGGCAGGGTGGGCGCAGTCTGGCTGATATATTGCAGCACGCCATTCTTATAGTATTTCACCGTACCGGACTCGACGGATATTTTCAGTATATCGCCGGTGGCATAGGTCCCAAAGGTCCCTCTATTCGTCCCCGACTCATAGACCTGCAGGCTCCCGCTATTCGTCACGTACCATGCATATTGAATAGTAGTATAGCTGCTGCTGGTATAAGCATTGCTGAGACCCGCCATCCGGGACTTGTTCGTCTCGCTGGCCGTGAACTGGAAATAGCCGTTGTTGCTCACCGTATTGTAGGAAGCCGCTCCCCCGTTCCAGCCATTGAATTGCACCTTGGAAAGACTGTTCCCCGAGGCGCTCATGCCAGTCGACAGGCTTCCGCTGTTCCAGTCCACCTGCTCTATGACGGAGTTACAGCCCGCTGCCGACACGGCGCCCTGGATATAATAATCGATGTTGAACGCAGTGGTAATGGCTTCCGTCACATTATTGGAAGCTATCGTCACGGGACTGCAGCCGCTGATGTCGGCCGTCAATACGCAGTTCACCACATCTCCGGCATTCAATGAAGTATTCGTATAGGTATTGGTATTGGTTCCTACAGGACTTCCATTCAAATACCACTGATAGCCGGGGCTGGATCCCGCATTGGATGCCGTAGCCGTAAAAGTACCCGTGCTGTAATTCACTACGTTGGCGCCCGTCACGGTGCCGCCCTTATCATAGATGGAAACATCCACCAGCATCGGCAGCGTTGGCGCCGCGCTGCTGATATATTGCAGCACGCCATTTTTATAATATTTTACCACACCGGATTCTACTGCTATCCGTAATACATCCCCCGTATTGTATGTACCGTAGCTTCCTTTGCCGGAGCCCGATTCATAGATCTGCAGGTTCCCGGTATTCGTCAGGTACCACGCATATTGTATGGTTGTGTAGCTATTGCTGGTAAAGGAATTGCCGAGACCCACCATCCTGGCCTTGTTCGTCTCGCCGGCAGTAAATTCCAGGTAACCATTGTTACTCACCTTATTCCAGCTGGCGGCGCCGCCATCCCAGTTGCCATTTCCATACTTGGTCAGCATGCTGCCCGTAGCCTGTACATTGTTCAGGCTTCCCGCCTGCCAGGCCACATCTTCTTTCGCCTGTGCGCAGCCATTAGGTGAAATACCGCTGGTAACATAAAACTCCAGCCCCGCGGGAACGATCTGTATAGCATAATAGGTGCTTTGACTGCATTCCAGCAATTGCCGGTCCGCATTTCCTATTTTGCTGCCGAACACGATCACCTCCGACAGCTGCCCCGCAGGCAGCTCATTGTCCGCCGGCAAAGGCGTGCCCCTGAACAGACGGATGCCATTCAGGTTATTGGTAGCGCCGGGAAAATTATGGGTCTGTACACCCCCATTGAGATACTGGACGCCGCCAGCGCCATCGCAAAGGGCCGAGTACATGAATAAGGCATTCGAATTCAGCTGCGGCACAGGCTGCAACGAAGCCCCCGCATTCCAATCCTGCGGCGAAAGCCCCATGCTCGTGGGGCTCGAAGTATTTGGATAAGCGACTTTAAATGTATTGTTATTGGTCCCATCGAACATCGTCACAAATCCCGTCGTCGACGTACCCGTACCCGTTCGTCTGTTCACGAGGAATACAGACAACGGCGTGGTCAATGGGAAATTGGCAGTAGCCATCGTACTGCTGGTGCCATTGAAATCACAAATGGGTCTTCCATTCTGCATCATGACAGTACCCGCGCTGACGATCCTGGGCTGCTTGGCTACCGTAGCCTGCAAAGCATCATGCGAATTGCCCGTCTGATCATACCAGATCGTGACATAGCCGTCACTGCCACCCACAAACGCCAATAAAGCGGCCTGGTCAAGGTCACCCCCGGCAGTAAAGCCGATGTCCATGACAGCATTGTCGCTGCTGCGGCGAACCTGGATAGCCTTCGTGGCTGTACTCTTTAGCTGACGGAGGGAAAAAGCTACGGTGGGTGATGTCGATAACAGATCGAGGATCTGCTGGGATTGCCCTTGCAATGCTAAGAACAGAAGAAAAATTCCCCCTAAAGCACTTCTCAAGGCCCTGTGTAATGGTCTTTTCATAGAAGGGATGGATGATTGGTTTTTAAACGTGTTACTAAGGATATTAGATTACTGGATTTTATGTATGCCAAAAACACGCCATAAATATAAAGCGCATATTATCAAGTAATTAGGAGATTAAAATCAGATTAAAATCTTCCCTTTTTGGGAAGAAAAGGATAGAATTGGGACAAATTCTGGATTCCGAAAGGTTGTCCCAACTTTCCTATCGGTTTTTAAATTCCAAATAATTATTTGTATTTTGTTGGTTTATGCCGACCTGCTTCTATGAACCTAGACATTGATTTTGAAAAGAGTATACGAAGACAAAGACTGACATACCAGGGTACCCGCAAACAACGATTCTTGCTTTGCTTAAGAAGTTTTGTCTCTGGTATTTTCGTACTCATGCTTTGCCTCTCTCTGGTGGGGATCGCCTATTTCACGGGGACAGACCCCGTCGTGCTTGCATTGCTGTCCATCCCCGCCTTTTTCGTCATTATCAGCCTGTTCTTACAGACCAGATTGGCAAGAGCCAAAGGCTTCCGGTCACACGAAGACCAGACGGCCATCATCCGCTTCCTGCTAAAAAAATATCCCGGCATCATCCGCCACAACTGTAGCGAACAGATCATCATCATTACGACCAACCCCCACCAATCCTTCTTCAACAAAGAATTCTTTATCCTGCAGGATGGCGAGAATATTTATATGAATATCTCTCTTTACAGCCGGGGCAATCTGAAGTATATGTTCCTCTCCATTCCCCAATACATCACGTCCCGCTCGGTCCTGAAACATTTCCGCCGGACAGTCGTCCATCACTAACTTTTTTATTATCTATCCCTATTTGATTTTCGCAAGTTTTTGATTGAATTGTTGAATCCATTGATCGGGTAAGCCACGATATTTGCAATTCAAAACCATGTTATTATGATTCTTGCTAAAGGCTACGCGGCACAAAGTGCTGTGTCGGACCTTGCCCCCTGGGATTTCGAACGCCGGGAGGTAGGGCCGCACGATGTTCAGTTCGATATTTTATACTGTGGCGTCTGTCATTCCGACCTGCACCAGATACGCGATGAATGGGGAGGGTCCATCTTCCCCATGGTACCCGGTCATGAGATCGTGGGTAAGGTCAAAAAAGTAGGCGCCCACGTGAAGAAGTTCAAAGCAGGCGATCTGGCCGCTGTTGGCTGTATGGTGGACTCCTGCCGTGTCTGTCAGGAATGTAAGGATGGTCTGGAACAATACTGCACGGGCACGGGTATGGTAGGCACCTACAACAGCCGTGAAAAGGACGGCACACCCACCTATGGCGGTTATTCCAACCACATCGTCGTCCATGAGGATTTCGTCCTCCACATTTCCGGCAAGCTCTCTCTTCCGGCAGTAGCGCCTCTCCTCTGCGCAGGTATCACCACCTGGTCCCCCCTCCGTCACTGGAAAGTGGGCAAAGGACATAAGCTCGCCGTGCTTGGATTGGGCGGGCTGGGTCATATGGCCGTAAAGTTCGGCGTCGCATTTGGCGCTGAAGTGACGGTCCTCAGCACCTCTCCTTCAAAAGAAGCCGATGCACGTAAATTGGGGGCGCATAAATTTGTCGTCACCTCCGACCCCGCACAGGTAAAAAATGTAAAAGGCTATTTTGACTTTATACTCGACACGGTCAGCGCACCCCACGACATGGGACTTTATCTTTCCCTACTCAAGACGGACGGGACTCATATCTGTGTAGGCGTACCCTCCGACCCCATGCAGCTCCAGGCTTTCAGTATCCTCATCGGTAGAAAAAGCGTGGCCGGCTCCTGCATCGGTGGTATCCCCGAGACACAGGAAATGCTGGACTACTGCGCCGCCAACAATATCGTCTCCGACATCGAGCTCATCGATATAAAGGACATACACAAGGCTTATGAACGTATGCTCAGGGGCGACGTCCGGTATCGCTTCGTCATCGATATGTCTTCCCTCTAAATAAAGGGAGCGTTAGCTCCCTTTATTCTTTTGCAAAGCGGATCACCAGCTCCGTCACCTGGAAACTGCAACGCGCCGGCTTCTTCTCCCCCGGCGCCACCAGCCGGAATGGGCCCTTGCCCGGCGGCAGCGGCTTACCCTCCGACTCGTCCGCAATGATCACGGTCCTGTCCGTGAAGTCGGCATCCAGCTCGGCCAGCGAGAACACTACCTCATACCCATCCGCGCACTTCACCAGCATATACTTCGTGAGGTTCTCCCCCCGCAGCTGCTTGCCCATAGTGACACCCGCCATTTCAAGGATCTCTCCGACAGACACGCCCGTATAAGCATGATCGTTACCATCCCTGTCCTTCATGGACACCGTCACCCGCTTCATTTTGGCAAGGTCCGCCGCCTGCAGCTGCAACGGTTTTGTCACCTCTCCGCTTACCTTTATCACAGGCTGCGCCTGGGCCAGGACGACCTGCACGCTGAAAACGAAAAAGAACATCAAATACTTTCTCATATCTATTGTTTAAAATGTCCGAAAAACGGGTTTCTGGAAATTTGACCCGTTTCCCGGAAATATCTTATGTCTGTCCTTCGGACAACGAACCTCCGGTCCGTTCTGAAAGGATTGGAAAATTGGGGGTCGGTGATAAAGCTCGAGTCGGTGAGCATCCGCAAAAAGGACAACAGGTCCTTCTTTTCGACAGCCGTCAGGTTGAGGTTGCCCCGTATGAACGGGCTCATGGTCACGCTGCTCACGATATGGTCGCTGTAATGATCGATGACCTCTTCCAAACGGGCGAAGCGTCCATCATGCATATAGGGCGCCGTCAAGGCAATATTCCGCAACGTCACCACCCGGAACCTGCCTTTGTCATACGACTGCCCGGTGATCTTCTCCCTGCCGGGATCTTTGGACACGCTGTCCAATCCGTTGTTATGGTAAAGTTCGCTATAGGTCTTGGGGCCGCCATGACAATGGCCGCAGCCACCCTTGCCATAGAAAAGCTCGATACCCGCCGCCTCCGACGCCGTAGGCTGATAGAGACCCCGCAGATAGCGGTCATAAGGAGAATTGGCGGAGATCAGCGTACGTTCGAATTGCGCCAGGGCTTTCAGGATCATACCCTCTTTAATGGTATCGCTCCCAAAAGCAGCCTTGAACAAAGGCGGATATAACGACATCGTCTGCAACCTCGCCACGCTGATGGAAAGAGCCTGCCCCATCTCATGCGCATTCGTCAAGGGCGTTTGCGCCTGCTGTTCCAACCCTCTCGCTCTTCCATCCCAAAAGAAATTACGCACCCACAACAGATTGGTCAGCGACATGGTATTACGCTCCTGCAATACCCCATCGATGCCCGCGCTAAAGGTCTTGCCATCCGTGAACGCCAGCTCCTGCTTATGACAGGTGGCGCAGGATAGCTGATGATTGGCCGACAACGCCGTCTCATAGAACAGCATCCTCCCCAATCGAACGCCTTGCACAGTCATGGGATTATCTATCGGGACATCGATACGATTGCCAAAATAAGCGGGATAGACAGAAACATATGGCTCGGGACCCGTCATACGAATACCGGCCATCGACAATATGGATATCAGCAATATGATGCCGGCATGTCTCATCTGACTATCTTTCCTTTTAGCCAAATAGCCTTGATGTCCCTCGTATTTTTGATATTGACGGAAGGGTCTCTATTCAATACGATAAAGCTGGCCTGCTTTCCCACCTCCAATGATCCGTCCCGATGTAACAAAACAGCGCCATTCAAAGTTGCTACCCGTATCGCTTCCAGCGGCGTCAGCCCCGCCTCCACCATCAGCTCCAACTCCAGGTGCTCCGCAAAACCCTGCACCCGGATGGGCATGGCCCCCGAGTCCGTACCCAATGCTATCGTCACCCCCGCCCGATACAGGATCAGCAGGTTCTTCATAGCCGTACGCAACGCAGCCCTCTCCCGCGCCGTGGCAGGATTTTTCTTCACCTTTTCCTTATAAGCGGCGCCCGTGACCATCTCGTATACTCCCGGCTCCAGCGCATTCCGGAAAAAAGGATCGTTTATCCAGGCCGGATCGTCCGCATAGATAAAAGCAAGATCATCCAGCGACAAGGTAGGGATGTAAACGATGTTCTTTTTCTTTATCTCTTCCGCGAAGGCCGCATCGATCACACTATCCCGGATACTATGCGCGATGATATCCACGCCCGCCGCCACCAGCTTGCGTGCATCCGCCAGACGATAAAGATGCGAGGCCACACGAATACCCTTCTTATGCGCCTCCTGTATGATGGCCGTATAGATCTCCTCTTTCATGGTTGGGTTCCCATCCACCCACATCTTGATAACATCCGGATGCAGGGGCGCCAGCTCATCCACATCCTTTATCGCCTCCTCCACCGTCTCAGGCCGGTAGATATGCGAAAACCCCATCGATTCGGGCGGTAGG
>DASZXP010000174.1:0-40986 GCA_035545935.1 Puia sp. | reverse complement strand
TTCGACATATTCGCGGCGTCCTTCTATCTCATCAGCCGGTATGAAGAGTATCTGCCGGGCGAGCCGGATGAGTATGGCCGTTATGATCATACGCAGTCGCTTGCTTTCAAGGAAGGGTTCCTCGATCTTCCCCTTGTCAATGTGTGGTTGCAACAGTTCAAGGGGGCGCTGGGGAAGAAATTCCCCAATTTGGTGTTCCGTTACCCATCTTTTAAATTCATTCCCACCTACGACATCGATGTGGCGTATTCGTATCTGCATAAAGGATGGAAAAGGAATCTGGGCGGGGTGCTGCGAAGCCTTTCAAAAGGCCGGTGGGCGGAGGTTAGGGAGCGGATCAATGTCCTCAGGGGACGGCAGCGGGATCCTTATGATGCTTATGAATGGCTGGATTCGCTGCATTTGTACTGTCGGCTGCGCGCCTATTATTTTTTCCTGGCGGCGGGGCGGCAAAAGGGCGTGGACCGGAACATATCGCCGGAAGGGAAGGGGTTACAGGACCTGGTCAGGTACCATGCGGAGGGATGCCGGGTAGGCATTCATCCATCCTGGCAGACGGGTGACAAGGAAGGTCTGTTGAAGGAAGAGATCGAATGGATGAAGAGTATCACGGAAAAGGAAGTGACCCGCAGCCGTCAGCATTATATACGTATGACCCTGCCCGGGACATATCGTCTTCTTATAAAGCATGGCATCCAGCAGGATTTCTCCATGGGCTATGGCAGCATCAATGGGTTCCGGGCCTCGGTGGCGTCGTCCTTTTATTGGTATGATCTGCAGAAAGAGGAGAAGACGTCGCTGCGGATCTTTCCTTTTTGTTTTATGGATGCCAATTCCTTTTTCGAGCAGCATGATACGCCGGCCCAGGCTATGCAGGAGCTGATGCAGTATTACCACCTGATACGGAAGCTGGGTGGGCTGATGATCACCATCTGGCACAATACTTTTTTGGGCGGCGATCCGCGGTTCGCGGATTGGAAGAACCTCTATGCGTTGTTTTTGAAAGAAGAAGTTTTTTGGGATGCATGAGAAAATACAGGATTGTTTTGGTGCCGCATGGCGCGCAGTGGTACCGCATCCTGCGGATGCTGCCGGGGCTAATGATGGCCAGCCTGTTCGGCTGGCAAAAAGGGCTCCGCCCTTTTTAGTGCCTAAAATGCCGCTGGCCCGTAATCACCATGGCCAATTTATTCTCCACGCAATAGTCGATCGAGTCCTTGTCGCGGATGGAGCCTCCGGGCTGTATAAAGGCCGTGATGCCGGCGGCGTGCGCGATCTGTACACAATCATTAAAGGGGAAGAAAGCATCGGATGCCAGCACGGCGCCTTTCAGATCGAACTTGAATTGTTCGGCCTTGGCAATGGATTGCCGGAGTGAGTCGATACGGCTGGTCTGTCCGCAGCCCTTGCCTACGAGCTGGCGGTCTTTTATGAGGGCGATGGCGTTAGATTTCAGGTGCTTGCAAACAATGTTGGCAAAGGTGAGGTCTTCTTTCTCGGCGTCGGTGGTGGTGCGGCCGCCTACTTCTTTCCACTCGATGTAATTTCCTTCGTCCTGTTGTTGCTGGAGCACGCCGCCCAGGAGGCTGCGGTATTGGAAGGACTGGCCGAGGCGTGCCTTTTGACGTAAAAGAATGCGATTTTTCTTGGAACGGAGCACTTCCTGGGCGTCCTTGTCGAAAGCGGGGGCGATGAGGACCTCGAAGAAGATCTCATTGATAGCTTCGGCGGTGGCCTTGTCCACGGGCATATTGCAGGCCAAAACGCCTCCAAAAGCGCTTTCGGGATCGCCAGCCAGGGCGGAGTCCCATGCTTTTTTCAACGTGGGGCGGATGGAAATACCGCAAACATTTGTATGTTTTATGATGGCGAAAACAGCCCCCCGGGCATTCGTGAATTCCTGGATAAGCTGAGTGGCGGCGTCCACATCCACCAGGTTATTATATGATAATTCCTTACCATTTACCTGTTCAAAAAGCTCATCCAGCTTGCCATAAAAACGGGCAGATTGATGGGGGTTTTCACCGTATCTGAGCGATTTGGGGGAGGGGATGGATTCCAGGAAGTATTCGGGTTCGGGGGCGGGGAAAGACCTGCCCTGGGCGGTGAAATATTTGGCGATGACCACGTCATAATGCGCGCATACTTCGAATGCCTTGGCGGCCAGCAGCCGGCGCTGTTCCAGGGTCGTGGTCCCTTTTTGGGTGTCCAGGAGCTGTTCCAGATAGGCGTATTCGTTCTTGGAGCCTATGACAACCACGTCTTTATGATTTTTGGCGGCGCCCCGGATCATGGAGGGGCCTCCCACGTCTATCTTTTCTATAATGGCCTCGTCGTCGCTGGTGGAGGCGAGGGTTTCCTCGAAGGGGTAGAGGTCCACGATGACCAGGTCGATCTCGGGAATATGATAGCGGGCCATTTCTTCCAGGTCGGTGGGTCTGTCCCTTCTTCCCAGGATACCTCCGAAGACGGAAGGATGGAGGGTTTTGACCCTTCCACCCAGGATGGAGGGGTAGGAGGTAAGGCTTTCCACGGGTGTGCAGGGGAGGCCCAGGGCTTCAATGAACTGCTGCGTACCTCCTGTGGAATAGATCGTTACACCTTGCTGATGTAGTTTTTTTACGATGTTGTCCAGGCCGTCCTTGTAAAAAACGGAGATAAGCGCTGATCTGATCTTCTTGTCCATCGATTGAGCTGTTGATTTATACAGAGTTGTTAAAGAAGGCGCGAAGTTACTAAAAAAACCGCTGGGACTCTAACTAGGAAAGGAGCAGGTGGGGAAAAAACATTCCGGGATTACCCGTCTGCCGGTAGATAGACAGATGGGTACCCGGACGTCTTGAATGGTAACAGCGGTAAGCACTGGGGGCAAGCAAACGTAGCATGTTCGCGCCCGGACGGTCCTTTTTCTCATGTGTACGACATATCCGATGTCAAGCGGGAACAAACCCGGGGATTTGTTCGGTGGGGCCGATCCGCGTTTTTTGCACCTGGGAGGACCTGTCTGAAATTTAGTCCGTCCCACGTGCAAATCTTATGATTGGCCTTCGTCCGAGGACCCCTGGTCCTTAGTGGTAAACATCAGCATACATACCCATACACGCTGTGATAAAACAGGATAAGGTGTTAATGGTTATGTATGCTGTTGCCGAGACATAATAGTTTGGTGGTCAGGGGGGTGATACGACACGATCTAAGGATATCAAATTATAAAAACGGGACAGAAAAGAACCTCATTACTAATGTCAGATAAAATCTCCGATACTGTTAAAATCGGGGTGGAATATTAAGACGGTATTTTATTGCGTATTATACGTGGTTTTTCACCACGTCTTTTTACGTGCCATCCACTCGTTGTTTTACTGTTTTTTTACCGACGAAAAAACGTTTTTTTTGTAAGATTTCCTCCCTGAGTCTTTGATCCCCTTTAGCTTATAAATAATACTAATTCATAATTATTTGATTGTGATTGCCGTGTGCGTAGTCTCTCAGAGACTTGGGGAATACTTTTACGAAAGCAAATTATTCTTCAAAATTCAAACGCAACAAACCATGAACACAATTGAAAAAAAATCATTAAAGGTTGGAAAGTATGTAAGTACAGAGCATGTCGATAACCTTATCCGCAATTACAAAAAAGACAGGTGGATGCAGAATTCCGAGAATCTCGGTAAGCAAGACACCCTGGGCGTTTGGTTCAGCGCGGAGGAATTGGAAGAGTTTATCCAGACCGCAAGGGAGCATGGCGCTGACGGCATACGTATCTGCTTTGGTGTTTACGGTGAAAATGCCCCCAGGAAAGGAACAGAAGGCTGTCAGACCGTAGCTTTAGTAGCTACCAGCAGCAACGAGGAAAGCTTTATCGGAGACGACGTTTATGTAGAGAACAATGGAAAAGCCGGACTGCTTGCTTATAACACCGCATTTCCCCTGTGGCCCATTACGCCCACTACGCCTACTACCCCTACCACCACAACGATTTTGAAAGCCAATGAAGTTGGCTCCATGATGGCCGCCGGCAAGGATGGACTAATGATCATCTAACATAACCATTAAGCCATTATAAACCGCCCCGGCACGTCGGGGCGGTTTTTTTTACCGGAAAATTCTACTATTTTGGGGCCATTATGAATCCCCTGATCTATATTGTCTTCATTGCCATCAGCTTTGTAGCCAGTTTTACGGTCTATTTTCAATCCGGACTACACGCTTTTTTGCGGGCTTTCCCTGTATATCTTTTATGTACGCTGGCGGTGGAGCTCATCGCTTATCATCTTGCCAGCACGGGCAGGTCGCCCATGAAGATGTACAATTATTTCGCTCCGTTGGAGTTCCTCTTCTACATGTTCCTGCTTAGGGCAGTGATACAAAACCGCAGGGTGAAGCTATTTATCGTCATTACCGCGGGGCTCTATCTGGTGTCTGTGCTGATCAATCTTTTCATCATAAAGGAGGCAAGTCCTTTTTCCGCCGTGCCTTATGCCTTTGGCAGTCTGCTGATCACCATTTATTGTATCTATTACTTTTATGAGCTGTTCCAATCCTCGCGGGCTGTGAATTTGATGCGGCAGCCTATCTTCTGGATCTGCGCGGGGCTCTTGTTCTTTTACTGTTGCAGTTTTCCCATATTCGGGCTGGTAAACTATCTGAGTCGTACTTCGCCTATCATCAAGAAAAATATTTCCGTTATCCTTCTCTTGTTGAATGTTTTCTTATATTCATCATTCACTATCGCCTTTTTATGCAGGATCAGAGTCAGGAACTCTACGTAGTAGTCCTTTTGGGTATTGTGCTGGCCTTGCTATTGGTTGGCTTCATACTCGTCCTGCTATTCCTTTATCAAAAAAGACAGCACCGCCAGGAGCAGCAATTGGCCCGCATCAAGCAGGAGTATGAACAGGAAGTGCTTCGAAGCCAGCTGGAAATACAGGAGGCGACTTTCAAAACGATAGCCCAGGAGCTTCATGACAATATCGGGCAGGTGTTGTCGGTGGTGAAGTTGTCCTTGTCCATTTTGCCTTTGGAGGCTAGTCACGCGGCCTATGAGAGCGTTCAGAATAGCCGGCAGATGTTGAACAAGATCATCTATGACATGGCGGACCTTACGAAAAGCCTGCATACGGACAGGATCAGCCAGATCGGGCTGGTGGAAGCCATCCGATTTGATGTGGAAAGTCTCCGCCGGACAGGATTGGTGGAGGTGAGCTTTGCCGTGTCGGGTAACGAGTATCCGTTTGAGGGTCAACGAGCTATCTTCCTTTTCCGGATGTTCCAGGAAATGATGAACAACATTTTAAAGCATTCTAAAGCCACCCACGTAAAAATTGCCGTAAATTACCTGATTGATAATAAATTTGAGCTGCAGGTTGAGGACAACGGAGTAGGATTTGACCCGGAGAAAAAACAAGTACAGACTTCCTCTTCCAGTGGTATAGGCCTGAAAAGTATGACGAACCGTGCCCGTCTCATCGGTGGGGAGATCACTATTCAGAGCCAGCCCGGAAAAGGAACTGTAATCAAGGTGGAATTGCCCCTGGAAAGGGAAGCATTATAAATTGTTTATGGGCGCAGCACTTAAGAAAATACAGGTAGGAATTGTTGATGATCACAGTCTTTTACGGAAGGCATTGGCCAAGCTGATCGATTCGTTCGAGAATTATTCGGTCCTGTTCGAAGGAGACAATGGAAAGGAGATAAAGGCGAAGATCACGCAGCATATTGTGCCGGATATTATCCTGCTGGACGTCAACATGCCGGATATGGATGGGTATGAGACGGTGCGGTGGCTTCATAAGAATTACCCCCAGATAAAAGTTTTGGCGTTGTCCATGTCCAGCGATGAAAATACGATCATCCGTATGCTCCGTCTGGGCGCCAAGGGCTATATCATGAAGAATATAGAGCCGGAAGAGCTGAAAGTGGCGCTGGACTCCATCATGAAAAAGGATTTCTATCTCTCTGAATATATTTCGGGCAAGATCATCAGCGGATTGCACAAAGATCTCGGCAACCCGGAAGATCCTGTCATCCTCAGCGATAAGGAAAAAGAGTTCCTTCGCCTGATCTGCTCGGAACTTACCTACAAGGACATCGCGGATAAGATGTTTATTAGCCCGCGCACGGTAGATAATTACCGCAATACTCTTTTCGAGAAATTAAAAGTACGCACCCGGGTGGGGCTGGTCATGTTTGCCATCAAGAACGGATTGGTTGAGATCTGACCGACCTGGTTGGGTAGGCCATTGGCGGACCGGAAGACCGTTGACGGTCCGGTGAGCTCCTGGCAGCCCGGTGATCCTGTCACTCTTTGGGACCAGGGACCTTGCGACCTCTCGTCAATGTGATCAGCAGCGCGGGCAGGAACACGAGGTTTGTCACGGTGGCGATCACCAGCGTCAGGGATGTCAGCCAGCCCAGGGCGAATATGCCCCCGAAGTCACTAAAGCAAAAGATGACAAAGCCCGCGATCAGCACCAGCGAGGTGTAAAGGATGCTGATACCTGTCTTGTTGATGGTGTCGATGACGGTGCGTTCCGCATCCGCCCGTTTGCCGTCGGGGCCACGGGATTCCTGTTTGTAATTTACGAGGAAGCGTATGGTGATGTCGATGGCGATGCCCAGTGCGATGCTAAAGATGATGACGGTGGATGGCTTTAGCCGAACCCCGGCCCAGCCCATGATGCCTGCGGTGATGATCAGGGGAATGACATTGGGTATAAGACTGCAGAGGAGTATCCGTACAGATCGGAAAAGAAGGAGCATACAGATGGCGATGAGCACAAAGGCCCATTGGATGCTATCTTTTAGTCCCTTGATGATAAAGCTGCTGCCTTCCAGGTAGGTGACGCTGGTGCCCGTGAGCTCGACGTGATACCGGGTTGTATCGAAGAGCTGATGGGTTTTCTTTTCCAGGTCGTCCAGGATAAAGGGTAGGCGCGCGCTACCTACGTCGGCCATGTTCACGCTGATGCGTAAGCGTTCCTGGTCTTTATCGACAAAACTTTTCAATAACTGATTGAGGTTGTTAGCGCCCTTGCCGGCGGTCCTGGCCTGGCCGGACGAATCGCCTGTTTTTGCCGTAGAGTCGCCCCCGCCCTTGAGGTAGGAGGAGAGAAAGGCGAGGTCCAATGAATTGGGGACATCATATTGGGCGCTGTCCCCTCCGTAATAAGATTGCCGGGCGAATTTCAATCCTTCCACCAGCGACAATGGCCGGGCCATCTCGGGCTGGGACGCGATGTATTGCGAGAGTCTGTTCACGCTGTCCAGGGTCTGCAGCATATTGATCCGGAGCCCATTCTTTCTTTTTGTATCCACGATGATCTCCAGGGGCATTACGCCTTTGAAATGGTGCTCGAAGAATTTCAGGTCTTTATAGATGGGGTCATTTTGCGGCAGATCGTCCACGATGAATCCTTCGGATTTGAGCCGGAACATACCCATTACGGCCAGGACCAGCAGCACGAAGGTGACGCCATAGATGGTTTTCTGATGGTGCAGGGTCCAGGTCTCCAGTCGCCTCAAAAGGGCCGCCAGCCATTTGTTCTCGAGATAGCGGGTATGTTTTTCCCTGGGGGCGGGGAGATAGCTGAGGACGACGGGTATCAGGATAAAGGAGATAAAGAAGAGGAGCATGATATTGATCCCGGCTACGACCCCGAACTGGTTCAGGATGGCGCTCCTTGTCAGGGCGAAGACGCCAAACCCGATGGCGGCGGTGATGTTGCAAAACAGGGTTACGACTCCCATGCGGCCCGCCATCAGGACCAATGCTTCGTGCTTATTGCCTGTGTCCCTGTAGGCAGTGTGGTATTTATTCAGGAAATAGATACAGTTGGGGATGCCTATAACGACCATCAATGTGGGTGTCAGGGCGTTCAGGAGCGTGATCTTATAGTCCAGGAGGTCCATGGTGCCGAGGCTGAAGATCACCCCGACGATGACCACTCCCAGCGAGAGAAGCATGGTCCCGAAGCTGCGGAAGAAGACGAGCAGGATGATGGCGGACAGAACGACGGACCCGAGAAGGAACCAGGTAGTTTCCCGGGATACTTTTTGCGCCATGACGGTGCGGATCAGAGGAAGGCCGCTGAGGTGCATTTCGAGGCCGTATTGGGTACCAAAGGCCCGGACCTCCTTTATAACAGCGTTGACGGTGACGATGCGGCGGGCGGAGTTCATTACATCTTTGTTTACCCGTACGGCCATCAGCCAGGTATGGGTTTCGGCATTGTAGAGCAGCCCCTTGTAAAAAGGGAGGCTGAGAAAGACGTCTTTGCCGCTGTCGATGGAGGCCTGCGAGCTGCCGGAGAATAGAGGGACGGCGCGGGGTTTTTCGGTGATGGAGTCTTTTATCAGATTGATCGCCATAGGGATACTGAGCACGTCGTCCACGCCGGCAATTTTTTTCAGGGTGTTGCCCATGGCTATATAGCCGTCGAATATATTCTTTTTAAAAAGGCTGTCCGTCTGTACCCCGACGACGAGCAGGTTGCCGTCATCTCCGAACTGTTTGCGGAAATTGAGGTTGGCTATGTATTTGGGGTTGTCGGTGGGGATGCTGCTGTTGAAGTCATAGCTCAGCTTGACCTTGGAAGCGTGGTAGGCCATAAAGGCGGTGGCGGCCAGGAGAAGGAGGAGGAGAGGTAACCGGAATTTGAGGACCAGGCGTGCGAGAGATTCCCACATGGTTGTTTAACATTTTTTGTGACGCGAAGGTACAATAACTTTGGGCGCGATTATGACGGGAAAAATCACTTCTTTGCTCTGCTGCTGTCTTTTGGGGGGATGGTTTTGCCAGGCCCAGACCCCTGCCATCGGCATGTGGAGGGACCATCTGCCCTATCACCAGGCTATTGCCGTAACGGGGACGGGGTCCAGGGTCTACTGCGCCACCCCTTATAGTATTTTCTGGATCGACAATACGGATAACAGCCTCCACCGGCTGAGCAAAACGAATGGGCTTAGCGAGACGGGTATTCGCGCCATATGCTATGATGCGCAAAGGGACAAGCTGACCATCGCCTATGCCAACAGTAATATCGATATCCTTTCGGGCAGTCAGGTATTCAATATCCCGGACATACGGCGTACGAGCCTGGCGGGGGATAAGATGATAAACCAGGCGATGGCCTATAATGGGTATGTCTATTTATCCACGAGTCTTGGGATCATCGTCCTGGATGAAGACAAATACGAAGTGAAGGACAGCTATGTCATCGGAAATAATGGGGACACCCTGTCGGTGCAGTCCCTTGCCACGGATGGGAACTATTTTTATGCGGCTACGACGGAAGGGATCAGGAAGGCGCCGGCGGGTTCTACCGACCTGGCGGATTATCACAATTGGAACCTTGTGAACGATGGGGGCGGTGCATATGGACAGGTGGTTGCGCTGGGGAGTAAGGTATTGGGTCTGCGGAACGACTCGGTGCTTGTCGTTACGGACCAGGGGGGCGATCAAGGGGGGAGTCTTTTTTATACGGGCCATGTTCCTATCAATGGGCTATCGGTGGCGGAAGACAAACTACTGGTCTGTGAGCAGCTGGGTTCCGACAGTGGACGGGTGACGGTGCTGACGGGTTTGGGGCAGGTGGATAGGGTATTGCAGGCGCCGGATGCATTGGGAAGCCCTCGTCAGGCGCTGTTGGTGCAGGGAGAGGCATGGGTGGCGGATTCGCTGACGGGGCTGTCGGCCTGGGGGGCGGCAGGGAACGAGGCCCGGGCTTATATCCCCAATTCGCCTTTTGGGCGGACGTTGGGGCCCATGACCATCTACCAGGACCCCGGGGCGGGACCGGGAGCGGCGGGTGTGTTGTGGGTGGCTTCCGGGGGCGCAGATACGAACTGGATGGCGCTTCATAACCATGATGGTCTTTATCGGCTGGATGGGAATGGCTGGACCAATTATAACAGTCATGGCTATCCTTCTTTGCAGGGAATATTCGATTTCGATGCCATTGGTTTTAATCCCAGGGATACCAGTCTTTGGGTGGGGTCTTTTGGGGAAGGGGTATTGGAGATGCAGCCGGGCGATCGATTTACGACATATGCGGCGGGTTCGGGCGTGGGGCCGGCCCTGGATGATCCTTCGGCATACCGCGTCAGCGGTATTGCTTTCGACAAGGACGGTAATGGCTGGATGGCGAATTATGGTGCGGCCCATGATCTGTTGTTGCGAAGGGCGGATGGTCAGTGGTTCTCTTTTGCGATCCCTTTTGCGCACGCGGGCAATGCGCTCTCCCAGGCGCTGGTGGATAACTACAACCAGGTATGGATGGTCAGCCCCAAGGGCAACGGCGTCTTTTGTTATAACCCGGGCGCCGTGCTGGAAAATGTGTCGGACGACCAGTGGAAATATTATCGAGCAGGTGTGGGAAACGGCAATCTTCCGGACAACCATGTCTATTGTCTGGCCAAAGACAAGAGCGGATTTATCTGGATAGGCACGGGCAACGGCATCGGGTTGGTGCAATGTTCGCAGCAGGTCTTTGGTTCGGGGGGCTGCGAGGCGATATGGCCTATCGTGCAGTTCGACGCATTCGCGGGTTATCTTTTTGGCGGGCAGACGGTACAGGCTATTGCGGTGGATGGGGCGGACAGGAAATGGGTAGGCACCCGCAATGGGGTCTGGCTTATCAGTCCGGACGCGCAAAAGATCATTTATCATTTTACGGCGGACAGTACGCCGCTGCTTAGCAACGATGTTCGTAACATTGCCATCGATCCGGTGACGGGGGAAGTGTTCTTTGCTACTTCGGTGGGGCTTTGCTCTTTCCGGAGCACGGCAACGGCGGGCGGGGAGCAGAATTCCCATGTACTCGTATTCCCGAACCCCGTACCTCCGGACTTTACGGGTACGATCGCGATCCGGGGGCTGGTGGATGGGGCTATCGTCAAGATCACGGAGGTGAGCGGGCGGCTGGTGTATCAGACGAATGCGCTGGGAGGGCAGGCAATATGGGATGGGAGGGACTATCGTGGGCGAAAGGTGGCTACGGGGGTGTACCTGGTGCTGGTGAGCGATGCCAGCCGGCAGGAGAAGATGGCGACTAAGATAATTTTTATCGGGAGATAGGACGGGGCGGATCGGGGCGACGACAGACAATGGCCGGGTGGCCAGACAACGAAGACATATGCAATTGCACAAGACAAAGGGAATGGTGTTCAGGACGGTGAAATATGGGGAGACGAGCCTCATCGTCACGGTGTATACGGAACTGTTCGGCGTGCAGTCCTATCTGGTGAATGGGGTACGGGCGTCGACGAAGAAGGGGCCGGGGAAGGCGAATCTTTTCCAGCCAACCGCGATCCTGGATCTCATCGTCTATCACAACGATCTAAAGCATCTGCAACGGATCAGAGAGTTCAAGTGGGGGTATCTCTACCGGCATATTTTTTTCGATGTGATAAAGAATGCTGTGGCGTTGTTCATGGTGGAGCTGTTGCAGAAATGTCTCAGGCAGCCGGAGCCCAATTCGGACCTTTTTTATTTTATCGAAGACGCCTTTATTCATCTGGATGAGGCGGAAGGGCCGGTGCTGGCGAACTTCCCGTTGTTCTTTACGTTGCATCTGGCGGGCTTTTTTGGATTTCGCATCGAGGATACCTATTCGGATACTCATCGGATACTGGACTTACAGGAAGGGGTATTTGTAGAGGAGTATCCTTCTCATCTTCATTTTTTGGAGGGCAATTACGCTTATATCACTTCGCAGCTGCTGCGGGTGAGACAGCCTGCGGAGCTCAGCGAGCTGTTGCTGAACCAGGAGACACGTCGTCATCTGCTGCTGGCCTACCGGAATTTTTATGCGCTGCATGTGGCGGACTTTGGAGAAATGAAGACGCTGGGGGTGCTGCAGACTATTATCAGCGCCTGAGGGTTTTTGACCGGGTGATGAAAGGTTCTGTCTGTCCTTCGGACAAGCTTCTTCCAGGAGCTTAAATATAGTATCTTTAAGCAAACATTCCCATGAAAAAGGTGTTGACCTTTTTGACCTGTGTGCCTTAAGGGCGCATGGGCTTTGCCAGATGCGGATCGAGCATGGGGGCGTGACAAAGACCTATTGCGCGGACATTACGGACAAGGACCCGCATTCTCCTGTCAGCAGCCATGCTTTTGTCACCCGGGCGACGGGTACCCGTATTATTACTTCCGCTGCTATCCGCGAGGTCATCGAGCGGTTCTTTCTCGATCTGAAAGGGGCTGCACCGAAACCTTTTTGACCAGTTGGGGCCAGTCAGGTCACAGGCCTTTTTGATGTGGGGGCTGTCCAGGTCAGAGCCTTTTGAGAGGGGCCGTTCAGGGTCAAATCAATCTTTGCGGTCTGGCATGACGGGTGAGTCTTCCGTTCTCCATGCCTTCGATGAGCACTACGCCGGGTTGTTTGCCGGGTGCGAATGTTCCCAGGACTCCGTCCAGCTGCAAGGCTTTGGCTCCGTTGGAGGTTGCCCACTGCAGTAAAGTTGCGGTGGACAGGTCGGGAAAATAGCCCTGTAGTGTTTTCATTTCTTCCAGGATGTCCAGCTGATGGTTGGAAGCCAGGCTGTCGGTGCCCAGGACGATGTCGCACCCGTAGCGCTGGAGCAGGTCCACATCGGGGAGCTGTCCGCTGATATAGAGGTTAGCGTTGGGGCAGAGACAGAAATAAAGATTGGGGACACCTCTGGATGCTTTGGCCGGATCGGTCTTGCCGGGGTGAGCTGCTGGTTGAGTCTTATCGGGGTCCGCTTGCGTGTCGCGCCACCCGGCCCACCACTGCAGGTCCTCTTCGCGGGTGTCCACGTTGTGTACGAGCAGAATTGTCTGATTCTTATAAAAATGGGGCAGATAGGCGGCAAGGCTCCTTTTACCCGTACCCTTGAAGAAAGAGGTATCCAGTCCCAGTCCCTGGTACAGGCGAAGAAAATTTCCTTGTCCTGTCTGGGAAAACACGTTCTCGTCAGCGGATTCCTGGTTGTGTATGGTAAGGAGGTGGTTGCCGGGAAAGTTCGCAATCATTTGGAACAGCCGGGTAGAGACGGAGTAGGGGGCGTGGGGCACCAGGGAGTTGGCCTCTATCGGCAGGGTATAGGCTTCGGCGAAATCCTTATAGATATTTACGGAGGCTGCGTACCTGTCGGGGGCGGAGTGTTCGATAAACCCCATGGTTTCTATGAAATTATGATAGAACAGCCGGCCTTCGGCCTTTTGGGGCAGGGTGAGGGTGGTGTTGCAGATGTCCCCGACGGCGACGATACCGTTGTGCAGCATGGAGTCTTCGGCGGCGGTAATGGCGTTCAGGATCCCGGAGGGAGACGAATCAGTGGCGCCTGTGGTGGTAGCGCCGCGGCCCCGGATGACGGACAATAAAAAATCCACGAGGCCCGTCCTTTCGGGCAATACTCCCTTCATATGGGACAGCTCGAGGTGGCAGTGACAATTGACGAAACCGGGCGTCAGGAGCCCTGCAAACGACTCAACCCCTTCCCCAGCCTCGGCGGCGGGGAGGATGGTTTCTACGGCGCCCTGGTCATTTATTACGAGAACAGAGCCTGCTTCCGCCATTTCCTTACCTGTAAACAAATAGTCTGCTTTGAATTTTCGCATTTTGATGTAGGTTTGCAAGCCCATCGAGCGAGCCTCCTGTTCGTCGTTTGACGGACAGATATGGGATAAAAAGAAGATAAAGGTATGTTAGATAAGTTGGAAGCCATAAAAGCAAGATTTGAAGACCTGGGAGTGTCCTTGAGCAATCCGGAGATCGTGAGCGACAACCGGAAGTTCAGCGCCATGAGCAAGGAATACCGCAACCTGGAAAAGATCGTCAAGGCGTATGAGGAATATAAGGACTTGCTGGATAATATCGAATTCAACAAGGAGGCCCTGAATGGGGACGATGCGGAGCTGCGTGACCTGGCCAAGGCGGAGGCGCCCGGATTGGAGGAGAAGAAGGAGCAGCAGGAAGCCTATGTCCGTCAGCTGCTGATACCGAAGGACCCGCAGGATGAGAAGAACGCCATCCTGGAAGTCAGGGCGGGTACGGGTGGAGATGAGGCAAGCCTTTTTGCGGGCGACCTGCTGCGCATGTATATAAAATATTGTGAAAAGAGGGGCTGGAAAACATCCATCCTCAGCGAGAGCGAGGGTACGGTAGGGGGATATAAAGAGGTCCAGGTGGAGATCGTGGGGGATGATGTCTATGGCACGTTGAAGTTCGAGAGCGGGGTGCATCGTGTACAGCGGGTACCCGATACGGAGACCAGCGGTCGTGTGCATACCAGTGCGGCGACGGTGGCGGTGATGCCGGAGGCGGATGAGGTGGATTTCGAGCTGAAGGAGAGCGATGTAAAGATGGAGACGGCCCGAAGCGGCGGCGCCGGTGGTCAGAATGTGAACAAGGTGGAAACGAAAGTATTCCTAACCCATATACCTACGGGCGTGGTGGTAGTCTGCCAGACGGAAAGAAGCCAGCTGGGCAACCGGGAAAAGGCGATGCAGATGCTTCGTACCAAGCTGTATGAGGACCAGGTACGCAAGCAGGAAGAAGAGATCGCCCGTCACCGGAAAAGCCTGGTGAGTACGGGTGACCGCAGCGCCAAGATCAGGACCTATAATTTCCCCCAGGGACGGGTTACGGATCACCGTATCGGTCTCACGGTATATAACCTGGACGATGTCCTAAATGGTAATATCCAGGAATTCATCGATGCTCTTCAATTCGCGGAGAATGCGGAGAAGATGGCGAAACAGAATTAATTCCCACCTGCCCGACACCCGCCGGCTGCCGTCGGATGGGGATCTCATTACGTGTCATTAAAACATGATTAAAAGGCTTTGGCCGTCTGGCCGGGATTCCCTCAGGTATGTGGGTAATCATGCCCGTATGGCCTTATAAAGCAAGCCTCCGGAGTCCCTTTCAGGGGAAGATTTTCCCATTTTTAGAATTTTTTAACGTTAGTAGGGTAAACCTTTTCCTCGATCCTGCGTCTTTATATATGTATGGGAATTGGTCATCGGGAGAAAAATAGCTCAATTCCCACAAACCGTTAAATGTCTGTCCTTCGGACGAGCTCCTTCCAGGAGCTCCGGTATGTAGTAGTTCTTTACAACATGGTAAAAAAAGTCGCTAAAATCTTGCTATAGATCGTGAAATTCTCTAACTTAAGAGAGTGAATGCTAAATAAATGTTATTACTATTTAGATAAAACACGAAAAAACAAATTGCGACGTAATTTTACAGAGCGAACAGAAGTGAAAAAGAGTTGAAGTAATATTGGCACCTGTTTTGCGTTATATAGGTTATAAAGTAGTCTTTTCTATTTGACTCACATAAAGCAGTCAATTTTCTCATAAGCAGTTAGTTTTGGTTACGACCCCTGTTTCTACAGGGGTTTATTTTTTTGCGCAGCCGCGCAAAAAAATAAACCCGCGGTCGCGAGCGACCGCCATCATAAGACGTAAAGTCTTCAGGAACGCGAAGCGTTCCGTCCAATAAATGTCTTCTACACATTTTTAATAAGATAGATATTAGAAAATCCATAAGCGATCCCCGCACCGATCATATCCGCAATGATATCTTCCGTATCGAAATCCCTATTAGGGATCCAATACTTCTGCACGAATTCCATCCCGATGCCCAACCCATTCCCCAGCATAAAGATCAAAAAGAACCATTTCAGGAGCGCATGCGTGGAAAGCGGCCGACCACTGAGATAAAAATTCCACAGCAGCACAAATCCCCCAAACAGGGAGATATGGACCAGCTTGTCGAACTGGGGAATAGCGAAATGGGTCTCGTTGGGCAACACGCTTCCGGGAAGAGAAAGGAGAAGAATGATCAGGAAAGTCCAACCGATAGAAACATAGATCTTTCCTAAGTATTTTTTTAGTAAGTGCATCATGTGGAGACGCACTAAAAGTAAAAAGATACCGGCGGGAAAAAAAATCTACAATAAGAAAAGATTCCCCATCGGCGTGTAATGGCTGACGTGGGGCTGGCCTATTGCGACTGCAGGGTCTTACCCAGCGACTGCATGCTATCCAGCGTGGGGCTCGGACTGCCGCCTTGTTTTTCGATGGTAATGGCAAAGGCCTGGGCTTTCCTGGTATCCTTCATTTTCAGGATGACCTTATCACTTTTGGAGTCAAACACCCCCAGATCGGTGGGCTTGCCGTCGATGAGGGCCCAGAGCTGATACTGTTTGTCGGAAGGCAGCTGGGGCATATTCTTCACTACGAGGAACACATTGTTGTTGGTGGAATCCCAGTAAACGTTTGCGCTTGACTTCGGCGCGACCTTGGTACCGACCATATTGACGACGGTGGCATTGGGGTTTTTGACCACATTGGTCTCATCGACGATGGCGTCGAGGGTTTTCTGGGTGGAGTTCAGCTTTTCTTTCAAAGCGGCGTTGCTGCTCTCCAGGTCCTGGTTCTGCTTATAGGATTTGTACGCAAAAAAGGTCAGAAAAATGAGCAGGACGACGGATGCAGCTGCTATGAAGCGTAACAGGCCGGAGGAACCTCTTTTTTCTTGTGGCATAGTGACTATTTTAGGTGGATTTATAGAAACGGGTTCGACACCTTTGGTGGTGGTGTCCGCAATAGCTTCTAAAACCTTCACCTTAACCCCGACAGGAGGCTGCGTGGCCTGCTCGGAGGCATGCTTTTCAAGGCCTTCCTCAAAATCTTTTCTGGCTGCTACTAATTCGGGATATTGAGTGCATAGTTGCTCAAACTCCGCTTTTTCCGACTCGCTTGCCAGTCCCAACACATAAGCTTCGATTATGCCACTCTCTATGTATTCTTTTATATTCAATTTACTGTAGGTATTCTCTTAATTGTAACAACGCATTTCTGATACGGGTCTTTACGGTGCCAAGCGGGATAGACATCATTTCCGCTATTTCTTCGTGTGTAAAGCCCTTAAAATAAGCAAGTTCCACCAAAACCCTGTGTTCGGGCCTCAGCTTTTCCAGTACCTTTTTCAACCCGATGTTGTCGACATTGAGCTGTATGGACTGGTTGGCCGTGCCCTTATATACGTTATCGGGAAGCTCCTGGTTTTTTTGAGAGTTCTGATAGCTTTTTGACCGCAAAGTGTCGATAGACGCATTCCTGGCGATATTCAGCATCCAGGTAAAGAGCCTGCCTTTGGTCTGGTCATAGGTATCGATCTTCCGGTAAATATTGATAAACACTTCCTGCAGGACATCGCTGGCCAATTCGGGATTGTCTGTAATGATCTGTTTTATAATACTGTAGAGAGCTCCTGCGTAATTATCATATAAGGCTCCGAACGCCTGGTTATCCCTTCTTTTCAGAGCAAGCACCAGCTCCTGTTCCGTATTATAGGTAGTAGGTATTCCCAAAGTATATAGATAGATGCACTAATGTAAGAAAATAACGGATCAGTGTACTATGTTGCCATAGGCGGCTGCATCCATTAGTTTATCGAGGTCGGCAGGGTCTTTTACAGTCATCTTGATCATCCAGCCTTCTCCGTAAGGGTCGGAGTTGACGAGCTCCGGAGAGCTGGCCAGCGCGGGGTTTACTTCGGTGATGGTTCCGGCTACGGGCAAATAAAGATCGGATACTGTCTTTACCGCCTCGACCGTGCCAAATATGGACTCGGCGGCCAGGGCTTTACCCACCGTCTCGATCTCTACATAAACGATATCACCCAATTCCTGCTGCGCAAATTCAGTGATGCCGATGATGGCTGTATCACCTTCCAGGCGTATCCATTCGTGATCTTTCGTATAGCGTAAATTCTCGGGGAAATTCATGGTGAGTTTGTTTTTGTGATGCAAATATTATTAAAACGAATGAAATTAAAAAGGAATGAGTTCGGACACTCCTATTTTCTAGTTATTAACCTTGTTTTCAATATACGAACATCTTCTATCGGCTTGTCGTGCGGTCTCCCGCTGGTGGGCACGGCCGCAATGGAATCCACTACTTCCATTCCCCTGATGACTTCTCCAAATACGGTGTATCCCTGGTCGAGATGGGGCGCTCCTCCAATGGATTGATAGACGGCCCGCTGGTCGGCGGGGATCTTTCTGCCTTTGAGCCGCATCTGTTCCACAGAGTCCAATCCGGCGGAGCTAAAGACCTTACCCTGGACAATATAGAACTGGCTGCCGCTGCTCGCCTTTTGTGGATTGACGTCATCCCCTTCCCTGGCTGCGGCCAGGGCGCCTCGTTTATGAAAAAGGGAAGCCCGGAATTCCGCGGGGATAGTATACGCGGGACCGCCATCGCCCAGGGCCGCATCGGCTATGGGGTGTTTGCTATTGGGGTCTCCGGCCTGGATCATGAACCGGCGGATGACGCGATGAAATAAGATGCTGTCATAATACCCTTTTTTCACCAATGCCAGGAAATTGTCCCTGTGCAAGGGCGTGGAGTCGGACAGTCGCAGTATGATGACGCCCCTGGTGGTGATCATCTCTACATCCTTGTGCAGGTCGTGCTTCCGCAGACCATTGGCCAGCTTGGGATTACAGGAAGAAATAAAGAGAACAACAGCTACGAGCAGGGAAATACCATGACGCATAAGCAGCGGGTTAAAATCCTATATTCTCGAAATATAGTAAAATATGGTCTTTTAGAAAATTCTCCTGTTCGGGCATGGTCATCACGGGGAGGGCTTTCAATTGTCTGAAATGCGGCCAGCCGTCTTCATCGACCCTTTCCAGCTCATAATAGCCGCTTTGGCGAAATAGAGAGCAGACGGCAATATGCATGAGGTCCTGCTTTTGTTCCTTCGAGAACTTATTTCGTATCTCTCCGAACTCCTGGATGCCGATGAGAAAAAGGATGGTCTCCATGTCGGGCTTTTTCCCGAAACGTTCCACCAGCCGGGCTTCCAGGGTCCACCACCGCGTCTGCAGGTCATCTTGTGCTTGTTGCATGGGGCAAAGGTACGAAAAAGGGGCGAGGCGCTAGGCCTTCTCTACGACGACGGCTGTTCCATAGGCCAATACTTCCGTAACACCGTTCATCACCTCATTGGCGTCATACCGCATGTTGACGATGGCATTCGCGCCACGCTCCGCCGCATGCTGCATCATGTATTGAAAAGCTTCTTCCCTCGTCTTTTCACAAAGGTCTACATAGATAGAGATCTGTCCGCCGAAGAGTGTTTGCAATCCTCCGGCGATGTTACCCAGCACGCTGCGGCTACGTACGGTGATGCCCCGTACCACACCGAGGTTGCGTGTGATGCGATAGCCGTCGAGCGAGGTGCTGGTGGTGATCATGGTCTGGTCTAGCATATGCGAGGTTTTCCAATAAAAATACGCTTTTACAGTACTATCTTTACCAAAAATTTCAAAGATGTTACAGTTGGCAGTTATCCGTCAGGATCCGGAGTTTGTAAAGGAGAGGCTGGGGGTGAGGAATTTCCTGGACGCGGACCTGGTAGACACGATCGTAAAGCTGGATGACCAGCGGAAGAAGCTGCAGTTGGAATCCGATAATACCCAATCCAGAATCAATTCCACTTCAAAAGAGATAGGCCAATTGATGTCCAAAGGTCAAAAGCAGGAAGCCGAGGGCAAAAAACAGGAAGTGACGGACCTGAAATCTTCTTTGGGTCCGATAGCCGCGCAGCTGACCGCAGTGGAAGAGGAGCTGAATGCCACATTGATACGTCTGCCCAATCTTCCGGCAGCGGCTGTCCCTCGTGGAAAGACACCCGCGGACAATGTCACCATTCGCGAAGGGGGGATAAAGCCTGTCCTGCCGAAGACGGCCCAGGCGCATTGGGACCTGGCGAAAAGATACAACCTTATCGATTTCGAGCTGGGGAATAAGATCACGGGCAGCGGTTTCCCTGTCTATATCAATAAGGGGGCCCGGCTGCAAAGGGCGCTGATCCAGTATTTCCTCGATTATAATACGGCGGCGGGGTATACGGAATATCAGCCACCCATCATGGTGAATGAAGCTTCGGCCCGTGGTACGGGACAATTGCCGGACAAAGAAGGGCAAATGTATTATGTGGGCGAAGATAACCTCTATCTCATACCGACGGCGGAGGTGCCGGTGACGAATATCTACCGGGACGAGATCTTAAAAGAGGCGCAGCTGCCGGTGAAGATGACGGCTTATACGCCTTGTTTCCGCCGGGAGGCAGGAAGCTATGGCAAGGATGTGCGTGGGCTCAATCGGCTGCATCAATTCGATAAGGTGGAGATCGTACAGCTGGTGCATCCTTCCACGAGCTATGAGGTGCTGGAAGATATGGTGACGCATGTGGAGAAGCTGTTGCTGTCGCTGGAGCTGCCCTATCGGATCCTGCGGCTTTGCGGCGGGGATATGGGTTTTACTTCGGCCATGACATACGACTTCGAGGTGTATAGCGCCGCGCAGGAAAAATGGCTGGAGGTGAGCTCGGTGAGCAATTTCGAGGCGTTCCAGACCAACCGGATGAAGGCACGGTTCAAGGATGCAGGTGGGAAGACACAGCTGATGCATTCTTTAAATGGCAGTTCGCTGGCTTTGCCGCGTATCGTGGCGTGTTTGCTGGAGAACCACCAGGCGGAGGATCATATTGCGCTGCCCAGGGCGCTGCATAGTTATTTTGGGGCGGAGAGGATATAAGATCAAAACATCGCATACGGACCTCATGCATATCGTTGCATGAGGTTTCTTTTTTAAGTTAGCTTTAATACTATCGATAAACTTTTGTGAAAGGCGTTATCACGGCTATGAACATTTCTTTTTTCCTGTAATCTTTACTGGTATAAATCACTTAATATGAAAAAACAATTTTACCTGCTGACGGCGGGTCTGCTAATCGTATGCGTTACCCATGCGCAGCTCAAGAAAGGAGACATTTTACTGGGCGGCAACGTCAATTTCATTACGTCGACCACGAGCCCTGCCAGCAGCAATTACACAAGCAACCAGACCTCTTATTCTATCTCACCCAACGTTGCCCGGGCAGTGAGCGACGACCTTCTTGTCGGGCTGAACCTTGCCTATAGCCATAATAAGACAAAGGTAGGGGCTCCTGCTACTATCAGCACCCAGGATGGGTTTGGGCTGGGGGTTTTTCTGCGGAAGTACAAGACCCTGGGGGCGGGTTTCGCCCTTTTTGCGGAAGGCGATCTGGGGGGCATGTATACGTTGTCCCGTAACTATACAGATGGAGGGACCAAACCTCCAGCGGGTAAGGTCTATACGATCAATGCAGGGTTCTATCCGGGGATCGCGTATTTTGTCAGCAAGCATGTGCAATTAGAGACGGGGTTGACAAACCTGGCGTATATGCAGTATTCGCATTCGAAGTCACAGGAGCCGGTGGATGTAAAGTCAAGCAGTTTCAGTGTGGGGAGCGGCTTTAACCAGGCGCTCGACAATTTCGTCATTGGGCTCAAATGGGTGCTATAAATCATTTACCATGAAAAAATATTTCTATCTGCTGGCGGCGGGTCTGCTGCTGTTGTGCACGGGTCGTGCACAGATCAAAAAAGGTGAATCGTTGCTGGGGGGCAGTGTTGGATTTATGCGACAGGACTATAATGCTATCTCGCCGGGCAATGGCAATGCTACTTATGTGAATGTGCAGCCATCTTTTGGGAAGGCAATAAAGGACAACCTGGTGGTGGGTGTCAATCTTTATTATTCGTATTCAAAACTGGTGGAGCCCAGTGATGCCACGCCTATCTATACGGTGAAGCAGCCAGGCTATGGACTGGGGTTCTTTGTCCGGGGTTATAAGGACCTGGGCCGGAGTTTTTCCATGTTCCTGGAAGGAGATCTGGGGGGAATGTATTCACTGGCAAAGGGCAGCTACGAAGGAGTGAACGAGCTATCGGTGGACAATAAAGGTTATTCGATCAACGCCAGTCTGTCCGCCGGCATTGCCTACCATATCACGCCTCGCTGGATGGTGGAGACGGGGTTCCAGAACCTGGCGTATATCAATTATGGTCACACAAAATATGGGGGAACCATTACGAGCGTGGGGGGGCGGCAGAAGGAAAGCTCTTTTTCCCTGGGGACGAACCTCAACAAAGAGTTGAATAATTTCGCCATCGGCTGCCGGTATATACTTAACTGATATATGGACGTGAGAAAGTGAGCGACGGCTGCCGCTCACCTCTTTATTGAAATATATTTACCAGCCTTGTTTGGCGATACCGGCCTTGATGGCGGCCAGGGCTTTTTCTTCACCGAGGAGAGTGGTCAGCTTGTTGCCTTTGCCGTCGTGACCTTGCGCCATATATGCGCCTTTTGTCGTCTTTGTGATGACGGCATCCTGTATGGGAACATTCTTTTCTTTCGTCTTAACGTTGTAGGCCGTGAGTGTTACCGTTGACATAGTTTATTGATTTAGTGTCTGCTAATTGAACACAAGATTAGTACCAAATATTGATATTTTATACTATTTAGCGCGTCCGGCAACAAAAAAGTCGCTGCTGGAAGGCTAATGAGGTCAAAATACCCGGTTAGTTGTATGGGGGTTGGGGTCAAGATTACACGTCGAGCTTTGCATATTTCGCATGGCTCTCGATGAAGTCCCTTCTGGGCGCTACTTCATCACCCATCAGCATGCTGAAGATGCGATCGGCTTCCGCCGCGCTCTCGATGGTCACTTGTTTTAAGGTGCGGGTATCGGGATTCATGGTGGTATCCCACAATTGCTCGGCGTTCATTTCTCCGAGACCTTTGTATCGCTGGACGGTGACGCTGTCTTCTTTTCCTCCTGCCAGTTTTTCCACCCATCCTCTCCGTTGCTCTTCGTTCCATGCATAGGATTGTTCCTTGCCTTTCTTGACGAGGTAAAGAGGCGGTTGTGCAATATAGATATATCCCTGTTCCACCAGCTCCTTCATGTAGCGATAGATGAAAGTGAGGATCAGCGTAGCGATGTGGCTGCCGTCCACGTCGGCATCGGTCATGATGATGACCTTATGGTAGCGGAGCTTGGCGAGGTTCAGGGCCTTGGGATCTTCGGCTGTGCCTACTGTGACGCCAAGGGCGGTGTACATATTCCGGATCTCCTCATTCTCATAGATCTTGTGCTCCATGGCCTTCTCCACGTTGAGGATCTTGCCTCTAAGGGGAAGGATGGCCTGGAAGCTGCGGTCGCGGCCCTGCTTGGCAGTACCACCGGCCGAATCACCTTCGACGAGGTAGAGTTCGCAGCGATCCGGGTCACGGTCCGAGCAGTCGGCCAGCTTGCCGGGGAGTCCGCCGCCGCTGAGGACGCTCTTGCGTTGTACGAGCTCTCTTGCTTTTTTTGCGGCTGCGCGTGCCTGTGCGGCGAGAATTACCTTGTTGATGATATTCTTTGCCTCACGGGGATTTTCTTCCAGGTAAGAGTCCAATACTTTCGAGACGGTGGAGTCCACCACGCCGCTGACCTCGCTGTTGCCGAGCTTGGTCTTGGTCTGGCCTTCGAACTGAGGTTCGGGCACTTTGACGGAAACGATGGTGCTGAGACCTTCGCGGAAGTCATCGCCTTCGATCTCCACCTTGGCTTTTTCAAAAAGCCCCTGTTTTTCCCCGTAAGCCTTGAAGACACGGGTAAGGGCCCGGCGGAAGCCGGCTACGTGTGTGCCGCCCTCGATGGTATTGATGTTATTGACGTACGAATAGATATGCTCGTTGTAGCTGTCGTTGTAGGTAAGGGCTACTTCCACGGCGACATTGGTGGCTTCGTCGCGGCCCTCCACATAGATGATGTTCGGGATCAGCGCGGCGCGGCCGGCATTCTTGTCCAGCATTTCCACGAATTCCACGATACCGCCTTCGCTGTAGAAGGTTTTGCTGTAGGTGCTGCCGTCCTCTTCCTTCTCACGAAGGTCGTTGAGGGTGATGCGAACGCCGCGATTGAGGAAAGCCAGCTCACGGAGACGGCCTTCGAGGATGTCCTTGTTATAAACCGTGACCTGAAAGATGGCGCTGTCGGGCCAGAACTGCGTGGTGGTGCCTGTCTTGTCGCTGACGCCGATCTCCCGTACGGCGTATTGGGGGATACCGATGTTGTATTCCTGTTCGAAGATCTTTCCTTCGCGAAATACGGTGACATGCAGATGGGAGCTGAGCGCATTGACGCAGCTGACGCCTACGCCGTGGAGCCCGCCTGACACCTTGTAGGTGTTCTTGTCGAACTTACCACCGGCGTGAAGGATGGTCATAACCATTTCCAGGGCGCTCTTTTTTTCCTTCGTGTTGATGCCGGTGGGGATACCACGGCCATCGTCCTCTACTTTTACGGAATTGTCCTCGTATATCGTAACAATGATGTTCTTGCAATACCCCGCGAGGGCTTCATCGATGGAGTTGTCCACGACCTCATAAACGAGGTGATGAAGACCTTTGACTCCGATGTCGCCGATGTACATGGCGGGGCGTTTGCGAACGGCTTCCAATCCCTCCAGGACCTGGATACTATCAGCACCATATCCATTACTGGCGGGGGTCAGGATTTCCTGTGTTGGTTCACTCATATTTTGTATGGAAATATTGTCGTTAACAATAAATTAATAGGGTTTGCAAATGTACGAAAAATTAAGCCTTTACGGGGGTATGATATCCCCATTTTAGGCCCATTTTAAGGCTTTTTTTTTGCCCCCAAACCTGAAGGTTTGGGAGGCTTTTTCACGGTGTCCGGACCAGCGGTCCGGGGCCTTTACACGGACGCTAAATTATTGTCCTTCGGACGGACTCGCTGTGCGAGTCCTTGGGTCACAATTTTGTCATAAAAGGCCCCTTAAGGGCAATAGCTGTTTTATTCGCAATTCTGAGTTAAATTTGCAGCCTTATGTACCAGGCTCCTGATATACTGATGATGGCTTATAAACAGCCCGTGATGCAGGGACAATTGTCCTTAGTCGATGAAAAAGAACGACATATACCAGGTTCGGTGCAATACAGCATCCGCCGTTACGAGCGTCATCCTCAATGGAACATGGACGATATGGGCATGCTGGCCTATCACTACAAGAAAGACGATCCTTCTCAGAACTACCTGGAATTGCGGTTTTGCATAGCGGGCAATGCGTATTGTCGTAAGAACAGTACGGAATGTAATGCCTGCAAGAATGTCCGAAAAACGGACTTGTCGAGAAATGTAGCCCGTTTTTCGGAAACGTCTAATGTCTGTAGGCCTTCGGAGGACCTGCTTCGACACGGTCCTCCTCGGTCGGAACCTTCGCAAGGCTCGGTTCTGGACAACGAGCCTCCGGCCCGTTCTGTAAGCGAGACCCCGGGCTGTTCGGAGAAGATCAATACGGTGGATGTGCTCAGCTTCCAATTCCAGGCGGTGCATCTCTCTCAATTCGGCAGGCCGCGTAAGGCTGATAGTACGTTGAGCCAGGACATACTGGATTTTCGTCATCCCTCTTCTTTCTCCAAGATACTTTCCCTTTGCGGAAGGACCCGGCTGGTCCTGGAGGCTCTTCTGGGGCACAGCTATACGGACAGCATGGAGAATATCTTTATCAATGCGCAAAGCCAGATGCTGTTGTTGTACAGCCTGGAATGCATGGTGGGAGAAAAAGAAGTGGAAGGCTTCCAATGCAAGTTCCTGGCCAATGAAGCGGACAGGGACAAGATCGTCCGGGCGCGGGAGATCCTGCTGGAGCATATCGGCGAACCGCTCACCATCAAGGAGCTGAGCCGGAAGGTAGCCATCAACGAATGTTATCTGAAGAAAGGGTTCAAGGAAATGTTCGGCACCACCATCTTCGATTTTTATCAAAGCCAGCGTATGGAGCATGCCCGTTATCTGCTTTATGAGAAGGGGCTCAGCGTTACGGAAGTGTCCATTATGCTGGGTTATTCCTCCATCTCGCATTTCTCCACAGCCTTCAAGAAACACACTGGTTTGAAGCCGTGTGAACTGTTGCTGCATTAAAAGGCAAGGAGATCAAAGGCGTAAGTATAGCTGATCAAAGCTTTGCGTTCAATGTTCTCTTTCCATGCGGACTCTTTATGACTCATATCCACCAGCTGTCGAGTTTTCAGGTCCTTTAATTTTTCCAGGATTGTTTGCAAACTGTCCAATTCTTCGGTTGTGAAGAGTTCTTTTTGGAATTCCGTTTTGGAAGAGGGGGCGATAATTACCATTTCTTTGTCTTCATCCCATATCTCATATCTTACATTAATGATATCTTTTTCTGCGGCCTGGTTGAACAAAGTATCGAACTGGCTGGGCACAGGCCCCCATTGTATGGCGCGATATTGCAGGCCGCTGATACCTATACCAAATCTTTTAAAATGATAAAAATCTGCATAGAACAAAAGCTTGTTCAAAGCTGTTTTCAAAAATGTTTGGCGATCTGTAAAGAATCTCACTACATGATAGACTTTTTCGGGGCTGGTCTTCCGAAAGCCATTGAATTCGGAGGGAGCTCCTATCCCTAAGCTCTTCTCATAAAGGAGATGCCACCCATTACCTTCATTCTTAAGCCCAGCTAACTTTTTATTGATCTTATCTTTTTGTTTTTCTTCAATATCGCTGAGCTCGACCAGCTTCATGAATTCCACGGGAGAAGCGGCCATCTGAATGATCCGGGCGTTTGTTTCGCTGGGGATATCGCCCTTCTCGTAAAGCCCATATTGATTCACTCCGAATCCCAGTATCTGAGACATGGTAGTTGCCGGCAGATCGTACCGGCTGCGGATATTCCTGATCTCTTCCAGAAAGGGCAATTTGTGTTTTGCCCGGAATGCATTATACACCTGCGCCAGGTTGAGGTTGCCTAATACTTCATCCACGAACTCCTCGCCGGAGTCTTTACATTTGAAATAATGATACATTATCTCAAATTGTTCTTTACGAAATTCCAATGTTCTTTTCTCCCGCGCCAATTCCATTGGCTGTCCAGTTATTGGGCTATTCATATTCGACTAATTTTAAAGGGGTACACCATTTTATGCTCTGAATAATGAAAAGAGATACAGATAGTCGCGCTATTGGGACGCCCTAACTGCACTTTTATATAGACTTCTTTTCCTTTTATAACCTTTCCAAAGACCCACATGTCGGAGAGGTTATAGAGATTATCGGGAAGAGGACCTGCCGCATAGTCCTCACAAACCAGTTCCAGTAAGATCTTTTTAGCGTCAGTGTAGCTGATCTCAAGGTCTAATAATGTCAATGCATTCTTGTTATTGATCCTATCTGTGCGGAAAATGATATCCCAGATCTTTGATTTGGCAATGAAATCCTGCAAGAACTGCGACACCTCCTCTCTCTTTTTCATATCCATGCTAAATTTCTTAGTAAAAGTAAGGGACGGAAGTTTAAAAAACAAAAGATTTTTGATTTTTTTAAACTTTAAAGTTGAATTACCCCAACTCTTCCAGACTTTCCCTTACTGCCTGTATGGTAGCATCGAGGTCTTCCTTCTTCAATGCATTGTTCAGGAACCAGCTTTCGAATGCGCTGGGAGGCAGGTAGACGCCTCTTTTCAGCAGGGCATGGAAAAAGGTCTTGAAGCGCTGGTTATTGGCGGCGGAGGCGGATGCGAAATCGGTGACGGGGTGCTCGCTGAAATGCACGCTGATCATGGACCCCAGCTGGTTGATCTGGTAGGGTTGTCCCCATGCCTTTAGCGCTTTATCGAGCCCGCTCCTTAGGTAGGTGGTCTTTTCTTCGAGCTCCGTATATATTTTAGGATTGTTCTTTAGTTCCTTCAACAGGGTATAGCCTGCGATCATGGCGATGGGGTTGCCGCTGAGGGTGCCTGCCTGGTAGACATTTCCCAGGGGCGCGATGTGCTGCATGATCTCTTTTCTTCCGCCAAAGGCGCCTACGGGCATGCCTCCTCCAATGACCTTGCCATAGGTGAGCAGGTCGGCGCGGATGCCGAGTCTTTCCTGGGCGCCACCGGGTGCGAGGCGGAAGCCTGTCATCACCTCGTCGAGGATCAGGACGATGCCTTCGATGTCGCAAAGGCTGCGCAATCCTTCCAGGAAGCCGGGCTGGGGCAGGATACAGCCCATATTGCCGGCCACGGGTTCCACGATAATGGCGGCAATCTCACCGTGATGTTCATCCGCTATTCTTTTTACGGCGCCGAGGTCGTTGTAAGGCGCGGTGAGGGTGTCCTGCGACACGCCGGGCGTTACGCCGGGTACGGTCTGGATATTAAAGGTGGCGACGCCGCTGCCGGCCTTGACGAGAAAGGGGTCGGCATGTCCGTGATAATGGCCTTCGAATTTTATGATCTTGTTCCTGCCTGTGTATCCTCTGGCCAGGCGGATGGCGCTCATACAGGCTTCGGTGCCGCTGCTGACCATGCGGATGAGGTCTACATTGGGGACCATGCTGATGATGAGCTCTGCCATCTCGACCTCGAGCTGGGTGGGTGCGCCATAAGAGGTGGAATAAGCAGCATATTCCTGTATGGCTTTTACGACGGGCTGCCAGGCATGTCCGAGGATCATGGGACCCCAGGAGGCGATATAGTCGATGTAACGCCGGCCGTCCACATCATAGAGATAGGGGCCTTCGGCCTTTTGGATGAACAGCGGGGTGCCCCCTACGCTGCGGAAGGCGCGGACGGGAGAGTTGACGCCGCCGGGAATGCTTTGTTGCGCTCTTTCAAAAAGTTGCTGGCTTTTTTCGTACATATGCTGGATTTCTTGGAATGTCAGGCCCTGGCCTGGTTTATTTGTTCAACAATTTAGCGGCATCCTTTGCAAAATAGGTGGCTATGAGGTCGGCCCCTGCCCTTTTGATGGAGGTGAGGGTTTCCAGTATCGCCTTTTCTTCATTGATCCATCCCATCCGGGCGGCCGCCTTGATCATCGCATACTCGCCGCTGAT
Source organism: Puia sp. (assembly GCA_035545935.1). GTDB lineage: Bacteria > Bacteroidota > Bacteroidia > Chitinophagales > Chitinophagaceae > Puia. The sequence continues at coordinate 12,205 of DASZXP010000174.1, read as the reverse complement.
ATTGTAGGCGCTAACAGGTACTTCTACTGCCTCTTTCACTTCCCGGATGATGTCGAGATAGGGCAGGGCGGGCTTTACCATCACGATGTCGGCGCCTTCGTCCACATCCATCTGCGCTTCTTTGACGGCTTCGAGCCGATTGGCATAATCCATTTGATAGGTTTTTTTGTCGCCAAAGCCGGGTGCGGAGTCCAGCGCGTCCCTGAACGGGCCATAGAAGCAGGAAGCGTATTTCGCGCTGTACGCCATGATGCCTGTCCGGGTGTAGCCGTTCTCTTCCAGTCCCTGGCGTATGGCCCCGATGCGGCCATCCATCATATCGCTGGGGGCTACGAAGTCGGCGCCCGCATCGGCATGGCTAAGACTCATTTTTACGAGGGCTTCCACGGTGGGGTCATTCACGATCTCGCCATTCTCCACGATGCCATCGTGTCCGTAAGAGGAATAGGGGTCGAGGGCTACATCCGTCATCACGACGATGTCGGGAACGGCTTCCTTGATGGCGCGGATGCTGTTTTGCATCAGCCCATTGGGGTTCCATGCTTCCCGGCCGGTGTTGTCTTTCAATTCATCCCGGCATTTGATAAAGAGAAGGACACTCTTAATGCCAAGGCCCCATAGCTCTTTTACCTCTTTCACGGCGCCGTCGATGCTGCGGCGGTAATAGCCGGGCATGGAAGGGATCTCGTATTGCTGGCCCTTCCCTTCATCGATGAAGAGAGGAACGATAAAGTCATTGGGGGTAAGTATGGTCTCGGCTACCATGGCGCGGATAGCAGGGGTCTTGCGTAAAATTCGATTTCTTCTTTGCAAATACATATTTAAAGATTTATTTGATCCATTCCCTGGGGTGGAGACAGGCGTCGAGCAGCTCGGCCTCGGGTGTCCCTGGTGCCGGCAGATAATTATACGTCCAGCGCGCCCGTGGGGGCAGGCTCATCAGGATGCTCTCGGTGCGCCCCTGTGTCTTGAGTCCAAAGAGGGTGCCTCTGTCGTGAACGAGGTTGAATTCCACATAGCGTCCTCTTCGCAGCTCCTGCCAGTCCTTTTCCCTTTCGCCATAGGGAGTATCTTTTCTCCGAAGGACGATGGGGGTATAGGCGGGCAGAAAGGCATTGCCGCCGGCCTGCTGAAAGGCAAGCAGCTCCTCGGCGCCCGCTTCATCCGTGGGGCGCAGGTGATCATAGAACACGCCGCCGATGCCACGCATCTCGTCGGAGCGATGTTTGTTGACGAAGTACTGGTCACACCATTCTTTATACTGTTTGTATTTTTCGGCGCCGAACGGGTCCATGGCTGCCTTTAGCGTACTGTGGAAGTGTTTCGCGTCCTCTTCGAAGAGATAATAGGGGGTGAGGTCGGAGCCTCCGCCAAACCACCGGTCGGTGACATTGCCCTGCTCGTCGTATAGTTCAAAATACCGCCAGTTGGCATGGGTGGTAGGCACGTAGGGGTTCAGAGGATGGATGACGAGGGAGAGGCCGGCTGCGAACCATTTCGAACCTTCTATTTTTAGCTGCGCGCGCATGGTGTCGGTGACCTTGCCCCATACCACGGAGGTATTGACACCTCCCTTTTCGAAGACGGCGCCTTCCTCGATGACGCGGGTGATACCGCCGCCGCCGCCTTCTCTTTTCCAGTCGTCGGTGATGAATTTAGCCCGGCCGTCGATGTCTTCCAGGGCCTGGCAGATGTTATCCTGCAGGCCATGGATATAGGCTATCCACCTGTCCCGGAACGTATGTGTGTCTGTTTTGTATAGCATTTTTGGGGACTCCATAAAAGCTTTATTCGTTCAAGAAATCCAGCAAAGGTCTTATAAAAAGTTCAAACGCCTCCACATGGGGCACATGGCCGATGCCCGGCAGCTCCACGAGCCGGGAGCTACGGATCTTTTCATGTGTCTCTTTGCCGAGGGCGGGGTAATTTCCCATTGTTTTTTTTACGCTGTCGGGGACCATGTCCTTGCCGAGGGCAGTCCTGTCCAGCTGTCCGATGATCAGCAGGGTCGGGGTCTTTATATTCCCAAACTCGTAGCATACGGGCTGGGTGAAGATCATATCATAGGTGAGCGCGGAGTTCCAGGCGATCCGGTCGTATTCGGGGCTGAGGGTCCATCCGGCGGAAATGTTCAGCCACTTGTCGTAGGAAGGTGACCAGGCGCCATGGAAATAGTTTTCCATCTCATATTTTTTCAGCGAGGCGTAGTTCTGCTGCAATTCTTTTTTGTACCAGCCGTCGATGGTCAGGTAGGGTACTTTCAATTTCCAGTCTTCCAGCCCGATGGGATCTTCCAGGATAAATTTCTCCACGATGGCAGGGTACATGAGGGTGAAGCGCGTCGCGACCATGCCACCCATGGAATGGCCCAGGACGCAGACCTTTTCTATTTGCAGGCTGTCCAGGAGGGCCCTGGTGTTGGACGCCAGGAGCTGAAAAGAATACTGGAGGGTAGTGGGTTTGGAGGACTTGCCAAACCCGATCTGGTCGGGGATGACGACGCGGAAGCCTTTGGCGGCCAGTGCGGCGGCTGTTTGTCCCCAATATGCTCCGCAGAAGTTCTTGCCATGCAGCAGCAGTACGGTGTGGCCGTTAGGGCTGACGGGGGGCACATCCATGTATGCCATTTTTAGGGTCTGCTGCTGGATGTGGAGGGTGATGTATTTTACGGGGTAGGGATATTCATAATTCTCGAGACATAGGCCAAGGGGTTGCTGTGCCGTCGCGGGACGGCCGATGAGGATGCAACAAAAGAGTATTACTCCAAAAAATGTCCGCTTTTTCATATACATCTATTTTGGGCGGGCGGTGCAATCGCTATGCCTTGGGCCGGCCATCGGCGGGCTTGCTATCGATAGTCTTTCACGGCCTGTACGAAGGCCCTGGCGTGGTCCACGGGTACGTTGGGCAGGATGCCATGTCCCAGATTGGCGATATGCGGGTGTCCCTTGAACGCATCCATCATGGTCCGCACTTCTTTTTGTATCACGGGTATGGGGGACAGGAGCCTGGCCGGGTCGAAATTTCCCTGCAGGGTCACGTTGGGGCCGGCGAGCTGACGGGCCATTTGAGGGCGGATACACCAGTCGATGCCAAGACCATGCGCGCCGGTGGCGGCCATGCCTTCCAGGGAAGACCAGGCTCCCTTGGCAAAGATGATGGTGAGCACTTCATCTTTCAGCGCCTCTACTATCTGGCGTATATACCTGAGCGATAGGTTCTCGAAATCTTCGGGCCCCAGCAATCCGCCCCAGGAGTCGAAGATCTGTACCACGTCGGCGCCGGCCCGGGCCTGCCCTTTCAGGTAGGCGATGGTGGTGTCGGTGATCATCCGGAGCAGCTGGTGGGCTGTCTCGGGCTGTGTATAGCAAAAGACCTTGGCTTCGTCGAATGTCTTGGAGCCTTTGCCCTGTACCATATAGCACAACAGGGTCCAGGGCGCCCCCGCAAAGCCGATAAGGGGGACGCGGCCATCCAGTGTTTTTTTGGTCAGACGGAGGGCGTCGAATACATAGCCTAATGACCCTTCTACATCGGGGATATGGAGCCGTCCAAGGTCTTTTTGGCTTTTAACCGGCATCGGCAATAGGGGACCTTTGCCTTCGAGCATTTCCACTTCCAGACCCATGGCCTGGGGTACTACCAGGATATCGGAGAAGATGATGGCGGCATCCACGCCGACCTGCTCTACGGGCTGGATGGTGATCTCTGTCGCCAGCTCGGGGGTCTGGCAGCGTTGGAAAAAAGAATATTTTTCTTTTAGCTTCATGTAATCGGGGAGATAGCGGCCTGCCTGTCGCATCATCCATACGGGGGTACGTTCAGTCTTTTGTCCTTTCAATGTTCTCAGCAGTAGATCGTTCTTTAGTTGGCTCATATATTTTTTTGAAAATAATCGATGATTTGTTTCACCAGGGATTCCTTTTCGGGAGTGGCGCTGGTGATGACGGGGTTGTCGGCATAGCTACGGATGGCGTCGGCGGTGGTCCGGCCGATGGCAAACAGGGGCGTCTTTTCGGGCAGGGTATTGACGGTAAAAAAACTATGCACGGCGCTGGGACTAAAAAAGACGATGCCGTCGTATGTGTTTTCTATGTGGTGCGGGGTTTGGGTGGTCCGATACGTGATGATCTCGTTGACACGGATACCTGCTGCCGTCAGTTGGTCCGGTAATTCTTCTCTTCGCTGGTCGCCGCAGAAAAAGAAGACTTCAGAGGGTCGGCGTTCGAGGACTACCGCCGCCAGTTCCGATGCGGAGGGGGCCGTGCCTGTGGCGGGGCCGAGATCTTTCTCTACCTGGCGTCTCGTGGCGGCGCCGATGCAAAAGATGCTCCAGGGAGTTTCCCTGAAGACTGCCAGGTCCGGGTGGCCAAGATGCGCGGCTACGGCTTCGACGGCGTTCATGCTGGTGAATACGGCTGTCAGGGGTTGTGATCCGAGCTGCCGGACACGGCGTGTTAACGCCGGGTCCCGAATGGCTTCCGTCTTTATAAAGGATAAGGTATCGATCCGGACGCCTTTTTGGGCGGCCTGGTCCAACATGCCTGGCTCAAGGGGCCTGGTGGATAATATGCGGATCGATGGTGTTATCATGTTATATATCGGGAGAGGCCAGCGCCGGTGCGGCGGCCGGCCTAATGCTATCGGCTATGGCTTTTCCTCCCTTCTCCAACAATTCTTCGGCAGCCAATCTGCCGATGCCGGCGGCCCTGTCCGTGGGTAATATTTTTTCGACCTCCACTTTCTCGCGTCCATCGAGGGAGAGGATATGCCCTCTGAAGTACAGATCGTCGTCTTCTGTCTCGGCCAGGGCGCTGATGGGTGTAGAGCATCCTCCCAGGAGAGTACGCAGGAACTCGCGTTCTATCTGTGTGCAAAAGGCGGTGTCGGGATCGTTCAGGGGTGCACATGCCCGGGCTGCTATCTCGTCCTCTTCCCGGCATACGATCATGATGGCGCCCTGTGCGGGGGCGGGCAGCATCCAATCGAGGAGTATGCTTTTTTCGGGGCGAAGATGGATCCGCTCGAGTCCTGCCTGTGCGAAGATGGCGGCGTCCCAGCTCTCCTCCTCCAGCTTCCTGAGGCGGGTATTGACATTGCCCCGGAGGTTGTGGATCTGGTGCTGAGGGTATTTGTGCCACCATTGCGCCTTGCGGCGGATGCTGCTGGTGGCTATATGGGCGATGTGATCTTTTTGTGTCAGGAAATCTGTGTCATGCTTGTATACCAGCAGGTCGTATACGGGTCCTCTTTTCAGCACGGCGGCCTGCCGGATGCCCTGGGGTAATTGCGTGGGTACATCCTTCATGGAGTGTACGGCAAGATCTATCCTTTTATTCAGAAGGGCGCTGTCGAGGCTGCGGGTAAAGACGCCCTGGACTCCCATTTCATAGAGCGGGGTCTTGAGGTCGATGTCTCCTTCGCTCTTGATATATACGAGCTCCGAGGCTATGCCTTGCTGTGATAATAATTCTTTTACCTGTGTGGCCTGCCAGACAGCCAGCTGACTTTCTCTTGTGCCTATCCGGATCGTTGTCTGCATGGGGATCAATTTAGCCCGGTGGCCGTTGCTGGGGCGGACCACTGAGGGCCTGTAGCGATGTATTCGTTGATGGCCTCTATATAATGACAGCCACCCTGATTATGCTGGCGCATTTTGGTGGCCATGCCATTGATGACGCGTTGGATCTGTTCGTCCGTATGAATGGTGGAAGGGAAAGGTTCTCCCGACAGGCGGCTGAAGATAGGGCAGGTATGCATTTCTTTCAGCTTGGTCTTGACGGCTTTCAGTACGGGAACATATTTCCGCATGTCATGCCATTCCAGGAATTCCTGGATGTGTTCGGCGATGATGGCCGTTGCCTTTGGCACTTCGGCCTCTCTTTTTTGAAGCGTCTCGTCCTTCAGCTTAGAGAGCTCGTCGACATTCACGAGGGTGATGCCGGGCAGTTCGGAAGCGGATTTTTCTATATTACAGGGAATGGAAAGGTCGATGAGCATTTTGCCGCCCCTGCCTTCGAGGTGCCGACGGAGCAGCGTGGGTTGTTCGGCGTTAGTGGCAACCAGGATAATATCGGCCTCCCCGATGTATTCGGCTATCTTTTCGAGCGGGGCGTGTTCAAGACCCATTTCTTTCGCCAGCGAGGCGGCCTTTTCTTCTGTCCTGTTGACAAGGGTGATGTCCCGGGTATCCAGGTAATCGACAAGATTACGACAGGTGTTGCGGCCTATCTTGCCTACGCCGAGCAGAAGGACCTTTTTACCCGACACCGGACCCATTTTTTCTTTTATATATTGAATGGCGGCGAAGGAGACGGAAACGGTGCCGCCGCTGAGGGCTGTCTGGTTCTTGATGGATTTCGACGACTGCAGGACACAGTTTACGAGCCTCTCCATGAAAGGGCCGATGAACTGACGCTCGCGGGCAAATTTTACCGCCGCCTTGATCTGACCGACTATTTCGTAATCACCCAGGATCTGGGAGTCAAGTCCCGAGGCCACCTGGAAGAGATGGTCTACGGCGTCCAGCCCACTCTTTATATAAGCGATATTTGAAAAAGACGCAGGCGTGCCGATGGTCTGTGTGCAAAGCAGACCGATCAGTTGGGAAGGCTCTTCGGCAAATCCATAGATCTCTGTCCTGTTGCAGGTGGACAGAACGAATAGTTCGTGCAGGTGGTGGCCAGGCGCCAGGGTGAGTATCTTTTCGTATTGTTCGGGGCTGATGGCAAATAGACCTCTGATGGCTGCATCCGTCTTTTTATAGTTGATGCCTGCGATAAAGAATTTAGAGATATCAGTGGGTCTGTTTGGCATTAGTGTCTAGTGTTCCTGCTTGTTCAAATAAGTACGCAAAATTACTTTGAAGGGTTCCTATAAAACGAATTTTTCTGTCATTAGACTGTCATTTCATCGTCACATATTTGTGTGACAGTGTCTCTTTGAGCTTGAAACTCATCCTGTAAGAGCCAGGGGTAAAGATAATCTTCAGGTGCCGGGGATGGATGACCCCAGTCAATCGGCTGGATGATAAGGATCATACATCCATTTCGACACTTGATCCGTTTATTACACCGGCGGACCAACGGTTCGCAGGCTGGAACCGCAAGGTTCCGACCGAGGTATCCGAGGAGGGGTCCAACAGTGTTGGAACCGACGAAGGATACGAGCGAAGCTCCCGGGGGCTCGGAGCTCCAACGAAGGTCTCGGACTTTAGCGGTATCGAACAATCGGGATATTTTTTGGAGAAACCCGATTATGAGATTATTGTGACAATTTCCTGACCTACATTTGCCGAATTATGACCAATTCACCGGTGAAGCGCGCCATTTTGTTAATGAACCTGGGATCGCCTGATTCCACGGAGGCGCCGGATGTGAAACGTTATCTTACAGAATTCCTCATGGATGGGCGGGTTATCGATTACCCCTGGCTGTTTCGAAAGATACTCGTACAGGGTATTATCATTCCATCGCGGACGGAGAATTCCGCGGAGGCCTATCGGACCATCTGGACGAAGGATGGTTCGCCCCTGATCCATCTGACCCGGCAGCTGCAGGAAGCGTTGCAGCCCCTGGTGGACGAGCCGGTGGAGATCGCTATGCGTTATGGCAATCCATCGGTGGAGTGGGCTTTTGAACGGCTGCTGACCCGTGTGCCGCAGCTGGAAGAGGTGGTCGCGGTGCCGCTGTATCCGCATTATGCCATGGCCAGCTACGAGACGGCGGTAGAATATGCAAAAGACATATATAAAAAGAAAGGGTATGGATTCCGTCTGCGCTTTATAAAGCCATTCTATAATGACGGCGGCTATTTACATGCGTTGAGCGAACTGATACGGCCCTATCTGAAGCGAGATTATGACCATATCTTATTCAGCTATCATGGTATACCTGCCCGTCATATAAAAAAGACGGACCCTACGCATCGGCATTGCCTGTCTTCGACGGACTGTTGCGAGATCCCTTCGATGGCGCATGGCCGCTGCTATCGTCATCAGTGCTTTGCCACGACCCGGGAGGTGGTGCGGAGATTGGACATACCGGCCGGTAAGTACAGCAATTCATTTCAATCCCGGCTGGGGAAGGGATGGCTGGAACCCTTTACGGATGTGCGATTGGAGCAGATGCCGAAGGAAGGGATCAAGAAGCTGCTGATCCTTTGTCCCGCATTTGTAAGCGATTGTCTGGAGACGTTGGAGGAGATCGCGATCCGGGGGAAGGAGTCATTTATAAAAGCGGGTGGCGAGGAGTATGAAATGATCCCCTGTCTGAATGCGGACCCGTTGTGGGTGCAGACCCTGGCGGGGTGGGCGAAGGAGATCCGGGAGGGCAGGGAGGCGATGATCCTGGAACAATCGAAGTCCTATGTATAATTATGTCAAGGCGCTGCACATTATTTTTATCGTCACCTGGTTCAGCGGTCTGTTCTACATGGTGCGTCTTTTTATTTACAATGCGGAGGCGGCGGAGAAGCCGGAACCGGATCGGACTATCCTGCAGCAGCAGTATAAGGTCATGATCCGCCGGCTGTGGCTGATCATCACCTGGCCTTCGGCCATACTTACGTTGATATTCGGTCCCTGGATGATGATCCTGATGGGGTCTGTCCCCACCTGGCTGGCGATAAAGCTGGGTTTTGTCGTGGGGCTGTATCTGTATCATTTCTCTCTTCAATCCATTTACGCGCAACAAATGAAGGGGGTGTTCAAGTGGTCTTCGCAGCGGCTGCGTATATGGAATGAGGTGGCGACGATCTTCCTTGTGGCTATCGTCATGCTGGTGGTGGTAAAGCAAAACATGAGCTGGGCCTGGGGGCTGGGGGGACTGTTTGGGTTTGTGATCATTTTAATGAGCGCGGTGCGTATATACAAGAAGGTGCGGACGGGGAAATAAAAGATCTACTTAAAAAGATAAACCCTCCCGGCGCTGGTGCGCGGGAGGGTCTTTTTCTATCCGGGGTAAAAAAGGTGGTTTTCAGGAAACTGAACTCTTTCGGTCATCGAGGAATTTGGATCAGCGAACCTGGGGTCTGCTGGCCGGCCGTAGCCGCCTTTGGCGGGGGACCGATCTAAAACTTTTTTTCCGGAAAACGGACAACATTTTCAGTGACCGCTTTCCGGACAATTTCTGAGGCTGGTGCTTGTCGATCGGGTTCTTCCAAAGGTAATATCAGAGATTAAAAACGGGTGGTTACGGATACAACAGATGTGAATAAGGTAATGGACGGCCCAGGATAGTACGGAGGGAGATTTTAAAAGGAAGGGGAGTAGGAATACCCCCCTTTTTAACCCCTAAACCCTAAACCGTAGAAAGAGTTGACTTAATGTGCGCTGAGAATCAGCTAATTACCACATCAAGGGATTTAAATTTCTTTATTTATATGAGCTGGAGGGTCGTGAAACCCTTGTTATCATTTTTCTGATTCTAATTAACCACAAATTATGCCAAAGCCAGATAATGTGGATAACTCCGTGAGCGTCTGAGTGATCACTAAAAACCTTTTGGCAATTCTTTAACAAAAAATAACCGGGCCAGGTTCATTGATCTTAAAAAAACTGTAGAGGGCCTGCCAGCGCGCCATTGGCTTGGATTTCGTAACTTTGCACCCCCAATAAGAGGATATAAGTATGCCCAACAAGTATAAGGAATATCAGCAGTTGAATTTGCCTTCCATCAGCCAGGAAATACTGGTCAAATGGGAGGCGGAGCGGGCTTTTGAAAAAAGCGTGGAGCTCAGAGAAGGGGCGACGCCCTTTGTATTTTATGAAGGGCCTCCCAGCGCCAATGGTCTGCCGGGTATCCACCACGTCATTAGCCGTACGCTGAAGGACCTCGTATGCCGGTACAAGACGATGCAGGGGTTCCAGGTGAAGCGTAAAGGCGGTTGGGACACTCATGGTCTTCCGGTGGAGCTGGGGGTGGAAAAGATGCTGGGTATTACGAAGGAAGACATCGGCAAAAAGATCTCTATTGCGGAATACAATGAGACCTGCCGGCGTGAAGTATTGAAATACAAGGATAAATGGGATGAGATCACCCGTCGGATGGGGTATTGGGTTGACCTTAAGGACCCTTATATCACGTTCAAGAACGAGTATATCGAGACGTTGTGGTGGATCCTGAGCGAGCTGTATAAGAAAGGTCTTTTATATGAGAGCGTCAGCATACAGCCATATTCTCCTGCTGCGGGTACAGGGCTTAGCTCCCACGAGCTGAATCAGCCGGGGACCTATAAGGATGTGAAGGATACGTCGGCGGTGGTGATGTTCAAGGCCGTCCGGGATGCAAAGAGTGAGTTCCTGTTCCAGGCGGCTGAGAAAGGTGCTTTGGCCGGAGCGGACGGCGAGGTTTTTTTTATGGCCTGGACGACGACCCCCTGGACGCTTCCTTCGAACCTGGGGCTTACGGTGGGGCCGAATATCGATTATGTGCTGGTAAAAACCTTCAATCCCTACACCCACCTGCCGGTGAATATCGTGCTGGCCAAGGCATTGTTGGGGAAATACTTCAAGCCGGAAGGAGAGAATGGAGACTTTAGCGGCTATAATGTCGGGCCTTCGACGGGCGAGCCCGAGGCTCGTTCAGGGAAGGGTGATAAGCTGTTGCCCTGGAAGATCCTGGCTGGTTTCAAAGGTCGTGAGCTGGAAGAGTGCCGTTATGAGCAGTTACTGCCTTATGAAGCCAATAGCGCTGTGGAGGCGGGAGGTGATCCCTTCCGGGTGATACTCGGCGACTTTGTTACGACGGAGGATGGTACAGGTATCGTGCATACGGCCCCGGCTTTTGGCGCGGATGACTTTAAGGTAGGCAAGAAGTATAATATAGGTGTCCTCGTGATGGTAGACAAGCAGGGTAAGTTCATCGACGGATTGGGTGAATTCAGCGGCCGTTATGTAAAGAATTATAAGGATGACCCTCAATATGTCGATGTCAATGTAGACATCTGTGTTAAGCTGAAGAAGGAGAACAGGGCCTTCAAGATCGAGAAATACGAGCACAATTATCCGCACTGCTGGAGGACGGACAAGCCTATCATCTATTATCCGCTGGATGCCTGGTTCATACGGACGACGGCATTGAAGGACAGGATGGTACAGCTGAATAAGACGGTGAACTGGAAACCGAAGTCCACGGGCGAGGGGAGGTTTGGCAACTGGCTGGAGAATATGGTGGACTGGAACCTGAGCCGTGACCGGTATTGGGGTACGCCGCTGCCGGTGTGGAGAACGAAATTGGCGGAAAACCCCAGTGATGAAGATGTTGCGGCAAGGGAATCTCTTTGTATCGGCTCCGTGGCTGAGCTGCGGGCTGAGCTGGAGAAGTCCGTAAAGGCAGGCGTCATGCCGGCAGGGACGGATATAGAGCGTCTGACCTCGGACCTGCATAAGCCTTTTGTGGATGAGATCGTATTGGTGTCGCCCGGCGGCAAGCCGATGTATCGCAGTCCGGACCTGGTGGACGTATGGTTCGACAGCGGGGCCATGCCTTATGCGCAATGGCATTTTCCTTTCGAGAATATGGAGACCTTCAAGGAGAATTATCCGGCCGACTTCATCGCGGAAGGGGTGGATCAGACGAGGGGGTGGTTTTATACCCTTCATGCGCTGGCGGCCCTGATGAAGGAGTCGGTGCATGAGACCTTACAAAAGGCGGCTGTTGCGGCGGGCAAGGCGCCCCTGTCGGCGGAAGAGCTGGAGAAACGTTACCCGGGCATCGCCTACAAGACGGTGGTATCCAATGGCCTTGTACTGGATAAGAACGGGAACAAGATGAGCAAGCGGCTGGGAAATGTGGTGGATCCTTTCAAAACCATCGGGGACTTTGGCGCGGATGCCACCCGCTGGTACCTGATCACGAATGCCTCGCCCTGGGACAGCATGAAGTTCGACCTGGATGGGATCAAGGAAGTGCAGCGCAAGTTCTTTGGCACCTTATATAATACGTATCAATTCTTTGCCCTGTATGCCAACGTGGATGGGTTCACGTTTAGTGAAGCCTATGTTCCCCTGGCGCAGCGGCCGGAGATAGACCGCTGGATCCTTTCCTCTCTCAACACCCTGGTGTCGAAGGTAGTGGAGAACCTGGACGACTATGAGCCCACGGTGGCGGGCAGGCTGATCGAAGATTTTGTAGATGAGCACCTTAGCAACTGGTATGTGCGGCTGTGCCGTCGGAGGTTCTGGAAAGGGGACTATAGCCAGGAT
>DASZXP010000173.1:0-50686 GCA_035545935.1 Puia sp. | reverse complement strand
CCATGGTTCGGGATTTTTTTTCAGGGTAAGCACAGGCTATTTGATCGCCGTCAGCGCTGTATTGAACAGCACGAGGAATCCATACACACAGCCTAATAAAAGGCCACCAAGAATAGTCAGTTTGACAAGTACTTTACCAGTAGGGAGAGCCTGCAATTCGAGGTCCTGCTTCATAGGGAAATAATTTTTGGATTTATAAATGGGTTGGTTTGTCATTGGATGTTTGGATATAGCTAAGATAATATCCCTTATATCCCAGTACAAGGTTGTTTTACGTAGGATAATTACGATATCCCCTTAATTAACTGATTATCAATTAATTTATTTAGGCCATCTCCTTAATTGGTTGGTGTAGAATGTCCATTCGGGCGTGATGATCCGGGTATTTTCCCGGAGGCTGTACCAGGGGCTGAGCCGGCCTTCTTCGGGGTTGTTCACTATATGAATGTCCTGGGCAGGCATATAGCTTTGAGCGAGGAGATAGACCTTATTGCCGGCGGCGTCTATTGCCATATCGATGACCTGCATGGCATGACCGGGTGAGCCGCCCCGGATCAGCACATCGCCCGGGAGGACGTCCCAAAAATGAGGTACGGGGGTCAGCTGCCGTTCGAGGCTTAGTGTTCCGCAGTAGCTGAAGACCGTAAGCAGGTATTCGTCAAAACAGGCACGGTCTTCGCAAGGCTTATTGCTTCCCGGGCGGACATAGGGCGCCAGCCTATCGCCTGACAGCCGGAAACGCTGACCTTTGGCCCAGTCCGGGAAATCGAGCCGGACGCCCTGCTCGGTGACGAAGCAGATGGCGTTATAGTCCTTTCTGGCATAGAGCCATTCTGCCCGTAGCCGCATGACGGCATCGGCACACTGCTGAAGGTCCTGGTGGCCCACGGAGATATCGAGGACGGCGAATTGGGCTGTCTGGTTATATTTGCGGCTTCCGTCGTAGAGATAGACGGTGCGGTCCTTTTTAAGGGGGATATTGCGCAGCCAGGTGGTAAAGGTATCGGTGGCGGTGATCCGATGGTAGCCGGGAGGAGGCGGGATGGCGCCGATGGTGGGATAAGGATTGAGACCGGGGGCGGAAGAGCAACAGGATAGGAGCAGAAGTATTACATTTGTCCATAACATACGGTAAAGGTTGACGGACCTAAGAGAAGCCTGGCCACTTATTATCCATAAAAAAGATTTGTTAAAGCCCATGTCGAACATTTTGATCATTGACGATGAAAAAGCGATCCGTAAAACACTTAGCGAAATCCTTTCCTACGAGGGCTACAAGATAGATGAAGCCGGCGATGGCGAGGAGGGTTTGAAGAAGGTACGGGAAAAGGAATACGACGTCATACTCTGCGATATAAAGATGCCAAAAATAGATGGGATAGAGTTCCTGGAGAAGGCCAAGGAGTCCAATCCGGACATACCCATCATCATGATCTCGGGGCATGGCACCATCGAGACGGCTGTGGAAGCTGTGAAGAAGGGAGCCTATGACTATATTTCAAAGCCGCCGGATCTCAACCGGCTGCTGATCACTATTCGCAATGCCATGGACAAGACCACGCTCGTGGCCGAGACCAAGGTGCTGAAGCGTAAGGTGAGCAAGGTGCAGGAGATGGTAGGTTCATCCACGCCCATTCAAAAGATCAAGGAAACCATTGAAAAGGTGGCGCCCACGGAAGCCAGGATACTGGTGACGGGGGAGAACGGGGTGGGTAAGGAGCTGGTAGCCCGCTGGGTGCATGAAAAGAGCAACCGGGCAACGGGACCTCTTATCGAAGTGAACTGTGCGGCCATTCCCAGCGAGCTCATCGAGAGCGAGCTGTTCGGACATGAAAAAGGGTCCTTTACCTCTGCCGTCAAACAACGGATCGGCAAATTCGAACAGGCCAACGGCGGCACGCTGTTCCTGGATGAGATAGGAGACATGAGCCTTACCGCGCAGGCAAAGGTGCTGCGGGCTCTCCAGGAGGGCAAGATCACCCGGGTAGGGGGCGATAAGGATATCAATGTGGATGTGCGGGTCATCGCCGCCACGAACAAGGACCTGCTCAAGGAGGTGGACGAAAAGAATTTCCGTCTGGACCTGTATCATCGTCTCAGTGTCATCATCATACATGTGCCTTCGCTGAACGAGCGTAAGGACGATATTCCCCTGCTGGTAGATAAGTTCCTCATAGACATCTGCGTCGACTATGGCATTGCCAAAAAAGGCATCGATGAGGAAGCGATCAAGGCTTTACAGAAACATGATTGGACGGGTAATATCCGCGAGCTGCGGAATGTGGTGGAGCGATTGATCATCCTCTCCGGCAAGACCATCGACAAGGATGATGTGGAGAGCTATGTGCTTCCCAAGAAATGATCATTTTTCCCTGGCGAAAATCTGCATATCTTCCAGGCTTTTCAACACCCGCACCTGTAGCGGTATAGGATGCGCACCGCCGCCTATGATGCCGGAGACGACGACCTGCTGGTTCGGGAACGAATCGATCAGCTTCTTCATATATTCTGCCGGCTCCGAGCGGAGCAGGTGGGTCACCAGATGAAAGTAGATATGCGTCACCGGCTTGTGACGGCAGTAATGCGCCAGTTCTTCCAGGCCGACGTCACGTCCGAAATAAACGACGTTCGTCCCGTTTTTCTTCATCAGATAGTGCATATAGAGCAAGGGCAGCTCGTGAAATTCTCCTTTTGGGGTAAAGAGCAGCACGGTCCGCACTTCGGTGAACCGCGAAGGCGGCGGGGCGTCCAGTCCATTGATGGCCACATGCATCTTCCGGGCGATAAGATTGCTGGCAAAATGCTCTTGTGCGGGCACTACATTGCCCGTAAGCCAGAGCAGCCCGATCTTGTCCAGGAAAGGGTAGATCACTTTCGGGATGGCTTTTTCGAAGCCCATGTGCAGGATCACATTGTGGAGTATCCTGTCGAACATATCCTGGTCCAGGTCGATGGAGGCTTCCGTCAGCTGGTTGATGAAGATCTCCGTGGAGTCTCCGCCCCTGGTGAGAGAAAGCACCAGCTGATTGAGCTCCTTTTCATTCAGCCGTGCGATGGTGGAGATCTTATGCCCGTTGTGATAGAGGAAGGCGATACGGAGCATGCACTTCAGGTCATTGTTGTCATAGATCCTATGATTGCCGGCTTTTCGCCGGGGGCAAAGGAGCTGGTAGCGTTGCTCCCAGATGCGAAGGGTATGAGCCTTGATGCCGCAAAGATTCTCGATATCCCGTATGGTAAAAGCATTCATCGGGGTGAAAACTAATGGTTTTTCCCGAATTGTCCGGCGCCTGTGTAATATTTCCTTTTGTCCGGCGACCAATATAAAACGGTACACATTTCCCGGAAGGACCGTTTTTCGGACATTTGCTCTATATTTGACCGAAAATCAAAGAATTGTCCACCCTTTTGGGGAATCATAAAAAAACAAAGGAATGTCGACTCATCAGTTGCTGGTTTTAGTGATTATTCAATTACTTATCCTCTTACTACCCTCCGTCGGACTTTATAAGATGTTTGAGAAAGCGGGCGCTCCCGGCTGGAAAGCATTCATTCCCTTTTATAATACATATGTCATGCTGGAGCTGGCCGAAAGACCCAAACACTGGGTTTTCTGGCAGCTGATACCCGTTGTAGGCTGGTTCATTTCCATGGGGATCTATGTAGAATTTGTCAAAGCCTTCGGCAAATTCCGTTTTTATGAGCATGCGCTGGCCGCGCTGGTGCCGGTGCTGTATTTCCCTTATTTAGGTTATAACAAGGACGATCGGTTCCTGGGTTCCGCCGTGGTAAAAAAACACAAGAAAGGGACGGCCAGGGAATGGATCGATGCGGGCGTTTTTGCCGTCGTGGCTGCGACGCTGATCAGGACCTTTGTCTTCGAGGCATACACCATTCCCACGGGGTCCATGGAAAAGACCCTGCTGATCAATGATTTTCTCTTCGTAAGTAAATTCAGCTACGGACCGCGTATACCCAATACGCCCCTGTCCGTTCCCTTTGTACATAATACCATGCCGATCACCAATGGCAATTCCTATGTGGAGTGGATCAAGATCCCCTATACCCGGTGGTTCTCCAGCCCCGTGAAGAGAAGAGATGTGGTGGTATTCAATTTCCCCGCGGGCGACACCGTCATCAACCTGCCCGATTATCAATCCCTGCGGCCTTATTACGATGTGGCCAGGGAGCTGGGCCGGGGCAATGTGGACTCCGGCAGGCAGGTCATTCTCAACAGTCCTGACGAATATCCCTTGGTGATCCGTCCCGTTGACAAGCAGGAGAATTATATCAAGCGTTGCGTGGCTGTAGCAGGAGATACGTTACAGATCAAGGACCAGGTAGTTTATATCGATGGACAGGCGCAGGAATTCCCACCCGAGAGCCAGACCAACTATTATGTAGAGACGAAGGGGCAGCCGCTGGACGAGACGGTGCTGAAGGAAGAGTACAACCTCGATATGAGCAATGGAGAAGATGTACGCACCACCGGCACCCCCAATCAATATATCATGCTGCTGACCTGGGCAGCCCGGCAGAAGATGTTGAAGAACGGACTGGCCAAGAGCATCGTCGCGGACATCGACAGCGGCCACGACGTATATCCTTATGATCATATCCATGTATGGAGCCGGGACAACTATGGTCCTATCTGGATCCCCGCGAAGGGGGCGACCCTGACCCTGACACCGGAGAACTATTCTATTTATGAGCGGGCGATCAGGGTCTATGAAGGCAACAAATTCGAAATGAAGGATGGTAAGTTCTTCCTCAACGACCAGCCTGTAACCCAATACACGTTCAAAATGAACTATTACTGGATGATGGGGGACAACCGTCATGGGTCGCAGGATTCCCGTTACTGGGGTTTTGTGCCGGAAGACCATGTGGTAGGAGAGGCATGGCTGATCTGGATGAGCTGGAACAAGGGCGTGCGCTGGAACCGTCTGTTCAAGAAGATAAAATAATAGCCGGATGAAAAAGAGGGAACATCTTTTCTCCTATGAAGAATATGAGAGCCAGGCGGAGCTGAACCCATCGGATGCGGAGCTGTTGATGAAGGCCAGAGAGGTGACCAAAGATGCGTATGCTCCTTATTCCCGATTTCGCGTGGGCGCGGCCGCCCGGCTAAGCAATGGACAGATCATCACGGGCACCAATCAGGAGAATGCCTCTTTCCCCGTAGGCATATGTGCCGAAAGAGTATTGATGTCCACCGCCTCCTCTTTATATCCTGGTGTCGCCATCGACACGTTGGCTGTCAGCTATCATAATGAAAATGGCCCCAGCGACATCCCCATTTCTCCCTGTGGCATTTGCCGTCAATCACTGCAGGAATTCGAACACCGGACAGGCAGGTCCATACGCCTGGTCATGGGTGGAGAAACAGGGACTGTGTATATTATTCCACAGTCCGGAGCGCTGCTGCCGTTTGCTTTTGACGCGGATAAATTGTAGTTTTATCCTGCACAAAAAGTTGCTACCTTACCAGGAACCGCTGGAAGCGGTTCGTCCGAAGGACAGACATAAAACATATGCGGGAATTGGGCTATTTTTCAGTCAGGACCAATTTCCGCACTTTAACTATTACCTTATGCTATTGAAACCTATCGATCTCGCCCTCGTCGAGGATCATGCATTATTTCGCAAGACCTTAAAGAATTTTCTCTTAGCCCAGGACAGAATAAATGTCACTATACAGGCCCCCAATATCTCCGACCTCCTGAATAAGCTAAAGACTGCCAGCGCCGACGTGCTTTTGATGGATATATTCTTACCCGAGCTCATCGGCACCGACGTTTTAAGGGCCATTCGCAGCGAATACTCCACCTTGAAGATTATTCTGCTATCTATGAGCACCGATATGAACCTGATCAGCAGTCTGCTCGATGCGGGTATACATGGATATATATCCAAGGCGGATGAGCCGGAGGAATTACTATTAGCCATCCGGGCCGTTGCGGAAGACCGGATATACCGCAACCGGATCTTTACCGAAGCGTTGTATTGGAATAAACAGAACCATATCAAGGGCGCTATCGAAAAGCCCATCGTACATTTCAGCGATCGGGAGAGAAAGATGCTGCAGCTGATATGGGCGGAGAAGACCAATAAGGAAATAGCGGACGAACTTCTTTTAGGGGTACGTTCCGTAGAGAAGATCCGGCAGGATATGAAAGAAAAGATCGGCGTCAAGTCGACGGTGGGGTTATTGAAGTACGCCATTCACCACCGCATCATCGGGATCAATGTCCGGGAAAATTTACCGATCATATAAAATCGTCCCCACTCCTAGAAAAAGCAGCCTTTTAATTTTGGGAATGTAGATTTTTTACCATTCCACGATTTTGGGAGGGAATAGCCCCTTTTTTTAACCCCGTCTTAATCCAATTATAAAACAATTGTTAATGAGCCGTTAACCCTAACTCCCTGAAAATGATATTGTCCGTCCGGGGTATTTACCCAAATACCATTCATAGAAATATGTAAGCCAAGGAATTTAGTGAAATTTAAAACTATTTATATTTGACCTGTTCAAACTAATGGGATTCACCAAACTGATCTATTGATGCTCCGGCTACTACACCCAGCGGCTCTGATGAAGGGCGACGCCCTTATTTGTATAACCTTTTTTCTTTGTTCTTCCCTGATCCTTTCTTCTTGTGGACAGAAGACGGATGCTGAAAAGACAAAGCCTCAAGGCAATGCGCCTGTCATCGTGGACGTGATCGTCGCCAGCTCCCGCGGCATACAGAATACCGTGGAAGCCAATGGTAGCGTGGTGGCCAACGAGTATGTCGAGCTGCACCCCGAGATCAGCGGACGTATCACCTATCTGAACGTGCCGGAGGGTGCGTTTGTGGAGAAGGGTACCGTCATTGCGCGTATCAACGATGCGGACCTGCAGGCCACGCTGGCAAAGGCCAAGGTACAGCTGGACCTTTATCAAAAGACGGAGGAACGGGATCGCAAGCTATTGGATATACAAGGTATCAATCAGGCCGACTATGACCTGGCAGTGAATAATGTCAACAGCACCAAGGCGGATATAGCCTACACCGAGGCTCAGATCGACAAGACCGTCATACGGGCTCCTTTTAGCGGCACCGTGGGTCTCCGTCAGGTGAGCCCCGGCGCCTATGTCACTCCGGCTACCATCATCGCCACCGTGCAACAGCTGGACAAGATAAAGGTGGATTTCACGCTTCCCGAACAATATACTTCCGTCATCCGGAAAGGCTCTTTGGTGGATGTAGAGATAGATGCCGCCAGCAAGGCCCACCGGAAGGGACTGATCATCGCCACCGAGCCACAGATCAACCAGACCAGCCGTAACCTGAAAGTGAGGGCTATCCTGCAGGATGGAAAGGGACATCCCGGCGCCTTTGTAAAGGTATATGTCGATGCCGGCGCCGACAAGCAGGCCATCATGGTGCCCACCAATTGCATTATCCCCGAGGATAGGAATAGCCAGCTGATCCTTGTAAAAGGCGGTAAGGCTGAATTTGTAAATGTACAGACCGGAGTCAGGGAGGCCGACAATGTGGAGATCACAAAAGGGGTCAATCCCGGTGATACCGTTGTCGTGACGGGCGTGCTTTTTGCCCGGCCCAAGGCCCCGTTGCGGATACGCAGTGTAAAGAACCTGGAAAAAACAGCTGACGCCAATCAGTAAGCATACGTATGAACATCTCTGAATTATCTCTCAAACGGCCGGTGCTGGCAACGGTGATGAACCTGATGATCATCCTGTTTGGTGTCGTAGGCTATAATTTCCTGGCCGTGCGGGATTACCCCGCCATCGATCCTCCCATTATCACTGTCAATACCAATTATACGGGCGCCAATCCGGATATCATCGAGAGCCAGATCACGGAACCATTGGAAAAGCAGATCAACGGGATCCCCGGTATACGCACCATCTCTTCCACCAGCAGCCTGGGAAGCAGCTACATTACCGTGGAGTTCAACCTGGGCGTGGATCTCGAAGCCGCCGCCAGCGACGTGCGGGACAAGGTGGGACAGGCGCAGCGCGGTCTTCCATTGGACATCGATGCCCCGCCCGTGGTCACCAAGGCCGATGCGAACAGCGACTTTATCCTTATCCTGGCCGTGCAAAGCCGTACCAAAAGCCTGATGGAACTGTCCGATTATGCAGACAACGTATTGCAGCAGCAGCTCCAGACCATCAACCAGGTGAGCTCGGTGAATGTATTCGGGGACAAAAGCTATTCGATGCGGATCTGGCTGGACCAGGACAGGATGAATGCATACGGCATTGCATTTAACGACATCTCGACGGCCATGAGCACGGAGAATGTGGAACTGCCGCCGGGTAAGATCTATGGCAACAATACGGAGCTGACCATCAAGACACTGGGCCGTCTGACCACGGAAAAGGATTTCCGGGATGTCATTCTCCGGGAGGACAGCAACGGTATCGTGCGATTGAGCGATGTGGCCAAGGTGGAGCTGGGCCCGCAGAATGAGGAGCAGAGCTGGAAATACAACGGGGTAAATGCCGTGGGGCTGGCCATTATACCACAGCCCGGCGCCAATAATATCGCTATTGCGGATGAGTTCTACCGGCGGATGGATGAGATCAAAAATTCCAACAAGTCGGATATCGAAATGAATGTGCTCATCGACAATACGAAGATCATTCGTCAGTCGCTGGCCGAAGTGAAGGAGACGCTGGTGATCGCCTTTGCCCTCGTGGTGCTCGTGATCTTTTTCTTCTTCCGTAACTGGCTCATCGCCCTTCGTCCCCTCATCGATATTCCCATCTCCCTTATAGCCACCTTTTTTATCATGTATGTCGCGGGCTTTACCATCAATATCCTCACCCTGCTGGGGATCGTGCTGGCGACGGGGCTGGTGGTGGATGACGGGATCGTAGTGACGGAAAATATCTTTCGCAAGCTGGAGCAGGGTCTTCCTATCCACAAGGCGGCCCTGGAGGGAAGTAAAGAGATCTTCTTTGCCGTCATCAGCACCTCGCTGACATTGGCCGTGGTGTTCATGCCCGTTGTCTTTCTGCAGGGCTTCGTAGGGCGTTTGTTCCGGGAGTTCGGGGTAGTGCTGGCAGCCGCCGTATTGATATCCGCCTTTGTTTCGCTGACGATCACCCCTGTGCTCAATGTGTATCTGACAAGCAAGAAGACTGGGCACGGATGGTTCTACAATAAGACCGAGCCTTTCTTCACCGGGATGGAGAATGGCTATCTGCGGCTGTTGAAAGGATTTATGAAGGTGCGCTGGATGGCCTGGGTGATCATCCTCATCTGTATTGGCATGATCTTGATGATCGCGACCCATATGCAAAGCGAGATCGCGCCCCTGGAAGACCGCAGCAGCGTGCGTTTTACCGTCACCCTGCCGGAAGGGGCCAGCTATAGCTATACCCAGAATGTCACCGACCAGATAGCGAACTACCTGTATGACTCCGTGCCGGAAAGGGACTTTGTCTTTGCCCGCACGCCGGCAGGTACATCCATCAATACTTCCCAGCCCCGTATCGGGCTGGTGCCGTCCGATCAGCGTCATCGCAGCCAGAATGAAATTGCCGCCGATCTGCAGGGAAAGATGAGACGGTTCAACGATGCCCGGGTCTTTGCCATCCAGGAACAGACCATCGCCGTGGGGTCGGGCTCCAAAAGCAGTCTCCCTGTACAGTTCGTATTGCAGAATCAGGACATCGAGAAGCTCAAGAAGGTGATCCCCGACTTCCTGGACGCGGTGCGTAAGGACCCTACCTTCTCGAATGCGGATGTGAACCTGAAGTTCAACAAGCCCGAGCTGCAGATCAGCGTGGACAGGATGAAGATCAAGGACCTCGGTCTTTCCACGAATGATGTCATCTCCGCCATGCAGGCGGCATTCAGCGGCGGCAGACTGGCTTATTTCATCATGAACGGCTACCAGTATTATGTGATCGCACAGGTGGAGAGGGGGGACAGGAACAAGCCTACGGATATCAGCAAGGTATATGTCCGTAATAAATATGGGGACAATATTCCGCTGGATGCGGTAGTCCATGTCGAGAACAACAGTAATCCTTCGACCCTGTACCATTTCAACCGGTACAAGGCCGCCACCATATCCGCCAGCCTGGCGGATGGCAAGACCATCGGGGATGGGATCAAATCCATGCAGGCCATTGCCAACAGGCTGCTGGACCCCAGCTTCCAGACCGCGCTCTCGGGCTCGTCCCGCGACTATGCGGAGAGCTCTTCCAATATCGTATTCGCCCTGGTGCTGGCGCTGGTCCTGATCTACCTGGTGCTGGCGGCTCAGTTCGAAAGCTTTATCGATCCGTTCACTATTATTTTTACGGTGCCCCTGGCGTTTGCAGGCGCGCTGCTCAGCCTTTGGATCTTCCATCAGACCCTGAATATCTTCTCGGAGATAGGTATGATCATGCTGATCGGACTGGTGACGAAGAACGGTATCCTGATCGTGGAGTTCACCAATCAGAAACGGGAACACGGCATGCCCCGGAGGGAAGCCGTGATCGAGGCGGCATCGCAACGTCTGCGTCCTATCCTGATGACCAGCCTGGCCACATCGCTGGGCGCCCTGCCGATAGCGCTTAGTCTGGGAGCCGCCGCCACAAGCCGGATCCCGCTGGGGATCGTGGTGGTGGGAGGTATCCTGTTCTCGCTGTTATTGACCTTGTTCGTAATCCCGGCGGTGTATACGTATTTGTCCGGCAGGCATAAAGCACATTTGACCCAGGTCACCGATTAGGGCGTGATCGACAAAATGAAATTATGAGACCATTCGTTTTTTTATTATTGGCGTTGATGTCGGGGGGGACGTTGAAGGCGCAGACCACCGGCAAGATCACGCTGCCGGATGCCGTACAGATAGCGCTGAAGAATAGTTTGGGCATTCAGATCGCCCGGAACAATGTAACGATCGCGGGTATCAATAATGATTATGGCATGGCGGGCGGGCTGCCCTATGTCAATGCTTCGGCGGGAGACCAGGAACAGGCGCAGAGCATCCGGCAATCCTTTGCCAATGACAGTCTGAACAAGCGCACCAACAATGCTTTTTCCAATAGTCTCACGGCCAGCCTCAATGCCAATCTGATCCTGTACAATGGGGAGAGAGTAGCCACCGCCAAAAAAAGGCTGGCGACCATAGAGGTCCAGAGCAGGCAGCAGCTGAGCTCACGGGCATTGATACTCATCAATAATGTCATGCTGAAATATTATGACATCGTACGGCAGCAAAGCTATGCCAGGACCCTGCAGCGGTCCATCGACGCCACCCGTCAGCGGCTGGACATTGTGCGCGCGCAGCAGAGCGTAGGGGTGGCCAACAATGCAGACCTCTTTCAGTCGCAGGTAGACCTCAATACGGCGGTCCAGAACCTGCAGGCGCAGCAGCTGATCGTGGACCAGGGCAAGACCGATCTGCTTACGTTAATGACCCTGAACCCCGACTCCGCCGTTGTGGTGGAAGACACGATCGTGGTGGACAGCACCATAAAATTGGGTACCATCCTGGATGCCGTACAGTCGGCCAATCCGGATGTGCTGGCTGCGGACGAGCAGATCACGATCAATCGGTTTATCGAAAAGGAGATAGGAGCGCAGCGGTATCCCTCTCTTTATGTAAATGCGGGGTATAATTTTGTCAATACGCATAATTCGAATGTCAACAAGGTCACGCCGCTGTCCAATCTGAACTATGGACCATATGCCGGTCTGACCCTGAATGTCCCCATATTCAACGGAGGGGTATACAAAAGACAGGAAGAAGCGGCGGGCTATAATGTAAAGAATGCGCAATTATTGAAGGATACCCTGGTATTGAACTATACTTCCAACGCCGTCAAGAACTGGCAGGCCTATAATAATAATCTCAGTCAGCTGCAGACCGCCAAGGCCAATTACGAGCTTTCGCAGAAGCTGCTGGACCTCGTGCTGCAGCGATTCCAATTGAGACAGGCTACGATCGTGGATGTAAAGAATGCGCAGCAGAGTTTTGAGAATGCGGGGTATATCCTGATCAATGTGAGCTTTGCCGCCAAGTCGGCCGAGGTGCAGTTAAGAAGATACGCCAATCAGCTGACGCCTTAGAAGAGGGTTTGCACTCCATAAAGGACCTTTGTCTCATGGTCCAAAAGCCATTTCTTGCGCCATAATCCCCCTGCATAGCCGACCAGGTCCCTTTTCGATCCGATGACGCGGTGACAGGGGACGACGATGGCTACATTATTCCTGCCGTTGGCGCTGGCGGCGGCGCGGATGCTTTTAGGGTCTCCCAGTCTGCGCGCCATATCCAGGTAGCTGATGGTCTTGCCGTAGGGGATAGAGGTCAGCTCGTTCCAGACCTTTTCCTGGAAGGCGGTACCTTCTTGGTAAACGGGGAATTCAAAAACCCTGCGCTGACCCTGGAAATACTGTATCAGCTGTTCGATGCATTGGATGATCATGGGGGGGACGGGGCCCTGCAGCTCGCCGGGGCCTTCGATGGCCTTGTCGAGGTTGTCGACATAGCTGATCTCGCTGATATAGGAGTCCGTTCCACCGATGCGAAGGAGGCCCAGGGGCGATTGGTAATAGGTGGTTGTTATCTCCAGCGTAGTTGCCATTGTAAGGGGTTTTTTTGACTCGGATGGCCGATCATCAACTGTCAGAGACGCGGGTGCGTTAACCTATCTTCCAGCCATTGGCCACCGTCCGCTCTGGCTGTAATAAAACTACTTCTTTTTTGTCAGTATACACCCCCAGAACCAAACATTCGCTGAAAAAATTAGCTATCTGTTTAGGCGGGAAATTGACTACTGCTATGACCTGGCGGCCGACGAGCTGCTGAAGATCATAGAGATCGGTGACCTGTGCCGAGGACCTTTTCAACCCGAGCTCGCCAAAGTCGATGGTCAGCTGGTATGCGGGCCGGCGGGCTTTGGGAAATTCCCGGACCTCGAGGACGGTGCCGACGCGCATATCTACCTTTTCGAAATCCTCCCATTGGATCGTGCTCATATTTTATCAAATTTTAGCAGTGATTATCAAATGTGTTTGCTGTAAATTACCGGATAATTTTTTAACGCGAAATTGCTTAGCACCCTTTTATTATGAAAGAGAAACTCAAGAATCAGCACTCCCGCCGCGAATTCCTCCGGGATGCATCTCTGGCAGCCACCGGGTTCTTTATCGTCCCCCGTCATGTATTAGGAAAAGGATTTATTGCACCCAGCGACAGGCTGGCTATTGCCGCCATTGGCGCCGGCGGTAAGGGAGGTGATGACCTGAAGAATTTTTATGGCAGCGGCAAAGTGGATGTAGTGGCACTTTGCGATGTCGACGACCGTCAGGCCGCCAACTCTATCAAAAAGTATGACAAGGCGAAATACTTCAAGGATTTTCGCGAGATGCTTTCGACCATGCACAAGAGCATCGATGCCGTATCGGTGTCCACGCCGGACAACGTGCATGCTATTGCCGCGCTGACGGCCATGTCGATGGGCAAGCACGTGTATGTACAAAAGCCGATGACGCACGATATATATGAGGCCCGTACGCTGACGGAGGCCGCCAGACGGTATAAGGTGGTGACCCAGATGGGCAACCAGGGCTCTTCCAGCGATGGGGTAAGGCAGATGCAGGAATGGTACAATGCGGGTGTCATCGGGGATGCGGTGGCCATCCATGTATGGACCAACCGTCCGGTATGGCCGCAGGGTTTTGGGCGTCCGAAGAGCACGGATGCGCCGCCTCCGGAGCTGAACTGGGATCTGTGGCTGGGACCCGCCAAGTTCGAAGAATACCATAAGGAATACGTGCCGTTCAACTGGAGAGGGTTCTGGGCCTTTGGAACGGGCGCATTGGGAGATATGGGATGTCACCTGATAGACCCTCCTTTCAAGACAGTGGGATTGGGTTATCCTTCCGAGGTGGAGTGCAGCGTGGTGGATATTTATGAGAAGATGTGGACGCCAAGCTATTATCCTGAAAGCTGTCCGCCGGCCAGCTCCATCAAGATGAAATTCCCCGGAAAGAATGGTAAGCCGGATGTGGACCTGTACTGGATGGATGGAGGATTGAGACCCGAGCGTCCTGCCGAGCTGGGTCCCGATGAGATGATGGGCGGAGATGACGGCGGCGGAGCCATCATCACGGGCACGAAAGGAAAGATCATGTGCGGAACATATGGCAGCAAAGCCACCTTACTGCCTACGTCCAGAACGAAGGAGGTGAATGTACCACAGACGCTGGCAAGGGTTCCGGAAGGACACTATGTGCAGTGGGTGAATGCCTGTATTGCCGGCTATGGCAAGAATACGGTGAGCTCTCCCTTCGACTATGCCGGACCGCTGACGGAAACGATATTGATGGGCAATCTGGCGCTGCGCAGCTGGAATGTGAAGAATGGCAAGGAATTCCCCGGAAGGAAGAAATTGTTGTGGGATGCGCAGAATATGAAGATCACGAACTTCGACGAGGCCAACCAGTTTGTAAAGCGGGAATACCGCGAGGGCTGGAAACTCCCCATGTAAATAACGAAAAAGGCCGGTGTTAACCGGTCTTTTTTTTTAATCGTTGAGAAGCTTTGCCAGCTCCTGTAATTCTTTTTGTTTATAGTTATTGCGTTCGTCGTCGAAGCATTTGCTGAACTCTTCCAGGGTCGTCTGTATGATGCGATTGTGAGAGAGGGGTTTGAAGTAGGATGCCACCGGCGGGACGGAGACCCGTTTGAAATAGCTATCCACATCCTTGTGAGAGAATACCTGCCCGCTCATGGGATCGATGAAGAATTCGATACGCTGCTGCGGGCTCAGCCTTTCGGGGTTCTCGTCATAGGTAGGCTTGATATAGGCCAGCACGAACTGACGGGGGATATTGATCGCCTTGACCGGGATGTCCAGCAATTCGCCCAGGAGCAGATAAAGGATGCCATTGGCGATGGAATTGCCTCTTTTGGTCTCGATGAGCTTGTTGATGAGGAATTCCTCCGGCTGCTGGTAGGCTACTTCCGTCCCTTTGAGACCATAGTAGCTGTACAGGATGCTGGTCAGCACGTTGACCTGTTCGAGGGGAGTGAGATAGCTGTTCAGTTCCAGCCAGATATTGCGCCGGAGCTTTTCCACTTCCTGTAAGATAGGGGTGGTGACCAGGTCCGGGTATTGAAATTTGGCGACAAGCAGGGCGGCTGTCAGGAGATCCTGGTAGCTGCTGTTCTTCCAACGTATAAAATCTTCTGTCAGATCGTGATAGTGAAGTTTGTGTATCAGCAGTTCGATACGCTCCTGTACTTCTCCGCTGATGGTGTTCTCCCAGAGATTCTCCAGATTGGGAATGATCCCTCTGCCATAGCTGACGATGCGGCTGCTCACGGAGTCGAACACGTCCTGGTCGGGATCGTCGATCAGGTGAAAAAGGGCTTTTATTTCTTTGGTTTCTTGCATGTAGATGTTTCTTCCCTGAAATACGGAATCAATTTCGTGGAAGTTTATAAGATTTTGATAAAATTCTTATCCACAAGCAGGCGCTAAGTGTTTATTACTAAACATCTATTGCCGGCGGGTAAGGGGCCTTCTTATGGATAACGATGCGTTATCTCAGAAAATTGTGGGGGCGTTAGCTACCCTTTTTTCTTGCGAGGGACCCGTTTGGGGGGATTGGCTTTTACTTCTTCGATGATGGCTTTTACTTCCTCCAGGCTCAGATCAGCTGCAGTGTCTTGTTTTTCCTTCGGCAGCTTGTAGTTCCGCAGCCCTTGTTTGATATAAGGACCATAGGGACCACGCAGCACCTGTATCTTTTCTTTTTCAAAGACCTTGATAGTGCGTTCTTCCTTGGCGGCCCTTTTTTCAACGATGATGGGAGTGGCTTCATCGAAGGTGATGCTATAGGGATCGTATTCTTTGCCCAGCGAGTAGAATTTCTTGTCGTGTGCGATATAGGGGCCAAACCGGCCGATGTTGACCACGACATCGGAGTCTTCGAACGAACCCAGGTTGCGGGGCAGGCGAAAGAGCTCCATGGCTTCATCGAAGCTGATGGTCTCGATACTTTGCGTATTCTTCAGCTTGGCAAACCGGGGTTTTTCTTCGTCGCTGACATCTCCGATCTGTACCATGGGACCATAGCGGCCCATGCGGGCGATGACTTTTTTACCGCTGGCAGGGTCCATGCCCAGCTCTCTTTCTCCTTTGATGCGTTCCGCGGTCTCGATGGTATTGTCCACATCCTTTTTGAAAGGGTTGTAGAAATCATCGATCATTTTATTCCATTGGATCTTGCCTTGCGCCACTTCATCGAACTCTTCTTCGATGCGGGCCGTAAAGTGATAATCCATGATGTCGTCGAAATATTGTTTCAGGAAGTCGGTGACTACCAGGCCCAGGTCGGTTGGGAACAGCTTCGACTTTTCGGCGCCGGTGTTCTCCTGCTCGACGAGCTTTTTCACGTTGTTGTCCTTTAACAAAAAGATCCTGAAATCTCTTTTTACGCCTTCCTTATCTCTTTTTTCCACATAGCCTCTTTTGAGAATGGTGGAGATGGTGGGGGCGTAGGTAGAAGGCCGGCCGATGCCCAGCTCTTCCAATTTCTTTACCAGGGAGGCTTCGGTATAGCGCGGCTGCGGGCGGCTGAAACGTTCTACCGCCTTCATCTCTTTCAGCGGTAGCTTTTGTTGTACGGACAGCGGAGGAAGCATGCCTTCCTGTCCTTCTTCTTCGGTGATCTCGTCTTCGTCCCTGTCCTCCATATACACTTTCAGGAAGCCGTCGAATTTCAGCACCTCGCCGCTGGCGGTCAATTCTTCTTTATTGGTAGAGACTTGAATTTTGGCGATGGTCTTTTCCAACTCGGCATCCGCCATCTGGCTGGCCATCGTCCTTTTCCAGATGAGCTCGTACAGCCGGCGGCAGTCGGCGTCCTCCACGGTGAGGTTATCCATATAGGTGGGACGGATAGCTTCGTGCGCCTCCTGGGCGGATTCATTTTTATTCTTGTACTTGCGGGACTGTATGTATTTATCGCCGTATTGGCTGCCTATTTGTTTGGTGATCGCGTCCATGGCGGTCTCGCTGAGGTTGACGCTGTCGGTACGCATATAGGTGATCTTACCGCTCTCATACAGCTTTTGCGCCAGGAGCATGGTGCGGCTGACGCCATAACCCAGCTTGCGGCTGGCTTCCTGTTGGAGAGTGGATGTCGTGAATGGCGCGGCGGGTGTTTTTTTGCCCGGCTTGACCTGTATATCCGTGACGGTGTAGTCGGCTCCCTTACAGCCATTGAGGAAGGTCTCGGCATTCTCCGCCGAAGCTTGCTTCTTCCCTTCTGCGGTAAAGGTCACCTGTTTGCCGGTGACGTCTTTGGCAGTAAAGAGGGCTTCTATCTTAAAGGAGCTGACGGGAACGAAGGCATTGATCTCCCTTTCCCTTTCGGCGATGATGCGTACGGCAACGCTCTGTACCCGGCCTGCGCTCAGGTTGTTCTTCATGCTCATCTTGCGCCAGAGCACGGGACTCAGCTCGAAACCCACGATCCTGTCCAGGATGCGACGGGCCTGCTGGGCGTTGACCAGGTTCATATCCACCGTGCGGGGCCTGGTGACGGCCGACTGGATGGCCGGCTTGGTAATTTCGTGGAAAACGATGCGTTTGGTCGTCTCGGGGTCCAGGCCCAGCACTTCGCAAAGATGCCAGCTGATAGCTTCTCCTTCACGGTCCTCGTCCGTCGCGAGCCATACTTCGCCGGACTTTTTGGCGATGCTTTTGAGCTCTTTTACGACCTTTTCCTTATCGTCCGGAACAATATAGCGGGGTTTATAATTATTCTTGATATCAATCCCCATATCGCCTTTTTCAAGGTCGCGTATATGCCCATAACAGCTTTTTACCTCAAAATCATCACCCAGTATCTTCTCGATCGTCTTGGCCTTTGCCGGAGACTCCACAATCAATAAATTCTTAGCCATGTGTTCAATAAAGTGGTTTAAAATAGGATTGCCCGCCTATGGGATCTACTATCGTCCGCTTGCAAGTTTACAGTATAACCGTCAAATTAAAAAATCAGCACAAGGGACGGGAATACATAAACCGAATTTTAATAAACTATTTTAATTTGTATAACAGTATTTTGTACAAAACGGTTGCCTAAGGTTATAAGTTTATGAAGACAGAAAGCCTTTTGACCCATTAAAATATTATATGTACGGGTGAATGTAGGGGGCGCACCGCCAAAAAAACTTTAAATTGAGAGGATATTGGACTGACCTTGAATACATTATTTTCTATATTCCCCCTGGGAGATTCCGCCATGACCCTTGAACTAGGCCATCTTATTGATCAACAGGTCAATAGACGGGTTTTGTCCCTCGAGGCCTGGTTACGGAAACATCCTTTTCACGGATTGAAGGATATCATTGTGGCCTATTCCTCCATCACTGTTTTTTATGATCCTGCTGAGATGAGCCAGGCCGGATGGCCCGATGGGGTCCATAAGCATATACGGCAGCTATTGGAGGAGGCCTGGGCAACCACGGAGGGGGAGGATTTGTCCTTTTTCGAGGAGAAAGAACCAATCCGGATACCGGTGTGTTATGGAGGAGGGTTCGGGCCTGACCTGGAAAGACTAGGCGATATGCTTAAAATATCCCAGCAAGACATTGTTTCCTTGCATTCCTCCTTTATATACAGGGTGTATATGATCGGCTTTTTACCCGGCTTTCCGTATCTTGGGAGGATCGATCCCCGGCTGGAGACGGCAAGAAAATCGAGTCCGGCGCCTGTGGTGGCCGGAGGGGTAGGGATCGCGGGGAACCAGACAGGGATCTACCCCGTGAGCAGTCCCGGGGGCTGGCAGATCATCGGGCGTACGCCGGTGAGGCTGTTCGATCCGGAGAAGGAACCTCCGGTGCGGCTGAATATAGGGGACCAGGTGCAGTTCTATGCGGTGAGCAAGGAGGAGTTCGAAGCTTTGGCGCAGTGAATAAAAAGGGGATACTGATGTCCTGAATAGTGTATCTTTTAAAATAATCGGTGACCCGGCGCAAATATGAAATTAGTAGCTTAGTTACTCCTGCGAGTTATCCTGTGTTCTGTATATAGTAGATCCTATCCCTTCGAACCCTCTTACTGATCGTAACAAACTTACATTTAGACTCTAAACGTTTATCATGTCTTTGTCTATCATTAAGCCTGGCTTACTGGATACGTTACAGGATATGGGAAGGACTGGCTACGGCAGCTGGGGCATCAACCCGGGTGGTGTTATGGATCGTTATGCGGCGCAGGTGGCCAATCTCCTGGTGGGTAATTGCAAGGATGAAGCCATCATGGAAGTTCATTTCCCCGGTCCGCAAATACTGTTCGAGCAGAATACGCTGATCGCTATCACGGGCGCCGATTTTTCCGCGACGGTGAATGACGAGGTGATCCCCCGGTGGCAGCCGGTGGTTGTACGGAAGAATACGGTGCTGCAGTTCTCTTCTTTGGTGGAGGGCGCCCGTTGCTATATCGGGGTGCATGGAGGGTATTGCTGTGACAAGTGGCTGACCAGCTATAGTACGAACCTAAAGGCGGGCGTAGGGGGCTGGCATGGACAGGCATTGAAGAAGGGAGACGAGCTGCCCTTCAAGGAGAACACCATCTATTTTGCCGGATTGCTGAAAGAGGAAAGCAACTTCGAGGTGCTGCCCTGGCGGGTGAATACGGAAAAAGTGTACCGGTGGCCGCATGAGATCGGTTTTATTCCGGGGAATGAATGGGACCAGCTATCCGCCGCCGGGAAGGAATCTTTTACACAGAACAACTTTCTTATACATCCTTCTTCCGACAGAATGGGGTATCAGCTGAGCGGCGCCCCCCTGACGATGGAAAGGCCCGTGGAGATGGTATCTTCCGCGGTCAGCTTTGGAACGGTGCAGCTGTTGCCCAGCGGACAGATGATCGTGCTCATGGCGGATCATCAGACAACGGGAGGATATCCCCGGATTGCGCATGTGATATCGGCGCATCTGCCTAAATTGGCGCAGCTGCGGCCCTGCGACACCGTCCAGTTCAAACGGATGGATATATCGGCGGCCGAGATCCTGTTAGCGGCCCAGCAGAAGGAGCTACATATCCTGCAGCGCGCCTGCATGGATCATTTAAACGAGCTGGTATGCTGATCGACCTGAATTGCGACATGGGTGAGGGCATGGATACGGATGAAGCAATTTTCCCTTATATAAGTTCGGCTAATATTTCCTGCGGCTATCATGCCGGAGATGCGGACACCATGCGAAGGACCGTGGAGCTGGCCTTGCGTCATCACGTAGCCATCGGGGCGCATCCTTCTTATCCGGACAGAGCCAATTTCGGCAGAGTGGATATGCTGGGGAAGGGAGTGCAGCAGCAAGAGATCGGAGGGCTCATCGTCGATCAGCTCATTAGGCTGCAGGCCATCTGCGATGAGTTCGGGGCCCGTCTGCATCATGTGAAGCCGCATGGAGCTTTATACAATCGCGCAGCAAAGGATGAGACCGTCAGCGCGCTGATCTGCCGGGCAATCCGGGAGTTCGATCCTTCTCTGAAATTATATGGGCTCAGCGGCAGCGTGATGAAAGATGCCGCCGAACAGTTTGGGCTGGTCTTTGTCAACGAAGTGTTCGCCGACAGGACCTATCAGGCGGATGGGAGTCTCACTCCACGGACACAGCCGGGAGCATTGATCGAGGATGCCAGCCAATCCCTGGCGCAGGTAGAAAAGATGGTGAAAGAGGGCCGCGTGGCGGTGGCAGGCGGCGGTGAGATCGATATTACAGCGGAGACCATTTGTCTGCACGGCGATGGAACGCATGCGGTGGAGTTTGCGAAAATGATCTACACAATTATAGCCTGATTTTACACACCTGTTGGCGGACATGACACGCCTGTCAAATGTAATTATCCTATATTCTCCTGAGAAGTATATTGTTTACAGGTATAGGCCTCAAGACTTTGATGGCATATGGGATTCGGTGACCTTATTTCATGGAATAAAATCGTTGTTGATATATAATGTTGATGGGAAATGGTTGACTGTGCGTATTATAGTTGAGTTGAAAGATGGAAGGAGATTAAAAGCTTTTAAGGAAGAGCTGACATATCGCGCTGAAAATTGAGTAATATGTCCAAATTCGCATCCTGGTTCATTATATTCATTATGCTTTACCCGATGGCAAACGCGCAGAATTCCATTTCGAATCACCGCGACTCATTGTTGTCAGGGGGAGTTTACGTAAATAATTTGGGAAAATGGGTAATGCTTGGAATTGAGTATCACCAAATACCTGTCTATGAGAAAGCTCGCGTGTATGTAGACAAAAAATGGAAGGTTCTTTAAGAAATATTATAGACATTATTGGCTTATTGATGACTGCAAGGTTGGGCTTTACGTAGACCCGAAAAAAAAGAAAGCCGTTTTGCTGATTCAAAAGAAAGATGATCCTCATAGAATGCCCTTTTAGCATTTCCTTTGCAATTTCTCCCGCAAATTCCCGTTCTTTGCCTTGTTCCCACTTCACATGATTATTGAGCCCGGCGGCGGTAAGACGTCCGCATGGGCGTGCATTACCTGACCTACAATCAAACCATGTATGGCGACAAAGGATAATGGGCAGGTCGGCAATGGGGTATACCGTAACCACCAACGTCTGACCTATGACTCTTTCAGCGGGACGGAAGAAAATAAACAGCGCGAAACGCACTTTCTCTGGTGGTGCGCCGGAGCCTACCAGGAGCTCCTCAAAGACTGTCCTTCGGAGCACAGCAAGTATGCGGGCCTTGGAGGCGTGATCCTGGCCACCTTTGTATTGGCATCTTTGTCCGCCGGCTATGCTATTTACAGCGTATTCAACGACCCCATATGGGCTATCCTCTTCGCCTTTGTCTGGGGCGCGATCATTTTCAATTTCGACCGGTTCCTCGTCTCCACCATGCGTAAATACGGCGTATCCCGCCGCAAGCAGCTCTGGATGGCAGCGCCGCGTATCGCGCTGGCCCTGCTTATCGGGGTCACCATCGCCCGACCGCTGGAATTAAAGATCTTCGAAAAGGAAATAGATGTGCAGGTGACGGAGAACAGGCATAAGAAGATCCTGCTGAACGATAGCCTCCTGCAGGCGGAGAACCGGAATGTGCTGGCGACGGCGCAGCAGGAGAGGGACAGGCTGATGGCCCGAAAGACATCCCTCGAGGACACGCTTCACCGGTTGCAGCAGGCCTATGTACAGGAGGCGGATGGCACGGGCGGCTCCCAGCAAAGAGGTATCGACAAATTGACCAGATTGAAGCAGGAGGCATATCAATCGGCCCTGGTACAGGTAACCCCCGAGCTGCGGCAGCTGGATGGCGCCATCCATTACCAAGACAGCATCATGGCGGGCGTCAATGCCATGAAGGATATCAAGAACAAAGGATATGAAGCGCAGGTGACGGCAGATGTGGGTTTCCTGGAAAGGAACAAGGCTTTGTCCGACCTGTCGGGTAGGGAAGGGAGCGTGTTCTGGGCCAACCTGCTGATCTCCCTGCTGATCATCCTGATCGAGACAGGACCTATCCTTTCCAAGCTGATCATGGGTACGGGGCCTTATGACCTGGCGCTGGCCAGGAAGGAACTGTTGCAGATGGCCGGTGAAGAGGACCGGATGCGTAGAGAGATGGATCAGATGAGAGAGCGGCCGGAGCGGTCGCCCGCGGGGGCGGAGGCAGCGGTTTGACCGACTACCGTCAGTGGATCTGATCGGTCCCCGGCGGTGGTATGACACGGTATCGATACCTATTCCCGGCTGGCTTCGGTGTTGATATAATTTTCGGCCAGGGCGGTCAGCAGATCGTCGGCCTCTTTTTCTTCATACAGGGTCATTTCCAGCAAATCCAGGATCTCGTCGTATTCCAGGGTACGGGCCAGCTGGGCCAGGCTGCCATAGGAGGAGATCTCGTAATGTTCCAGCTTCTGTACCGCCACTATCAACCCCGCGTCGCGGGTGGCTGTCCCTTTTTCCGTCGTCTCGATCGCGATCTCCGCTTCCCGGCCGATGCCCAGGATAGCTTCGGACTGTCTGGCTTCGGGTTTTTTCCCCAACAGGTTAAAGATCTCTTCCAGCCGGCTGATATGTTCCCGGGTGGTGTACAGGTGATTAGCCAGCATGTTTTGCAATCGCAGGGAGGAGGCTGCTTTCTTTAGCAGGGGAAGGACCGTCGTCTGGTGCTTTTCCGCCCCATAGAGCTCTCTCAATTCGTCCAGGAACAACTTTTCCATATAGCGTATTTAAATGGTGCAAAGGGCTGTGCCCCTGTGTAAAGATAGTATCAGAATTATGCCATAAAACACACTCGCGAGTATGGCTTGAATTTTTATATCACAGTAATAAAATTAAACATATGGAAAATTTACGGACAAAGTCCATCAAAATACAACGGGAAGGCGGCACGGAAGAATACCAGTTAAAAGAAAAAGATCATGGCGACCTGATAGTCTATGATATTTCCAAAAAAGGAAACTATCTGATGACGATTGCCAAGGACGGGAGCATCCTGTTCATGAATTTCGATGCCCCTGATCCCGAGCGGGAGGTCTTTAAACTTTCGTTCTTAAATCAGTTCGTAGAAGAGATAAAGGCGCTTTCATAGGGACACTTCCCAATTGTTGTAGAAAATGATCCCGTTGAGAATGGGAAAAATTTCTACATCCGGGCAATACGATAATGTCAAAGCATATCGTGTCTGCGTGCTTTCTTGAAAGTGCAGAAAGGCGGCGTGGAAGCCAATGCGTTCAGATCGCGGACCATCTTTTCATCCGGGGGAGTGACAGGGGGCATCAATTTGACCACTCCTGAACTTCTTTTTTGAGATTTTCCGGGATTATAGATCGCTATGGAGCTTTCAGGCAAGGTGGCTGCGGGCCAGGTGGCCAATGATTTTGTTTTCATCCGTCTAAAGGTTTTTTTGGGGTCGGTAGTGGTATGACTTCCGACTGTCTTTCAAATAATGGTATCGATTCGTGCTATCAGGTCATTTATATTCAAAAACAATACCACGGCCTGGTACAGGTTGTTAAGAATCAGTGAAGAAGGCGTTATAACATTACGCTAACAAGGAAATTCAGCCGATGCGTGATCTGGCATCGTTATGAGTAGTTATAATCCTTATATTGGAACTATATTGTCAATAAAAAGATGACCCCGAATCAGATTTGAGGAAGACTACCATAATACGATTGGCTGCTGTGTTGGGCTGCTGGATGATCTATCTCAGCTGTTTGGGCCAGGTCACGGACAGTACCCGAAAGGAACATCTCCCGGATAGCAGCCGGCGGGACCGTCATCATCACCCTTCCACCGACAGTGTTCACAGAAGCCGGTTCATGAACAACAATATCTTTCAGTTCTTTCGCAATGCCATCAGCCGGGGCGGACCGGCCTCAGACACGAATATCAAGCCCATCATCGCGGGCCGCGTGGATTCGCCGGCGCTGGCCTCCGCTCTCAATACCAAGAGCGAAAGCCCCTTTAAGCCCTATGAAGGCAAGATCATCCGGCATATCATCATAAAGGGGTATGGATTCGAGCAGACCTTTACGGATACTTCCAAGCGGCTGCAGTATTTCGGCACCAGGCTATTGAACCAGATGCACCGGAAGACCCGATCCTGGGTCATCCGCAATTCGTTATTCATCCGGGAAAATACGGCGCTCAATCCCTATAAAGTGGCGGATAACGAACGTCTGATACGTAGCCTGAACTATATCCAGGATGCCCGTATCCTGGTGAACACCTTGCCGGACAACGAGGATTCGGTAGACCTGGTGCTGGTCGTCAAGGACCTTTTCAGCATCGGGGGAGAGCTGAGCAGCTTTGGCCTGGGACCCACGAGCATACGAGGGAATGTCAGCGAAGCCAACTTCCTGGGGATGGGCCAGAAGATCCAGGGCGGGGTCATCATCGAGCAGACCCGGACGCCACACTTCGGGTACCAACTGCTGTATACCAAGACCAATGTCTACCGGTTTGTAGACGCCACGGCCTCTTATACCCAGATCAACAACAACCTGAAAGACGGAACACCCAATGAGGAGGCCTGGTTCCTTCAACTATCCCGGCCACTGTATGCTCCTTACGCCCACCTGGCGGGAGGATTGAATTTTGGCACCTACAAGAGCATCAATCGTTACGCGCAGCCGGACAGTCTCTTCTTCAACTACCGGTATTGGGTGCATGACGTATGGCTGGGCTGGAACCTGGGTACCAATAAATTCCTTTCCAATACCTCGGTGCTGGACCGCCGGTTCGTCAGCTTACGCTATTTCAAAAAT
This sequence comes from Puia sp., assembly GCA_035545935.1. GTDB lineage: Bacteria > Bacteroidota > Bacteroidia > Chitinophagales > Chitinophagaceae > Puia. Next base: position 25,385 of record DASZXP010000173.1, on the reverse strand, counting down.
CATTTTACGGATATGCCGTATCAGCTGGATGGCAAATGGAACTTCCGGTTCAACGACCGGGAGGCGGTGCTGTCCCAGTTCACTTTTTTCCGGCAGGAGTTCTATAAGACAAACTATATATATGGTTTTGGGACCACGGAGGACATACCCGCGGGCTATAACGTAGCGCTGACCACCGGCTATTATCGCCAGATAGGGGCGCAAGACCTGAAAAGGCTCTATACGGGTGTGGACGCCAACTACTATGTCGTGACCAAACGGGGCGGGTTTATCCAGTACTTTTTTCGCAGCGGGGGATTTATGAAACATGGGGAGGTCCAGGATGCCAGCGGTCTCATCGGGGCCAGCTATTACAGTCCGCTATTCCTTTTCAACACATTGAAGATACGCCAGTATGTCAATGTCAGCTACACGCGGCAGTTCAATCGACTGGGAACCGACCCCCTGACCCTGAATAATGTATTCGGTCTCCGGTATTTCAGCGGGGATTCGGTCTACGGAGGACAAAGGGCCACCCTGCATTCGGAAACGAGCTTTTTTATTAACTATAAGCTGCTTGGGTTTAAGTTCGCCCCTTTTGCCTTTGGGGATATATCCTTGCTGACCCCGGCTGACCAGCCTGCCTTTTCCAAATCCTCGCTTTATCATGGCATCGGGGCCGGATTGAGGGCCCGTAACGAGAACCTGGTATTCAACACGATCGAATTCCGCATGGTATATTTTCCCCGAAGGACGGAACAGAACCAGTCCTTTAAGATCATGTTGAATGCGGGCATCCAGTTCCGCTACAACAGCGTCTATGTAAAGGCGCCGGATGTCATATTCCTCAATACGGATGGATTGAACAGCATTTATTAAGGCAGACATTGTGCGATCCTGTCCGCCAGCTGCAGTGCCCAATAGCTGTATTGCGGAGCTGCGGGATGAAGACCATCGGCCGCAAAGGGCTGGGCGTTGCCCCGGGAATGAGGGGTGATATCGATAAAGCCGACCTCGTGGGCCTGGGCGATACTCCGGGCCGTAGTATTGAACTGATCTATCTGACGGGCAATATCCGCTTTATCCCGTCCGGCGGCAAAGGGAGAGACACCCCAGTCGGGTATGGAAAGCACGAAGACATGATCGGGACGCCCGGCTGCGAACTGGATGGCCTGCCGCAGAAGGACCTGGAACTGGACGGCATATTCTTCGGACGAACGACCCCGGTATTGATTGTTTACCCCGATGAGCAGGGTGACGAAGTCATAGGTTGCCAGGAGACGGCGACCCCTGATGGCGGTATGAAGCTCGTCTGTCGTCCAGCCCGTGCGGGCGATGATCTCGGGCGCCGTGAAAGGGTAGCCCTGCTGCCGGAGCAGCTGCACCGTCTGATAGGGATATGTTTCTACAAGAAGGACCCCTTCACCGATGGTGTAGGAGTCCCCTAATGTCAGCATATGGTATGTCTTATTATTGTTGTCCACCCTGCATGCCTCCCTGGATGCTTTCCATTTCGCCGCGCATATTTTTTCGTTTGAACAGGCTCATGTCAAATTTACCAAAGCGCCAGTTGAATTGCAAACGGAAGAATTGCGGGTCCCTGCGACGGTTGGCCTCCTGTGTAAAGTAAGAGGAGGAGGTATATACATCGTATACTCTTGTCCGGAAGATATCACTGACGCTAAGCGTCAGCGAAGCCGCCTTGTTCTTCATGAATTCATATTTCAGAGCCGCATCCACGCCGCCCGTGGGTCTGGAATATCCCTGGGCGCTGCCGCTGACCGTCTGTCCGAAGCCTCTGCCGCCGCCGCCACCGCTGCTGGCGCTGCCTCCGGGAGGCAATACGGTCTTGGAGGTGAAGTCGCCTGTCAGCTGCAGGGTAAAGTTCTTCGGCAGCTTGAAAGTATTGTTGATCTTGCCGAACCAGCTGTAAGTTTGTCCCACCGTGGGGATGGCGAACGAGCCCGTATCGATGGTATTGATCTTGGAGGTGAAGATATTGATGTTGCTGGTGATATCCCACCATTTGGTGATGCTGTTGCGTCCGATGAGCTCCAGACCGCCTACGAAGCTGGATTTGGCATTGATAAAGGTACCGATGATCACCGTGGAATCGTTGAGCGGGTTCTTGTCCGTGTACTGATAGCGGGTGATCAGGTCCGTTGTATACTTATAATAGACGGATGCCAAAAAAGTGCTGTTACCCGAGTAGGTCTTCGAATAGGCCAGCTCCAGAGAGTTGGTGAACTGGGGCTTAAGGTTCGGATTGCCACGGCTGAGGTTCAGCGAGTCGGAATAATCCGTGAAGGGGAACAGCTGGAAGAAGTTGGGTCTGTCGATGCGCCGGGTATAGTTCAGCGAAAGGTCCTGATCCCCTCCCAGCTTTTGAGTAAGGAATACGCTGGGGAAAAGGCTGATGGGGAACTTATTGCTGAAGTCGCCGGCGGTGTCTACCAGCCCGCCTCCCTGTCCTTTTACGGCATAGGTCTGGGTGCCTTTGTAGTCGGACCTTTCACCACGCAATCCCAGCTGATAGGTGAAATCCTTGATAGCATTGCTATAGGTGACATAGGCGGCGAAAACCCTGTCCCGGAATTTGTAATGGGAGGACAGCAGCGCCTGGTTGTGATAGAGACCGTCCTCGCCCAGGATATCGATGTTGTTCAGACTGCTGTTGTTGCGGATGGCGACCCGGGCGCCTGTTTCCAATTTGGACTTTTCAGTGAAGGGTTTTACATAATCTGTCTGCCCCGTGATGTATTCATTGTCCCCGTCACCGATCTGCCGCTGGTTGTAGGTGGAGCTGAGGGGGCCGCCCTTCACATTGTATATATTGGAATTGACGTAGTTGAGATTGTCGTTCGTACCCTTGCCGTAGTTGAAGTCGGCGGTAAGCTCTTCACCCGCCTTGGGGAAATTATGTTTATAGCTGAGCATGCCGCCATGGTTCTTGAAGTTGCCGGAAGAGTTAGACAGGCGTTGGGTATAGGAATAGGCAGTGCCCGAGGGATAGAGCGTGTCCACAAACAGATCGCTGGTCGTGTATGGCTCGAAATGACCATGGACGATGTTGCCGGAGAAGGACAGCGTATTCCTGTTATCCATCAGATAGTCCAGGCCGAATCGGCCGAAAACGAAATAGCCTTTGTTGATATTGTTGTCGTATTGATGGAGACTATCGTATGGCTGGTTGAAGAATGTATACCGGTCAGTCGTACCCGTAGAAATGGATTTGCGCTGTGCATAGTGGGCATTGGCGAATACGTTGATCTTACCCTGCTTGACGTTGAGGTCGCCGCCCAGGTTGAAGCGCCCCCGTTGATCGATGCCTGCGCGGACGTTACCGTTGTAGCCCGCCTTGCGGTTCTTTTTCAGGACGATGTTGAGGATGCCGGAAGTGCCGCCGCTGGCGTCGTATTTTGCGCCAGGGTTGGTGATGATCTCCACGCTTTGAATGGCGTCAGCCGGGATCTGGTCAAGGGTGAGGGTAGTGGGGCGTCCATCCACGAAGATGGTGGGCGTACTGTTGCGGAGGGTGACGTTCCCATCGATGTCCACCTGTACGGAGGGGACGTTCTTCATAACGTCTACGCCTGTACCGCCCTGGGCGGAAATGTCTTTTTCCACGTTGTAGATCTTACGATCCACCCCCATTTGAATGAGGGGTTTGGATGCCGTAACGGTCACCTGCTCCAATGTTTTGGCATCTTCGGCGAGCTTGATATTCCCCAGGTCCTTGTCGACACCGTTCAGGGCTTGCGACATATCGCCGCCGCGGGCCGCGCCTCCGCCTCCCATCTTCATTTCAAACGCCACTTTTTGTTCATAGGTGGTATAGCCGATGGCTGTCACTTTCAGGCGGAAGTTGCCGAAGATAGGCAGGTTCTCCAGGCTGAAGTCCCCTTTGCGGGTGGTGATCATGCCGGCGATCACCGTATCGTGCCGCTTGCGGCTGACGGTGTCGAACTTGCTTTGGATGAGCTGAACGGAAGCTCCGTCAAGACCTTTGTCCGTCTTGGCGTCGACGATACGGCCATAGAAGTGACCGATGCTGGGAGCCTGGCCGTTGCCCATGCCTCCTCCCCGCTGTCTGCCATTGCCTCCCATTCCCGGCGCCTGCGCCTGGCCGGAGATTGCTGCTAACCAAACTATGAACAATAACCCGATCTTTCTCATGAGCTCATTAAAATTTATGCAAAAGTGTTACAAAATCAGGATGAAATGCATTCATTCTGTACAAACGGTACCAAAACAACCATAGTAGGGCAAACTCTGTATAGCCTCCTTATATGGTAGGATAATCGTTCAAATTGTTGTCTGAAAACTGTTAAAACATTGTTATGAAATCCGGACTATCAATGCATCAGCAGGGTCAGCAATATCTGGACCACGCCGATGAGGAAACCGAGCGCCGCGCCGATGACCTCGACGAACCGGAACTCTTTGGTGAGTATTTGGTTGAGCATGGTCTCGAGCCTGTCGGAGGAGAAGTTGGAGATCTTGTCCACGACGATCTTTTCCAGGTCCAGGTCGTTCTTCAGATGGGCTACATAGTTCTTCATGATGATAGGGAAGAGCTCCTGCAGTTCCGTCATGAAGACGGATTTGAGCTGGTTGATCGTTTTGTCGCCGATGAACATGGCGATCATGGGCATGGTCTCCTTCAATTTGTTCCGGAGGAAATTGTCGATATGCTCTTCCACCAAAGGAAGCATTTTCTGAACATTGGCCGGGTTGGCAATGGTCTGTTCGATGTCCTGGTAGGAGAGGAGCTCCTGGCCTACGTTGCGGCCCAGGCTTTCGGCTATCTGCTGCTGGCGTTTGGGGAATACGCCATGGAGGGTAAAGCCCAGGAATCGTTTGGGTTGGCGGGGATGAAAAAGGAGCTTCAGGGCCATCCAGATGGTAAGCCAGTGGATAAAGGCGGAAATGAAAGGGATGGTATAAAGCCACCAGCTGATGGTCATATCGATGTATTTAATAAAAAAAAGCTCCTCGATCTGCGAGGAGCTTTGGGTGGATGATGGGGCTCGAACCCACGACCCTCAGAACCACAATCTGATGCTCTAACCAACTGAGCTACAACCACCGTATGGACATATGATCCCGATAAAACAGGACGCAAATCTACAGCAATTTGAATTTCCTCCCAAAACAAACTTTTCCCGCCTGATGTTCAGGGTCTTCCGCTCATGGAATTTCTGGCAAAATGCTTGTTAATAATCGGATGGAGCGACAACATACCATCGAGATAATCGTTACATTTGGAATAGTATGAAAAAAGTGATCATGTATATGTTTAATAAAAGAAATTTACCCATCGTTTTACTGATCCTGGGAGCGGGAGTATTCGTTGCGTTCAGGACTTTAGGACTGGGAGAGAATCCTCCCACCAAGTACGAAAGGATATTGAAGAATGTAGGAGAGATGCTGGAGCAGATCCATTATAGCCCCAAACAGCTGGATGATAAATTCTCCAAAGAAGTGTTCGGCAAATATCTGGCGGAAGTAGATGTGGAGAAGAATGTGCTCATGCAGCCCGATGTAGAGGCGCTCCGTAAGAAATTCGAGACCCGCATCGACGATGAGATCCTGGGTAATGCGCCCGTCCAGTTTGTGCCTTCCGTCAGCGACATCTACAAGAGGAGGCTGGCAGAGACGGAGACCTTGTACAAGGACATTCTTTCCAAACCTTTTGATTTCAACGCCAATGATTCGGTGGATCAGAACTACGATAAAGTAGATTTCCCGAAGAATGAGGCCGAAAGGCACGATTCCTGGTACAAGCGATTGAAATACTTGACCTTAGAAAGGTATTCCGACCTCCTGGACCAGCAGGAGGCCAGCAAAGGCAAGCCCGGATATGTGGCCCGCTCCAACGAGGACCTCGAAAAAGAGGCCCGTGGCAAGGCCGAGAAGGTGATGGACAGGTTTTATGAGCGGCTGAAGGTAAAGGTCAATGACGACGACCGGTTCAACATGTATGTACAAACCATCGTGCAAACGATGGACCCCCATACCGACTATTTCCCTCCCGTGGAAAAAAGGTATTTCGACGAGCAGATGAGCGGGCATTTCTTCGGGATCGGCGCCTCGCTGCGGGAAGAGGATGGGAATATCAAGATCACGACGCTGGTGACGGGCAGTCCTGCCTGGAAGTCCGGCCAGGTACAGATAGGCGATGTCATCACCAAGGTGGCTCAGGGCGCTCAGGAGCCCGTAGACCTCACCGGATTCCAGGTGGAAGATGCCGTAAAGCTCATCCGTGGCACGAAGGGAACGGAAGTGAGGCTGACGCTGAAGAAGACGGATGGCTCCACCAAAGTGATCTCCCTTATCCGGGATGAGATCGTACAGGATGAGGCGACTTTTGCACGCAGCGCCATTGTCAGCTCTTCCAAGGGCAAGATCGGATATATCTATCTGCCGGAGTTCTATGCCGACTTTGACAACCCCAAAGGCAATCGTTGTTCGGTGGATGTAGCCAAAGAGGTGATGAAGCTGAAGGAGCAGAAGGTGGATGGCATCGTGCTCGACCTGCGCTTCAACGGCGGCGGTTCTTTGTATGATGTGGTGCAGATGGCCGGGCTGTTCATCGATCAGGGGCCTATCGTACAGGTGAAGGACAGGGACGGCAAGCCGCAGATACTGCCTGACCATGACAAGCAGGTATTGTATGACGGACCTTTTGCCGTCATGGTAAATGAATTGAGCGCCAGCGCCTCTGAAATATTCGCCGCCGCCATACAGGATTATCACAGAGGGGTGATCATCGGCAGCACGTCTACCTATGGTAAAGGGACTGTTCAACGGAACCTTGGACTGGATAAGACCCTGGGCTTTATGGATGCCAACAGCGAGCTTGGTACCCTGAAGGTGACCTTGCAGAAGTTCTACCGGATCAGCGGCGGATCGACACAGCTGCGTGGCGTGGCTTCCGACATCGTGCTGCCCGATCTGTATGAGTATTCCAAGATACGCGAAAAGGACAACCCGGATGCATTGCCCTGGGATGAGATACAGAAAGCTGATTATACCACCTGGAAATATGCCTATGACCTGAATGTGATCAAGGCTATGAGCAACGAGCGAATGAAGAACAATTCCGCCTTCAACCTGATCGGTCAGGATGCTCAATGGCTCAGCAAGGAGAATGACAAGGTGTTCCCGCTGAACCTGCAGAAATACAGGGAAGAGCAGAAGCAGATCAAGTCGACGATCAAACAAATCGAGTCCCTTAGCAAGCTCACGGGCAGCAGCGAGCTGAATGTATCGGCCCTGCCCCAGGATGCGCACAAGTATGATGGGGACAAGGATAAGGCTGACAGATTCCAGGTATGGCTGAAGGATAAACGCAGCGATATTTACCTTGGGGAGGCGGTCAATGTCCTGGATGATATGATAACACAGAAAAACTTAGTCTACAACAAATAACAAAAAAGCCGGGTGTTAACCCGGCTTTTTTTATAAGTATCTTTCTTTGATGATCCGCATGTGATGGGCCACGTGCCCGGAGATGATAAAGCCTAGCGTAAACGCATTCAGAGGGCGTCCATTGGCCTGACCGTGGAAACCCATCTGGTGGTCGGAGAAGGATTCAAAAAGCAATATATTGGATTTGCGCAGCAATCTCCATTCTTCCTGCAGCTCGTTCCAGCTGCGTTCAGCAGCGCCCGCATTGGCGGCCCAGGTATTCTCGTCAAAGCCGGGGAGAGGATTGGTATCCAGCCGGGAAAAGGTGACAGCCCTGTAGCTGAATACCCTTTCGGCGTCGATGATGTGCTGGAGCATTTCCCGCAGCGTCCATTTGCCTTCCGCATAGGCGTAATCGATCTTTTTACGGGGTATTCTCTTTAGGAATTTCCGGAACTGCCGGGTGTTCTTTACCAGCGCTTTGCGTACATCGTCCTCTTTTATCAGGTCGATGTAATGCTGGTAGGGTTCTGCCGGGATGATCTCTGAACGGGGAAGCATGAAATTTTTTTATAAATGTAATAAAAAAGCCGGGTGTTAACCCGGCTTTCGCTTAATCCTTTTTATTCGTCAATGTGGACTTTTGCAGCTTGTCATTTCGATGCGCGTCCGTGGTGGAGAGGGTGGCGGCCAGCTTGATAGCCTCGTAGCCATTGATGATGCCACCGGATCGCGAGATATCGGAAAGATTGACCCATTCGTCCTCGCTGCCGGGTTTCTTTACTTTACCCGGAGGCTGCAGGGCTGAATGTTCGATACAATATTTCACCTGCTGTGGACTGAGATTGGGATAATATTCCATGATAAAGGCCGCCAGGCCCGTGACGACAGGTGCAGCCATGCTGGTGCCCTGCAGATTGCCATAGTTCTTGCCGCCGGGCAGGGTAGAATAGATCCGGGTGCCGGGGGCGAATACATCCACTTCCTGCTTGCCGTAATTGGAGAAGGAGGCGGTGTAGCTTTTAAAGCCTGGCTCTGCCAGAGGGTCGCTGCTGGCGCCTACCGTGATCCAGTTGGAGGCGGTGTAGTCGGCGTGCAGCATATTGGGGTTCGGGAAGTTGTCGGTGGTATCCACGTCGGCATTGTCGTTACCCGCGGCATGGATCAGGAGAACGCCTTTGCTTTCCGCGTACTTGACGGCGGAGTCCACCCATTTCTTTTGCGGGGAAAGGTTCTTTCCAAAGCTCATGTTGATGACGCGGGCGCCATTGTCTACCGCATAACGGATAGCCAGGGCAATGTCCTTATCGTGCTCGTCCCCATTGGGAACGGCGCGGATCATCATGATCCGTACGTTGTCGGCCACGCCATCCATGCCTTTGCCATTGCCTCTTTCGGCGCCGATGATGCCGGACACATGGGTGCCGTGCATGGGATCGCCTGCCATTACATCGTTATTACCATAGTACCGGTCGTTGATATCATCCTCATTGTCCTTTACTATTTCATGACGATAGTCCTTGGGAGGGGTGTCCTTGGCGGACGCCTTTTTCTCCTCCTGATCTACCTGTTCGGTGAATTCATTGATAAAGGCCTTATTGGTCATGTCCATGATCTTATTGGCCTTGAAAGGGTAGAGGAAAACAGACTTGGCGCTTTTTGCTTCCGGGTTGGGCGCCTGGAAGGTGTCCAGCTCATTGCCTGTGTATTCCACCTTACCCATTGCTTTTTGAAGGATGCTGTCGCTCTTGATACAGGCATTGAGCACCTTGTGAAGGATCACCAGGTCGATGCCCGACTCCGCGCCGTCTCCCATGATCGTCTTGCGGGCCTTGACCCACATGTAATAATTGTCTTTATCGTCCTGGCTCCATTTGCTGGAGTCCAGCGTACCCTGTACGTCGAATTGTTGTTTGAAATGATAATATACCCGGGCTTCTTCCTGGGCATCGTCCTTTACGTTGTGACCGTCCTTGCCTCCGATAAAGTTCCAGCCATGGATATCGTCCACATAGCCGTTGTGATCGTCGTCGATGCCATTGCCGGGGATCTCTTTCGGATTGGTCCAAAGGATGTGCTTGAGATCTTCGTGGAGCGTATCCACTCCCGAGTCGATGACAGCTACCAAAACAGTCTTGCTCTTTAATTTTTTTGTGCGGGTAAATTCGTAGGCTTTGTCCATGCTGATACCGTAGTATCCGTCGTGATCTTTGTCTAACAGGTGCCAGCCTTTTGGCAGCTCTGTGTGTACGGAATTCCCTTGTGCAAACATCGTCAGCGGAATGGCCCCCCAAAGGAGCATGCTCATCCACCCCTTAGAACTTAACTTCATGTGTGTATTTTAGTGATGTGACTGTAACTATATGTAAAATAGTAAAACAAAGGCCATATCATGCCACAAATTACATGGATGGCCTTATAGAGTTGTTAAAACTTTCCTTTTTTGGAGCTTTCCCTTATTTATTTTCCTGGCTTATGTTCAATTCCACCCGTCTGTTGATAGCCCTGCCGGCAGGAGTTCTGTTGTCGGCGATGGGGCGTTCCTGTCCGCGGCCTATGGCGGTAAGGTGGCTTTCGTCGATGCCTTTTTTGACCAGGTAGTTCTTGACGGCCAGCGCCCGTTTCTGGGATAGCAGCAGGTTGGTCGCGGCCCGGCCGGAGCTATCCGTATAACCTTCGATGGTCAGGTGCCATTCCGGATGGTCTTTCATCAGCGCCGCCAGTACATCCAGGGCCAGGTAGGAGCTATCGGTGAGCTGATCGCTGGATGAATTGAACATGATATTGCGGGCTATGTAATTGACCTTTTCCGTCGTCTCTTTCCTGATCTCGGGACAGCCGTGGTTCTCGATGGTGCCAGGTGTATCGGGACATTTATCTTCTTCGTCGTTGACGCCGTCGCCGTCCCTGTCGGGAATGGGGCAGCCGTTATAACGGGCCAGACCAGGCTTATCAGGGCATTTATCTTCCTCGTCATTGACCCCGTCGTGATCTGAATCCGGGATGGGGCAGCCGTTGTAGCGCGCCAGACCAGCCTGGTTCCTGCAAGAGTCATGGTCGTCGTCTATGCCGTCGTGGTCCGTATCGGGTACGGGACAGCCATGCCATTTGGCCGTGCCGGGTTTAAGGGGGCAGGCGTCCTCCTCATCGGGTATGCCATCCAGATCGGTGTCCTTCTTTTTAGGAGGGACCGGAACGCCGGTGGAAGAAAGCCAGATACCCAGGGATGCTCCCATCACCTTATTATGGAAGGTACCGTCATAAGTGGAGTGGAAGGAATTGCTGAGACCCCGGCTGAAATAGACGCTGAGCATGACATTCCCAAACTCGAAGCCCACCCGGCCATTGATCCCGATGTCCACCGTCTTGAAAGCATTCGTTCCCTTGCCCACCGTAGCAGATTCGGACTCATTCGAGTACTTGGTGGTGCTGTCATTTATCCAGGCCAGTGATTCGCTGGTGGTCTTTCCGCTGTAAAAGAAACTTATCTGCGGGCCCGCGCTAAGGAAAAAGCTATTCTTATGATTGGCCGAAAGATAGAGCTTGTATGTAATATTCAGCGGAACGTCGATATAGTTGGTATGCAGGTCCTGGCGGGAATAGATGGTGTCAGTCAAATGGCTGGTAGCGGAATCATTGTTCCGGGTATATTTTCTTCCCTTGACCGTATAGGCGATGGCGGGTTGAAAAAAGAACCCTTTATGGCCCAGGGGCATTTCCAGGATGAACCCCAGCTGGAAGCCGGAAAGGGAGGACTGGAATGGCTTCACCGTGCTATCCCAATTCGGTATATTGTTCTTTTCCAGTATGTTAGCGGAATGTAATCCTCCGATGACCCCCAGTCTTACCTGCGCCCGGGCCTCGCTGGCTCCAAGGAAGGTGAAGGCCAGCGCCAGCAAGGGAATAACTTTTCTATATGCAGTAAGGGCTTTGGTACCGGAGTGGATCATAGTTTATGGGTCATCTGAAGGATAACGCTTCAGGCTGCCAAATTATTATCGTTCCGGGCCGGGACCGGGCCTTTAAATATCAAACTTTATCCCTTGTGCCAGTGGCAGTTGGGTGGAGTAGTTGATCGTATTGGTCTGACGGCGCATGTAGGCCTTCCAGGCGTCGCTGCCGCTTTCCCTGCCGCCTCCCGTCTCTTTTTCCCCGCCGAAGGCTCCGCCTATCTCCGCGCCGGAGGTGCCTATGTTGACATTGGCTATGCCGCAATCGCTGCCGGCGGCGGAAAGGAACTTTTCCGCCTCGCGAAGGTCGAGGGTCATGATGGAAGAGGAGAGACCCTGGGGCACGCCGTTCTGGATGGCGATGGCTTCGTCCACCGTCTTGTATTTCAACAGGTAGAGGATGGGGGCGAAAGTCTCATGCTGTACGATCTTATAATGGGGCTCTGCCTCGGCGATACAGGGCTGAACATAGCAGCCGCTGTCGAAGCCTTTGAGAACGGCGCCTTCCACGAGGAATTTACCACCTTCTTTTTTGCAGGCCTCGATGGCATGCAGGTATTGCTGTACGGCGTCTTTATCGATGAGCGGACCGACATGATTCTTTTCGTCCAACGGATCGCCGATGCGCAGCTGCTTATACACCGTGGCCAGCTTTTCCCTGACCTTGTCATAGATGCTTTCGTGAATGATCAGGCGGCGGGTGGTGGTGCAACGCTGACCGGCGGTGCCTACGGCGCCAAAGACGGCGCCCGGTATGGCGATATCCAGATCGGCCGATTGCGAGATAATGATCGCATTGTTCCCACCCAGCTCCAGTAGGGACCTGCCCAGACGGGCTGCTACCACGGCGCCCACGGCCTTGCCCATGCGGGTGCTGCCCGTGGCCGAGATCAGGGCCACCCTTTCATCGGCAGCCAGCCATTCGCCTGTATCCCTTGCACCCATGATCAGGTTGCAAACACCTTCGGGGACATTGTTCCGGGCAAAGACCTCCGCCACGATGTGCTGACAGGCCACTGCGCAAAGAGGCGTCTTCTCGGAGGGCTTCCAGATACACACGTCTCCGCAAACCCAGGCCAGCATGGTATTCCAGCTCCATACCGCCACGGGGAAGTTAAAGGCGGAGATGATGCCTACCAGGCCCAGGGGATGCCATTGCTCATACATGCGGTGGGCAGGCCTTTCGCTGTGCATCGTCAGGCCGTGCAGCTGACGGGAGAGGCCTACCGCGAAATCGCAGATATCGATCATCTCCTGTACCTCGCCGTATCCTTCCTGGAGGCTCTTTCCCATCTCGTACGATACCAGCTTGCCCAGGGGGATCTTATAGCGCCGGAGGGCTTCGCCTATCTGGCGGACCACTTCACCCCTGCGGGGCGCCGGCCATGTGCGCCATTGATGAAAGGCGGCTTCCGCGGTGCGGATCACGGTGTCATAGCTTTCTTTGTCGGTGGTGGTGACGGCGCCTATCTGCTTGCCATCCACTGGTGAAAAGGATGTCAGGGAAGGCGTTTTGGCGTGGATCCATTTGGCGCCGGTGGAGGTGCCTGTATTGTCTGCGCTTATCTTCAGGTCTTTGAGGAATTCCATAAAATAAATTGCGTGCTTTTGATAAAAACAGCACGCAATTTAGGGAAAACTAACCACTAACCAGTGGCCTCAACCTTAACTTAAAATCTACTATGAAAAAACTGGTCCTAATTACCGGCTCTACCAGGGCCGGCATTCATTAATACGTAAGATTGGGGATGAAGGTTGCGTGCAGGAAAGACCTCCCATTTTGGGGGATGATCCCTAGTTGAGCTTGTTTTCCATGGCGGCAAAGAAGCTTTCGCTATAGCTCACGCCGATAGGGATCTCCTTATCGCCGATCTTGATCTTGCTTTTGCTGATATGCTCGATCTTGCTGATGGGAACGATATAGGAGCGGTGGGCCCGTATGAACTCCCGGGCGGGAAGCTTGAGGGCGATGGTCTTTAGGGTCATCAGCGTCAGAATGGACCTGCCCGGCAGATAGATCTTTATATAGTCGTCCAGACCTTCTATGTACAGGATCTCTTTGAGATTGACCTTTACCATCTGGTAATCCGACTTGACGAAGATGTATCCCTCTTGTAATTCCTGGCTGGTGAGATAGTCGACATATTCCTTGGCCTTGTATACGGCTTTGAGGAACCGGTCGTATTCAATGGGTTTGAGGAGATAGTCGATGGCGTCCACATTGAAACCTTCCACGGCATATTCGCTGAAGGCGGTGGTAAACACGACGGCTGTATTTTTCTTGTTGATGATGCGTGAAAATTCTATCCCATTGATATCGGGCATCTGGATATCGAGGAAGAGGATATCCACGGGAGAGGTTTCCATGAGCTTTTGCGCCTCGAAGGGATCGGTAAAGACACCTTTGAGGTCGAGGAAATAGATCTTGGCGATGTATTTTTTCAATACTTCCAGCGCCAGAGGTTCGTCGTCGATGGCTATACAAGTAAGCATTACACTTGAATATTTAGGTGGACAGAAAATTCGGCAGGGCTGTCGTCGATGGTCAGCTTGTACCTGTCTTCATACAGCAAATCCAGCCTGCGTTTCGTATTTTGGATACCAATACCCGTATTATCTGCCATTTTAAGGGTGGTATTGATATGCTTGTGATTCGTTATACTAAAGTACATCGAATCTTTATTTATTTCCAATAATATCCGGATGGGCGATCTTTCCCGGGTGCTGATGCCGTATTTGAAAGCATTTTCCACGAAGGGGAGCAGGAGCAGCGGCGCTATCTGCCGTCCGATGGGATTGCCTTTTACGGTGAAGTCGATGCTGGACTTATCGGTGAGACGCATCTTTTGCAGCTCGATATAATGCGTGGTGAACTGGATCTCTTTTTCCAGGGGCACTACATCGTTGCGGGCATCTGTCAGGACATAGCGCATGATGCTGGACAGCTTCATCACGGCGGGAGCCGTCTGCTCGGACTGAGCGGTCGCCAGCGCATAAATATTATTCAGGGTATTGAAGAGGAAATGAGGATTTACCTGCGCCTTCAGAAAAGAAAGTTCGGCCTGCAGCTTCTCATTGGCTATCTCTTTTGTACGCTGTTCGGAGCGCAGCCATTCGTTGATGACCTTGATACCGGTGCTGAAGACGAATATCAGCAGGAATACGGCAATATTGCCGGGCGACAGCAGGGGCTGTTGAAAGTTCCTCGGTCTGCCGGAGGGGCGTCCGGGCGGCGGCGGCTGCAGGCTGCCGAACAGGAAATGATAGATCCGGGGGAAGCATCCGTAAAAAATGAGGAGGCATAGGATGATAAGCCCGTAGGTAAGGAATTTTTTCTTGTCCAGCCATTTGGGAATGAACAGAAAAGTATTCAGATAGTAGAAGGCTATCAGCAGGATATTGTTCAACAAAAAGAAGGTGGAGAAATATCTTTCAGTGAACAAAGTGAAATCCCTCGGTCGCGGATAGAACACGAATGGGATCATCAGGAAACAGACCCAGGCCGCTATATGAATGATCAGCTGGAGGATCCTTTTTTTTAAGACGGATGAAGTCGAAGTCATTATCTGCAAATAGAGGAAAAATACATTATATATCCGTCATAACAATAGGTCATCGGTGGAATGGGGAAATTATGCCGGTGAATAAAAAAGTGCGGCGTCAGCCGCACTTTTTACAGGGAGATGGCCACTTTTCCAAAGAGGCGCATGCCATTGAAACCCATCTGGACGCTGTCCCAGGGACCGCCGGATTCGTTATCTCCGAACCAGCCTTTGGCCAGGGGATTTACGCCCAGATCAGGATGTACGTTGAACAGGTTGTCGGCCCCGGCGAAGACGGTGACATGCTTGGCGAGCTTATAGGAAAGATAGAGGTCGGTGACCACCTTCCCGCCATAGTTGAACACTTCGGGCACCAGCTTGTTGTCGTCCGCATCCGAGGGCACCATGGGATTGATACCCGTGGCATTGGGGTTGTCGGAAGTGCTGGTGCCAAAGCCCATCAAAACTACTTTACCATAGTATGTCAGATGGGAGCCTATCCCGAACTTGTCCGCCGTATAATCCAGGTTGAGCGCAAGTTTTTGTTTCGGCGCCGAAGCCTTCAAAAAAGCTATTTCCCTATCGCTGTAAAATGTCTTGCGGTTGAGCTCCGTCCCGCTGAGCGCCGCGGGGACATGGATATCGTCGATGGGCATGCTCTGGATATTGCCCGCCAGCAGGAGATGAAAGCCATTTTTTCCCCAGCGCTTGTTATAGTCGACGATCATGTCGACGCCGACGTTGGTGGTATTGACCGCGTTGGAAAAGAACTGCACCGTGGATACTTCGGGCGGGAACTGCGAGGTGAAAGAGCCCGGCAGGGTAGCGTCATCCTTGCTGAAGAGTCCCGAAAGCACGATCCTGTTCTTCACTTTTACCCAATACCCGTCGACGGTGAAGGTCAGCTCCCTGGATGCTTTTAAGGTGATGCCCCCGCTGGCGTTGAAGGAGGTCTCTTCCTTGAGCTTGGGTATGCCGGCTGCCCTGGTAAGGGCTTCGTTGTTGCTGGCGATGCGGGATTGTATCAGCTGACCGCCGCTGAAGGAGGTGAGGGTATTGCTGAAATTGATCTGTTGCAGCGAAGGAGCGCGATAGCCCGTGCTGACCGAGCCTCTTATGGCCAGGATGTCCAGTAGCTTGATGCGGCTGGCCAGCTTCACCGTGGCGACGGAGCCAAAATCGGAATAATGTTCGAAGCGGACCGCGCCGTCCACCAGCCAGGCGTCGGTGACATTCAGCTCGGCGTCGGCATACAACCCTAAATTGGTGCGATGAGCCGTCTTGACGTCGTCGGGACTAAAACCCGGAAAACCTTGTGATCCTGAGGCGGGCGTACGAAGGGAATCGCCATAGCCATCGCCCACCAGGTTGGGATAGATGCGCTCGGATGAGTCGTAGGCGCCGTAAGAGCCATATTCACCCTTGTAGATGGAGTAACGTTCATACCGGAATTCCGCGCCCATGCCCAGGTTGAGGCCGCTGGCAATCGACTTGAAAGACTTGCTGAAGTCCAGGTTGAGGGTATTCTGGAGGAAATTGAAGCCGCCGTCGTCGAAATGATTGGGCATGGCGCTCCCGACATTGCTGGCGTTGAAGGTCTTGTCGCCAAAGAAATGAAAGTCGTTACGCCCCAGGGTATTGCTCAGGTCCCAGCTCCATTCGCTGTTGGTCGTACCCCTTATACCCAGGGCGACGGACTCGTCCTGTATATGCGTTTGTATATGGGGGTTATAGTAGATCTCCCCGTCATTGGCATGCCGCATGATGGCGTTGTCGAGGATCAGGTTGTTGCTGTTGTCGATGGGAAAACGTTCCGGCTTGCCGCTGTAATTACGGGAGTAGGCATAGGCGTCCGAAGCCTTGTAGTTGTATCCTCCGAAGGAATAGAAGGTGGTCTTGGCGCTGACCGGCAGTTCCATATTGTACATGATCCCGCCCGACGTAAGCGATCCGTCCCCAAAGGCCCTGCGGCCGGTGTTGATATAGGGGAGGCCATCCTTTTTATTTTGCCAGTCGGTGGTATCCGCCTGACGGTAGGTCTTGCCCTGGGTCATGAAGTCGGCTCCTATATTGATGAACCCTTTCTTGCCGAGGGCTATGCCGTCATTGAGGGCAAGAGAGAAAGTGTTCCCGTCGATGGCGCTCCCGGAGTAGTATTGATTGCCCGCATTGAACTTCCGGGCGTTGAACTTATTGTCATAGTAGCCGCTCCAGCCTGCATTGACGGAGAGATGGCCGGGATCCTTTCTAAGGATGATATTGATGACGCCGGCGATGGCATCCGAACCATACTGGGCGGACGCCCCGTCACGAAGGATCTCTATCCTGTCCACCGATGCTTCGGGGAAGGCGTTCAGGTCCACTCCGGAAGCGCCTCTTCCTCTTGTGCCAAACAGGGCGACAAAGGCCGTCTGGTGTCTTCTTTTGCCATTGATCAGCACCAGGGTCTGGTCGGGTCCCAGGCCGCGGAGAGTGCCCAGGTCGATGTGGTCCGCGCCGTCCGCACCGCTTTGCTTATTGTAATTGAAAGAAGGAGCCGATACGTTGAGGATGGAGGTAAGGTCCATTTTGGCGGTGGGCATTTCCAGCTGGTTGATCTTGATGACATCCACCGGTACGGGTGTTTCGGTCTTGGCCCTGCCCGCACCCCGGCTGCCTACAAAGACTATTTCCTTTAATTCGGTGGAGCTGGGTTCAAGCGAAATGGTGATATTGGTCTGGTTGGCGTTGACGCCTACTACCTGTTTAAAATAGCCGATGCTGGTGACCTCCAGGATGTCTCCCGAGTGGGCGGAGAGGGTAAAGCTGCCCGTGCTGGTGCTATAAGTGCCTAGTTTTGAATTCTTAAGCTTTAAAGAGGCCCCTTCTATCGGGGCTCCGGTCTTTGAGTCGATGACCTTCCCGGTAAGGGTAATTTGAGCTTGCGTATAGATATAAGCAATTAGCATTATGCTTAACAGGACCGGCTTTCTCATACAGTTTTGTTTGGTTACTTCAATTTAATAATAAATTATTAAAAAAAGTAATTCAGTATGAGACTTTCAAGGGGTCAGTATTGCTCCTGTTCGTTGGGGAAGTCGCGGGATTTCACGTCGTGGATATAGTTCTTGATAGCCGTGGTAGCCTGTTCGTGGAGGTCGAGATAGCGGCGGAGGAATCGGGGCTTGAATTCGGTGTTGATGCCTAACAGGTCATGCATGACCAGCACCTGTCCGTCACAGTATTTCCCCGCGCCGATGCCGATGGTGGGGATGTGGAGGTCTTCGGAGACTTCTTTTGCCAAAAGAGCGGGGATTTTTTCCAGCACCAATCCGAAGCAGCCTGCTTCTTCCAGTATCCTGGCATCCTTCTTCAGCTTCTCCGCTTCGGCTTCTTCCTTGGCGCGGACGGTATAGGTCCCGAACTTATAGATGGACTGCGGGGTCAGTCCCAGGTGACCCATAACGGGAACGCCGGCTGCCAGTATCCTTTTTACAGACTCGAGGATCTCTTCACCTCCTTCCACCTTGACGGCATGAGCTCCCGTCTCTTTCATGATGCGAACGGCGGAGGCCAGGGCCTCTTTGGAGTTGGACTGATAGGAGCCGAAAGGAAGATCTACTACGACAAAGCTGCGGTTGACGGCGCGCAGCACGGAGGAGGCGTGATAGATCATCTGGTCCAGGGTGATGGGAAGCGTCGTTTCATGACCTGCCATGACATTGGAGGCGGAGTCGCCTACCAGGATGACGTCGATGCCCGCGGAGTCGAAGATCTTGGCAAAGGAATAGTCGTAGGCGGTGATCATGGATATCTTCTCCCCCGTGAGCTTCATTTTCTGCAGCGTGTGGGTCGTTACTTTTTTGACGTCGGTGTGTACTGACATGGGGGAAGACATTTAAGGGATGGCAAGTTAGTGGATTTTACTCATCAGGGATACCCTTTTTTTTCAGGTCGGCATAGAGATGCTGGATGAGGCCGTCGGCCAGTCCGATCTTCGGGACATAGATCTCCTGTACGTTGGCCCAGCGCATGACGTTGATATAGATCAGCAGGGCGGGAACGATGACGTCTGCCCTGTCTTCCCGCAGCTTGTAAAGCCGCATGCGATCGGCCAGCGAAAAGTTCGAGAACTCCTTGTAATAGTCCTTTAGACTATCGATATGCAGCGATTTGCCTTCCTTGCGTTTGGACAGGGAAAAGATCTTGTTGATATTTCCGCCGGAGCCGATGGCAATGATGTTGTTGGGATAATCCTTTGTTTCCTTCTTGATAAAATCCTTCATATTCTCCCACTGGCCTTCCGTGACCTGTCCTTTTAACAGGCGGATGGTGCCTATGTTGAAGCTGGCGGAGAAGACCAGCTTGTTGCCGGCGAAGAAGGTGAGCTCGGTGCTACCGCCGCCTACATCGATATAGAGATAGGCGTGGTCCTTATCCATATTCTCCGCGATGTGATTTTCGTAGATCAGGGAAGCCTCGCTGCCGCCGCTGATGACCTCGATGGCGATGCCTGTCTCATCTCTGACCCTGTCGATGATATCCCGGGCATTGACGGCATCGCGCATGGCGGAGGTGGCCGCCGCCTTGATATAACGGACGCCATAGGCATCGAGCAGGTGTTTATAGGCCTTGATGGTATGAAGGATCATGCCCTCTCTTTCGGGAGAGATCTCTTTTTTCTCGAACACGTCGAAACCCAGGCGCAGGGGGACGCGCACCAGGTTGATCTTATTGAATTCCGCTTTGCCGTTGTTGATGGATACTTCTGAGATAAGCAGCCTTGCCGCGTTGCTCCCGATATCAATAGCTGCCAGTCGCATAGGTCATTCGTGATTTTTTTGGGTTTCAGATTGTTGTTCAGGAGGCGGAAGCTATATCGCCCCGGGTGACGGTGGGGGGCAATGGAATAGCCTCCTCGCCATGATGGGCTTTATGATATAAATAATTATAGATCTCTATCTGCGATCGCACTTTTACTTCGGGGTGATCTTTTTTGTATTTATTCATCAGCTCGTTGTCCAGCCACCTGGCTTTTACATTATCCGCCAGCTGGATATCCAGTATCTTATTCAATTCGTGCTGGATACTGGGGTCCAGTACAGGGCAGGTGGCTTCCACTCTATGATCCAGGTTGCGCACCATCCAGTCGGCCGAAGATATATAAACTTTCTCTTTTCCATTGTTGCCGAAAATAAAGACCCGGGCGTGCTCCAGGTACTCGTCGATGATGCTGACGGCCTTGACGGGAATGGGGAACTTGCTGTTCTCGGAGAACATGCAGAAGATGCCTCTGACGATGAGCTTTATTTCCACGCCGGCGCGGGCCGCTTCATAGAGCTTGTCGATGAGCTCTTCATCCGAGAGAGAGTTCATCTTCATCGTCAGGCTGGCCGGCTTTTTCTCCTTTGCCAGCTTGATCTCCCTGTTGATCATCCGTATCAATTCCCTGCGCAGGCTGGTGGGACATGGGATGAGGGTCTTGCAGGCCTTGAGAGGCGTGGAACCTTCCTTCCATTTTTCCAGGTAGTTGAAGATCCTGTTGACATCCGCCATGATATGTCTGTCGGAGGTGAGCAGACAGTGGTCTCCATAGACCTTTGCCGTCTTTTCATTCAGATTGCCCGTGCTGACGAACCCGTAGTGAATGGTAAAGTTGTTGATACGCTTCTTGATCAAACAGATCTTGGCATGGATCTTCATATTGGGGATGCCAAAAAGTACTTTGACGCCTTCGTCCTCCAGTCTTTCTTTCCATTCCAGGTTGGCTTCTTCGTCGAATCGCGCGCGCAATTCCAGCACCACCGTGACATGCTTGCCATTTCTGACGGCATTGACCAGAGCGTTGATAATCTTGGAATTGGCGGCCAGCCGATAGCAGGTGATCTTGATGGTGGTGACATTGGGGTCGATGGCGGCTTCCCGCAGCATGTCGATCACGGGGTTGAAGGAGTGATACGGGAAGTGAAGCATGACATCCTGGTCCAGCACGACGTCCGTCACCCGGGGTGTTTTTACCAGCAGGGGATGGATAAATGGTTTTTTCCGCTGGCCTTTTTTGGGGAATACGTCCGGAAAGTCCATGAAGTGACGGAAATTATGGATACGACCGCCGGGCATCAGGTTGTCCTTGCGGGCGAGATTCAATCTTTTGATCAGGTAGTCCAGCAGCCCCTTGTCCATCTCCTTGTCGTATACGAATCGTACCGGCTTGCCATGACGGCGGTTCTTCAATCCTTTTTCGATCTTTTGGATCAGGGTGGTGGAGACGTCGTTGTCGATGTCGATCTCCGCATCGCGGGTGACCTTGAAGATCCAGGAGTCGTAGGTGTCGTATCCGAAATAGGAGAAAATGTTCCGGAGATTGTAGCGGATGATGTCCTCCAATAATATGATATGATGTTCGTCCAGGGCGGGTGAGGGAAGCTGTACAAAACGCCCCAATACCCGGCTGGGTATTTCTATGAGCGCATATTTATGCCGCATGCTGCCGTCCTGGCGGGAGAGCACGACTCCCAGGTAGATGGATTTATCCCTGAGATAGGGGAATTGGGGAATGCTTTCTACCATCAGGGGGATGATATTGGAACGTATTTCCTCCTCGAAATAATTCTGGATGAATTGCTGCTGGGTATTGTCAAGCTCTTCTTCGGTGACCAGAAAGATCTTTTCTTTTTCCAGCTCTTTACGGATATCGTTCCAGATGGTGTCGAACTCTTCGTTCTGCTCGAGCACCATGGATAATATATCATTGAGTATCTTGTCGGGGGATGCTTCCAGGTGCATGTTGATCTTCGTCTTGCGGCCGCTGTATTCGACCATCCTTTTCAGGGTAGCCACCCTGACCCGGAAAAATTCATCCATATTGTTCGAGAAGATGCCCAGGAAGCGGATCCTTTCCCGGAGCGGTACGGAGGGGTCTGCGGCCTCTTGTAAGACCCTGCCATTGAATGAAAGCCAAGAAATATCCCTTGCTATCGTTTTTCTTTTCATTAAATCTGCCATTATGCCCATTTTGCGCAAAGTAGATAAAGCAAAAGGGAATGGTAAATTAATTAATTATTAAATACTATCCGTCAACGATCGTCGTCCATTGGTCAAACATTATTGCACATGACTGACTGACTTGGTAGCTTGGGATAAAATAATTCATATGCACATCATCAGATTTTGGATACTTGCCGGCGTACTCCTCGCGCTCGGCGGCGCCGCCCTGGGACAATCGCCGGATGCGGCCTGGCCTTTTTATGGCTGCAATGCAGGAGGCGAACGTTATGCCGGATCGCGGCAGATCAATGACAGTAATGTAAGCAGTCTGAAACTGGCGTGGGTCTATCGCACCGGCGAGCTGAAGACCTATGAAGGGACAGGCGCTTCCGAAAAGGCTGCTTTTGAAGCTACGCCCATCATGATCGGAGGCGTATTGTATCTCAGTACGCCCAGCGACAGGGTGATAGCCGTGGGCGCCGCCGACGGAAAGGAGAAATGGGTATTCGATCCCCATGTGAACCTGCACGGGGATTATTCGGAGATCAGCTCCAGGGGTGTGGCGTCCTGGCCCGCGGGGCAGTCGCCGAAGAGAATCTTTATCGGCACCATCGACGGCAGGCTGATCGCCCTGGATGCTGCGACTGGTGAGCCTGTCCCCGGTTTTGGCAAGGGAGGAACGGTGGATCTGAAGGAAGGGCTCGGGGGGGATATAGCGGAGACGTCCCCTCCGGCTGTGATCGGCGATCGGGTGATCGTGGGCGCTTCCCTGGGGGACAACCAGCGGATAGATTATCCACCCGGATTGGTTCGGGCATATTCTGCCCTGGACGGACGGCTGCAATGGAGCTGGGATCCTATTGCCGTTCATGATCCCCGGGACAGCGGCGCCGGAACATGGGTGGGTCCCTATGCTTCGAGGACTGGTGGAGCCAATGCCTGGTCCGTCCTTTCCACCGACCCCGAACGAGGGCTTGTTTTCGTCCCTGCCACCAGTCCCAGTCCCGATTACTATGGAGGGGAACGGAAGGGGAAGAACCTGTATGCTAATTCCATCGTAGCGCTGCATGCCGCCACCGGCAAGATGGCCTGGTATTTCCAGGTGGTGCATCATGATCTGTGGGATTTCGACATAGCGGCGCAGCCGATGTTGATCGATGTGACGAAAGACGGGCGGAAAGTGGCGGCCGTGGCCGTAGGGACGAAGATGGGACATATTTTCATTCTGGACAGGCAGACGGGAAGATCGTTGTTCCCGGTGGAGGAAAGGCCGGTGCCCGCCTCTACTATAGAAGGGGAGGAGGCGTCGCCCACACAATCCTTTCCCGTGCTGCCGGCTCCCGTGGGAATACAGGGGTTCAGCATAGCCGATGCCTGGGGGCCAACGCCGGCGGATAAGGCCGGGGCCGTGCACAGAATAGAAGGCTTGTTGAACAAGGGACCGTTCACCCCGCCCAGCTTTCAGGGAAGTATCATGGCTCCCGGCAATGTGGGTGGGATCCATTGGGGAGGGATGTGTTATGACCCCAAGCATGAGTGGCTCATCACCAATATCAACCTCTTGCCTGCGGTGATCCGGATGCTGCCCAGGGAAAAGGTAGGGCAGCTGGAGCGGGAGAATGAGGAAGTGTTGCGGGCGGAGACGGGAAGACAGCTGGGGACGCCTTATGTCATGAAGCGGGACTACCTTTTAAAAGCCGATCCTCAAAATGGGTATATCATGCAAAGCAGGCCGCCCTGGGGGACCTTGCTGGCCATCGATCTGCATACGGGGAAAAAGGTCTGGGACGTACCACTCGGGTATATGATGGACCCCCGGAAATATCCTGACGCCAAAAGCTGGGGGTCTATTAATCTTGGCGGAGCCATTGTTACGGGAGGCAACCTCATTTTTGTGGCGGCCAGCATGGACAGTCATCTGAGGGCGTTCCGCCGGCAGGATGGAAAGCTGCTTTGGGAATATGAGCTGCCGGCCGGCGGGCAGGCGACGCCGATGAGCTATTCCATTGGGGGTAAGCAATATATCGTAATTGCAGCGGGGGGACATGGGAAGCTGAAAACGCCGCTGGGCGATTATCTGATGGCATTTGCGCTGGAGTGATCCGGGTCGACCTTCGGCCGACGGATCGGGGATCTGGTTGGGTTATCCACCGGTGTGAACAACTCGTTGAAAAAAAAGCATTTTCTTTTTGCGAATTGGGAGGGTTTAAGTACCTTTGCCGTCCTAAAAATTGTGTCATGGCAAGAGTTTGTCAAATTACGGGTAAGGTTCCCATCGGCGGGAACAGTGTATCGCACTCAAATATAAAGACTAAGCGCAGGTTCTTACCCAACTTGCAAACGAAGCGCTTTTTCCTGGCCGAAGAGGACAAGTGGATCACTTTGAAGGTGTCTTCGGAAGGTCTGCGCACCATCAACAAGAATGGGTTGTATACCATTGTCAAGCAATTGAGAGCCAACGGCGAAAAGATTTAAATTATTCTAAACTGTCCAAATTATGGCAAAGAAAGGCAGCAGGGTCCAGGTGATCCTCGAATGTACCGAGCACAAGAACAGCGGTAAGCCTGGTACCAGCCGGTATATCACTACCAAGAACAAGAAGAACACTCCGGAACGTCTGGAGCTGAAAAAGTTCAACCCTATTTTAAAGAAAGTAACTGTTCATAAAGAAATTAAATAACCATGGCAAAGCAAGCAAAAACCGCGATCAAGACGAAGGATGCCAAGGCTGCTGCCGAGGCCAAGAACTGGACAAAAGTGATCCGCGCCGTGCGCAGTTCCAAGACGGGGGCTTATACCTTCAAGGAAGCCATCGTGCACAAGGACAAGATCAAGGAATTCCTGGCGCAAAAGTAATTATTCGGGTTAAGTAAGTTTATAAAAGCTGTCTCTGATTAGGGACAGCTTTTTGCATATGATAACCTTTCGGGCCCGCGGCCCGTTATTTATAATATTTAGTTTATGGGATTTTTAGATAAGCTTTTTGGCAAGAAAGAAAAGGAAAGCCTGGACCAGGGGCTGCAAAAGACCAAGGAAGGCTTCCTGGCGCGGCTGTCGAAGGCCATCGCGGGCAAGAGCACGGTGGACGAGGAAGTGCTGGACAACCTGGAGGATGCCCTGGTGAGCGCGGATGTTGGCATCGACACTACGGTGCAGATCATCAAACAGATCGAGAAGCGGGTAGCCAGGGACAAGTACCTGAACACGTCGGAGCTGAATAAGATCTTACAGGAAGAGATCGAGGCGTTGCTGGTGGATGCGCCGGAGCAGTCCTACCGGGATTTTACCGTACCCGCTGGACACAAGCCGCACGTGATCCTGGTGGTAGGAGTGAATGGCGTAGGGAAAACGACGACCATCGGCAAGCTGGCGTATAATTTCAAGAAGGCCGGTAAGTCCGTGTTATTGGGGGCGGCCGATACTTTCCGGGCGGCGGCGGTAGATCAGCTGACCATCTGGAGCGAGCGGGTGGGTGTGCCGATCGTGAAGCAGGGTATGGGTTCCGATCCGGGTGCGGTGGCGTACGATTCCGTGC
>DASZXP010000172.1:0-11239 GCA_035545935.1 Puia sp. | reverse complement strand
TGAACGTTGTGAAGATCGTTAAGGACCTGACTGGTCTCGGTCTGAAGGAAGCCAAGGACCTGGTTGACGGCGCTCCCAAGCCCGTTAAGGAAGGTGTGAGCAAGGCTGACGCCGACGCCCTGGTTGCCAAGCTGAAAGAAGCCGGCGCCGAAGTAGAGGTTAACTAAGGTTTGATGCTGCCTGGCCGGCGAAGTTGGTCAGGGTAAAAAATGTCGCAAAAAAGAGGCAGCCTGCTGCCTCTTACCTGACCGGCGAAGCCGCTCAGGACATGATGCTAAAAAAGAGGCAGGCCCCGATTTTTTTCTTTCGGGGCGCCTCTTTTTTGATTTTTATTGCTAATTTCATAACTTTGCGGTCCGTTTCCCTAAAGCTAATTAGCCGTTGAGATTTGTTTAAATGTATAAACTGCTGATAGTCAATCGATCAAGCAGTTAAAGGCGTCAGACGATTTTGAGCACGAATCATTAAAAACCGGTAGTAATCAATATGTCTTCAACAAAATTGCAAAACAGGATCAATTTCGGTAAAATCAAGCACCTTGCCGAAACTCCTGATCTTCTTGAAGTGCAGATCCAATCTTTTAAAGAGTTTTTCCAGTTAGAGACTACCCCGGACAAACGTAATATCGAAGGTTTGTTCAAGGTATTCAAAGAGAATTTCCCTATCACCGATACGCGGAACATTTTCATGCTGGAATTCCTGGATTACTTCATCGACCCTCCCCGTTACACCATCGAGGAGTGTATGGAACGCGGCCTGACCTATGCTGTTCCCCTGAAGGCCAAGCTCCGGCTGAGTTGTAATGACGAAGAGCACGTAGATTTCCAGACCATTGTCCAGGACGTATTTTTGGGCAATATCCCCTATATGACCCCTCGCGGCACTTTCGTGATCAACGGAGCGGAGCGTGTGGTCGTATCCCAGCTGCACCGCAGTCCCGGGGTATTCTTTGGTCAGTCCATCCACCCCAACGGGACCAAGATCTACTCGGCCCGTGTGATCCCCTTCAAGGGAGCCTGGATGGAGTTCGCCACGGACATCAACAACGTGATGTACGCGTACA
The DNA here is from genome assembly GCA_035545935.1 of Puia sp. Lineage (GTDB taxonomy): Bacteria > Bacteroidota > Bacteroidia > Chitinophagales > Chitinophagaceae > Puia. Next base: position 10,176 of record DASZXP010000172.1, on the reverse strand, counting down.
TCGATCGTAAGAAAAAATTCCCTGTCACAACCCTGTTGCGTTCGATAGGGTATGAGACGGATAAGGATATCCTGGAGCTCTTCGGTATGGCCGATGAAGTAAAGGCCGACAAGAAGGCGCTGCAGAAATATATAGGCAAGAAGCTGGCTGCCCGCGTGCTTCGTACCTGGGTGGAAGACTTCGTCGACGAGGACACCGGCGAGGTGGTATCTATCGAAAGGAACGAGATCGTGCTGGAGCGCGATACTATCCTGGACGAAGAAGCCATCGACATGGTGGTGGAGATGGACGTGAAGAGCGTCTTTATCCAGAAAGAAGACGTTGGCGGCGACTATGCCATCATTTACAATACCCTGAACAAGGATACCTCCAACTCCGAGCTGGAAGCCGTACAGCATATCTACCGCCAACTGCGCGGCGCTGACGCTCCCGATGACGAGACTGCAAGAGGTATTATCGATAAGCTGTTCTTCAGCGACAAGCGTTATGACCTGGGCGAGGTAGGCCGTTACAAGATCAACCGTAAGCTGAATCTCAACCAGCCCCTGGATCAGAAGACACTGACGAAGGAAGATATGATCGAGATCATCAAGTATCTCGTTCGTCTGACCAATGCCAAGGCGGAAATCGATGATATCGATCACCTGAGCAATCGTCGTGTTCGTACGGTGGGTGAGCAATTGTATGCTCAGTTCGGCGTAGGTCTGGCACGTATGGCCAGAACCATCCGCGAGCGTATGAATGTAAGAGACAATGAAGTCTTTACACCGGTGGACCTGATCAATGCAAGGACGCTGAGCTCTGTTATCAATTCTTTCTTTGGTACTTCCCAGCTGTCCCAGTTCCTGGATCAGACCAACCCGTTGAGCGAGATCACACACAAGCGCCGTATTTCGGCGCTGGGACCTGGCGGTCTTTCCCGTGAGCGCGCCGGCTTCGAAGTTCGTGACGTACACTATTCCCACTACGGCAGGCTCTGTACCATCGAGACACCGGAAGGGCCTAATATCGGACTTATCTCCACGCTCTGCGTCCACGCCAAGATCAACGAAATGGGCTTTATCGAGACCCCGTATCGTAAGGTGCAGGACGGCAAGGTAGATCTGAAGAAGCTGACCTATCTGAGCGCCGAAGAAGAAGACGTAGCCAAGATCGCCCAGGCGAATATTACCCTGGATGACAAGGGCAATTTCATAGAGGACAAGATCGTCTCCCGTCAGACGGGTGATTTCCCCATCCTGGACAAGGGTGAGGTGGAATTCATGGACGTGGCTCCCAACCAGATCGTTGGTTTGAGCGCCTCGCTGATCCCCTTCCTGGAGCATGATGATGCCAACCGTGCGTTGATGGGATCGAACATGCAACGTCAGGCTGTACCGCTGATCCGTCCTGAAATGCCCATCGTCGGCACCGGACTGGAAGCAAAGGCTGCCCGTGATGCGCGTATCCAGATCCACGCCGAAGGAGATGGTATCATCGAGTTCGTGGATGCCAATGAGATCCATGTACGCTATGACCGTAGCGAAGCACAGAAATTAGTAAGCTTCGAAGAAGACCTGAAAATATATAAGCTCACCAAGTTCATCAAGACCAACCAGGAGACCTGTATCAACCTGAAGCCTGCCGTCAAGAAGGGCCAAAAGGTGAAAGAAGGCGACTTCCTCACGGAAGGATATGCCGTACAGGATGGTGAGCTGGCGTTGGGCCGTAACCTGAAAGTGGCGTTCATGCCCTGGAAGGGTTACAATTTCGAGGATGCCATCGTGATCAGCGAGAAGGTGGTCAAGGAAGACCTTTTCACTTCCGTACATATTTCCGAGTATGAGCTGGAAGTACGCGATACCAAGCTGGGTGAAGAGGAGCTGACGCCTGATATCCCCAACGTCTCCGAAGAGGCTACTAAGGACCTGGACGAGAACGGTATCATCCGTGTAGGCGCCCAGATCAAGGAAGGCGATATCCTCATCGGTAAGATCACTCCCAAAGGCGAGAGCGATCCCACTCCGGAAGAGAAACTGCTGCGCGCCATCTTCGGCGATAAGGCAGGGGATGCCAAGGATGCCTCTCTGAAGGCTCCCAGCGGCACGGAAGGCGTGGTTATCTCCAAGAAGCTGTTCCAAAGGGCCAAGAAAGACAAGAATGCCAAGGTACGTGAGAAGGCAGCCCTGGAAAAGATCGAGAAAGTACACGAAAAGAATACGACGGACCTGATGGATGTGCTGTTGAGCAAACTGCAAGTGCTGTTGAAAGACCATGCATCGGCAGGTGTGAACAACAACTTCGGGGAAGTACAGATCGGCAAAGGCGCTAAGTTCACCGCGAAGAATCTGGCCGGGATCGACTATCTCAACGTCAATCCCCTGGGCTGGACGGGTGATGCCAAGACCGATGATTCCATCAACATCCTTTTGCACAACTACAGCATCAAGTACAACGAAGAGCTGGGTCGTTACAAGAGAGAAAAGTTCAATATCTCCATCGGGGACGAGCTTCCTGCCGGTGTGTTGAAGCTGGCCAAGGTTTACCTGGCTGTGAAGCGTAAGCTGAAGGTGGGTGATAAGATGGCCGGGCGTCACGGGAACAAGGGTATCGTCGCCAAGATCGTAAGGGCGGAAGATATGCCTTTCCTGGAAGACGGAACGCCTGTGGATGTCGTACTGAACCCGCTGGGTGTACCTTCCCGTATGAACCTCGGACAGATCTATGAAACTGTACTGGGTTGGGCAGGCGAGAAGCTAGGGGTAAGATTTGCCACTCCTATCTTCGACGGTGCTACAGTAGAAGAAATTGCCGATCATATATCGAGAGCCGGACTGCCGAGCTTTGGCCATACTCACCTCTATGATGGAGAGACAGGCGAACGTTTCGACCAGAAGGCGACGGTAGGTATCATCTATATCATCAAGCTGCACCACATGGTGGACGACAAGATGCACGCTCGTAGCATCGGACCGTACAGTTTGATCACGCAACAGCCGTTGGGTGGTAAGGCGCAGTTTGGCGGTCAGCGTTTTGGGGAAATGGAAGTATGGGCGCTCGAGGCCTACGGCGCTTCCAACATCCTGCAAGAGCTGTTGACGCTGAAGTCGGATGATATCATCGGCAGGGCCAAGACCTATGAGTCGATCGTGAAGGGGGACAATATCCCGAGAGCGGGTATTCCGGAATCCTTCAACGTATTGGTGCATGAGCTGCGTGGATTGGGTCTGGATCTGAAGTTCGATTAAGATGTCGGGAACTGATCAAGGTACTCCGCTAACTGATGAATAAAACGCAAAACCCCGGGTAACCCCGGGGTTTTTTTCTGGATAAATCTTAAATTTGGGGAATACGATCGCAGGAAATTATATTCTTCGGGGAATATGATCGAATAAAATTGTTATATTTGGGGAATATGATCGCAAAATATGGTAAAAAGAGCATTGGAAAATATCTTAAAAGGTAAGATAGATCATAAGAAAGTGATTATCATTTTAGGCCCCAGGCAGGTAGGAAAAACAACATTGATAACTAAGTTAGCATCAGAACTGACCAGTGACTATCTATATATAAGCGGAGATGACCCGGCTGAACGCTTGATATGGACTAATCCCAGCCGGGCTTTTGTCGATAACTATATCGGCAATCATAAAGTGATCGTCATCGACGAAGCGCAACGATTGGAAAATATCGGTATAAGCGCTAAAATGATCATCGATGCCAAAAAAGAGGTTCAACTGTTCCTTTCCGGCTCTTCCTCGCTGGAAATAGCCAATAAAATGAATGAGCCTTTAACCGGCAGAAAATGGGAATACCGTCTTTTCCCTTTTTCCTGGGGAGAGGTCAGTGAAAATTTTTCTTTTGCCAAAACGCTTCCGCTGCTGGATAATTTTCTGGTGACGGGCATGTACCCGGAAGTTATCAATGATCCCGGGAATGCAAGAGAAGTCCTTGCCAATCTGGTGGGAAGCTATTTATATAAGGATATATTGGAACTGGGAGGAATCCGCAGACCGGAGATCCTTTTGAAATTGCTACAGGCGCTGGCCTGGCAGGTAGGTAATGAAGTCTCGTATAATGAGCTTGCTCAAACGGTGGGCGCGGACAAGGCTACGATAAGCGAATACATCGATCTGCTGGAAAAGACGTTTGTTATTTTCCGGCTTACTCCTTTTGCCCGTAATCTTCGTAATGAGATCAGCACTACCCGGAAGATATATTTTTATGACAATGGCGTACGCAATACGATCATAAATAACTTCGCTCCAGTGCAACAGCGCGATGATATAGGCGCCTTGTGGGAAAATTTTATTATCAGCGAACGGAAAAAACAGCTGGCTTACGGCGGATTTTATGGGAATACTTATTTCTGGCGCAATACACAACAGGCAGAGATCGACTATCTCGAAGAGCAGGATGGAAAGATATCAGCCTATGAGCTGAAATGGAATCCGAAGGCCAAGGTACGCTTCCCTAAAGCTTTTATCGGCGAGTATAATCCGCCGACGACCCAAGTCATTCACCAGGAAAATTATTGGGAATGGCTGGCTCCTGCCGCGGGTAAGTAATTGCGGGTGATCATGTTCATCGAGCATGTTATCATTGCCTGATCAGCTTTTCAACATAGACCTGATTGCTGGTCCGCACTTCGAGCAGGTAAAGACCTGCCGCCAAATTGAGGCCGGAGAGGTCAAGGTGGATATGATCCTGTCCCGCGGGCGTATTTTCCTGTCTGAAGAGCGCCTTGCCTGTCATGTCCAGCAGCCGGATGCTTGTCTTATCTTCCAGCGGCCGACCGAATACAAGATCGAGGCTCGTGGTGAAAGGAATGGGCGATACGGTGAAGGAGGGCCCTCTATTGGTATTACCGATCATTATCACCTTGCTATACGTGGACCTGCCGTCTATATCTATCTCGTTCAAACGGTAGTAGTTCTTAAGCCTGGCCAGCGCCGTGTCGGTGAATGCATATTGCTGCTGTGTGCTGCTGTTGCCGGCGGCATTCACATATCCGATGTTGCTATAGCTGATGCCATCATAGGATCTCTCCACTCCAAAACGTTTGGTATTGGATTCAAAGGCCGTGGTCCATTGCAGCGCCGCATGTTGCTGCCGGAGCTGTCCGTCGAAGCTTAATAAGCTCAGCGGTAGCGCCACATCGGGGACGCCTGCGCCAAAGCCGGAGAAGCCGGTGGTGAAATTATAGGTGAGCGCCGTATTGGTCCCCAGCGTGCTGATAGTGGGACTGCCGATGACCACGGCGCCCGCCCCGGTAGGGGCGGCGGGTGTGACACTGGAGATCTGCCCGGCTACCTTTACCAGCTGAATGTTGCTGAGCGATTGCGTGGTTGCAGCTGTCCAGCCATTGATCTCGGCCTGTGTATAATAGAGCGTGATGTTGTAGCTGCCCGAGGCATTGTTGTTGGCGGGCAGGACCCTAAAGGTCTTATTCATCAGATAATTGGTCGTATTGTTATTCCAGAACTGGCTGGAGCCTGTGCCCTGGCGATCGATGACTACCTGGGTACAGCCATAGTCGAAATTGCTTAGGTTCTGTATCCGGGCCATCAGCTGATGGTTGGTCTGATCGTAGAAATAGACATCCGCATTGGGGCCCAGGTATTGCTGCATGGAAGAGTTGAGGACAGTCTGCACGGTGGTGGGGACTATTCCATACCAGAATTTGGCCATGGGTTTGATCCCCAGGCTATAGGCGTTGAGGGAGCTAAAAGATTGGGAGCAGTTGATGTTGTTCTGCCAGAACATATTGTACTGAGTGCTGCTGCCGCCATCACCATAGTAGTATACCTGGTCCATGCCATCGCCGGCGGCGGCGCTGCCATTGTCATAGCATAGCTCCACGACGAGATTGCTGACGCCATCCCAGGTAAAGGGCGTGTCGAAAGTAAAGTCATTCCACCCCGCCACTGTATTATAAGAAGAGAGGGTCTTTACCACCGTCAAGCCGGAGCCTACCGTAATGGTAGACCCGTTGATGAGATAGCTGACGCCGCTGGTGCCCATCTTTATATTCAGATTGGTAAATGCACGGACGCTGTGCTTTGCCATTATTTGCAGACTCAGACCTGTCAGCTGGCCGGCGGGAACGCCTGCCGCCGTCAATTCGGAAGCCTTATACAGGAACTGAGCGCGCTGGGATGTGGCGGTGCCGTCGAATGGAGCATCGGGGATCTGGGACGCGGCGTTGCCGACGGTGATCTTCCCATTGGAAGTGCCTCCTACGGGCGCGGAGTCGTTGTCCTTTATCGTAAAGGTAAAGCTGGGAATGCCATTGCCTGCTACGGCATTGCCTCCGCCGCTGTTGACCGTAAATCCAAGCGTAAAGCTGCGGGCGCCATTGACGCTGGCGTCATCGTATATGCGGACGGTGAATGATCGAGACGTCATCGATCCGGACGGGAAGGTCAATACCTGTGACGGGCTTGTAAAGCTGCCGTTGGTGGTAATATCGTAGTCCAGGCCCTGCTGTGCGGCGCCGCTGACGGTGAGCGTGACCGTGGCCGTGGCGGTAGGGGTATTGCCGATGACCATATTGTAGGTATAGTCCTTATAGGAGCGACAGCCGGATGTGGCCGCCGTTGTCTCCATCGCCTGATCGGCGCTGCTTTCAAAGTTGATCTTGGGGACACAGGGGCTCGAGCCTGCATTGGGAGCTGTGCCACCCAGCGAAGTAGTGAGGCCGGCCCTGTATACACCCGCGGCAGCAGCCAGCATACGGGCTTTTTGGCCGGCCGTGAAAAGAGTATAGCAGTTGGTATAGTTCATGTAGTTGTGCTCCGTACTGTCGGTGTAGCGTGAGCCTGTGCAAGTGTTGGTGCCCGTCCTGCAGGTGAAATCGACGACGCCCGTGACGCTGTTGACGTTCTCGGAAATAGGATCGGTATCGCAGACCTGGTCCCCGTCCAGGCTGCAATTGCTATTGGCCGGACAGATACTGACGTCCGTGGACCCTTCGAAAGGGTGATACAGGCCAAACGCATGGCCTATTTCATGCGGAAGCGTCTTTTGACCCGTGACCATTTGGGTAGCCAGCATGACGATGCCGTCGAGGCTGGGTGACGCACCGGGGAAATAGGCAAAGCCGGCGATGAACTGACCTGCCGTGCCATCGGCGCCATTGATCTTATCCACCACCCATACGTTGTAATATTGAGTGGGGTCCCAGCGGACGAGGTTCTTTACGTTGATATCATCTGTACCCGGAAGGGACGAAGATGTCCTTACGCCGCCGGAGACATAATTGGCCAGGCTGGAGCCGTCGATGCGATCGATGCCTGTGGTAGGATTACAATTAGGGTCCCGTTTGGCCAGCACGAATTGTATTCCCAAATCGCCCACGCCGCCGGACAGGGTGGGATAAGTGCCGTTGTAGACGGCATTCAGGTAGTCGATGGCTCCCTGTATCTGCGCATCCGTGGGGTTGTATATAGTGCCTATGGCGCCTCCTGTATGGACGATGTGCACAACGACAGGGATGGTATAAGAGCCTCCCAGCGGGGTAGGAGCGCCTATATTATCGACCGTGATGCGGGAAGGTTGTCCCAGCCTGGGATGCTGTTGCAAATACAGACGGATAGAGGATTCTCCTTCCTTAACGCGCTGCCGGTAGGATGCGTCTGTCTGCATACGCTGTTTATGAACCTCATCAAAACCGCATATAGCCTGGGACCACGATAATTTAGGCAAAGAGAAGAGCAGCAGTATAACAAGCAGAGTTTGGTTGCTTTTCATTCGGTGGAGGACTTAAATTAATAACGCCTTTATATGACGGATATTTGTTAAGAACGAAATATTAGTAAAATATAGTTAATTTTCCGCATGTTAATACTGGGAATCTCAGCTTTTTTTCACGATGCCGCCGCCGCGCTCATAAAGGATGGAGAAATCATAGCTGCTGCCCAGGAAGAGCGGTTCACCCGCATCAAAAACGACGCTTCTTTTCCCTTACATGCCGTCCGAAACTGTCTGGATATCGCGCAGGTATCTCTCGACGAGCTGGATGCCGTCGTATTTTATGACAAGCCTCTTTTGAAGCTGGAGAGAATATTGGAATCCTATCATGCACGGGCGCCTTTTGGCTGGCGTTCTTTTCTTACGTCCATGCCGGTGTGGATGAAGCAAAAGATGATGCTGAAAAAGGTCATCCGGGATGAGCTGTCGGGACTTCCCGGTTACGACAGGAAGAAACTGCGGCTGCTGTTCTGTGAACATCATTTGTCGCATGCCGCCAGCGCTTTTTATGTCTCGCCTTTCGAGGAGGCCGTTCTGCTGACCATCGACGGGGTAGGAGAATGGGCGACTACTTCCATTAGTGTGGGAAAAGGGAAAGATATACGGGTATTGAAAGAGATACGATTCCCGCATTCTCTGGGGTTGTTGTACAGCAGCTTTACCTATTATTGTGGATTCGAGGTCAATTCCGGCGAATACAAGCTGATGGGGCTGGCGCCCTATGGAGACCCGGGGTCGGAGGAGTTCCTGCGGATGAAGCAAACCATTCTGGAGAAGCTGATCACGGTGTATGAGGACGGGTCTTTTGTGCTGCATCAAGAATACTTCAATTATATTTCCGGGTTGAGGATGGTGCACGACAAGAAATGGGAGAAGCTTTTTGGGTTCCCGCGGCGTGAGCCGGAGAGCGCGTTGGAGCCTCGTCATTGCAATATGGCGCTGGCCATTCAAAAAGTGACGGAAGAGATCGTGGTAAAGCTGGCGGCTACCGCCAAACGATCGACAGGGCTGGAGGATCTGTGTCTGGCGGGGGGAGTGGCGCTAAATTGTGTGGCCAATGGGCGGCTGCTGGATACAGGATTGTTCCGAAATATTTTCATACAGCCTGCCGCGGGGGATGCCGGTGGAGCATTGGGCGCTGCGCTGGCGGCTTATCATATTTATTTTGGCGGGGAACGGAGGTATGGGGGTGGGGATGAAATGCAGCATGCTTATCTGGGACCGGCCTTTAGCTATGAGTATATTGTGAAAGCCCTGCAGAGAAAGAAAATAGCGGCACTGGAATACGAGGATGCGGGATTATTGGTGTCCGAGGTAGCCCGTTGTCTTAAGGACAAGAAGATCGTGGGATGGTTCCAGGGTAGAATGGAATTCGGTCCGCGGGCGTTGGGCAACAGGAGTATTCTGGCCGATGCGGCCGATCCGGAGATGCAACGAAAATTGAATCTCAGCATCAAATACAGGGAGGGTTTCCGGCCTTTTGCGCCTGTGTGCAGGGTGGAGAATGCGCGGCGTTATTTCAACCTGGAGATCCCATCGCCCTATATGCTGCTGACGAGAACCCTGGCGGCGAATTTTTGCGCGCCGCTGCCCGAGGGATACAGACAGCTGGGGATCCGTGAAAAGCTGGAGGTGGTGCGGAGCTCTTTTCCTTCCATTACCCATGTGGACCTTTCCTGCCGGGTGCAGACGGTGACGGAGGACAGCAACCCGCGACTGTGGCGGCTGTTAAAGGCCTTCGAAGATCTGACAGGGGAGGGGCTTTTGATCAATACCAGCTTCAATGTCCGGGATGAACCCATCGTATGCAGCCCGGAGGACGCCATCCACTGTTTTATGCATACGGAAATGGATATGCTGGTGATGGATAATTTTGTAATTTACAAGGGAGACCGGGTCCTTCCCGAGGGGGCGACCGTCTAAAAACCTGGATATGGAATTTTTAAAAGATCTGTGGCTTTTTTTAAAAGAAAGAAAGAAATGGTGGCTGATGCCGCTGATCATCTTTATCGTCCTGATAACGGTGCTGATCGTCCTGGGCAGCACAACGGCTCTGGCTCCTTTTATTTATTCTCTTTTCTAATCATATGGCTGCAAAAAGCAATCCCAAAGAAACGGTGCTGGTGATCACGGTGGGGTTCCTGGTGTTGTATCTTGTTTTTAAGCACCGCATCTTTCTGACATTGTCGCTGGTCATTGGGCTGGCGGGCATATTGTCGTCCTGGCTCAGCGAGAAGATCGATCTTGTATGGAATAAGCTTTCGCTTGTACTGGGCTGGATCAGCAATACCGTATTGCTCACCCTGATCTTTTTCCTGGTGCTGACGCCGATGGGACTATTCAGGCGCTGGCTGGGCAAGGGGGGGATGCTGCATACGGGGAAAGACCTGGAGAGTAATTTTACCGACCGGGAGCATTCCTTCCGAAAGGAAGACCTGGAGAAGG
>DASZXP010000171.1:0-27100 GCA_035545935.1 Puia sp. | reverse complement strand
GATCTTTTCATCGTAGAGCAGCCTGAATATCTCTTCATCCCTTGGATGTACTTGCGTGACGTGCAATTCATTTCCTTTCATCATTAAAAAGTAAAGCATATAAGTGGTTTTAAAGAAAAAATAAATCCGCGTGCACAGCACTCAGACGCGGTTTATTTTTTTGAACCACTTAGCCATACTTTTTGAAAGGGAATGAGACGTCTATGGAGTATCCCGGGGGCAGTGTCTGCAAGTCACGGGAAGGGTTTCCGCTGCATTATTTGGACGAACGCAATGTACAACTAGACGAACTTGAGAGCTTGCAAGAACCTGACACCGCAACGACCAGCCCGGGCAAATACAGCAGCGGGGCATTAGGCTACACCATGGGCTTATCACTCGAACGCGTTGCGACTGACACAAACGCCGTCAAATTCTTCCATCTATTCACAAAATACCGGACCTCCACTACCCCGCGCCTGGGAACGCTGTCAGGGTCAGCCCATCCGTGGAGACGCCTTATTTTGGGCCTGTACATTCAGGCACTAATGCTGCTACAGCCACCGCTCAGAACAGAACTTCCGTTCAGCGGTACCCAAAATACAGCGGCGGAGCGGTTTGGGCTGCCCGGCAATAAATGAGGTAAGCAACACAGAAGGAGAAGTGGATAAACGACGTTGCCATGGCGCGTGAGGGATTGCAGAGAAAAGCCCGGAGGCCGCAGGACGAGGACTTGCAACGAAAAGCCCGACCCGAAGGGGCACGCCCAAAAGAAAAAATGCGGAGCTATTTATCCCTCACTCTCCTGCTCCCCCGTCTTTTCAGGTCGCATCTGCGGGAACAACAGCACATCCTGTATACTATTCTGCCCCGTAAAGAGCATCGCGATCCGATCGATCCCGAACCCAATACCGGCGGTGGGAGGCATGCCGTATTCGAGGGCACGTAGAAAATCGTGGTCGATGAACATCGCCTCGTCATCACCCCGCTCCATCAGCTGCAGCTGTGCTTCGAAACGTTCTCGCTGGTCGATAGGATCATTCAGCTCGCTGTATGCATTGGCGATCTCCTTTCCATTGGCGATCAGCTCGAACCTTTCCACGAGGCCCGGCTTGCTGCGGTGCATTTTCGTCAGGGGACTCATCTCCACGGGATAGTCGGTGATAAACGTAGGTTGTATAAAATGATCCTCGCACTTTTCGCTGAAAATTTCGTCTATGAGCTTGCCCTTGCCCATCGTATTGTCCACCGGGATACGCAGCTGATGACAGACATCGCGCAACTGCGCTTCGTTCATCCCGCTGATATCGATACCCGTATATTCCTTGATGGCATCATACATGCTGATCCTTTTATAGGGAGCCTTGAAGTCTATCTCCTTTCCATCCACGGTAACGACACTGCTGCCATTGGTGGCGAGCGCCGCGGTCTCCAATAGCTGCTCCGTGGTATCCATCATCCAGAGATAGTCTTTGTAGGCCGTGTAGAATTCCAACACCGTGAACTCGGGATTATGCGTCCGGTCCATCCCCTCATTCCGGAAATTACGGCTGAACTCATACACCCAGTCGAATCCGCCCACGATGAGACGTTTCAGATAGAGCTCGTTGGCTATACGGAGGTAAAAAGGTATATCCAGCGCATTGTGATGCGTGATAAAAGGCCGTGCGGCCGCTCCGCCGGGAATAGCCTGGAGTACGGGCGTATCCACTTCCAGCGCTCCCCGATCGTTCAGGAAGTCCCGGATGGCATTGATCATCTTGCTGCGCCGGATAAAGGTGTCCTTTACCTGGGGATTGATCACCAGATCGGCATAGCGTTGACGATAGCGGAACTCAGGATCGGTGACGGCATCGAAGGTGGCCCCTTCCACTTCCTTGACGACAGGCAGGGGTTTCAACGACTTGGTCAGGAGCACGAATTCCTTGGCATGAATGGAGATCTCGCCTGTTTTGGTGGTGAACACATAACCTTTGACGCCGACGATGTCACCGAGGTCGAGCAGGTGCTTCCACACCTTGTCGTAGAGCGTTTTATCTTCGCCGGGGCAGATCTCGTCCCGTTTGATATAGAGCTGTATACGCCCGGAGCTGTCCTGCAGAGAAGCAAAGGAAGCCTTACCCATGTCCCGGCGGCTCATGAGGCGACCGGCTACACAGACATCCCCAAAAGACGGCACAGCCGTCTTGCCCGAAGGGCCATCATTAGCGGTCTGTCCGGAGGAGGGTACTTTCAACGGAGACCCGGATCCGGCAGACAAGTCGGCGGCATTGGCCTCACCCTGGTAATGCGCCTTTATATAGGCCGCACTGGTATTGACGGGGTACAAAGGGGCGGGATAGGCGTCGATGCCCAATTTCTTCAGCTCATCCAGCTTTTCCCTGCGGATGGTCTCCTGCTCTGACAAATTGATGGTGCTCATATTCCAAAATTCCGGCAAAGGTAGGTAAAACCAGCCTAATTGAGGGCCAGTAAAACCTGCCAGGCGGCGGCCACCTTGCCTTCTTTCAAAAGCTGTTTGGCGTAGACATGCAGCTCTTTTTCCATCTCTTCGGGGCTGACGGAATAGTACTGGAAGATATTCTTCAGCCTGTCGTCCTCATAGGCGGGGTCTATCACGGGCAGCTCATGCACATTGGCCAGCTGTCCCAGGTCGTTGCCGCTGAGGATGGGGCTGTTACGGATAGGCGCAGGCAGGGCGTCGATGCCGATGCCCAACTGAGTATTGGGCTTCTCCACCTGGAAAAGGTTGTGCTCGTCCACCTTGCAATACCAGTCCCCACCCAGCCGGGCGATATGATGGATCTTGCGCTGGTCGATCATTTGCTTCTCATCCAGGATGGATTCGTCGATGTGCATACAAAGGGCCTCGCAAATGACCAGGTTGCCGGCGCCGCCCTCTTGTCCCAGCGGCTTTACCTCGAGGACCTTGCATTCGATGCTGATCTTGCTCTCCCGTACCCGCGGGGGCCTCACCCGTTGGGCCGGAGCCTCCGTAAACCCGGCCTTGACAAATTCATTTACCTCTTTGGGATATTCGCAGCTGGCCAGACTGGTCTGCTGCACCATGTCATAGTCGACGATATTGATCACCACCTCGGGGACTTCCAGGACGTTGTGCAGGGTGTGTTTGGTGGTATTATCCCGTACCCTCCGCGCGGGCGAAAAGATGAGTATCGGAGGCGTGGAAGAGAACATATTGAAAAAGCTGAACGGGCTCAGGTTCACCTTCCCTGCGTTGTCGATGGTGCTGGCAAAACAAACAGGACGGGGCGCAATAGCATATTGCAGGTAGTTCTGCCGCAGCACGGGTGTCAGCGTTGCCAGATCGAGGGTCATTTAGAAAGATTTTTCTTTTTCGCCAGCAGGGAGAAGTCGCTATCTTCCCGTACGATGGTATTGCTCAGGATACCCAGCCCATCTACTTCCAATTCGATCGTATCCCCTTCCTTCAGCCATTGTTCGGTGTAACCGGGATCGTTGAGCTTGCCGGTGCCGTTCAATTCCAGGAAACAGCCGGTGCCTACCGTGCCGCTGCCGATGATATCCCCCGGATAAAGGTCCACGCCATAGGAGGCGCGTTCGATGATCTCGGCAAAGGTCCAATCCATATCGGCAAGGTTGCCGTCACTGACCTGTATGTCGTTGACCCGGCACTGCATACGGAGATTCCAGCTCTTACCTGTGTGGCCCTCCTTACAAGGGACCTCGAAGGGTTGGAGCTCATCCAGGGTCACGAGACAGGGACCTACCACCGTGGAAAAGTCCTTGCCTTTGGCGGGTCCCAGGTTCAGCAGCATTTCTTCCATCTGAAGCCGGCGCGCGCTCATGTCATTCATGATCATCAGTCCCGCAATGTATTCATCAGCCTCTTCCGCAAGGATATTCCGGCCGGGGCGTCCGATCACGATAGCCACTTCCAGCTCGAAGTCCAGCTTTTCCAGATGATCGGGCATACAACGGATGTCGCCGGGGCCCTGGATACTATGATGGTTGGTAAAATAAAAGATGGGATACTGGTCGAACTCGGGGATCATGGGTGCATTCCTGTTCCGCCGCGCGGCGGCCACATGCTGACGGAACGCATAGCCATCCCGGCATGAGGGGGGAAAAGGCACGGGCGCCATCAGCTCCACGCTGTCCAGGGGTACGGCTTTACGCGTGCCGATGGTGCCGTCCTGTATCGCCAGCTCGCCCGCCTGCAGGATGGGGAAGATATCCTCCCAATAATTCAGGCACATGCTGATAGTGTTGGGAATATCGGGATGTATCAGCTCCACGTCATAGATCATATTTTCGACCAGGACGGCCAGCTGTTCGTGCTGCTCTTTTATATAGCTTACCAGCTTCATATCGATGCGATTTTCAAGGATGCCAAAGGTAATGGAATAGCGAGGCTGTGCAAAAATTTGGTAGATTTAGGCGTTTATGAATAAGAATTTACTATTCGTCATGGGTTTTGCCCTGTTGGTAACAGCGGCTTTTGCGCAGCAGACAGGAACGGACCCTTTTCTGGAAAAGCTGTTGCGGGAACATGCTTCGCCGCAGCTGCTGCATGTATTGGACAATCCCGACTCGTTCCGGGTGCAGATCATTTATACCAGGATCGACCAGAAGCCGGGATCGAGGAAATTCGTCAGCTATCCTTACCGCTACGATCCGCAGCAATATTTCAACCCGGCCAGTACGGTGAAATTGCCTATCGCGCTGCTGGCATTGGAAAAGGTGCATGAGCTGGAACGTTATGGGGTCGACAAGTACAGTCCTATGCTTACGGACAGCTCTTACAGCGGTCAACAGACAGTGCATACAGACAGTACGTCCGCTAATGGATTGCCTTCTATCGCGCAGTATGTAAAGCGAATATTCCTGATCAGCGACAACGACGCCTACAACAGGCTGTATGAATTTTTGGGCCAGGGTTATATCCATAAACGGCTGTGGGAAATGGGTTATAAGGATGTCCGTATACCGAGGCGCTTTATGCCCCTGTCGGAAGACGAGAACAGACATACCAACCAGGTACGATTTCTTAGCAGGGTTGGAGAGGTCGTCTATACGCAACCGGCAGCGGCAAGTACGGTACAGTTCGACTTCAGCAAACAGGTGTTTATCGGCAAGGGGCACTGGGATGCACACGATTCATTGATCAATACGCCCATGGATTTTACCCGGCATAATAATATTCCCCTGGGGGACCTGGCATCGATGTTACAGACGGCGCTTTTTCCGGATCTCGCGGCGCCATCGCGGCGATTCCATCTGACGGCGGACGACTATGCGTTTTTGTATCGCTATATGTCGCAGTATCCTTCTCAGGAGACCCATCCCAGGTATGATACCACCGAATACTTCGACAGCTATACGAAGTTCTTTTTCTTCAAGGCAGGCCGGGGCCGGATACCTTCGTATATCCACAGCTTCAATAAGCCCGGATGGTCGTACGGGTTCCTGACGGATGACGCCTATATCGTTGATTTTAAGAATAATATAGACTTCATGCTCAGCGGGACCATCTATGTTAACAGGGACGGGATATTAAATGACGATAAATATGAATATGAGGAGGTGGGGTATCCTTTTTTCAAGGAGGTGGGAGAGATCATTTACCAGTATGAGCTGGGGCGCAAGCGCAACTCCAGACCCGATCTTACCCGATTCAAGCTCTCATATGCACCCTCCGCGGCATTTTAACGGCCGGACCCGGGGTACCACCGACGGCACGCGTCGCTGATTCGATTGATCTTCGTACCTTTACACCTTATAACAGGCGAACCATGAAATTCGAAAAGATCCACAATAAAGGGCAGGCACAATTATTCAGGAACCAATACCTGGAAATGTTAACCAAGACACATCCCCTGGTCATCTGGGGTATGTATATTCCCATTATCAGCTATTTCCTGTACTACAGCTGGGATACTTTAGAGCATTCTCCGCAGCGGATCGCGCTGATCTTTCTGGCGGGCATGTTCTTCTGGACCTTTTTCGAATATATCATGCATCGCTGGGCCTTTCATATGATCGCGGAGAGCGAGCGGGCGAAAAAAATCGTCTATGTCATGCATGGCAACCACCATCATTTCCCCCGCGACAAAGAGCGTCTGTTCATGCCGCCCGTACCCAGCCTGATCATCGCGTCGGCGATCTTCGGCCTGCAGTATCTCTTTATGGGCAACAATGTATTTATGTTCTTCCCCGGCTTTATGCTGGGCTATCTTCTCTATGGCAGCATGCATTATGCCATCCATGCCTGGAACCCTCCTTTCAAATGGATGAAGCCGCTGTGGCGCAACCATCACCTCCATCACTATAAGGATGAGAACAAGGGTTTTGGCGTCAGCAGCACCATCTGGGACAGGGTCTTCGGGACCATGTTCGATCTGAAAAAAGAAAAAGAGGACAAGGAGAAAGTAAAGGAACTGATGTATTGATCACCATCTCTCTTCATCGGGAATATCATTCTTTTTCGCGGAATACTGCCGGCGGGTCTCGATCTTTTTCAACAGCCTGTCGATGATCAGCCGGGCAATGATCCTTCCGGCATTCTCTCCTTTGTGCTGCTGTAACAAATAGCGCAGGCGTGGCTCTTCCACGTCGATGCGATAGAGCAGCTGTACCAGTCCGTTGAAGTCGTCCCGGATCAGGACGTTGAGCTTTTCCGCCAGCAGGGTTTCGACCTGCTCCTGTGTCAGCTTTGTCGCGAGCCCCCAGGGGCGGATGTGATCGAGCTCCTGTATCAGTTCCTGTGTCGTGTCCATCGAGTATTATTTAAGAAGCCGCAGGGAGCAGGTCCATTATCGCCCTTTTGTCGCCAGCTCCAGCGCCTTGTCCAATATTTCATCCCTGCCTTCCCGGATGCCTTTGATGGTCCTTTCGACGGGAACATCGGGCACCGCGCCAATGAGGTGATGTTTGCCGCCGTGGTGGTCCTTTACCAGCATTCCTGAAAAATGGATATGGTAGCCGCCGGGAAGATACAGCCGATTGATATCGCCATTGGTCCCTGCCGTGGGTTGTCCCACGATGGTGGCGAGGTGAAAGTCCTTTATATATCCCATATAGCTGTCGGCATAGCTGATGGCGCTGCCGTCGATGAGAAAAAAGATCTTTCCATTCAGGTGCGGGTTGATGGGACGCATATTCCAACCCAGCTCATTATATGTGACCTTTTGAAAGTCGGGGTAGGTGACCTGTGGTACGAACATCCATTTTGTATTTTCCGGCTCCGTGAGGAAATGGGCGATCAGCTCGTGGTTCCCTTTGGGGTAGCCCCGCAGATCGCAAATGATGGCTCTTGCCTGCTCCAGCTGCGGCATCCAGACGCGGATGGAGTCCATGGGATCCCTGTCGAGGTCGATGTAGAACACATGGGGCTTTATCCATCCGGAGGGAGGTTTCAAATGACCTTTTTCCCAGGCCTGCCAGTCGAGGGTTCGCGGTACATGGACGGTGTGCAGGCCGTCCGCTCTGCGGACGCCGAGCGTGAGACTGTCGCGGGGTCCTATCGTGAGGCTGGCCAGATCGCGAAATACTTTTAGCTGTGGGGAACCGGATTCCTTGCTGTCGAGGTAGGCCATGTATCGATCCGCCGGTGTGTTGTTGATGGTGGTGACCACATCTCCGGGTGACAGTGCCAACGTACTGTCCAGCACCCTGTCTATGACCACGCGGTCTTCGGCTTTGGCAAAGACGAGGGGCGCGTATACGCGGCCGGTGGTATCGCCATCCATATAAACATAGATATGTCCGTCATTCAGAGGGGCTGTCATCCATTGCAGGGTGGTGATGAAGTCGTAGCGGTTCTTGTCCTTTACAGCATTTGTCAGCGCCTTGTCCAGCAGCTCGTCCGGCGTCGCGGAAGCGTCTTCCCAGTAGGAAAAGAAATGGCGCAGGATGTTCCAGCTGATGACGATGTCGCCTAATCGGACGAGGAGCTTATCGCCATTGTTGCCTCCCGAGACGGCGCCATGTATGGCGTTATCCAGCCGGCTGAGCGCAGCGGAGTCGCCCTGGGGGAATGTCTGTTCTTTTGTGCCATAGAGCGCGATGGGGACGATGCAGTCGATGCCGGAGGCCAGCGGTCGTTGTATGTATTCTCCGGGATTGGGGTAATGGTCGAACAGGGGCCGGGCGACAGTCTTGCTTCTTCGGGTGCGGTCGTTGAAGCTGGTAATATACATGGCCTTTTCCCCTTCATAGACGTCCTTGCTGACCGTGGCAAAGCGGAAGCCTGGCAGAGAGGGGTTGTAGCTCCAGGGATAGGTTTCTTTGTCTTCGAAGCCGCCGTTGTTCAGGGATATGTTCTTCCAGTCGTCGCCATCCTTTACGGCCAGCCGCAGGCCATCGATCCATAAAGCGCCTTTCCCGCCCAGCATGGCGCCGATCATGGCGGTGTCGGCATCCTTATTGGCCGTGCCTGTGATGCTATATTCTTTCCAGCTGCCGGAGGTGGCGGGATGATCGCCCATGCTATAGAAGAAGACTACTTTGCCTTTCTTTTGGAGCCGCATCATCAGGTAGCCGGCGCCGCCGCTGGTCGAGTCCACCTTCATCCATCCGCTGAGCCGGAAGTCCTTTCCTTTTATCTTATCGGCGGGGAAAGTTTGTACGATGGGGGCAAATGACTGGCTAACGGGACGTTCAGCCACCGGCCTGTTCACCCGAATGCTTTTATACAATCCCTGGGGAGCAAGCTCCACGCCATAGTGCTGCCAGGCGATGGGCATATAGCCATCCTTATGCGGGGGTGTGATGGTGGCGAGGGAAAAAGTATCTTTTGCTGTCGCGGGGTATATGACGACGGTGGGCGCAAAAGGATGGAAGAGTTCCTGTAAGGCGCTGATCAGCTCCTGGTCGTCGTTGGCAACGATCACCCTTTTGGCGCCATAGATGGCGAAATTGTCCCAATCCAGCTCCGCCGCTTCGTCGGAGGGGTGGAAATACCGTACGTATCCGTATAGCCGGGTGAAGGCGGCGAGGTTCTTTTGTTGCTGAGGGGTTAGCTGTGCGGAGGCCGGTTGACAGAATAGGACAAGCGTCACTGCTACCAATGTGACAAAGGGGAATTTCATAGTAAAAAATTTAACGTAGCAGGTGTGGCAACAGGTCAGAATTTTTCCATTACGCCTAGTCCGAATAAGGCAAAATCGTATTTCACGGGATCGTCGGGGTCCAAAGTAATCAAATAATCTGTCAACTCCAAGGCCGACTGCCAATCTGTTTGGGTGCGGACCATGAGGTTGAACCGGCGGGCTACCCGGGCCACGTGTACATCCAGCGGACAGACGAGCTGGCTGGGAGCGATCCTTTTCCAGAGGCCAAAGTCTACGCCGCGGTGGTCGTGACGGACCATCCAACGGAGGAACATATTCAGCCGTTTGCAGGACGAGTTCTTTTCGGGGGAGGCGATGTGTTTGTAGGTGCGGGGGGGAGCGGAAGGAAGATCGTCGCCGGTGGGGCCAGACAAGTCTTTGCCGGCCAGGTTCGACCGGTCAAGCTGGAAGAAATAACGATAGAATCCCGAGAGGTGATCGTCCGAGCGCAGGAATGCGTCCTCCAGGGAGTCGTGATGCGTATAATGCCAGCGGAAGAATTCTATAAAGTACAGCAGGTCGGTGGCGTTGAAGGTGCGGTGTTTGAAGGTCAGGAGACGTGCTCTGTCCTTGTCCTCGTGCTGCAGGATGAACTGGTGGGGGGCGTTGTCCATCAGCCGCATCAATTCTTTTGTCTTATTGATAATGGTCGTGCGATTGCCCCAGGAAAAGATGGCGGCGAAAAGGCCGGCAATTTCGATGTCCTGCGGTTTGTGGAAGGCATGCGGAATGCTGATCGGATCGGCGGGGATAAATGCCGGTCGGTTGTATTCATCCACTTTCCTGTCCAGGAATGCGCGAAGATCTTTTTTTGTCATGATTTGTGCTACCCTATGGCCTGACGCAGATCGTCGATCAGGTCGTCTGCATCTTCGATGCCAACGCTGAGACGTATGAGCGAATCGCTTAGTCCATTTTTTATTCTTTCTTCCCGGGGGATCGAGGCATGTGTCATGCTGGCGGGGTGATTGATCAGGGATTCCACGCCACCCAGGCTTTCCGCGAGCGCAAAGACTTTCGTGGAAGACAGCACACGAATGGCGGTGTCGAGGCTGTCGTCCTTCAACGTAAAGCTCATCATGCCGCCAAACCCGCGCATTTGCTTTTTAGCGACGGCATAACCGGGATGGTCCTCGAAGCCGCACCAGTATACCTTGCCGACCCTGGGATGGTTGCGGAGGAAATGGGCGATCTTTTCCCCGTTGGAGCAATGTCTGTCCATACGTACATGGAGGGTCTTCAGTCCTCTTAATACGAGGAAACAATCCTGCGGACCGGGAACGGCGCCACAGCTTTTTTGTATGAAATATAGCTGGTCGCGCAGCGTGGTGTCGTTCATCACCAGACAGCCGTGGATCACGTCGCTGTGCCCGCCGAGGTATTTCGTGGCGGAATGCAGAACGATGTCGGCGCCCAGGTCGAGCGGGTTTTGGAGGTAAGGCGATGCAAATGTATTGTCAACACACAACAATATTTTATGCGCACGGGCCAGAGCCGCCAGCGCGGCGATGTCGACGATGTTCATCAGGGGGTTGGTGGGTGTCTCCGCCCAGATGAGCTTTGTCTGTGCGTTGATATAGGGCTTGACGTTGGCGGTGTCCTGCATGTTGACGAAATGGAATTTGATGCCTGCCCGCTCGAATACTTTTGTGAAGAGCCGGTAGGTGCCTCCATACATGTCGTTGGCGGCGATGACCTCATCGCCGGGGTTGAGAAGACGCAGCACGGCATCGGTGGCGGCTACGCCGCTGCCAAAGCAAAGCCCGTGCTTTCCATTCTCTATATGGGCCATGGCTGATTCCAGCACCTGACGGGTGGGGTTCTGCGAGCGGGCGTATTCATAGCCCTTATGCTGGCCGGGCGCGGATTGTACGTATGTAGACGTCTGGTAGATGGGGGTCATGATGGCGCCTGTCGTAGGATCGGGTTCGATGCCCGCGTGAATGAGTTTTGTGGAAAGCTTCATGATAGTATTTTATGAGCCTTCTGAGGCTCTTTGTATGGATTTGCAAAGATACCGAAAACCACTAATCCGGTTTAACAAAAGCTTAACCCTATAAGAGCAACATGAACGTATTACCACTTCGAGCAAAGTTTTGGGGGTTTCGAATCTTTTTTTACGGCGTTGGGTAGGCCAGATCGGCTTCGAGCAACCAAACGTTCGGAGAATGCATTCTACCAGTAGTAAAGTTTCGCTTGACATGGGCGCATAAGCAATATAGATTTGCGTTACTGATGTTACTGTTACAAACAACTTTTTAAAAATAACATTTATGACACCGCGTGTATCAATCCAAAGGACCCTTTTCGCACTCGCCTGCTGCTTTACGCTCAGCGCAGGAGCCTTTGCCAACAAGGGTTTCACGAATCCCGATCTTACTATCAGCGAAAAGATGCTGAGCTCTTTCAAACAGACATTCCCCGACGCCGAGCAGGTGAGATGGCTGGAGTCCGCCGACAGATATACGGTGAACTTCAAAGAGAATGGGATCCTCACCAAGATAGATTATGACAAGGATGGGAATTTCATCAGCAGCCTGCGTTATTATACGGAGAAGAATCTGCCCATCAACATACTTTGCCGTCTGCAAAAGAAATACGCCGATAAAAAAGTATTCGGCGTTACGGAGATGACTTCCGAAAGTACGGTGGAATATTACATCAAGCTGGAAGATAATGAGAACTGGATCACCATCAAGTCGAATGCGGACGGGAACCTGCAGGTGGTAGAGAAATATAAGAAAGCTCCTTAAGTCACTGTCAATTCAATTATATGGTCAGGCTGGCTGCCGTGACCAGGTATCGCCAATCGTTGTTTTCAGCCGCATGTGCATCATGCGGCTGTATTTTTTTATGGAGGACGGCGGGACGGAGGATATCGGCTTTGACCAGCCTGCGGCGCGCCTCATGGATATATTCCTGTAGTACAGGGTCCTGCATCCAGGATCGCTGTGGCGGTTCGTAACCCGTCTTGTCCTTGCGCCATACGATCTCTTCGGGTAGAAAGTTCTCCATGCTGGTGCGCAGCAGCCATTTTGTCCAGCCCTCCCGGATCTTGAAATGGGAAGGAAGGGAAAAGAGGAATTCTACCAGCTCGTGGTTGAGGAAAGGGAGGCGCACTTCTACTCCATGGGCCATGGAGTTCCTGTCCGCATAGCGTAGCAGCTCTTCCATCCCATTCATGAATGTATTATAATACAGCACACCGCTGAGCTTGTCGAAATGGGGGATATCGTAGTAGGAGACGCCGAACTGGTCCACGAAGTCGCGGGAGAGGTCTTTGCTATGGCGCTGGCCGGCGGTCCTTTTCTTTTTTAAAAATATGCCTGCGTAGACAGGCATATTGGCTGCAAGTCGATTGCGCCAGGTCCAGCGGTCGTCCACCCCCGACTCCCGGGCGGCTTCCAGCTCCAGCACGAAGGCTTTTTTATCGGTGCGGTACAGCTCCTGCCAATACCAGTGATAGTATTTGTGATAGCCTGCCAGCAGCTCGTCGGCGCCCTGTCCATCCAGCAGGACCTTTATCGAATGACGCGCGGCCAGTCCAAAGACCTTGTACTGGGCATAGATGCTGGAGGAGAGGAAGGGCTCTTCCTGGTGCCAGACAAGCTTTTCCCAATCGCGGATAAGATCGATGGAGCGGGGTTCCGTCGTGTGATTGTCGACCTTAAAATAATTGCTGGCCAGCCGGATAAAGGCGGACTCGTCCTTTTCGAACCCCGGGAAGACGGCTGAAAAGGTCTGGAGCTGACGGGCGGAGCCTTTTTGTTTGGTCGAAGACTTCGAGTTGGCCAGCAGGGTCGCCACCACGGAAGAGCTGTCCAGGCCTCCGCTGAGGCTGGCGCCAAAGGGTACGTCGCTTCTCATCCGGCGGTGTACGCTGGCGGATAAAAGACCGGTGAATTGTTGAATGGCGGCCTCTTCGCCGGGGGAATACGTATCCCCGATCTTGATGTCCCAGTACAAGGCGGTGGTAAGCTCTCCTGTATCCGCATTGTACACGAGATAGCTTCTGGCGGGCAGCTTGGAGATGCCGTTGTAAAAAGTCTCGAACCCATTGGCGGGATTTTGGGTATAGCCGATGGTGATGAAATTGAATATGAGCTTTCTGTTGCTTTCCTTTTTTATACTCGCGGCCCAGAGGGCTTTCATCTCGCTGGCAAAAAGAAATTGGGTAGCGTCTTTGTAGAAGAAGAGCGGTTTTTCGCCAAAGCGGTCCCTGGCGGCAAACAATTTTTTTTCCTGTTCGTCCCAGATGGCGAAGGCAAACATGCCGTCGAAGTATTGCAGGCATTCGGGGCCGTAATGGTCATAGGCGGCCAAAATTACTTCTGTGTCGGAGGCCGTGGAAAAGCTGTATCCTTTGGACTGAAGGATGCTTTTCAATTCGAGATAGTTATAGATCTCTCCGTTGTGGAGGATGGTATAACGATCCAGGTAATGCATGGGTTGCGCGGCGGTGCGGCTAAGGTCGATAATGGCCAGTCTGCGGTGGCCCAGGCCTACCTGACCGGAGGGGTTGATCCAGGCATCTTCGCCGTCCGGACCGCGATGAGCGATAGCGTTTGTCATTTCTTTCAAACGCTGCCGGCTGATATTAGCCGGGTCTCGGGACAGGATGCCAGCAATGCCGCACATATTACCAGGTAATGGGGAGTTTTACCTGCACTTCATCCCAGTCGATGACGAGGCGCGTGCCTTTGCCGGCCTTTTCAAATTCCATGGAAAATGCTTCCGTTATGTCGGATTGTTTTTCTACGGGGACGGTGGTGCGCAGCACATCCCTGGTGGAGTCATAGCGGAAGGCGCCCCAGGTGTCCGTCTCTTTGTTGAGGATGATGATCCATTTGTCGGTGTCGACCAGGGCGTACATGGTATAGCGTCCTTTTTTTACTTTTTTGTTATCGATCTTCACGTCCTGGAAGAATTCGATCTCCGTGGCCTCGTTGGCGCCCAGCCGCCATACCTTGCCGTATTCCACCAGCTCGCCAAACAGTTTTCTGCCGTTCTTCTGGGGACGGCTATAAATCACCCGGGCAATAAGGGGGCCGGAGGCTTTGTCCTGGATCTTGAGGACGGGATAATCCGTTGGGTAATAAGCCATATCCATGGGAGATTTATCCATGGAAGAGGGTTTGGACTGGGCTTGGGCCTCGTGCAGGCTCAGCAGCAGGGCAATTGCCAGGACAACATTCCGGAGGGCCATATATAAGTTATTGAGTGTTACGTATGACAAAATTATTCAATTATTGAGAAATGAACAGTAAAAGCCGGGAAAAGACATTGGATTTTAGGAAGGGGAAAGCCGTTGCAGCTCGTTAAAGGCAAATTCTTTCAGCTCGGGGAAGAAACGTCGATAGCAGTCCTGTAATTGTTCATACCGGGTATTGAAAGTTTGGAATGCCGCGTCGGGGTCAGGCATGTGGGTAGCGCGGCGGGCAAGACCGTGCAGGCTGTTGTAAATGCCCTCCTTATGCCTGTAATTATACAACCAGTTCTGGGAGCGCATGTAGGGGAAGAGGCGGGCAAACCTTTCCGGGAAGAGGGGTTCGCGGCCGCCCAGCTGCTGATAAGTTTGTAGGGCAAATGTTCCCAGGCTCCCGGGGCTGGGGAACTGGTCGGGGTCGTTGGCCAGGTAGTGGTCATATAGAATGTCGACGATGGCGCCTGAGTAGAGACCATAGTTAGGTCTGAAGAAGAGTTTGGCCTTTTGGGTTATAGGATGTGTGTCGGTGAAGGTATCGATGGCCCGGTGGAGGGTGATGCCATGTTGAATGGTTTCCGGGTAGTCCAGCTTTTTTTTCCCTTTTACAAAATCACTGATCAGATTGCCTACGGCGATGTCGGGTACGCCGAAGGAGAGGTATGCATGTGCCAGATAATTCACGATGACAAGGTACAGATTTTTTCGGAGGGAGCAGAGGTTGATACTTGCCGGATGGGCGTTTTGCTACGGCTGGTGGACCTGTCCAGGAGCCGCTGAAAGTGGTTCGTCCGAAGGCCTCAGACATAAGCGGTTGCGGGGATTGGGCTATTTTTTTATGCGAGACCAATCCCCCGCACATATTTTAACAAGACGTACGCGCATTTTATAATTTCTTTAAGAATTCGGCGCTAAACCTTGTCTGTAAAGGGTTTCAGGCTGCCTGTAAAAACTTTTCCGCGTGTGTGTTTACAATTGCTTTATATAAGGTATCCGCTGGTGTAGATTGTATTGCGGGGAGGTGTAACATAAAATAGCTTTGCATCGTCATAGTGATAGAGCTCTTTAATAATGATGCATAACGAGAAAGGATAGGCTGAAAAAAAATTTTGAAACAGCTGCAACATCGGGAAAAACCTTGCGTCTTATATATAGAACACAATCGAAACAAAACTTTAAAGAATTTATAAACAAAGAACATGAAAAAGACTATTTTATCCATCGCTACCGTGCTTATGATGGGTCTCAGCGTATTCGCTGCGAACAATGATGAAAAAGACATCAACCAATCTGTCGTAAAATCTTTCCATACGGAATTTGTCAACGCCAAAAATATCAAGTGGGAGCAGAAATCGAATTATGTGAAGGTGGAGTTCACGTTGAACGATCAGGTGCTTTTTGCTTACTACGACAATGATGGCAAGCTGAC
Source organism: Puia sp. (assembly GCA_035545935.1). Taxonomy (GTDB): domain Bacteria; phylum Bacteroidota; class Bacteroidia; order Chitinophagales; family Chitinophagaceae; genus Puia. The sequence continues at coordinate 11,394 of DASZXP010000171.1, read as the reverse complement.
GGCTGTCGTTCGTAACATCGTATCGGACCAATTGCCTATCAGCCTGCTTACCGATTTGAAAAAAGAATATACCGGCTTTTGGATCTCCGAGCTTTTCGAAATGGCATCGGATGATCAGACAACCTACTATGTGACGCTGGAAGATGCGGATAAGAAGATCGTGCTGCGGAGCAATGGGGTCGATTCCTGGGATGTGTATTCCAAGACGAGGAAGAACGTTCAGTAAGCATCGTACTGGATAAGGAGCCGAGAAAGAACTTTATCGTTTGATTTTTAGTTGGACAAAGGGCCGGTCTGTGACCGGCTTTTTGTTATTTTAGGAGTATGGTGAAAAACATCCAACTGTTAAAAGGAGACATTACGAAGCTCGAAGTAGATGTCATCGTCAATGCGGCCAACAGTTCCTTGTTGGGAGGCGGTGGCGTAGATGGGGCGATCCATCGTGCGGGTGGACCGGCGATCCTGGAGGAGTGCATGAAGATAAGACAGCGGCAGGGCGGATGCAAGGTGGGTGAAGCCGTGATCACCACGGGAGGCAGGCTTCCCTGCAAGTATGTCATTCATACGGTGGGGCCCGTATGGAATGGCGGCGGGAGTGGAGAAGAGAAACTATTGGCTGATGCCTACCGGAATAGTTTCAGGCTGGCCGTGGAAAATGATGTTCAAACCATCGCCTTTCCCAATATCAGTACGGGGATTTACAGATTCCCCAAAGAGAAGGCCGCGCATATCGCCCTTACTACCCTACGAGCGCTTTTGACGGAGACTGCATCACTGATGAAGGTGGTGTTTATTTGTTTTGATGAGGAGAACTACGCTATTTATGCGTCGATGATGGAGGCTGCGGAAGACAATATATAAACCGCCTTAGGAATAAGGCGGTTTGTAATGTTATTTTTAACTCAACATGCTAATGTTGGCTAAGGCTTCTCTTCCTCCACATTCCAGGAGGGTTTGGCTACTCTTATCAGGGCCTGTTACCCTAAACCTTATTCTTTAAGCATGTAAAGTATAACTTCTTATAGATTCCAGCATAGAATAATGTCTAGCCGGAGTAATTTCTATGCACATTATCCGCTCCCGGATTGATAGTTTGTTGTCGGGAATAAGTGGTAAAAAAACGGTAACTTTGCCCCCTTTCCATAAAAACTCTATCATGAACAAAGGTCCGATCTCACAATTCATTCAGCATCATTACCGGCACTTCAACGCAGCGGCATTGATGGATGCCGCCAAAGGGTATGAAACGCATTTGCTGGAGGGGGGTAAGATGATGGTAACGCTGGCCGGCGCCATGAGCACGGCGGAGCTGGGCATTTCTTTTGCAGAGATGATCCGGCAGGATAAGGTTCAGATAATCAGCTGTACAGGAGCCAATTTGGAAGAGGATGTGATGAACCTGGTGGCCCATAGCCATTATAAACGAGTGCCCAATTATCGGGATCTCACTCCCCAGGACGAGTGGAACCTGTTGGAGGACCATTATAACCGGGTGACGGATACCTGCATACCCGAGGAAGAGGCTTTTCGCCGGCTCCAAAAACACCTGGTAAAGCAGTGGAAGGAGGCGGAGGCGAAGGGCGAGCGTTATTTTCCCCATGAATTCCTTTATAAAGTAGTACTCAGCGGAGAGCTGGAACAATATTACGAGATAGACCCCAAGGACAGCTGGATCGTAGCGGCCGCGAAGAAGAATATTCCCATTGTAGTGCCGGGCTGGGAAGACAGCACCACGGGTAATATTTTCGCGAGCTATGTCATTAAAGGCGAGCTGAAGGCCGGCACCGTGCGCAGCGGTATCGAATATATGGTGTGGCTGGCGGACTGGTATCGTAAGAACTCCGAAGGCAAGGGCGTAGGGTTCTTCCAGATAGGCGGCGGCATCGCGGGCGACTTCCCCATTTGCGTGGTGCCCATGATGTACCAGGACCTGGAATGGCATGATGTACCTTTCTGGAGCTACTTTTGCCAGATATCCGATTCGACGACCTCTTATGGGTCTTATTCGGGGGCGGTGCCCAATGAAAAGATCACCTGGGGGAAGCTGGATATCAATACGCCGAAATTTATCGTTGAAAGCGATGCTACCATCGTTGCCCCGTTGATATTTGCGTGGTTGCTGGGATGGTAATATGCACAAGCTAATACCGTAATAATATGAACACAAATTCCGAAGAGCTGTACCTGGAGGCCGAAGCCGACATCAAGAATAACAATTACGCCGAGGCTTTTAAGAAATACGAGAGCATCTTATACGAAGAGCCCGATAGTGCGCCTGCGCACAATTCGCTGGGATGGCTTTATAAGACGCAGTTCGATGATTATTCGAAGGCGGAGAACCATTTTATCACGGCCATCAAGTGCGACCCTATGTATCCGCACTCCTATTTCCATATTGCGGCCCTGTATATGGATATGGAGCGATTCGACGAACTGACGCAGCACCTGGAAAGATGTCTGCGGATCCGCACCATCGATAAATCCTGGGTCTATGGACGATATGCATTGTCGGAAGAGCTGCGGCAGAATTATGACAAGGCCGTTTTCTATTTCGAGAAAGCGATATTGGCCAGCCAGAATGACGAGAAGATAAAGGATTATCGGAACGACATCGAAAGGGTCGAGATGAAGAGGGAGATCAAAAAGAAACATGCGGGAGTGTAAGCGATATTGAATTTGAGCAAGAAATTGAATTTTTAGAATGCATTGATAATCAATGCATTTTTTTGTTTTTAGATGGATATGGCTTTAGTTTGTTACGAAAAATGGGGGAAAATGGCTTTATAATATTACGAGAAAGGGTGAAAAATGGCTTTAGAATGTTACGTGAAATGTATAAATTTGGCTTTAGTTTGTTACAAATGATGAGGGACAATGGATTTTCAAAGAAATGCTGAACAATATCTTCGACGCTGGAAAGCAAGCGCTGACCGTAAACCCCTGATCATAAGAGGTGCGAGGCAGGTTGGGAAAACTACATTGGTCAGGGATTTTGCAAGGTCTTATTCAAAAGCTATTCTGTTGAATCTTGAAAAACCTGCTGACAGAAGTTATTTCGAGGAGTTCGATAGCGTGCAGGATATAGCCGAGGTGCTGTTCCTGGCATATGATGTCCCTTTGTCTGGTATAAGTGAAACATTATTGTTCATCGACGAGATCCAGGAAAGTCCGAAGGCCATTCAGCTGTTACGATTCTTTTATGAAGAAATGCCCGCCCTTCATGTTATCAGCGCCGGGTCGCTGTTAGAGTTTGCCATGCAAAAAGTGAAAAGCTTCCCCGTTGGAAGAGTGGAGTTTTTATATGTCTATCCATTGAATTTTATCGAGTATCTGGAAGCTATTGGCAAACATGAGCTGCTTGGTCAATTGAGATCCATACCCGTCAAACCTGCGGCACATAAAGTCTTGATGGATATTTTTCATCGTTACGCTATCATTGGAGGAATGCCGGAAATCGTTAAGACAGATATCAGTAAGAACAACCTGGCCGATCTTACGAAAGTATATGAGAGTATATGGAGTACTTATAAAAATGATGTGGAGAAATATACCAACAATGATACTGAAAGAAAGATCATCAAACATATTATGGACGCTGCTTCACTATATCTGGATCAGCGGGTCAAGTTTCAAGGGTTCGGTAACTCAACATATCGATCGAGAGAGGTTGGTGAGGCGTTTCGTACACTGGATGACGCAAAGATCATTCGGCTGATCTACCCTACTACAGACGTACAGCCTCCTCCCAGGCCTGATCTGAAAAAGTCTCCCAGGCTTCAATTCCTGGATACGGGCCTTGTCAATTACACGTTATCGATACAGGGCCAAATGTTGGGGATGGAAGATCTTAATAGCGCCTATAAGGGCGCCATTATACCTCACCTGGTGACGCAGGAAATAATTTCACTTTTCACCACCTCAAACACCAAACCTGTGTTTTGGGTAAGAGAAAAAGCGCAATCCAATGCTGAAGTGGACCTTGTAGCGGGACATCGCGACTTGTTGATACCAATCGAGGTGAAATCCGGAAGTACCGGAAGTCTTCGTTCGCTTCATCAGTTTATTGAAGCGGTGGATCATCCATATGCTGTCAGAATATATGGGGGGAGCTTTTCTATCGAAAGGGCTATTTCCCCCAATAAAAAGGATTATTTGCTGATGAACCTACCCTATTACCTGGGCACACAGTTACCCGGATATTTAGATTGGTTTGTTGCTCAAAAGTTATAAGGGCATTTACGCCTTATCAGCTCCACTCTTCGTTATCCCTCTTCTCCTGTCTTTTGACGACCCTTTTGGAAATGATAATGCTCAGCTCATACAGCAGTATGAGGGGCAATGCCACGATGGTCTGGCTCATCCAGTCGGGAGAAGGCGTGATGATGGCGGCAATAAAGAGGATAGCCACATAGGCATATTTCCTGTAGGTGCTAAGAAAGCGGGGGGTTATCAATCCGATGCTGGTCAGCACATAGCTGATCAGGGGCAGCTGGAAGGCAAGACCCGAGCCGATGATGATGTCTATCAGGTTTTCGATATAGTCGTCCAGGGTGGGCTTGGTGACAACGCCGCCGCCGGTGCCGATGGTGTAGTTGTACAGGAAGCTAAAGGTGAAGGGCGCCAGCAGGAAATAGCCAAAGGCTACGCCCAGCATAAAAAAGGAGGTCACCCAGAAGATGGCGCCACGGCTGCTCTTCAATTCTTTTTGAGAAAGGGCGGGTTTGATAAAACGCCATAATTCCCAGAATACATAGGGGAAGGCCACGATGAAGCCGCCGATGATGGCGATATTGATGCTGGTGATGAATTGAGACCCGAACTGGGTGGTCATCAGCTCCAGCCCTTTTACGGATTGCAGGCATAAGGCGTCGCCCATATGCAGCTTATGGCCGAGGCTGCAGAGCCCCGTATAGCTTACGAAATCGGTGCGTATCGGTCCGCGGATGATCTTATCGAAGATCCAGTCCATTTTTATAAAAATGACGATACCCACTATGATGATGGCGAAAGCGCTGCGGACGAGGTGCCAGCGGAGGGCCTCCAAATGGTCCACGAAGGACATTTCTTCTTGATCCGCGTTCCTATTGAAAAGATTAAGAGCCATTTTTTAGCTATGAGCTCCGAGCAATTCGCTGCGAGCCAGGTAATTAATTTGCTTATTATCAATAACTTGTAGCTCGCAGCTCACAGCTTACAGCTACTTCGACGTCCGCGAAGTTAGTTTGAAAATGCCAACCCTGACACAGGGGTATATAAAAAAAACAAGCACTCCATTACAGAGTGCATTGTTTACTCCTAACTGACCTATGAAAAAATTCACCTCTATGTAAGAGGGATAATATCTTTATTTCAGGAGTGCAGTGTTGGCTGCGTTGCTGATGCTAAGTTGGCTAAAAAGGACAGAATGAAAAAGAAATCGGGGCTGTTTAACCACGGGTTAACATACGTTAAGGGGTGGTCCTGTGGCGGATAGCGGGCCTTATAAAGGCCAGGGACGAGAGCTTGAAGGAGATCACTTCAGTACCTTGAGGCGGACCATTTCTATTCGGGTATCGGAGACGTTTAGTATCTCGAACTCATAATCCCCGATGATGATACGGTCTTTCAGATGAGGGATGGTCTCGTGTTGATTGATGATATAGCCGGACAATGTCTCCGAGCCATTCTGCGGCAGCTCGAGGTCATATTTTTCGTTGAGATAATCCAGCTCGAGCCGGCCCGAGAAAATATATTCATCGGCGGACAGCTTTCTTTCTTCGAACTCTTCCGTATCGTACTCGTCCTTTATCTCGCCGAAGATCTCTTCCAGCAAGTCCTCCATGGTGACGATGCCCGCGGTGCCGCCAAATTCATCCACTACCCAGGCGATGCTTCTTCTTTCACGGCTGAACTTGCTGATGAGGTCGGTGGCGCTCATGCTTTCCGGTACGGCGGGGATGGGCAGTAAAATAGTTTTTATAAAAGGCGGTTTTTTGAACAGGTCCAGCTGATGTATATAACCGGCTACGTGATCCAGGTTGCCGTCATAGACGACGAGCTTGCTCAGCCTTGTCTCTACGAACTTCTTACGGGCCGCCTCGATCGGCGCATTTATATCGATGCCATCGATCTCTTTTCTCGGTACGAGACATTCCCGCACTTTTACTTTTGGGAGACGTATGGCGGCTTCGAAGAGTTGTTTATTGAGGTCCTGCGTATCTTCTTCCGCCTCGCCCGTCTGTTGTGTCAGGTGATCCAGCTCGACGGAAGAGAGCGCTCCTTTACGGTCGTCTATCCGGACATTGAAAACATATTTCAGGATCCATTGCGAGATGCCTATAAAAAAGCTGGCGATGGGATAGAGCAGTCTGCTGAAGAAGTCCATTGCGCCGGAAAAAAAGCTCAGCATGGAATCGCTCTTCGAGCGGAAGAGGCCTCTTGGTATGAATTCTCCAAAGAAGAGGAGGAGCACGGATGCCAGAAATGTCTCCACGCACAGCCGGATGAAATTGACCCATCCTTCGGGCATGTGGAATTTATTGACCAGCCAGTTCCAAAGGGGTAAAAAAGTTTCGCCCACCATCAGTCCGAAGAGAACGAGGCCGAGATTGAATCCGATGAGGGTGGTGCCGAGGAACTGGACGGGGTTGTCCATGAAGTGAGAAAGGATGATGCCGCTGCTGAGCCCCTGCTTTTTCTTTAACTCAATAGCGAGTTTGTTGGCGCTGCCGAATGCCACTTCAATCCCCGAAAAGAATGCGATGATAAGCCAGGCTATCACGATGCCGACAAGGGTATACGTATTCATACAGCTACTAATTTAATCGGAATTTTCTGTCCGAAAAACGGATTTCCGGAAAAATAACCCGTTTTCCGGACAAATCCAATGTCTGTCCAAAGGACAGCGAATCGGAGGTTCGTTTGTGGAATCTCATAGTCCCAGGAACGATCTGACGGCCTGGTCCGCCTCTTCGCAGGCCTTGGGGAGATAGTCGTTGACGATGATCCTGTCGAAATGATGTTTGAACGAAATTTCGTACGAAGCCTTGTTGACCCTGGCCATCAGGCTTTCCACCGTCTCCGTTCCCCTGCTTTCCAGGCGGCGGCGCAGCTCATCCACGGAAGGGGGTTCGATAAAGAGGGACAGGGTGGATTGGGGGAATTGTGCCTGGATATGGATGGCGCCCTTGACCTCGATGTCCAGCAGCGGGGTCCTGCCTTCGTCCCAGATGCGTTGCAGCTCTTTTTTCAGGGTGCCGTAGTATTTCCCCTCGTAGACCATTTCCCATTCCACGAATTCATTCTGCCGGATCTTTTGTGAAAAGTCTTCGAGGGTGAGGAAATAATAATCCACGCCATTTGTTTCATGGGAGCGGGGATTGCGTGTCGCGGCCGAGACGGAAAAGGCCAGCTGGGGGTATTTTCCCAGCAGATAGCGGGTTATGGATGTCTTTCCTGCTCCGGAAGGAGCCGTTATGATGATGATCCTGTTGTCCTGGCTCATATTCTATTGATTTGGGCTCCCAGGCGGCGCAGGCGCTCGTCGATGTATTGATAGCCGCGATCGATCTGCTCGCTGTTCTGAATGACGCTACGGCCTTCCGCGCTGAGCGCGGCGATCAGCAGGGCGACCCCTGCCCGGATATCTGGACTGCTCATCGTGATACCGCGCAATTTTTGTTCCCTGGCAGTCCCGATGACGGCTGCCCGGTGAGGATCGCAAAGGATGATCTGGGCGCCCATATCGATCAGCTTGTCGACAAAGAACAGGCGGCTTTCGAACATCTTCTGATGGATCAATACGGACCCCCTGGCCTGTGTGGCCACTACGAGGACGATGCTGAGGAGGTCGGGTGTAAAACCCGGCCAGGGATGGTCATAAATGGTCAATACGGAGCCATCCAGGAAGTTCTGGATCTCATAGATGTCCTGTTCAGGGATATAGATATCGTCGTCCCGGAACTCCATTTGGATGCCCAATTGCCGGAACTTATCGGGGATGACGCCCAGGTTATCGAGGCTGACGTTGCGGATGGTGATCTCGCTCTGGGTCATGGCGGCCAGCCCGATAAAAGAGCCTATCTCGATCATGTCGGGGAGCATCCGGTGTTCGGCGCCGCCGAGGTATTTTACGCCTTCGATGTGGAGGAGGTTACTCCCGATGCCGCTTATGCGCGCGCCCATCCGGGTGAGCATTTTGCACAGCTGCTGGATATAGGGTTCGCAGGCGGCGTTATAGATGGTGGTGGTCCCTTCGGCCATGACCGCTGCCATGACGATATTGGCGGTGCCGGTGACGGAAGGTTCGTCCAGCAGGAGGTAACAGCCTTTGAGATGGGCGGCTTCCAGGTGGAAGAGACCTTCTTCGGGGTGGTAGTTGAACTTAGCGCCCAGCTTTTCGAATCCGATGATATGCGTATCCAGGCGGCGCCGGCCGATCTTGTCGCCTCCTGGTTTGGGGATGTATGCTTTCCGGTAGCGCGCCAGCATGGGACCTGCCATCATGACGGAGCCGCGCAGTCTTCCGCTCTTCCGACGGTAGGAGTCGCTGCGGAGGTAGTCGATGTCTACGGTATCCGCCTGGAAGATACAGGTGTCGGGGGCTGTGCGCTGAATTTTTACGCCCATCTCGCCCAGGAGCTCGATCAGCAGGTTGACATCGAGGATGTCAGGGATATTGGTAATGGTGACCTTCTCCGGAGTGAGCAATACCGCGCTGATGATCTGCAGGGCTTCGTTCTTTGCGCCCTGCGGTACGATCTCTCCTTTGAGCTTTTTACCACCGATGACTTCGAATGAATTCATAGGTATCAAAAATACAAAAGCCAGGTGATTCACCTGGCTTTTCCGGGAGGCTATTAATATCTTTTCTTTTTGAATTTTCCGGGGCGATCATTGTTCCTGTCATTGCGGTTGTTGTTCCGCTGTTGGAATTTCTGATTACGGCCTTTGTTGCGGTATTCCCCAAAGTTCTGGCGATCTCTTTCCCTGGGCTCGTTGGGGCGGAAGGTCTTCACATACGGCGTATTGGTGAATTCCAGCTGTCCGTTGGTGAGCTGGGTGAGCTCGCTCTGGATGGCGTCGTCGTGGACTGTTTCTTTGTGCCAGTTGTTATACGCCAGCTTCATATAATATGCCACGGCGTTAGCAAAGCCATTGCGTTTTTCCGGGTTGTCTTCGGCCAGGGCTTTGTTGATGACTATTTCCAGGTTCTTGCCGAGATGCGAGAACTTGGGATAGCGCTTGGGATAACGCAGGGGTTTGGGCCGGGCGCGGAGGGTTTCCCTTGTAGGGATGGGATAAGGCGAGGAGACCTCTAGCTTGAAGTCGGAGATCAGGAAGAGGTGATCCCATAATTTATGCCGGAAATCTTCTACATTTTTCAGGTGTGGATTGAGAAATCCCATCAGCTCGATGACGGCCTGTGCGTTACGCTGTCTTTTTTCTTTATCCTCCAGGGTCACGAGATATTCGATCATCTTCTGGATATGACGCCCGTATTCACGCATGATGAGGTGGTTGCGGGTCGTGTTGTATTCCATGTTGTCTATCTTCATATAGGTCAAAAATAATTTAAATAATTCAAATTGGCTAATTCAGGAGGTAGGGAAGACTTAAGATTTGGCGAGGCGGCGGCCCTGAAGGGCCGGGTGAAGTTAAAAAAGCCTACCGAGGAGCAGGCTTTTTCGATAGGATGGATTTATCGGTCTTTCACAGGTTGTCTTTCATCCGGGCGGCCATTTATCGGCTAATTTATATAGATCTTACTGGTGTATTGTTTATTGTGGCTCATATCGACTGTCCGGAGGAAATAGAGCCCTCTGGCAGGCTGCGGGTTGAGGTCCATACGGATGTCGCTGCCGGTGTTGAGGGTAGCGGATTTACGCTGTACGACCTGTCCGGCGGTGTTGACCAGCTCCAGGATATAGCTGCCCGTCTGGGGGCTGTTGAACCGGAAGAGCAGGGTATTGGTCACCGGGTTGGGGTACGTATTGTATACGAACAGCCCATCGCCGCCGGAACCCCCGGGAGTGAGGGTCAGCGTACCGGAGTAGGTCAGTTTCCCGGCTGCATCCGTACGCTGGATGCGGAAATAGATCTTGCCCACATTAGCCTGATCAAGGTTGTATTGATACTGGTATTTTGTAGCAGTACCTGCTGTAGCAAACGAGCTTTGCGCTTGTCCGATGCTGGTGAATTGTTTGCCGTCTGTGCTGATCTGGATCTCATAGGTATCATTGTTTTGTTCATTTTGCGCCAGCCATTGCAACAGGATGGTATTGCCATTCTGGGAGGCTGTAAAATTGGTTATAGAGGTGGCCAGGGGTATGCTGGGACACAGGAAGAAGGTGATCCGGGCAGCACCCCAGTATTTGGTCCTTATCTGGTAGTCGAAGGAGGTACCCGCATCGGAGAAGGCGCCGCCGCCAAAGGTGAGGGTGTCGCTGACCGTACCCGTTCCTATATAAGGGGCGGGATTGGAGACGGAGACATTGGTCACCTTCTTGTTCAGGATCGTATCGGGGCCCAGCACGATGCTATCGGAAGGGGTACCCGTGGTACCTGCGGGACCAAAGTCGTAGGGGCCGTAGTCAAGACTTCCCGATTTGGAGCTGTTGATGCCGGGGGGACCCGTGATCTTGGAGGTGACAGAAATGGTAAAATTGGCGCCTATGATAGGGCCGGAGGCCTGGTTACGCACGAGGGTGCTGGAAACGATGGATATGGTATCCGTTATTTCCATACAGGCCAGATACATGGCTCCCGTCGGATCAACATATTTGTTAAAGGTAATTAGCGCTTTCGGTCCATTGGCCGTGTCGACAGTGACATACTGGGTGATCGAGTCCTTTCCTACACAAGTACATTGAGCAAAGCTAATCCGGGGGAGGATGACTGTGATGCATAGGCATACAGTAAAGAAGATTGGGTACACAGGTTTCATAAGCACGGATTTTCGTGAGAATTCGGATTAATAAAAGAAATTATACAATAATGAAGCCAAAGGAGCTATTTAGGGATCGGCTGAACCGTAAAAACCACATTTTAGGCAATAAATTAAATTGTAAATAAATGATAATCAACAAAATTATTTCGCAATTTTTTATACACATGGGCAACTGGGGGGTTTATCGCCGAAAGGACATTAGATTTACCTTTGCCTTATTATGCTGATCTTACTGGATGGCAGACCGTTGCAAAAGGCGGATACTGCCAACGAAACGACTTGGTTTTTAATCACTTGTGCTAAGGAGCTTACTGCCCGGCACGGGGTGGAGTGGATATTCCTGCTGGATAAGACCGGCCGGCGTCTGAGCCTGCCGGCGGATGGGAGGCAGCTGGTCTATAAGACCCTGCCGGGAGGGCTGGGAGACAGGTTATGGTATGGCTGGCTGCTGCCCAAGGTGGCGAAGC
>DASZXP010000170.1:0-16773 GCA_035545935.1 Puia sp. | reverse complement strand
CCTGGCTACCTGGTATGCCCGGGACAAAAAAGAGCTTTCACGCTAAAAAATAGTTTATGGCACATATAAAAGTACCGGAGGGAGTTCCGGGTATACGCAGCCTGGTGCTCTTCCGGCCGGAGACGGGCAAACCTCTTTATGACCTGGCGCAGGTGCTGCTTAGGGGCGAATCGCCGCTGACACAGGCGGAGCGGGAATTGATCGCCGCCTATGTTTCTTCCCGCAACGAATGCGGTTTCTGTATGAACAGTCATGCGGCCGCGGCAAGATGCCTGTATGGGGACGAAAAGGACGTGGTGGATGCCACGCTGAAGGACATGCGCAGCGCGCCCGTCAGTGAAAAGATGAAGGCGCTGCTCGACATCGCCGGCAAAGTACAGATCCTGGGCAGCGAAGTGATGCCGGAGGATATAGAAAAAGCCCGCGCGCAAGGCGCCGATGACAGGGAGATCCACGATACGGTGCTCATCGCGGCGACCTTTTCCATGTTCAACCGCTATGTGGACGGGCTGGCCAGCTGGACGCCCGAAGACCCCGCCGTCTATGAAGAGATGGGCAAGCGGATGGCGAAAGGATATGTATTACCAACACCTCAATAAAAAACACCTTATGGCACATATCGATCTTGGAAACGACCTGCCGGGAATAAGAGGGCCGATGGCCTTCCGCCCCGAGACAGCCGCACCGCTGAATGAGCTGGCTGAGCTTTTATTACGCGACAATGACAATACCCTGTCGAGAGGTGAAAGAGAAATGATCGGCGCGCATGTCTCCGCGTTGAACGATTGTTTTTTTTGTCACAATGTACACCATAGCCTGGCCCGGCATTACCTGGGCGACACGCCTCTTTCCGACAAGATGGAGGCATTGCTTGCCATCGCCGGAAAGGTACAGCAGAGCGGCAAGGCGGTGACGCCGGATGACATTGCCGCTGCCCGGGCGCAGGGCGCTACGGACAGGGAGATCCACGACACGGTGCTGATCGCGGCTGCTTTTTGTATGTACAACCGCTATGTAGACGGACTGGGCACCTGGGCGCCGCAGGACAGACAATTCTATATCGATCGAGCCCCTATGCGCGCGGCGGAAGGATATATAGACTTTGACCTTTATAAATAATTGTTATGCCATATATAGAAGTAAACAACGACTTCCCCGGTATCCGTGGATTGATGGCCTTTCGGCCGGAGGCCGCCCGTCCGCTGGGTGCGCTGGCGAATATCCTTCTCCGTGACACTGAGGGGCTGAGCCCGGCTGAGCGGGAGCTGATCGCCACCCGCGTATCGTATCTCAACGATTGTTTTTATTGTCATAATTCCCATGGCGAGATAGCCTGTGTCTATCTGGATGGAGACAGGGAGCTGGTGGATCAGGTACGCAAGGACCCTCGACAGGCTCCCATTTCCGGCAAGCTGAAAGCATTGCTGAACATTGCGGGGAAAGTACAAAAAAGCGGCAAGGCCGTGCTGCCGGAGGATATAGCCGCCGCGAGGGCGGAGGGCGCCACCGACAGGGAGATCCATGACACCGTACTCATCGCCGCCGCCTTTTGCCTGTTCAATCGGTATGTAGACGGACTGGGCGCTACAACCCCCACCGACCTGAGCACCTACCCGCCGAGGGCGCGGCAGATCGCCGAAACGGGCTATGGTAATCACATCTTTTCTTCACCCCAACCCCACTGACGGGTTAATTAAACAAACAACTGATTATGAGAAAACTTTTTTGGCTCCTGACGGGATGGCTCTTGCTTAGCATCCTGCCCGGACAGGTATTTTCACAAAGCAGGACCATCACTGGCAAGGTCGTCGATGCCGGAGGGAACCCGGTGGCCGGCGCCAGCATCAGCGTCAAACAGACTTCACTAGGTGTCTTCTCCGATGCGGAAGGCAATTTCAAGATCACCGTGGAATCCGGCGCCGTGCTTACCATCAGCTCGGTAGGGTTCACCTCGCAAACCCTGAAGGCAAGTGAGCTGGAGTCGAATGGACGGATCCGTCTAACGGAAGATATCACCCACCTGGACGAGGTGGTGGTCACGGGTCTGGCTACCTCCGTCAAAAGGAGGAACCTCTCGAATGCGGTGGCTACTATCTCGAGCCGTCAGCTGTCAGGTGTAGCGCCTGCCCAGACCTTCGACGGAGCGCTGGAAGGAAAGATCACGGGCGCATATATCAATGCCAATACGGGCGCGCCGGGCGGAGGGATCTCCGTGAAGCTGCGGGGCGTCACTTCCGTCTATGGCAACACACAACCGCTGTATGTAGTGGATGGCGTATTCGTAGACAATAGTTCGACATCGAGCGGTATGAACGTCATCTCCAATGCCCTGGCGGATGGTTCGCTGACATCCAACCAGGATAACCCCTCCAGCAGGATCGCTGACCTGCGAGCGGAGGATATCGAGAATATCGAGATCCTAAAGGGGGCGTCCGCCGCCGCGGTATATGGTTCCAGGGCCGCTGCGGGCGTTATCCTCATCACCACGAAAAAAGGGAAACAGGGACGTTCCAAAATATCGGTGTCGCAGGACCTGGGTTTTATCAAGGCGCGTAAGCTGCTGGGCGTACGTACGTTCACCGCCGACAGAGCCGCCAGCCTGGCCAGGGACAGCGCCACGGGCGTACGACTGAGGAACGAATTCGTCGCTGCGCAGTCGGCGGGACAGATCTATGATTACGAGAAGGAAATATACGGTAACACCGGCTTTGCGCGCAATACGGTGCTTAGCCTCAGCGGGGGTAATGCCAACACGGGCATCTATTTTTCCGCCGCTCAAAAAGACGAAGGCGGCATCGTAAAGAACACGGGCTATCGCAACAGCAGTCTCCGGCTGAATATCGATCACCGTATCAATGACAATATCAAGGTGGGGATCAGCACCAATTATGTCAACTCCTCCGCCGACAGGGGCATCAGCGGTAATGATAACGTAGGCGTCTCGCTGGGTATCGCGCTTTCTTCCACTCCCTCCTTTGCTCAATTGCATCCGGATGCCAATGGGGACTATCCCGACAACCCTTTCGCCAATTCCAACCCTTTGCAGACCCTCGCCTATATGCGGAATAACGAGTCAGTCAACAGACTGATCACGGGTCTTAATCTCGAGGCCATGCTGCAAAAAAGCCGCCAGAGCAATACAAAGTTGGTCGCCAGAGGCGGTATCGACTTCTACAACCTGGAAACGAACGTCCTGTTCCCCAGCATACTGCAATCGCAGGCTTTTAGCAAGGGTACCTCCATCCAGGGCGAGACACGCAACCTCAGCACCAACTATATCCTTTCCCTGGTAAATACTTTCACTCCTTCGGACAAGCTGACGCTGACCACTTCCGCGGGACTGACACAGGAGACGGGGAATTACAACAACCTTTTGAATGTGGCCACACAGCTCATCTCCGGCCAGTCCAACGTCAACCAGGCAGGCGCGTTGAATGCCACCCAGCTGCGGACAAAATATCAGAATGACGGTTTCTTCGCACAAATGGAGGCCAACTTTAACGACATCCTCTCGCTGACGGCGGGCTTGCGGCTGGACAGAAGCTCGAACAACGGAGATGTGTCGAAATATTATTTCTATCCCAAAGCGGGGCTGTCCTGGAACCTGACGAAGATGGGCCTCCTGGATGGAGGTTTTGTCGAGAACCTAAAATTAAGAGCGGCCTACGGCCAGGCCAATAATGTGCCCGCCTATGGAAGCAAGTTCACCACGCTGAGCATTTCCAACATCACCGGCTATCCGGGCGTCATCGTCAGCCCGCAGGAAGGACAGGCCGATATCAAGCCGGAACGTCAGTCGGAGTTCGAGACGGGTATCGACTTGACGGTATTGAAAGGCAGATTGGGTTTCGAGCTCACCTGGTATAACAAGACCATCGACGACTTTTTGATGCAGGCCAGCCTGCCGGCCAGCTCGGGCTATACGAGCAAATGGGTCAATGCGGGCAATCTCCGTAACAGGGGTGTCGAGCTGGGGCTCAATGCAAGACCGGTGCAGACAAAGAACGTTACGTGGAACACCTCCGTCAACTTTTGGCTGAACAGAAGCCTGGTGACCAAGCTGACGATACCTTCCGTACCACAGGGCGTCTTTGGCTATGTGCTGGGCTCCTTCCAGATCCAGCAGGGACGTTCCGCCACGCAGATCCTGGGCCTCGACGGCAAAGGCGGTGTAAGCGTGCTGGGCAATGCGGAACCTACCTTCCAGATGAACACGTATAATGAGATCACTTTCTTTGGCAGGCTCAGCTTCCGGTTCCTTCTCCATTGGAAGCAAGGAGGGCAGAATGTGAATTTGACCACTCTGGAAAATGATTTTGGCGGCACCAGCGCGGACTATGACAAGGTGAGCAACAAGCTGGGCGTACCCGATGGGGTCTATCGGATCATGCAGGTGGGATCGGATGCGCATATGTTCGTACAGAATTCCAGCTACCTGAAATTACGCGAGGCGGGTTTGTATTATTCCTTTACCAGGACGCCCGTGAGCTTTATAAAAGGATTGCGGGTCGGCGTCTCGATGAACAATTTCCTTACCATCACCAAATACAGGTCCTACGATCCGGAAGTGTCGAACTTTGGAACAGGGTTCTCCACCAATGTGGATGTAGACCCGTATCCTGCCACCAAACGGGCTGACTTCCATATTTCCATAGATCTTTAATAACGATATAAAAAATGATTATGAATAAAATATATTATGGGGTATTGCTGGGTTCCATCCTTTCGCTGGGCGCCTGTAAGAAAGACTATGGCGATCTGAACCATGCCACCGTAGAGCAATTTACCGCCAATGCCACCGTCAGTGAACTGAACAATCTTGTCAGCGGCACCGAGTCGGGGATGCGTTCCAACCTGACCCTTTACCTGGATGATGTAGGGACCATCGGGAGAGAGCTGTATCATTTGTCCATATCGGAACCCCGGTATGTTACAGACCTCTTGGGCGCGAACGACGCTACGCTGAGCAACAGCAATTTTTATATCACGAATATCTGGGCGTCGCGCTACCAGGTGGTCAAGAACTGTAATATCCTCATACAGTCGGCCACCAACTCGAAATCGGTGACGGCGGCGCAACGCAGCGGCTATCTCGGTTTTGCGAGGATGATCAAGGCGTATCAGCTCCTGCTGATCCTCAACCTGACGGATTCCAATGGCATCCGCGTAGATGTCAGCGATCCCGATCATCTGGGACCCATCGTAGGATATGACGATGCGCTGACGGCTATCGCCTCGCTGCTGGATTCTTCGAAGAACGATCTTGGCGCTGCCGAGGTTGCCTATACGCTGGCGGGTTTCGGTTATCCGTTCAACGATGCCGCGGGATTGACAAAGGTGAATAGGGCATTGGCGGCGCGGGTGGCGGTGTACCGGCAGAAATGGGCGGATGCGCAGACCTATCTGTCGCAATCCTTTTATGACCCGCTGGGCGATCCTGCCACGGGTGTGTACAATGTTTTTGGAACGGGCAATGGAGATCAGCTGAACACCTTCTTTGTTCCGAGAAATTCGGGCGGGGACACACGGGTGGCCCATCCTTCGTATGCGGCGGATATCGTAGCGGACGATGATCGTATCGGCAAGGCGCCGCTGCGTGACCAACCTGCCCTGATCAATGGTATCACGGGTGACAGGGATGTATGGGTGTATACTACCAATACCACGCCTATTCCTATCATCCGCAACGAAGAGCTGCAGCTCATAGACATCGAGGCGGATATACAGCTGAGCCAGCTGCCCGATGCCATCACCGGCATCAACACTATCCGGCAGCGGCATAACCTCACACCTTATTCCGGCGCTGTTACAAAGGATGCCCTGATCACGGAGATGTTGTATGAGAGAAGGTATTCCCTGTACTGCGAGGGCCATCGGTGGGTGGATATGCGGCGCTATGGCCGGTTGAACCAGCTGCCATTGGATCAGCCGGAGGATGATGTGTGGACCAAGTTCCCGCTGCCTGTGACGGAGCAGCCGTAGATGTCCTGGCTATCGAAGAAATTATTTAGACGGGGCAGGTTTCGATCCAAGTGGGGTCTTCGAAAGAGGACCCTTTTTTTTGGACCTGCCTGCCGGGTCGTGTGAACCTGTCGAGCCGGGTGCGTTACTCCGCCTTCAAACTTTTCGTCGGATTGGCCAACGCCGCACGCACCGCATGGAAGGTAACAGTGAGCAGGGTGATCAGCAATACCGACAAGGCCGACAACAGGAAAGGCGTGGGGCTCAATCCTGTGTTGTACGGGAAGATCTTCAACCATTTGTCCATAAAGAGCCAGGCCACGGGGAAGGCTATGAGACAGGACAGACCCACCAGGTAAACAAAGTTCCGGGTCAGCAGCGGGACGATCTGTCCCAGTCCGGCGCCCATCACTTTGCGGATGCTGATCTCTTTTTGCCGTTGTTCCGTGGTAAAGGCGATCAATCCCAGCAGACCGAGACAGGTGATCAATATGGTGAGGATGGAGAAGGCGGTAAAGATCTCTCCTCTCTTCTGGTCGGCGGCGTATTGCGAATCGAAATCCTGGTCCAGGAAAGTATAAGTGAATGGCAGGTCGGGGAATACGCTCTTCCAGGTCTTTTCCACGCCGGCGATGGTGGTGGAAATATTGTTCGCATTGAGCTTTAGCTGTATGCCGTTGCTGTTGGGCGTATAGAAAAGTATCAGGGGGGCAATGGGATTGTACAGGGATTTCTGATTGAAGTCCTTCACCACGCCGACGATCTCGAAATACTTGCCGGCCGTGTCGCCCGATGATCTTAGCCGCTTGCCAATGGGGTTATCCCAACCAAAGGCGCTGACCATATTCTCGTTGACGATGACACGGCGGTTGGTATCCGCCAGTCCGGAGAAAGCACGTCCCTTCTTTATCTCCATGCCCATGGTCTTGAAATAATTCTCATCCACGGAATAATTATCGACGCCTTTGTCGATAAAACCCTTGCTGGTCTCGATGCTGAACAGGCTAAAGCTGATGTTGCCGCTGCCGGGCGTGGCTTGCGAGGTGCTGACGGAGATCACATTCGGATTCCTTCTCGCCTCGTCCTGGAATGCCTGGATCTTGCTGCGTATGTCGTTATTGGTATTGGCTACCATGGATAGGACCTGGTGTTTGTCGAAGCCCAGGTCACGGGTGCGCAGGTAATGCAATTGACCGTATACCACCCAGGTGCAGATGAGCATGATCATGGAGATGGAGAACTGTACCACCACGAGCACGCGGCGAAGCGTGACATTGCTGGAACCTTTGGACAGTTTGCCTTTCAGGATGCTGATGGGGTTGAACCCGGAAAGATAGAAGGCGGGATAGCTGCCGCCGACGAACCCCACGAATATAATGATGGCCAGCAGGATCAAAAAAGTATCCGGTTGCAGGATGGCCCCAAAGGAAATCTGCTTACCGGAAAGGCTGTTGAAAGTGGGAAGCAAAAGGGCGATGAATCCAATGCTAAGCACCAGGGCAAAGACGGTGGTCAGGGTACTCTCAACGAGGAATTGCGTGATGAGCTGCGATTTGGTGGACCCTGTCACTTTGCGGACGCCTATCTCCTTGGCCCTCCTGGCGGAGCGGGCCGTGGTCAGGTTCATATAATTGATACAGGCTATCAGCAGCATGAACAGGGCGACGGAGGCGAATATATAGATATAGGACATGCTGCCTACGCCCTCCGGTTCGTAATTCAGGTCGGAATGCAGGTGGATGGCGGTCACCGGCTGTACGGCATAGCGGATCTTGATATTGAATTGGGTGAATATAGGTGCCATGTATTTCGCATACATGGGTAGTAATTTCTTTTCGAAGACCTGAGGGTTTGTATTGGGTTTTAGAAGGACATATGTCAATATGTTGAAATTGCCCCAGTCATTGACGCCAAAATCCTTTGGCAGGGTGGAATAGGAGATAAGAGCGTTATAAATGATATGGGAGTTATGGGGCACGTCCTTTATAACAGCCGTCACCTTGAAGATATCCCCCTTGTCATTCTGCAGTGACTTGCCTATGACGGAAGAGGTGTTGCCGAAAATTTTTTCGGCGACGGACTGTGTCAGCACCAGCGAATGGGGCGCGGTCAGGGCCGTATTGGGGTTGCCTTCGATGAACTGGCAGGTGAAGAGCTTGAAGATATTGCTGTCCGCGAAGAATACTTTGTCCTGGTAAAAACGCAGCTCGTCTTTTTTAAACATGTATTTACCCGACTGGACGAGCCGCGCGGACTGTTCTACTTCCGGGTATTCATTTTTCAGGGTAGGTCCCAAGGGGATCTGTGTGATGGCCATCTTCATCGTGTCCTTCTCGGGCTCCTTTATGTAGGATGTGATGCGGTACAGGCGATCCGCATTGACGTTGTATTTGTCATAGCTGAGCTCATCCTTTATATAAAATATCAGGAAGAGGCTAAAGGTGATGCCGATGGTCAGACCCAGGATATTGAGGAGGCTGTACCATTTGTCCTTTCTGAAATTACGGACAGCGACGAGCAGGAGGTTCTTGAACATGGGGAGGTTTTTAGGTGACTGGTTCCTAAAGTAAACAATTCCCGGGCAACCCGCGTGATCGATGAGACATTTGTGATGGGCGGCTGGCGCTGGTGCGGCGGCCCCGGAGGCTATCAATTGGTCTTTGTGGCCGAATGCCGGATCAATTGGTCTTCTTCCCGTCAAAGGCGTCGAAGAGGCGCTTCCCTTCCCGGGCCTGTTCGGGGAATTCGTCTATGACATTGGTCCTTTCGGAGGGGTCGTAGCCGAGATTGAAGAGTTCGCGGGTGACGCTGTCCTTGCCGTCCCTGCCGGGAATGGGGGCTTCCCGGTATTTCCAATTATCCCAACGGACGGCTTCCACATCACCGTGGTTGACGATATAGATAGGGCGGTGGGGATAGTGCCGGCGGTCGGCCCGACCCGTGAGGAGGTCGGCAATGTCTTGCCCGTCGAGGGTCCTGCCGTTAGGCAGGGATGCGTGGGCCCAGGTCGCAAAAGTCGGAAGGATATCTACATTGCTAATGGGATTGGTGAGCGTAACCCCTTTGGAGACATGTCCTTTCCAATAAATGATAAAGGGTTCGCGGATGCCTCCTTCATAGCTCATCGCCTTCGACCCTCTGAAAACGCCAGCTGTGCCCGCATGCCAGTGTTTGGTAGTGCTGTCACCGGACATGCGTACGGGATAGTCTATCCAGGGACCGTTGTCGCTGGAAAAGGCGAGGATGGTATTGTCGGCCAGCCCTTGCTGCTCCAGGGTATGCCATAGCACGGCAATGCTGGAATCCAGCTCTTCCACGACGGCGCCAAGAGGACCTCCTTCCTGGTGATCCCGCAGATAGCTGGCCTTTGCGGCAAAGGCGACGGGTAAATGCGGCATGTTATAAGCCAGGTATAGAAAAAAAGGTTTACTTTTCTTTTGGGACTTTATCAGCCGTATGGCCTCTGTCGTATATAGGTGGGTGAGAGAGGTATCGGCGGGCCGGAGGATCTCGGGAGTGCGGTTGCGATAGACCTTTATCGTCGTGTCCGTCTGAACATAGGGGCTCCTGTAATCATGGCTGTATAGTAGTCCATAATAGGAGTCGAAACCCTGGGCGGTGGGGTAGTTGTAATCATGTTTGTCACCCAGATGCCATTTGCCGATCATGGCGGTGCTATAGCCCACGGACTTCAATACCTCCGCGATGGTGACCTCTTCATCGGGTATGCCCAGGGGAGAGCCGGGGCCGATGGGGTCGGGGAGATTCATACGGGATGCATAGCGGCCCGTGAGGAGGGAGGCCCTGGAGGGAGTGCAGGAAGGGCTGGTCACGACATAATTGGTGGCGCGGATCCCTTCCCGGGCCATGGAGTCCAGGAAAGGCGTCTGTATAACGGGGTTGCCATAACAGCCAAGGTCGGAATAGCCCATATCGTCCGTCAGGATAAAGATGATATTGGGGCGTTGAATGGTTTGAGCCCTGGTGGATACGACGACGTGAAGAAGAACAGCTGCCAGGAGGAAGTGTGCGCGTTTCATATAGCTAATATACGGTAGATAAAGATTTCCCTACCTTCGATGTCATCTCTCAATGATCAGCTATGAAAAAATCATTCTTATATGTCGCATTTTTTGTCGTTTGGGTCCATGGAATAAGCCAGGCGCCCTATCATGAGCAATATCGTCCGCAGATCCATTTTACGCCTCAGGCGCATTGGATGAATGACCCGAATGGCCTGGTGTACTGGAAGGGGGTATATCATATGTTCTTTCAATATTATCCCAACGGATCGAATTGGGGACCCATGCATTGGGGGCATGCCGTCAGTAAGGACCTTGTACATTGGGAGCAGGAGCCTATCGCGTTGTATCCGGACAGCCTGGGGTATATTTTTTCGGGCAGCGCGGTAGTGGATGAGCATAACAGCTCCGGGTTTGGCGTCGGCGGGAAGATCCCGCTGGTAGCCATCTTTACGCAGCACGATACGGCCAGGGAAAAGGCCCGGAGGAACGACTTCCAAAATCAAAGTATTGCTTATAGCCTGGATGATGGCAAGACCTGGAAAAAATATGCGGGCAATCCTGTCATAAAGAACCCGGGCATCCGGGATTATCGTGATCCAAAGGTGATGTGGTATGCGCCCACGAAAAAATGGATCATGGTGTTTGCCGCCTCGGACAGGATCATGATCTATTCTTCTTCCAATCTGAAAGAATGGACAAAGGAGAGCGAGTTTGGAAAGGACGCGGGATCGCATGGCGGTGTGTGGGAATGCCCTGATCTTTTTGCGCTGCCCTGCGGGCGTGACAGCGTGTGGGTCTTGTCGGTGAATGTCGGCTGGGGCGGCCCGAATGGGGGAAATGGGGATCAGTATTTTACAGGTAGATTTGACGGGCATTCCTTTGTGGCGGATGATACAGCCATAAAATGGGTGGATTATGGGAGGGATGATTATGCGGGGGTCACCTGGAGCAATACGGGTGGACGGAGGATCTTTATCGGGTGGATGGTGAATGGGGCGTATGCGGGGTCGGTGCCTACGGAGATCTGGCGCAGCGGGATGACCTTGCCGAGGGAACTGCGGATGGAGAAGATAAATGGAAAGTGTTTGTTGGTGACGAAGCCGGCAAAGGAAGTGGAGACGTTGGCGGAAGGATGGAAGAGTTTTAAAGACAGTATAAAGATGGAGGCGCCTTTTGAGCTGCGCATAAGCACGGGGGCGGTGGGGACGTTCAGGATCGTCCTGTCCAATGATGCGGGGGAGAAGGCCGTGGTGGGTTATGATAAGAGCGCGGGTGAGTGGTATGTGGACAGACGGGGCGCCGGCAAAGAGGATTTTCATAAGGAGTTTGCGGGCAGGCATGTGGCGCCGAGACTGAGCAGGTCGGGCGATCTGTCGTTGACGCTGGTGGTGGATGTGGCCAGCCTGGAATTGTTTGCGGATGGAGGGTTGACGGTGATGTCGGAGCTGGTGTTCCCATCGAAGCCGTATAATAAGATAGAGGTGGTGGGTGATGAGGGGGTGGTGATAAAAACCTTGCAGGTGGCGGGGATGAAGAGTATTTGGAGATAACATCGTACATTCATTTCTTCAACAAGCTATATGAACAGAATACTCACTACATTATTGGTATGGGCATCGGCCGTGATGGTGGTCCATGCGCAAGAAAATGGCAGCAATGCGGTATTAGGCAGATGGGATCTCACCGTGCATCAGAATGGGCACGAAGTGCCTTCCTGGCTGGAGATCCAGCTGTCGGGATCAAGGACATTGGTGGGCCGGTTTGTCGGTGGCGGCGGCAGCGCCCGTCCTATTTCAAGGGTCAACTACGACAATGGAAAGATCAGCTTTTCCATACCGCCGCAATGGGAGCGGGAAGATCATGATCTTACTGTGGAAGGGAGCTTGCAGGGCGACTCGCTGGTAGGATCGATGGTGGAGCCCAATGGAAAGGAATATCAGTGGGTGGGAAGGAAGTCTCCCTTGTTGCAGCGGGCGGGAGAACCTGTATGGGGCAAGACGATAAAGCTGTTTAACGGGACAGACCTGAAGGGATGGCATGCCATGGGAACCAATCAATGGGTGGCAGAAAATGGAGTGCTGCGGAGCCCTCACTCCGGCGCCAATTTCGTCACGGATGAGAAGTTTACGGATTTCAAATTACACATCGAGTTCAAATACCCCAAAGGCAGCAACAGCGGCGTATATCTGCGGGGAAGATACGAAGTGCAGATAGAGGATGACGAGGGCGATATACGTCCCGGCTATGATCACCTCAGCGGTGTTTATGGTTTCCTGTCGCCCAGCGAGCGTGCGGGTCTTGGCGTGGATCAATGGCAGAGCTATGATATTACTTTGATAGGAAGGATGGTGACGGTGGTGTTGAATGGAAAGACGGTGATCTGTCACCAGGAGATACCCGGTATTACGGGCGGCGCGTTGGATAGTAAGGAAGGGGAGCCGGGACCTATCTATCTGCAGGGGGATCACGGACCGATAGAATACAGGAATATTCAGATCACGCCGGCAAAATAGGATGTTATAATGGGTACATTAAAGGAGGATATAAAGACATCGTCGAACTGGCTGGTGAAGGCATTCGGTGCGGACAGAATGAAGCTGGACTATTCGGTAGAGAGTTTCAAAGAGATAGACAGATTTTTCGATCTGCATGCGGAGAATGGCCAGCCCAGGGAGGGCGGTAGGCTTTCTCAAAACCGGGGATTTGTCTTATTTGCCATCGGGTCTTATGTTGGGGAGACCATTATTAAGAACGTGCCGGGAGCCGTGTGGAAGACCAATGATGAAGATCCGGAAGGAGAGGTGAATATCGAGGTGGTGCTCCCGGATGGGACGAGCATGTGGCCCGCGCAAAGGGCGGTGAAAAGATTTATGCATGGCGGGGAGGAGGGTATCTATGCCTATGGCATGGTGGTGGTGAAAGATATAGCCGGCACGGATTATTGGGAACGGGCGAAGAAGGGCCAGCTTGGATTCGCGCCAAAGAAGCCCTGGTGGAAATTCTGGTAAATATCGACTATGCAGCATTTTATTTGCAGCAATTGCGGACAGCTATTGTACTTCGAGAACACCCGCTGCGAAAATTGCGGGAATATCATCGGGCTGATGGAAAAAGGCGACGAACTGGTGGCGTTGTCCGCTAGAGAGGGGGATGCATTTGTATTCGAAGGGGGATCTTATCAGTACTGTATCAATTATACTTATGGGGTATGCAACTGGGTCGTGCCTTCTGTGCTTTCAGCCGGGCACGGAGCCTTTTGTAAAGCCTGCGCGCTGAATCATACGATACCCAATCTACAGGACCCTGTATACAGAGAGTATTGGACCCGGATCGAGGCGGCCAAGCACCGGCTGGTCTATTCATTGCTGCGATTGCAGCTGCCGATGACGAAGGACCTCTGTTTCGATTTTGTCGCGGATCAAAAGGGAGTAAAGGTTTTTACCGGTCACGACAACGGTCTTATCACCATCAACATTTCGGAAGCGGATGATATTCAACGGGAGATGACGAGGCTGCATATGAACGAGCCGTATCGCACCCTGCTGGGGCATTTCCGGCATGAGATTGGGCATTATTATTGGGATATACTCATCCGCGATGGAGGGCGGCTGGATGCTGCCCGGCAGGTCTTTGGAGATGACAGCGTAGATTATGGAGAGGCTTTGCAAAGGCACTACCAGGAGGGACCACGCGCGGGATGGATGGATCGGTTTATCAGCGCGTATGCAAGCATGCATCCCTGGGAAGATTGGGCGGAGTCATGGGCGCACTATATGCATATCATGGATACGATGGAGACGGCCTGGGCGTATGACATGCGTGTACGGCCACGGATCAGTCCGACGGATACGATGTCGGCGACGGCGAATTTCGATCCGTATGAGGAGGCGTCCTTCGACAGGGTGATCCAACAATGGCTGCCGCTGACCTATGCGATGAATAGTCTCAATAAGAGCATGGGCGCCGGGGTTTTGTATCCATTTGTCATTGTCCCGGCAGTAATGGAAAAGTTAAAGTATATACATACTGTGTGTCAGGCCATGAGGGGGTAGGGGTTGCATTTTCGAAATAATATTTTTATATTGGCACATCCAATTACTATATGAAAAAACTATTTCTTAGCTTATTACTTCTTTCTTTTGCCAGGACAGGCCCGAACAATGCTGTTGAAATACGCACGGGCAAATGGCCGATCAGCCTTGAACGAAATGGGGGTTCCTATTCACTCATTTTCCGCAATCAGCAGGAGATGCAGGCAGAGGTGTATGATACGGTGGAATTCAAGAATAAGGGACAGCTGGTCTATCTGGATTCAGCGTTGATGATCCTCAAGAGAGGGCATGATGGCGACGAGGCTACTTTCTCCAACTATAGTGTCAAACGTGCGGACAAAAAGTTCGATGGCATGTGGTACATATTGAAGACGAAATATGCCACTACCGACTTCCGCCAGCGTGAAGCGGATGTGCTCAGCCAGGCTATCAGAGGCTTTTAAAACTGTGGATATCTATATGTTTTCCCCGGCCAGGCGAATGCGCCTGCGGGACAATAAATAGTGTATTTATTCGTTATTGTTTATCGCAAATCTTTAATTCCAGCACCTTCGAAACTATGAACAGTATGAAAAAACTAATTTTTTTGCTACTATTCTTACCGATGATCCTTACAAAAGCCAAGGCTCAATTTACCATTACCAATACTTCCACGGTCACGTTGGCTGACTTGCGGACAGGGGACTGGCCCTTGCAGCTGCAGCGCATAGTGAAGAAGAACGACACTATCTATCTGTTGACCTTTCGGGACAAGCAGTATCCCAATAACCACAATATGTCCACGGTGAAGTTCGCCAACCTGACGCAGCTGCGTTACCTGGAAAAGGGTCTTAGCTATCTTATGACGGCGGATGATGGCACGGAAGCTACGTACAAGGAATTTTCCATCAAACGTACGGATGACAAGAGCAAGAAGAAACCCAAATTCACGCTGGTCTGTATCGAGGATGGGGATGTGACGGACATCCAGCCGAGTGAGGCGGACGCGCTAGTGAAGGCGATCAATAAACTTTAGAATATAAAAAGGCCCCCGATCGGGGGCCTTTCCTTTATAATGGTAGTTATACCAGCTCTTTTTCAAGGACCTTGGCAGTCTTCACCGTCTTGATGATACGGGCGGCTACTTTATAAGGATCGGCAGCGCTGTTGGGCCTGCGATCTTCCAGCCAGCCTTTCCAACCTCTTTCTACCGTGCCGATGGGGATGCGGATGGACGCACCACGATCCGACACGCCATATTTGAATTCGTCGATAGCGGCTGTTTCGTGCTTGCCGGTGAGGCGGAGATGGTTATCCGGACCGTAAGCATCGATGTGCTCTTGTATGACGGGGCGGAAAGCCTCGCACACTATCTCATAGATCTCACGGCTGCCGGCGGTGCGGAGCAGGGTATTGGAGAAGTTGGCGTGCATGCCGCTGCCGTTCCAATCCAGGTTGCCCAGGGGTTTGCAATGCCAGTTGATGGAGATACCATATTTTTCACCGATGCGCTCCAGCAGGTAGCGAGCGATCCAGATCTGGTCACCGGCTTCTTTAGCGCCTTTGGAGAAGATCTGAAATTCCCACTGTCCGGTGGCAACTTCGGAGTTGATGCCTTCTACGTTCAGGCCGGCTTCGAGACATGCGTCCAGATGCTCTTCTACCATGGCGCGGCCATAGGCGTTCTTGGCGCCGACGGAGCAGTAGTAGGGACCTTGGGGACGGGGGAAACCGCCTTCGGGGAAGCCCAGGGGTTTATCGGTCTCGGGGTTCCACAAAAAATATTCTTGTTCGAAACCAAACCAGAAATCATTATCGTCGTCTTCGATAAGTGCACGGCCATTGCTCGGGTGGGGTTTGCCATTGGGGCTGAGTACTTCACACATTACGAGGTAGCCATTCTTGCGCTGAGGATCTTTCACCATAAAGACGGGTTTCAGCAGACAGTCGGAGGAGCCGCCCGGAGCCTGTTCGGTGGAGGAGCCGTCGAAGCACCACATGGGGACATCTTCCAGCTTGCCGGAGAAGTCTTTTTCAATCTTTGTTTTGCTACGCAAACTTTGGATGGGTTGATATCCATCGAGCCAGATATACTCAAGTTTTGCAATGGACATAGTACACTGTTTTTTTATGTGATAGAATGATACTTACTAACTATTTGGCGAAGACCTATGTGGTCCGGCTTTAATTCCAAGGGGTGGCAATCGTGTGATTGGATATTGGAAGGATTCGTGCAAAAGGTACCACCTGGGCAGTCCATCCTGGGATGGGCGACGGCAAGCAATACCTTTTTTAAATGCACTTTACAGCATGACGAAAATATTAAATTTTTTATACTGAAAAATATTATAAAATTTTAATATTAATGTTTTAACATCCTGAAATACCCATTTTCAATGAAAATTTATTAAAAAAATAATAAAAAGCCCATAATTTAAAATACCTTCTGGAAGAGGGCTAATATTTATAATATTTATAATTATTTAATATGAATGTTGCCGGATAGGATAAAATCACACAACCTATTTATATTCGGATTGTTATGTCAATTCATTCCCGATTATAGGAAGAACCTCCTCATCAGTCTCATCTCCTATGCGGCCCAAAAGGACATTCCTGTGGACCGTCTTTGCCGTCAGTCGGGGGTGGACCTGGACGCCCTGCGTAGTGATAAGCCGTTCCATTTGAGCATTCAGCAGCAGAACGACCTTTTCGAGCATGCTGTAAGACTGTCCGGCGACCCTCTTTTTGGACTT
>DASZXP010000169.1:0-6728 GCA_035545935.1 Puia sp. | reverse complement strand
CTGAGCACCGAATTTGATATACCGTGTATCGGTCTGCCGGGCACTATCGACAAGGATATCGCGGGTACGGATTTTACCATCGGATTTGATACGGCCGTGAACACGGCGGTGGAGGCCATCGATAAGATCCGTGATACGGCGGATGCGCATGATCGTCTTTTTATCATCGAGGTGATGGGAAGGGATGCGGGTTATATCGCGCTGCACAGCGGGATCGCCACGGGGGCGGAAAATATCCTGATCCCCGAGCGAAAGACGGATATCGAAGAGTTGGTTAGCGGTCTCCTGGAAAAAGAGCGTCGTAAGAAGCTGGTGAACCTGATCGTGGTAGCGGAGGGGGACAATTTCGGCGGCGCGGGCGAGGTGGCCAAGGTCATCAAGGAACGGCTGCCGGCAGCGGATACCCGGGTTTGCGTATTGGGTCATATACAAAGAGGGGGCGCTCCCAGCTGTATGGATCGACTCATCGCCAGCCGTATGGGATATTCTGCCGTCGAGTGTCTGATGGAAGGGCGTCACAATGTGATGGTGGGCATCGTCAACAACCGGATGCATTATACTCCGCTCGAAAAAGCGGTCAAAGCCAAACAACGGATCAGTGAGGACTGGCTGAAGATCGTAAAAATCCTTGCTTCGTAAAAAATTTATAAATCACACCGTCAATGTCAAAGAATTTATCGAAATACCTCTATGAGGGTATGGATAAGCAGGCAGGCCTTCAGCATACATTTCACAAGACCAAGATCGTCGCCACCGTAGGCCCAGCATGTGACACTTATGAAAAGCTTCTCGAACTCGTAAGGGCCGGCGTCAATGTGTTCCGGTTGAACTTCTCCCATGGGAGCCATGAGGACAAGGCGAAGATCATCGAGCATATCCGGAATATCAATCTCACCGAGCCTTATAATATCTCGATCCTTGCGGATCTTCAGGGTCCTAAGTTGCGTGTAGGCGATATCAAGGATGGGGGGATCGATATCATGCCGGGCGATGTACTGACCTTTACCTCGCGTGAAAAAGTGGTTGGGACCAAAGAAAAGATCTATGTCTCCTACCCCAATCTCCATCATGATGTGGAAGTGGGTAATAAAATATTGATCGACGACGGCAAGCTGGAAGTGGTAGTGGTCAGCGTATCTCCCGACGGGGATGTAAAGGTGGCCGTTACGTACGGGGGCAGGCTGCTTCCCAAGAAGGGCGTCAATCTGCCTGATACGAAGATCTCCCTCCCCGCGCTGACGGAAAAAGATCTCGTGGACCTGGAGTTCATCATCGAACAGGAATGCGATTGGGTGGCGTTGTCCTTTGTACGTAAGGTAGAGGATATCGTGGATCTGAAACGCCGGCTGGCGGAAAAGAAGAGCGTGTCCAAGGTCATCGCCAAAATAGAAATGCCGTCCGCGCTGGACGATCTGCGTAATATCATTCTGGAGTCCGACGGCGTAATGGTAGCCAGGGGCGATCTTGGCGTGGAGCTGCCGGTGGAAAAAGTTCCGATGGCACAGCGCGAGATCATCCGCAAGTGTATCCACCGCGCCAAGCCGGTGATCGTGGCAACACAGATGATGGAGAGCATGATCGACCGGGTAAAGCCCAACCGCAGCGAGATCACGGACGTGGCCAATGCCGTGCTGGAAGGTACGGATGCGGTGATGCTTAGCGCCGAAACGGCTACGGGTCAGCATCCTGCCCTGGTGGTCGAGACCATGCGTAAGATCATCCTGGAAGTAGAAAGAACGGAATACAATTATAATCGGGAAGAGGATCTGGTGCCACAGCCCCATTCTCCTTCCTTCCTCAGCGATGCCATTTGTTACAATGCCTGTAAGCTGGCCAGGGATGCCAATGCGGATGCGCTTGTCGGGATGACGCAAAGCGGTTATACCGCCTTTGTATTGTCCAGCTATCGTCCCAAGTCACCATTGTATGTGTTCTCCAAGGAGAAAAGCCTTATCAATCAGCTGAGCCTTAGCTGGGGCGTACGCGCTTTTCATTATGCGGAAGAGGAAAACATCGACCATATCATCCAGGACCAGCATGAGATCCTGAGAGGGAGAGGTTTTATCAAGAAGGGGGATGTGGTGGTGAATACGGGCAGTTTGCCGATCGACCAGCATTTGCCGACGAATATGCTTAAGATCTCGAAGATCGATTGATCATTATTTCCAGGATTTTTTCTATTTCATGTCTGTCGGCTCTTACGGCAGACATTTCCTCTTTCATGGAAGTGTTGACAAATTCCATTTGACTGGGCGCTTTTGTTCTGGCGGAGGTGTGGAATTCCGATGCATCCGTCTTTTCGGCGAGGGCAAGGATATTATCCGCGCGGACGCCGGAGCCGGGCATGATGATGATCCTGTCATCGGCCTGTCTTACCAGTTCGTTGATCAGCTCGGCGCCTTCGGGAGCCGTTGGGCGCTGTCCGGAAGTAAGAATGCGTTCGCAGCCAAGGTTTATGATGTCTTCCATCGCCTCGAACGGGTTGACGGCCCAGTCGAAGGCCCGGTGAAAGGTCACGCCCAGGGGATAGGCCATGTCTACGAGGCGTGCAACCCTGCGCTTGTCTATGGTGCCGTCGGGGTTCAATATGCCGATGACCACTCCATTACATCCCATTTGTTTGCAGTAAGCTACTTCTTTTACCATGATATCGAATTCTTCGTCGGTGTAGAGGAAGTCGCCGCCCCGGGGACGGATGATGGGGTATATATCGATATGGATCCTTTCCCGCGCGGCTTTGATGAGACCGGGTCCGGGCGTGGTGCCGCCTTCGGCGGGGCCCGCGCAGAGTTCGATACGATGGGCGCCTGCCTCCTGGGCTATCAGTGCGGATAATAGGTCGAAGCTGCAGATCTCCAGTTTGAAGGGCATTATTGATACCAGCTTTTGGCGTTGTACATTTTTTCTTCTGTATTACTTTTCAGCGCGTAGCTAAAGCCTTTCTGGATGGCGAAGGCGCCGGTCTCTCCTTTTTTGTTCAGGGCGAGGAAGGCTACCTGGATCTCTTTGGCTTTGTCGCCTTTGATCCGCATGATCCTTTCCACGGCTGCCTTGCAGGCCTGTTCGGGGCTCATACCCTGGCGCATCAGCTCCACAACCGTGTGGGAGCCGCATACGCGGATGACATCTTCTCCCTGTCCCGTAGCGGTACAGGCGCCCACTTCGTTGTCGACATACAGTCCTGCGCCGATGATGGGCGAGTCACCGAGACGGCCGCGCATCTTGAAGCCCATGCCGCTGGTAGTACAGGATCCGCTCAGATTGCCGGCGGCGTCCATGGCTACCATACCGATGGTGTCGTGGTTCAGCTCCCCATTGGGCAGATGGGTGGGCGCCGAAGGTCCGTGGCCACCGGATCTGGTATTTTCGACATTGATGACAGGCTTGTATTCGGACTTTTTCAGCCATTGTTCGTAGGTCCTTTTGGCGTCGTCGGAGAGTTTTTGCTCTTCGAGGGGGAATCCTTCGGCCACGGCAAATTGTTGCGCCCCCTGCCCTACCAGCATGACGTGGGGCGTCTTTTCCATGACCCTTCTGGCGACGGATATGGGGTGTTTGATCCGCTCGAGGGCGCCCACGCTGCCGCAGTTGCCTTTCTCGTCCATGATACAGGCATCGAGGGTAACGAAACCATCCCGGTCGGGGTTGGCGCCGAGTCCTACACAGCAGTTGATGGAGTCCTCTGTCACTCTAACGCCCGCCTCCACCGCGTCCAGGGCCGTTCCATTATTCCCAAGCACTTTCCAGGCGCCGGCATTGGCCGCCAGGCCCGTGTCCCAGGTGGAAATGACAATGGGATTGCCCGTTACCGTTTTGTAGGGCGCGCCGGCGATTGCCTTCTTGCCGAGGAGCGTAGCTAACCCACCGAATAAGGATGAATGGATGAATTTCCTTCGACTTGCCATAAAAAAGTTTGTTACTTTGAAGGTGTAAATCTAACAGTTAACATGAGAAAAATTGCTTTTTTGTTTCTTTTTTTCGCTCTGTGCAAGCTGGCATACAGTCAGGGTAATGGTCAGGATAGCGCATGGATCCGTGACAATTATTATAAGATGGAGCGTTCTATTCCCATGCGCGATGGAGTGAAGCTTTTCACTTCTTTTTATATTCCCAAAGACACGACGGAGCGCCATCCCATTCTGCTGCAACGCACCCCTTATTCCTGTGCGCCATACGGAGAAGATAAATGGAGGAGCTTTGCGGAGCGTTATATCCGTTATTATCTCAGGGAGGGTTATATCGTCGTCACCCAGGATGTACGCGGGCGGTGGATGAGCGAGGGCCAGTTCGTGGATGTGCGGCCCTTTATCAAAGACAAAAAGACGGATAAGGATGTGGATGAAGCCAGCGATACATATGATGCCATCGACTGGATGATAAAGAATATCCCTTACAATAATGGTCGCGTGGGTGTGTTCGGCGGCAGCTATCCAGGGTTTTACGCGGCCATGGCGGCCGCGAGCGGTCACCCGGCCCTTAAGGCTGTCAGCCCCCAGGCTCCTGTCACCGATTGGTTCATGGGTGATGATTTCCATCACAACGGCGCTTTTTTCCAGATGGATGGATGGGCCTTTTATTCGTCTTTTGGCAAGCCACGGCCGGAGCCTACGACGGTGGGTCCAAAAGGGTTCGATTTCCATTCGCAGGATAGTTATCAATGGTATCTGCAAACGGGCGCGTTGAAAAATATCATGAAGCTGACGGGGGACAGCATCGCCTTTTGGAAAGATCTGTATGCGCATCCCAATCGGGATGCATGGTGGCAGGCACGCAATGCGCGGGTAGCCATGTATAATATCAAGCCTGCCATGCTGGTGGTGGGCGGGCTCTTCGATGCGGAGGATTGTTTTGGCGCGTGGAATCTGTTCAAGGCTATCAAGGCGCAAAGTCCGGCGACCAACAGCCACCTGGTCATGGGTCCCTGGTATCATGGCGAGTGGGCGTCTAATGACGGTACGCATCTGGGGAATATACAGTTTGGTTCCAATACCGCCTTTTGGTATCAGAATACCATCGAGATCCCTTTCTTTAATTATTATCTGAAGGGGAAGGGCGCCGATCCGCAGATAGCCGTCGCCAATATCTTTTTTACGGGTGAAAACAAGTGGAGGCATTTTAATCAGTGGCCGCCGGCGGATGAAAAAGAGCAGGTCTTATATCTGCAGCCGGGTGGTGGGTTGTCCTGGGAGAAGCCTTCGGGCATGGGCGCGGGCCAGGCGGGCTATGATGAATATATCAGCGATCCCGCGCATCCGGTGCCTTATACGGAGGACGTGCATTTCAACCGCACCCGGGAGTATATGACGGATGATCAGCGTTTTGCTTCGCGTCGTACGGATGTGCTCACTTACCAGACCCCGGTGTTGACGGAAGACCTGACATTGGGGGGACCGGTGACAGCCGATCTGAAGGTCAGTCTGAGCGGGGAGGATGCGGATTTTGTCGTAAAGCTGATCGATGTCTTCCCGGACGACTTTACGTACGGGAGTGTTCCGGCTACCACGGGTCATGAGCCGCCCAAGTCCTATCCGATGGGTGGATATCAGATGCTGGTCCGTGGAGAAGTAATGCGGGGAAGATTCCGTGAAAGTTTTGAAAAACCCGTACCTTTTAAGCCGGGCAAGATAGAAACGGTGCGTTTTTCCATACCGGATGTGGCCCATGTCTTTAAGAAGGGGCACCGGATCATGGTCCAGGTGCAAAGCAGCTGGTTCCCCCTGGTGGATCGTAACCCTCAGAAATTCGTCAATATCTATACCTGTGACGACAGCGATTTCCAAAAAGAGACCATCCGTCTGTATCATAACGGCGACTCGCAGCTGGTGCTGCCGGTCATAAAATGACCTTGTATGCGAAACCTTATCTTTTTGTTCCTGCTGGCTGGGAGCCTGGCAGGGGATGCACAGCATTCTGTAAAGGACAACTATACCAAGCGGGAAGTATATATCCCCATGCGTGATGGGGTCCGTCTGTTCACCTCCATTTATATTCCCAAAGACCTGACACAGGGTCCCTACCCTTTTCTGATGGAAAGGACGCCGTATGGTGTCGGGCCGTATGGTGACAGCGCGTATCGCGGTGGGCTCGGTCCCAATGCCGCCCTGTCCCGCGAGCCTTTTATCTTCGTCTACCAGGATGTGCGCGGGCGGTATATGAGCGAGGGGAATTTCCAGGAAATGACGCCGCATAAGGAGGGTAAGAAGCCCGGGGATGGGCAGACGGACGAAAGTTCGGATACATGGGATACGATCGACTGGCTGCTGAAGAATATACCGGGTAATAATGGGCGGGTCGGGATCTGGGGTATTTCTTATCCCGGATTTTATGCATCCGCATCTTTGCCGGATGCGCATCCCGCCATCAAAGCGGTGTCGCCGCAAGCGCCTGTAACGGATGAGTTTATCGGGGACGATGCCAACCACAATGGGGCCTTTTTCCTGCTGGACAATTTCGATTTCGACAATTTCTTCTATGTGGAGCGTCCGGGGCCGGTGATGAATTATGGGGGCAATATCTTCAATGCCGACATACGGGATGCGTATCAGTTCTTTCTGGATATGGGTCCGCTCAAGAACACCAACAAGCCGGAGTATTTCAACAATAAGGGGAAGATCTGGAATGAGTACCTGGGGCATTCTACTTACGACGCTTACTGGCAGGCAAGGAATATCCGGACGCATCTGAAGGATATCCGGCCGGCGGTGCTGGTCGTGGGTGGCTGGTTCGAC
>DASZXP010000168.1:0-16910 GCA_035545935.1 Puia sp. | reverse complement strand
TTGCCAATTCGAAAACAATACTATATTTGTGCTCGGTACAAATTGTTATTCTCAACCGAAAAAAATTTAATTGTGGCGTACGACAACAACGAAAAAAGAATGGAAAGCGTTTACAGCAAGCGCATCAGGGCTGGTAAGCGCAGAACGTACTTCTTTGATGTGAGGGCAACACGTAGTAATGACTACTATCTGACTATTACCGAAAGCCGTAAGAAATTCAACGAGGATGGGTACGACAGGCACAAGATCTTTCTGTACAAGGAAGACTTCAACAAGTTCCTGAAAGCGCTCACTGAGGCCGTGGATTACGTGAAGACGGAATTAATGCCAGACTTTGACTTCGACGCCTACAACCACGACAATGTTGCAGAAAGCGAGGGACAGGACGGAGGTAGCAGCATTGCGGATGACATCATTGAAGAAGTTCGCCATACCCCCACCACCACACCTAATGCTACTACCACCGGTGAAGAGGTGGATAAGTGGTAATCGCCGTAACGTTATTAGGAAAAGCCTCTGCAACGCAGAGGCTTTTTGTTTGGCTGTCTAGTAGGACAAGCGGGCCTCTACCTTCTCCAGGTACCGCATGCTGTCCGGGCCTAATTTCCTTCTCACCTCCGTGGAGGGCACCTTGCTGACCTCTTTCCATCCTTTCCAATAGCCTTTCCAATCCCATCCTCCTTTTTTCAGGTACTCCAGGCTCCACAGCAGCGCGGTGGTATAGAACCATTTCTTAGGGAGATATTTCCAGGCCACCCGGCTCTTATTCACCCACATCCCCCGCAGCTTCTCCCGGGGCGTCAGCCTGCCTGCCGGAGACTCTTTATGCAGGATCTCTACCCGGTGGTCATAGCAGATATGGAACCCCGCATCCACGGCCCGGTAGCTCAGATCGTACTCCTCCATGCCATAGAAAAAGTTCTCGGGATAATATCCGGCCCGCTCGAACACCTCCCTGCGGATGGCATGCGCGCAGCCGGTGAAATAATAGGTCTCGAAATGAGGCCAGTGCTTCCGCTGCCGGAACTGCTTGTGTGGGAAAGCGCTTTGCTGCAATTGAAGCGTGTCGTAATAAAACACTTTGAAGCCGGCGATACCCGTATTCCGTCCCTCCGCTGTCTCCTCCTTGAAAAGCCCGGTGATATGGAGCAGCGCGTCTTTGTCGCGAAAAAGAGCGTCATCATCCAGAAAGACCAGGATAGGCGCCGTGCTTTGCCGGATGGCGTAGTTGCGGCCCCTGGAGACGCCCAGGTTCTCCTTCGTGGCATAATACCGGAAAGGGCCGCCGGGGCGTGCCGCGATAAAGGCTTCCAGCTCGCTGTAGGGAATGGACGAATTATTGTTGACGAAAATGACCTCTTCCACCAGCCGGTCGAGCCCCTCCAGACCGTCGATATTTACAGCCAGCTCCAGGGCGTCCTTCGGCCGGTTGTACGTAATGATAACGATGCTCAACGGCTTCAAGCGATAGTTTTTACGTTATGCGGCGACGGTCTTGTCCTTATTCCATTTCCTGTACGTCACTACAATAGCGGCGATCAACAGGAGATAAGCGACTATGCTGCTCCACATGGTGATGGCGACGCTTTTGTAAAAGATGGCCGGTTCAAAACGGAACTGGATATTGTGGTCCCCGGCCGGCACGGACAAGCCCCGCAGTATATAATCGACGCGGATAATGTCCGCCTTGGCGCCATCTATATAGGCATTCCAGCCCTTGTCGTAGTACACCTCGCTGAAGACGGCAAACTGATTGGTTTTCGCCGAGAACTTATAGTTGACGGTGTCCCATGCATTGTTTACCAGCTGGATCTTCGCGGTGGAATCTCCTGCCGGCTGGAATTTGACCAGTGATCGATATTTCTCCTGTATGATGACGGTATCCCGGGTATTGATGCTGTCCAGCGCCTTCATCTCTTCATTGCCATCCTTGACAAAATGGATGGATCTAACCAGCCAGCAGGGGCCATAGGCATTGGGGTTGACCATAGCCTGAGGTTGTCTGTTGGCAGGGTTCTCTTCAATAAAGTATTTGGTATTCAGCATATTGAATACGCGCATATTACCCTTTCCCAGCTGGTGCTCGATGATGTCCTGGTACAATCCCAGCTTGGCGGGGCTATAGCCTCCAATGGAGTTGTGATAATACGAAACCCTGGAGTCGCTGTAAGGATCGCCGGTGGTGGCATCGTATACCCTGAAATTCTTATCCGGATCGGCGCTGATCTGCTGGTCGGCAGGGGAAGGCGCCATTTCGCCGTCGATCTCCGATGGGTCTACAAAGCTTTCATATGTAAGATACCTTCTTCCCACCGACAGCAGGTCGAAGGAGCTTAGTACCAGCAGGCCCACCAGCAGAATAACCTGCTGTTTGTATTTTCCTTTCAGATAGAACCATACCAATGCCGCGGACAAGGCGATCAGGATGATGGTACGCAGCAGGTCCCCGCCGAACATGGATTGCCTGTCCGCCCGTAACGCGCTCATGATCGAGCTTGCCACGCCGTTGGCCTGTTCCAGCGCCTGGGGATTGTTCTGCTGACCGCGGCTTGCCGTTTGCACGAATCCCTGCTGGATCATTTGATCGTTCGCTCCTTTATAGCTTGCCGTGAAATAAGCGCCAATGGCTACCACGAGCAATCCACCCGTAATGATCAGGGCTTTCTTGAACTTTTTCCATATCTCTTCTTTGCTTTCCTGCGATGTAAGCAGGTTGTTCAGTCCCAATGCTCCCAGGAGGGGAACGGCAAACTGCGGCATGACCAGCGCAATGGTGGGGGCGCGAAAATTCTTATACAAAGGCAGATAATCGAAAAGAAAATCATTGACAGTAGCAAAGTTCTTGCCCCATGCCAGTACGATGCCCGTTATGGTTACGCTGACCAGCCACCATTTGGGCCATCCTTTTACATAGATCAGGCCTATGATAAAAAGGAACCAGCAGACGGCTCCCAGGTACACAGGGCCTGCCGTGCTCCGTTGCGCTCCCCAATAGGCATATGCGCTGGCTCTCTGCAGGGCGTAGTCTTCGGGAAATCCTACCTCTGTCATTTTTTCCACTAATTTGCTGTCGCTGGTGATGCTTCTGTCATGATCGCCGCCGCCCCGTGAATGGGGGACCAGCAGAGTGATCGTTTCGCCAATGCCATAGCTCCAGGAAAAGGCATATTCCTTGCTGAGACCGCCTTTGTCGCTGATATATTGCCCGGTATTGGCGCTGCCCTTGAGCTCTGTCTTTCCACCACGCATGGTCTCCTTTGCATATTCCGCCGTAGGGAGGTTACCTACCGCATAAGCTCCGAAACCGATGCCCATGGATATGCCGGCAATGACCATTCCGATAACAACGTCCTTTACCTTTTTCTCGCGCCAGCTGGAAATAAAGTAGTACAAGGTGAGAAATCCGGCGCTGATCATGGTATAGTATACAATTTGCACGTGCGCCGTTCCGATCTGGAAATAAAAGAAGCAGGTCAGCAAAAAGGCGCCCCAGAGCCGGCTCCAGAGCTCTTTACTTTGATAGAGCATGATCAGTCCGGCAATGACCCCGGGGGCGAAGCCGATGGCCTGCATCTTGGTGACATGACCTACCACGGTGATGATGGGATCGTAAGTGGAATAGGCGTAGGCAATGGATGCCAGGACGCCCAGCCATGGTTTTATACGTAACACCTGCGTCAGGATATAAAAGCAGAGGCAGGCTACAAAGAAATAGCTGATGGGAGCCGGTAATCCCCATGTCAAAACATACATCAAAGGACCCAGCGAGACGGGACCCGGATACTCCATGGCAACCGTATAGCCGGGCATGCCGCTGAACATGCTTTCTACCCATAAGGGATAATGGCCATGAGCGGCTTTATAGTCTATCGACTGCTGGGGTGAACCTTTATATTGTATCGCATCCTGTTGGCTGACGACCAGTCCTTGCAGGGCCGGCTTGCAATAGACGACGGCCACAATTAAAAAGAGGATCACAGCTATAGCATGCGGCAACGCTTTTTTCAAAAACGGAGAGTTCATATTATCGGATGAATTATTCCCGGCAAAATAATGGTATTTTGCCCAGAAATACAGATTTTTGGGCAAATATGGGATTGTTAAGATTCTTTTCGAGGGTCGCCTTTATTTGTAATATATGCTATCTGCTGACCTCTCTGGCCCGCTATGGACCACCCATCCTTTCGAACAACGATATTATCTCGACCATCATCGTACTGGGCTGGCTGATGTCCATCGTGGTGAATATACTGGTGAACCTGTGGGCGCTGATCGCATGGTCGTTCAGAAAGGGACCGCTGGCGGTTCCCCGATGGCTTCTTATCATTAACTTTATATTTTTGCTGGCTCAATTGGTCATAATTTTATTCCTCACGCATGATCCACGGAATTCTTAAGGACAAGCCCACCCGCCTGTTCATATTCTTCACCGCCTTTTTCGTTGCCAATGCCCTCATCGCGGAATGCATAGGAACAAAGCTCTTCTCTTTGGAAGGCGTCTTTGGAATGAAACCTTCTCATTTTACCCTTTTTGGGCAAAAAGACCTTTCCTTCACGCTTACCTGCGGCGTGCTGCTATGGCCGTTTGAATTTGTCATGACGGATGTCGTCAATGAATATTATGGCCCCAAGGCGGTACGCAGGATCTCTTTTATTGCCGTGGGACTCATTTCCTATGCATTCCTGATGTTTTTCCTCGCCATAGGAACGCCGGCGGCTGATTTTTGGGTAAAGTCTAATGCAGATAGCGGTGTGCCCGATATGCAGGCGGCATTCAGCGGAGTTTTTGGGCAGGGGATGCGTATCATTGTCGGAAGTCTCGTCGCCTTCCTGGTGAGCCAGATCGTGGACGTGACGGTGTTTCATAAGATCAAGAAGCACACGGGAGAAAAATGGGTTTGGCTACGAGCCACCGGCTCCACGGTCGTCTCTCAATTGGTCGA
Source organism: Puia sp. (assembly GCA_035545935.1). GTDB lineage: Bacteria > Bacteroidota > Bacteroidia > Chitinophagales > Chitinophagaceae > Puia. Next base: position 11,967 of record DASZXP010000168.1, on the reverse strand, counting down.
TAGCTATATCGTACTTTTTATTGCATTCTCCGGGAAATTCACCTGGCAGCAGATACTGGCCATAGGCATGGTGAACTATACGTATAAATTTGTAATGGCCATCGTTCTTACTCCGCTGATCTATTTCCTGGAGCATCGTATCGAGAAGTATTTGGGCAAAGAGACGACCCATAAGATGAAACAGGCGGCCATGGGATTGTCCAATGAATAGAATAGCCCGTCTATAGGGGCGCTTCCATCACATAATCATTCATAAAATAATTATTCCCGATGGGGACATCTTCCTCGCCGACGACGGTGAACCCCATCTTCTCATAGAACTGGCGGGCTTTGTTGTGCCGGTTGACATTCAGCCGTAAGGTCCGGCCGCCCCGCTCCCGGACATCGTCGAAGATAAAATGCAGGATGGCCTTACCCATGCCTTTCCCTTGTTGGCCGGTCAATACATACAGCTTATGCAGCTTGAATACCCCCGGCTCTTTTGCCGGGCTCCAGGATGCAAAGCCGATGGCTTCGTCGTCCTCCTCCACCATGACAAACCGATGCTTGTCCTCCGTCATCTGCTTGCGCAGGGAGGCAGGGCTATAAAATAATTGCAACATATAATCCAGCTGTACGGGAGAAAGTATTTCCCCATAAGTGACAGGCCAGATCTGTTGCGCCAGAAATCCAATGGTATTGATATCGTCCAGGTCCGCGAAACGAAAAGACAGAGATGGTTCCATAATTTGCCGGGGGCAAATATAGTAAATTACTTTATCCCATGCAGCCGGATGGCCTTCCAGGCCTGCCGCACGGCTATATAAAAGCTGGTAAAGGCGCAAAAAGACAGCATGCCGTCCGATACATATTCAAGCGCGGTCCGGCTCTGCTTTAGAAAAAGAAAGAAGTCGAAGCTCCCATGCAGCAGCACGACGATGATAAGCGCCTTCCACATCAGCCATCGTTTCCGCTCCGGCCGGAACTTCGCCAGCCCGATGTTATATCCCATCAGCACGGCAAAAGCGGCATGGGCGGGTACGGAGAGGAACATACGCGCCACCCCCGTCTCCAGCCCGAACTTCCATACATATTCGATATTTTCCACCGTGGCAAACCCCATCCCCGTCATTACGGCATAGATCACCCCATCGAAAGGCTCCTGGAATTTATCCAAAGGATATGCATACCATCGGACCACCAGGTATTTGCTCCCTTCTTCGGTCAGGGCGACAATGACAAAAGCAAACCAGGCAAAAGAGAGGATGCTGTGCCGGTAAGGGTCGTCCCGTACATCTCCCGCGGCCAGCTGTATGAGAAAAGGAGGGATCGTCGCGCACATTCCCAGCGCAAAGGAGATGACCAGCTGCCATACGGATGTCCTGCCCATCTTTCGGAAGGAATAGATAAACAAGCTGATGGCGATGCCCGGGGCGACGGCTAAAGATAGTAATAATAATAGCATTAGTGCGCTCCCGGTGTAGTAGTGAAATAATAAACAGACCCATCGTTGAAATGGTATTCTTTCTCCTTGCGCTTGGTTTGTGAGATGGTCTCGATGCTCAGGAGGTCTTCGTTGGTGGCGTCATCAAACCAGATGACATAGAAATGATCCTCTTTCATCATATCCCTTACATCCCATGGCAGGTCCTTATGCGGTATCAGGTCCGACACGACCCCTGTAAGGAACCAGATGCCTTCAAAGGCGTTGGAATAAATGGAAACTCCCGGCCGGTGCAGCTCAGGGCTATGCCGTATAAAATCCATCGTCTGGGACCCTGTCCATTGGTCCTCCGTATAGCCCGGGATCCCGGCATATTTGACGCCCTCCCAATTGAACTTGTATAGATCCAGCTGCCCATATAGCATGCACCCAGCCGCCGCCACCCCCAACGCCGCAAGCCCTATGCGTATTTTTCTGCCGGCCTTCCTGAACTGAGGCAATACCCAGCTGCTGCTGCCCCATAACCAGGAAATGAACAGGGGAGACAGGAGCCGGCTGTCCAGGGTCTGAAATCGCGAGATGCTGGCTACGATGAGCAGGAAGAAAGCATAGACAAGGAAATGGGCGGTGGCAATCTGGTCATAGGAATATTCGTCGTGCTGCCGTATCAGCCGATAGAGCCAGGCGGCCAGACATACGAGCAGGCAAACGACGCCTACCAGCGCCGGGTATTTGTAAGGGTCGTCGAAAAAAGGAAGCCAGTCGCAAAAGACATTGCCGAAATGTTGCAGGTTCTGACCCAATCCGGTCACGGCCTTTTCCCTATAGCCTGTCAAGGTACCTGTGACGAGACGGTTGCGGTATACATTCAGTACGATCAATACGATGCTGATCAGCCCAAAGCCCGACATGTGCAGCAGCTTCTTTTTCCAGGACGTCTTGAGATCGGTGATCATGAGAAAACCACCCAGCAGGATCAGGCTGACGCCGGCATATCGGACGACGCCGGCCATGGCAGCGATGGCGCCCATCGATACTACTCCTTTCCAGTCATGGGTAAGATGATAACGCCGGGCTGCCAGAAAGAATAATAGTATCAGTATAAGGAACAGGGACTCGGACCATAGCATGGAATATATTTCCAGCAGACAGGGGCTGAGCACGATGATGCTCAGCATGGCCCATTTATACCACCGGAGGGGATAGCTGAACCGCTCCATGATCCATCCGGATAAAAAGATCAGTCCTGCGAACATAAGGCCGTTCAATACCGGGGCGAATTGCATGGGCTCCAATCCCGTCACCAACATGACGAAGCTGAGAAAGACAGGATATCCCGCGGGGAAATCCATCATCGGCATGCCCGTAAAGTCATTGATAGCGCCATGATGCCGGATATTGCCGGCCGTGCTCATATATACGACGGAATCCGGGGACACCCCGATGCCGCTGTGGCGCGTCCAGATATAGATCAGCGAAAAACCGGCGATCGCTGCAACCAATGAGTCGATCTCCCGGATAAAAGAATTGGGTCGGTGCATAGTTCTGAATTGTGTCGGACAGCCCAGGTCCGCTACGAAAGTAAGAGATTCCCGGACATTCGATCGATGGGAGGTTCATTACTTCCAAACTTATACGTAATTTCAAGCCTATCTAAAGCGACTACTCATGAGATCTCTCCGCCTGTTGGCATTCCTGCTCGCCCTACTCCTCACGACAGGCCTATCCGCCCAGCAATTTGGAGGCAATCCGCCTTCTCTGCACTGGCAGCAGATCAATACGGACACGGCTCGCGTCATCTTTCCCCGCGGCATGGAGCAGCAGGCCGAACAAGTGGCCGCCATCATACATCGCCTCAGCCAGACCACCTTGCCTACCATCGGCGGACACCAGCGGAAGATCAACATCGTATTCCAAAATCAGACCACTATTTCAAATGGCTATGTGGGACTGGCGCCTTTTCGCAGCGAATTTCAGCTCACGCCCGAGCAAAACAGCTTCGAGCTGGGCAGCCTTCCCTGGCAAAAAACGCTGGCCATACACGAATATCGCCATGTCCAGCAGTATAATAATTTTCGCGTAGGCCTTTCCAAAGCCTTTTTTTACCTTTTTGGAGAAGGTGGACAGGCCCTCGCCAATAGCGTCTCTGTTCCCAACTGGTTCTTCGAAGGCGACGCCGTATACCAGGAGACACTGGTCAGCGATCAGGGCAGGGGACGTCTCCCTTTTTTCTTTAACAGCTACCGGAGTCTCTGGGCGGGCAATAAGCGCTATTCCTGGATGAAATTGCGCAACGGTTCCTATCGCGACTATGTCCCGGACCATTACCCGCTGGGGTATATGCTGGTAGCCTATGGCCGCGAACGTTATGGCGATGAGTTCTGGAAAAAGGTTACCCTGGATGCCGCCGCGTTCAAAGGTCTTTTCTTTCCACTTCAGACAGCTATCAAAAGATATGCCTCCATCCCTTTCTCTCAGTTCCGGCAGGACGCGCTGACACATTTTCAACAGGCCGAACCTTCCCATTCGGCGACGGCCGCCGCCGACGAATATGCCCGGGCTCATCGTCATTTTGTGGCAGACCAGCAGTTCCCGCAGTTCATTGGACAGGATAGCCTGCTTTATCTCAGGAGCAGCTACAGACGATTGCCCGCCTTTGTGATCCGCGACCTGCAACAGGGTAGTCATGGCAGGGAACATACCCTCCGGACCCGTGCCATTGCCATCGATGACTATTTCTCCTATGGCGATGGCAAGATCGTATATGCCGCCTATGAGACGGACCCGCGCTGGGGATGGAGGGATTATAGCGTCATCCGTGTGATGGACGTGACGACAGGGGAAGATACCCGTCTCACGGCTAAAAGTAAATATTTCGCACCCGGCATCTCGCCCGATGGGCAAAAGATAGTGGCTGTTCAGGTGACCGCGGACGGCCATTGCGCGCTCCATCTGCTGAATGCGACCACTGGGGCGGTAGAACTACAGCTGCCCAATACCGACTCGCTGTTCTATACCTATCCCACATTCTATGGGAAGGATAAGATCGTCACGGCCGTACGCAATACCCGTGGCGAAATGACCCTGGCCCTGGTGCATATCCCGGATGGGACTGTCGACAGGCTCCTGCCCTTTAGCTTCCAGGCGATAGCCTTCCCTTCCGTGCATGGCGACACCATCTGGTTTACGGCCACCCGTCAAAATGAGGATAGGATCTATTCCTTCACGGGCAGCCAGCTTTTTCGCGTCCGGCTGCCCCATGGTGAACCCGCCACGGGCGACTACGGCTTTCATGCCGCGGGTGGCCGCTATGCCTGGAGCACTTTCACCGCCGTAGGCTATCGGACGGATCTGACCGCCAACGGCAACCTCACCCTGGAACCCCTCTCGACGGATCAGTGGGAGCTACCCCTGGCCGATCAGGGCGTCGACTCGCTGGACAAAGGCCCCGCACGCCTGCTGGATAATATCGGTAAGGCCGGCTACCCGGTGAGCAACTACCCGGCGTCCTTTCATATTTTCAACTTCCATAGCTGGAGACCCTATATATCGGACCCTGACTATACCTTTTCGCTGGTAAGCGAAAATGTGCTCAATACGCTGCAGTCGGAGCTGTTCTTCGATTATAACAGGAATGAGAAATACAAACAGGTAGGGGTAGACGCTACGTATGGCGCTCTTTTCCCCTGGCTGGATATGGGTATAAATTATGTGTTCGATCGTAACAGGCTCGACACCGCCGGAAAGATCTACTTCAATGAGGCCAATGCCTATATTGGATACAGCATACCGCTCAATTGGACACATGGACGGAGCTTCACGGGGCTGCAGTTCGGCACCGACCTGGTCTATTCACGCCAGGATTACAACGATGCCAGGCTGGACAACCATTTTACCTACCTGCGTAATTACGTCAGCCTTACGAACCAACTGCAACGGGCCAGTGCACAGATCTATCCCCGGCTGGCCCAGACCCTTTACCTGCTGTATGATCAGGCCGTAACCTCGGGCAGCCATCAGTTCCTTGCCAGCGGATACTTGTATCTACCCGGCGTCGATCTCACGCACAGCCTGCAGCTGGGAGCTGCCTGGCAAGGCAGCGATAAGGCTACGGTAGGGACTTTTTCCAATTCCTTTCCATGGGCCAGGGGGTATACGACCTATAACTTTTACCAGATGTGGCGGTTGACGGCCAACTATCATTTCCCGCTGCTGTATCCGGACGCGGGTGTCGCCAACATGATCTACTTACTGCGCGTACGCGCCAACGCTTTTTACGACTATATGAAAGGCAACGCCTTTATCAACCGGAACGGGGATCTGTTTTGGTTCCCCTTCCGCAGCTATGGGATGGAGCTGTATTTCGATACGAAATGGTGGAACCAGCTGCCTATCAGCTTTGGCGTCCGCTACAGCCGTCTGGTGGATGGGGCTTCGGAAGGTTTGGGACCGAATCAATGGGAGCTGATCCTGCCCCTGAATATCCTATCGCAGGGGTACAGCGCCCGGCATGTAACTCCGGCGAACTGACAGCTTGTTGCGCCGTCCCCATCTGAGGATGGATCTTATCGCCAGGAACCCCAGGATAAATATACCCGCCAGCCCGCCTGCAAGGACTACTACGGCCAATCCAGTAGACCCCGAACAGGACAAGGAACAGGAAAGGGAGGCGACCCCATAAAAGCAGACAGCGGCTAAAGCGATCACACAAAGGATCAATGCAATCTTTTCGGTGGTATGACGATGCCGGCGCGGAGGGTTTACAGACCTATCCTCCTCGTTCGAGGCTGCCGGTCGTGTCTGCTGAGCATCGTGATCCACCGGCAGACTGCCATACACACCGGAGGATACCAGGGCGGTGGTATAATTCCTGTTTACTATAAAACACAGCAGACAGCAGCAGCTCATGGCTACCAGAAAGTCACAGGCTTTCTGGCGGCGATAACCCGAAAGGCCCCCGTGCCGCCCGCGGCGCGGATACAGGAGAGCTGCCGTCAGTAAGATCAGAAAGAGGGTGACGGCAATGCTTCCATCCAAACGCATGCGGAGGGTGCGTAATACCTGTCCGGTGTACACGGCTGAAAGGGTCAGCAGCAGCTGAAGAAGGATGATCAGTATCCGGGCGGCAGCCCGATGATCTCTTGCCCAGTAGGAGAGCTTTTTCATGATGCATTGTTTTAGTTTGTTAAAGCTAACCGTCCCTGTAGCGAGATGCGAATTGATAATTACGATGACGATGAGATGTTTAGTAGAAATCGCCATCCGGCATGGTCCTGCCGGCTATTCATGGCAGCTATTGCCATCCGGCCTTTCATCTTCCTGCTATTTAGGGCATATTGCAGAAAATTCATGCCTGTTTAGGGAATTCTCTTTTTCTTAAATAAAGCCTAAAGTCATATGGCGACAGTACAAGACATGCGGTTCCTGCCTATTTTCAAGGTCTTACTACAAGCCTATGCTCAAAACCTTTACCCTCTCTTGTATATTATTTACTACAATAGCAGGTCTTAGCCAGGACCTTCCACCCATCGTCGTCAAAGGCGTCGTGATCAATTACTCCACGGGAGAGCCTGTATCGTATGCGACGATCACGCTGGCAGGCAGGAGCATCAGCACCGTCACCAACGAAGAGGGCCGGTTTATTTTCAAATTCCATGGAAATGATAAGAAGGACAGCCTGCGTGTAGCTTGTGTAGGATATATACCCGTGACCATCCCTATCCATCTATCCGATACGGGGTTAAGATCCATAAGACTGAAGCTGAGCTATATCCTATTGAAAGACGTGACGGTCAAGGCGGTCAATGCATTGGAGCTGATCAGAAAAGCCATTGCGAGGATCCCGGATAATTATTCTACGGCCCCTTATGTCTACCATACTTTTTACAGGCTGACGGGAAGAAAGCAAAAGAGCGTGGTGCATGTCTCGGAGGCCGTGCTGCAGGTATACAATAACGACTATTCCCGCGCAAAGAAGCAGTTCAAAGTGATCAGAGCCAGGGAAGACAAGGACCTGCCTGCATTTGGAGGCATGGAGGGCGTCGATGTCGGCGCCAAGCCGGAAGGTCTTATGGATGACGATATCGTAGGCAGCGCCGGCGAGACGGGTTTGCTGAGCAAGGAAGGGTTGAATGATCATGTATTTACCTACAAGGGCATCGTGGACTACAATGGCCAGGACGCCTATGTCATACAGTATGATATAAAGGATGGCGTCAAGAAGGCGCTGAACAAAGGGACCGTTTACCTGGATGTGAACAGCCTCGCGTTCCTGGAGTTGCAAACGAAAAAAAGCCCCAAAGGCATGAAGTACTGGAGCTTTCCATTAGGTCAGCGCATGGTGCTGAAGCTGGTAGGCCTACAGGCCCGGCTGGTGTCCGACACCGGAGTCGTCAAATACAGGAAATATGGCAGCAAATATTACCTCTCGCATGTATATGGCGCAGGCGACTGGTATATTGCCAGCGGCAGAAGACATTTCGAGCTCAATCCCCTGCGTACAAGGTTCAATTACCTGGTGACAGACATCGATACGACGGATGTGACAGCCTTTAAAAAGGAGGAAACATACCGGGTATCCACGCGGATAGAAAACTCGGCGCCCGATAAAAATACCGACAGCACGGATGCATTCTGGGGCGATTACAACCTGATCCAGGCTGATTACAATGTGGATTCCGCGGCGAAGATCATCCGGGCGAATAACGAGACCCTTAATTATAAAGAAGCATTGTCCCGTCTGCTGCAGAAATATAAGAAAAGCCCGGAAGAGAAGATCGATTCCATACTTTCCTTCTACTATCACAAAGGACAGTTCAATGGGACGGCCCTGGTAAAATACAAGGGAAAAGTTATCTACTCCAAAGGGTTTGGCTGGGCCGACGACGGAAAGCAGATGCTCAATACGGCACAAACGCAGTTCGTGATAGGTTCCACCTCCAAGCAATTCACGGCCATGTTGATCATGCAGCTGATAAATGAAGGCCGTCTTTCCGTGGACGATACGGCCGGCAAATATCTCCCGGGTTTTCGCAATGGCCGTGTCACCATCGGGCAGCTGCTGACACACCAGTCAGGGATCCCCAATTATCTGGGCGATCAGGCCACCGTCACGGATGCGTTGACGCATAAATATACCACAGAGGGGCTGCTGGAGCGATTTTGCAGCGATTCGCTGGAATTCGAGCCGGGCACGCGAATGGAATATTCCAACTCGGGATTTGTGGTATTGGCGGCCATCGTCGAAAAGCTGACGGGTAAAAGATATGCGGATGTCCTGGCTGAAAGGATCTTTATTCCTTTGGGCATGACCCATAGTTATTTTGGGAAAGAGGGGAGGGATACGAGCATGCTGGCTAAGGGCTATATCAATGACACGCCGGAATTGGACTACCCGATAGAGAATGAGCTGGGCGCGGGCGGCATCACCTCTACGGCCCAGGACCTCCTGTTGTGGCACGACGCGCTGTCTGCCAATACGCTGTTGCCAAAAGAAAAAATGGATGAGCTCTTCAAGCCCAGAGTGCAATGGGATGAATGGGGCGCCTGGTATGGATATGGGTGGATGATCGACAGGCTCCAGTTCGATGCGGCAAAAAAACATACGATCCAGTATCATCCCGGGACAGAGATCGGTTTTTATGACATGCTGGTAAGACAGCCGGACAAGGACATCTTTATCATTCTTCTGAACAACCACGGCGATTTCCCACGATTCGACATGACGGACCTGATCCTGAACGAGCTGAACTGATCATACAGGTCATCCGATATGCGCCAGGCTCTCCTCGATGGTCTTGATCTTGGCAACGGCGTCTTCCCTTTTCTTCCGCTCGACGGCTACGACCTCCGGCTTTGCATTCTGCACAAAGCGCTCGTTCCCCAGCTTTTTATCTACGGATTCCAAAAAGCCTTTGAGATAGGTCAGCTCTTTCTGAAGCTCGTCTTTTTGGGCGCCGGTATCTATCTCTTTTTCGGCGGCGATATAGAATTTATCTTTACCCGAGACCACGGTCAGGGCGCCGGGAACCATTTCCTGTGTCATGGAGGCGCTCCTGGCGTTCACCTGGCGGACAAGGATGGGCAGGACCTCTTCATATGCCTTTGTTTGTCCGGACTGGATGGAAAGGTCTATCGACTCCCTGGGCTTGATCTGTGCTTTATTACGGGCGTCGCGGATGGCAGTGATGGCCTCCTTCAACAGCATGCCTTGCGCAAGGACAGCCGTATCGGCCTTTTCCAGGGCGGTATATGGACGAACGCAAAGGTCGTCTGTGCGCTGCTCTAATAAATGATATATTTCTTCCGTTACGAATGGCATGAAAGGATGCAGCAGCTGCATCAGCTGTCCAAAATAATCGATCGTATGACGATAGACGGCAGCATCGATGGGCTGTTCAAAGCCGGGCTTTACCCATTCCAGGTACCAGCTGCAGAAATCATCCCATATCAGCGAGTACAATACTTTCAACGCTTCGCTCAGCCGGAACTCCTTGAACAGCTGTTCGATCTCGGTCCGGACCTCCTGCAGGCGGTGCCCGAACCATTTGATGGCAAAGCCTGCGTCGCCCGATAGGGAACCGCTTTCTTTCTGACGTCCTTCCCAGCCTTTTATCAGCTTGAGCGCATTCCACATCTTGTTATTGAATTTGCTACCCTGCTCGAGGGATGCCTCATCGTACAACAGGTCGTTGCCGGCAGGAGAGGAGATCATGATGCCAAACCGGAGCGCATCTGCCCCGTATTTGTCCATCAGATCCAGGACGTCGGGCGAGTTACCCAGGCTTTTGCTCATTTTACGTCCCAGGTTATCCCTCACCATACCCGTGAAATAAACGTCCCTGAAAGGAATGCGTTTTTCCATAGGCACATCGTCCTTGTAGAAATAGAGCCCTGCCATGATCATACGGGCCACCCAGAAGAAGATGATATCCTGTCCTGTCACCAGTACGGAAGTAGGGTAGTAGTAGGATATATCCGTATTGCCGGGATTCGTAACACCTTTGAATACTTCTATCGGCCACAGCCAGGAGGAGAACCAGGTGTCAAGCACGTCCTCATCCTGTTTCAGCTCTTCGATGGGAAAAGAAGGTTTTTTGAACTGCCGATAAGCTTCTTCTCTGCTGGCGGCCACCTGGAAGCTGCCGTCGGGAGCATACCAGGCGGGTATCTGCTGCCCCCACCACAATTGGCGGGATATACACCAGTCTTTTACGTTCTCCAGCCAGTATTTATAGGTGGCCAGGAATTTTTCTCCCGGATGAATACGTATATGCCCCTCCGTGACTGCTTTCAGCGCAGGCTCTGCGAGGTCCTTCATCCTGACGAACCATTGGGTGGAGATACGGGGTTCCACGACACAATTGGTACGCTGGGAAAAGCCGATGCGGGTCATATGCGTCTCTTCCCTGACCAGCAGTCCGTCCTGCCTCAGTTTGTCGACGACAGCCTTGCGTGCGGCAAACCGTTCCATGCCTACAAAGACCTCGGCCGCGGCGCTCAGCGTGCCATCGGGGTTCAGTGTATCGATGATGGGCAATCCATGCTTCAAGCCTAAATTATAGTCATTGATATCATGGGCGGGGGTTACTTTGAGGGCGCCGGTACCAAATGCCGGGTCCACATATTCATCGAAGATGATGGGCACGCGGCGGTTGACCAGTGGTATGATGGCGAACTTGCCCGACAGTCCCTGGTAGCGCTCATCGGAAGGATTCACACAAACACCCGTGTCCCCCATAATGGTCTCGGGACGTTGTGTCGCGATGACGAGGGCGGGTGTTTCGGTGTAGGGGCTTCCGTCCGCGTTGACGATCTTATATTGTACATAGTACAGCGTGCCCTGTTCTTCCTTGTATTCTACCTCTTCATCGCTAAGGGCCGTCTTTGCCTGCGGGTCCCAATTGATCATACGGGCGCCCCGGTAGATAAGGCCGTCCTTGTACAGGTCTATGAAGATCCGGATGACGGACGCATAGTAATCGGGGTCCATGGTAAAGGCTACCCTGTCCCAGTCTACGCTGCAACCCAGTCTGCGTATTTGCGAGTAAATGATGCCGCCATATTTGTCCTTCCATTCATAGGCATATTTCATGAATTCGGGACGGGTCAGCTGGTTCTTGTCGATGCCCTGGTCCTTCAGCATTTTTACGACCCTGGCTTCCGTGGCAATGGAGGCATGGTCGCTGCCGGGCACCCAGCAGGCATTATAGCCGCTCATACGGGCTTTTCTAACCAGGATGTCCTGGACAGTCCCGTTCAGCACATGCCCCATATGCAGCACCCCTGTAACGTTGGGAGGGGGGATGACGACGGTGAAAGGCGTCCGTCCGTCAGGCTGACTGTTAAAATACCGTTGCTGGAGCCAATGTGCATTCCATTTTTCCTCTGTCTCGGCGGGGATATAGTTCTTACTTAATTCCATGGGGGTGCAAATATAAAAAATTCCCCACGCTAGTGGGGAATTCTATAATCATTGAAAGAATATATAATCGACAGACTCAGCGCTTATGCAAACCAATAGAGGTAAGACAAGAACATCACCA
>DASZXP010000167.1:0-15255 GCA_035545935.1 Puia sp. | reverse complement strand
ATTTATACGGATTTTACGGATGCGATCGTAAAAAAAACGGCTTATCTTCGTAAAAGAACGAAAACCCCAAGCAATTAAACGTAGATTCCGTAACATCGTTATTTCGTAAATTTCCTATAGTAAGTGTTGCAATTTTTGTTTCAATTTGCATGGTGGATATCCCAGCGGGCTGCCAGTCCGCAGGCCCCTATATCCTTGTTTGTAAAATACAGAATCGTATGAAAAAACCAGAGCTCGATCAACCTATTAAAGTAGCTATTGCCGACGATCATGCCCTATTCCGGGCCGGCGTGAAGACCGCGCTGGCCGTCAAAAAAGATGTAGAACTGGTAGCGGAAGCGGACAATGGAATGCAATTACTCAACTTACTCAAGCACGTAGAACCCGACGTAATTTTACTCGACATACAGATGCCCATCATGGATGGCATCCAGACCCTGCCTGAGATCCGTAAGGATCACCCCCATGTGAAGGTGATCATTCTCTCGATGCACAACGATCACTCCATGATCTCCAAGCTGATGGAGATAGGGGCTAATTCTTATCTTACCAAGAATTCCGACTCGGAGACCATCTACCAGGCTATCAAGACCTGCTACGAACAGGAGTTTTTCTTCAACGAACTGACAAACAAGGCTTTATTGACGGGGCTTCGGACGAAGCGTCCGGAAGTAGGGGCGCCGCAGGATGTCAACCTAACGGAAAAGGAGCTGACTGTCCTTAAGCTGATGTGTGAGGAAAAAACCACCAAGGAGATCGCCGATATCGTGGATATCAGTCCCCGTACGGTGGAGGCCATACGTGACAAACTGAAGACCAAGACGGGGGCCAAGTCGATGGCGGGTCTGGTCATGTATGCTGTTAAAAATGGCATTATCGAGCAACAGTAGGTGAGCAGCTTTATACACTTCAATGGGGCTTTTTTCCCATCCGGGACGACTCTTCTTACGGCGGACAGCCGTGGTTTTCGTTATGGGGATGGTCTGTTCGAGACGATGAGGGTAAAAGAGGGGCAGATATTGCTGGGGGATCATCATTACCGGCGGCTGTTGAACGGAAGCCGTCTTTTGGGGCTCGAAGCTTTAACATTCGAACAATTTACGGGAGCCATTCTGGAACTTTGCCAGCGCAACGGGCATAGCGTATCGGCCAGGGTGAGGCTGACGGTATTCCGGGGGGAGATGGGACAGGACGACAAGGCTATGAGCTATGTCATCCAGTCTTGGTCCCTGGAAAAAACGGTGGAAAAGCCGGAAGGGCTGGTGCTGGGGGTATTCCCGAAAGGCCGGAAGGCATGCGACGGACTGTCTCACCTGAAGTCGAACAATTATTTATTGTATTCCATGGCGGCCATGTATGCACGAAGCCATGGATGGGATGACTGTCTGGTCCTGAACAGCCGGGAACGGATAGCCGATAGCAGCATCGCCAATCTCTTTTATGTGATGGGGGATACCATTTATACTCCTCCCTTGTCGGAGGGCGGGGTAGCGGGTGTGATGCGGGAGTGGCTGATCGGAGCCCTGCCGGGGGTGGGATTACGGGTGATAGAGAAGCCGGCGGCGCCAGAGGATCTTATCCTGGCGGATGAGGTCTTTCTCTCGAATGCCATCCGGGGAGTCCGCAGGGTGGGGCATTTTTCGGGGACGGGTTATGGCAACCGGGTCTTCCAGGCTGTGAAAAAGATTGTAGATGACCTCTGTTAATATCTTCTGGTTTCGCCGGGACCTCCGGCTTCACGATAATGCGGGTCTTTACCATGCTTTGAGGGGAGAGTTCCCCGTACTTCCTTTATTTATTTTCGACCGGGCCATACTGGACAAATTGGAGGAAAAGTCGGATGCCAGGGTCCAATTCATCCGGGATACGCTGGTGGCGATGCAGGAGAAGCTGGGTGCAAGGGGGGCGGGGATGGAGGTCCATTATGGGATGCCTGAGGATGTGTTCGAGATTTTGTTGTCGCGGTATAATGTCCGGCAGGTATTTACCAATCATGATTATGAACCGGCTGCCCGGGAGCGGGATGCGGCTGTCGGAAAAATTTTGTCGGGCCGGGGGATCCCTTTTCATACCTATAAAGATCAGGTGATCTTCGACGGGGATGAGGTCCTGAAAGATGACGGCAAGCCTTATACGGTGTTTACGCCTTATAGCAAACGGTGGAAGGCGCGGCTGAATGAATTTTATCTGCGGAGCTATCCTGTGGAGAAGCATATGGGGAATTTTTATCAGCGTGCGGCGGGGCGGATCCCTTCTTTAACGTCCATGGGTTTCAAGCCCTCGGGCGTTCCTATACCGCCGAACGTAGTGCATGCCGCGACCTTGAAAAAGTACGGTCAGCAGCGGGATTTCCCGGGAATCGAGGGGGGAACGACCCGGATGGGGGTGCATTTGCGTTTTGGGACCTGTAGCATACGGGAGCTGGCGCGTAAGGCGTCGGAATGGAGCGAGGTTTATCTGGGGGAGCTGATATGGCGGGATTTCTTCCATATGATCCTCTGGCATTTCCCGGCGGTGGGTAAGGGGAAGGCTTTCAGGCCTGCTTTTGATCTGATCCGGTGGCGGAACAATGAGCAAGAGTTTGAAAAATGGTGTCAGGGACAGACGGGTTATCCTATCGTGGATGCGGGTATGCGGGAGCTGAATGAGACGGGTTTTATGCATAACAGGGTAAGGATGATCGTGGCTTCTTTTCTGGCGAAGCATCTGCTGATCGACTGGCGGTGGGGGGAAGCTTATTTCGCGGAAAAGCTGCTGGACTATGACCTGGCGGCCAACAATGGGAACTGGCAGTGGGCGGCGGGCAGCGGGTGCGATGCGGCCCCTTATTTCCGGGTGTTCAATCCAACGCTCCAGGCGGAAAGGTTCGATCCGGAGTTGAAGTATATACGACGCTGGGTGCCGGAGCTGGGGTCTTTTGATTATCCGGCGCCAATAGTGGAGCATGAGGTGGCCCGGAAGAGGGCGCTGGAAGCTTATACCAAGGCCGTAAAAATGCGGTAATTGGTCTGCTTGAAAAATAGTCCAACTCCCGCGTATGGCTAATGTCTGTCCTTAGGACGAACCGCCTCCGGCGGTTCTTACCATTGAAGCTCGGGTGTGCCATGAATGCCGGCATACGTCCTCATCAACGTATCTACGGCCCGGCGGCCATCTTCTCCCAATGATAGAGAGTAATTATTTACATAAAGGTCGATGTGCTGTCGCATGACCTGTTCTTCCATCTCCTGGGAATGTTGTCTTACATAATCGGGGAGCTGCGGATAATGCGCAAAGGCGTATTCGAGGCTTTTGCGGATGAGCCCGTTGACCTTTTGGACTAGGGCTGGGTCATGGTCTTTTCTTAACAGGATACCGCCGAGGGGGATGGGCGCGCCGGTGGCAGCTTCCCAAAACTCTCCCAGGTCGGCGAGCTTGACGAGCCCTTTTTGCTGGTAGGTGAAGCGATTCTCATGAATGATGACGCCGCAATCGACCTTGCCGGAAAGGACGGCCTCCTCGATGGAGGAAAAGATCATGAACTCTTTCTTTTTTGCTTCGGGATAGGCAAGGGAAAAGAGCAGGTGGGCGGTGGTGTGCTGGCCGGGAACGGCAATGGTGCAATGGGGGATGTCTGCTGCTGCGATGGGTTGTCTGGCTATGAGCAGAGGACCTACTCCTTTGCCGAGGGCGCCTCCCGCATCGAGGAGATGATATTTATCGGAGACGAGGGGAAGCACGCCATAGCTGATCTTGGATGCATCCAGCCGGCCCTGCATGGCCCATTGGTTGAGGGTTTGTACGTCCTCGAGGTGCACTTCGAAGTCGAGGTCTTCGGTGTCGATCTTTTTATTTACAAGGGCGTCGAAGATAAACGTGTCGTTAGGGCAGGGGCTGAATCCAAGGGTAAGTGTCATTTTCAATTTGTTTATAATGTTATGAGGTCCGGGGTCAGGCTTTCCAGTATGCCGGATAGTTTGCTGTTCAGCGCGGCAATGGAGGACTTGAAATCCCATTTGCTTTTGTCCCGCTGACCGATGTCGTTGGATACGGCCCTGAGCTGCAGGAAGGGTATATTCTCTTGCAGGCATACATAATGCAGCGCGGCTCCTTCCATACTTTCAACAACGGGAGCTATATTTTGTTGATACCATTCGATGCGGGCGGGGCTGGTGCTGATCTCATTGATGGTAATGGCCCTGACCTGCTGTAGTCCGGTGGAGTCCAGCCATTTTTGATAGGGATTGACGAGGAGGCCATTGGTAAAGGGGTGGGTATTGCTGTCCATGAGCTTCATGTCAAAGACCGTCCTGAAGGTATGGTTTTCGTGTACCCCGACATCGCCGAGCGCCTCTTCTTTTATGGCCATGACCTGGCCGATGCGGCCGGGGATAAAGCTGCCGGCAATGCCGGCCTGGATGATGCAATCGGGTCTGCGTCTGCGGGTCTGGCGCATAAGGGACCAGGTAGTGGGGATGGAGCCAATGCCGGCGAGGAGGGACCCTACTTCATGGCCTCGGGGGAGTTGGTCCATAGTAGGCTGAATTTCAAAGCTTGTGGCGGCTACCAGCAGGATATACATGGTGCAAATATCTGTAATCGTTGACATTTATGGGCAACCATTGGCTTTGTTCCGGTGGTTCATGTGCGCTTCCGGGTTTTTAGGGTAATATACCCTCCAGTGCAAATGGGCTAATGTCTGGAGCTTCGCGGAGCTGCTTCGACACGTTCCTCTCGCTCGTAACCATCGCTCTGCCCGGTTACGGGCATAAACCAAAGGTTTGTCTTAACTTTGCGGTCCCAAAGGGAGCTTTTGAGCCTTTGGTGAAATATATAGACTATGGTGTATTTGACCCGTGTAGAACATTTTAACGCAGCGCACCGGCTATTCAACCCCGGCTGGAGCAGAGAGCAGAACGATGCGGTATTTGGCAAATGTGCCAATGAGAACTGGCATGGACATAATTATGAATTGTATGTAACCATTAAGGGGGAGCCGGACTCTAATACAGGATTCTTATTCGACGTAAAGAAGCTAAGCGAGCTGATCAAGGATCATGTCATCGAGAAGGTGGATCACAAGAACCTGAATATGGATGTGGATTTCCTAAAGGGAAAAATGTGCTCCACGGAAAATCTGGCCATCGGCATCTGGGAGCAGCTGCAGCCGCATCTGCCTTTGTCGGTGCAACTGCATTGTATCAAGCTGTATGAGACTCCCCGGATATATGTGGAGTATTTTGGTTGACCGGGCGGGCGCAGGGCTCGGACCAAGGGAGCATGTTGATTGAACAGACCAGGGGTATTAAAAAACGAGCTATATGGACGTGAGCAATCATAAAGTCGCCGTATTTCGGAAAGAGCATTTCAATGCAGCGCATCGTATTTTCAATCCTGCGTGGGATGATAAGAAGAATGCGGAGGTTTTTGGGAAGTGCAGCAATCCCAATTATCACGGGCATAATTATGAGCTGATCGTAAAAGTGGTAGGGGTACCCGACCCGGACACCGGCTACGTGATGGATATGAAGAAGCTGTCGGTGATCGTGCGGGAGGAGATCCTGGAAAGGTTCGATCACAAGAACCTCAACCTGGACACGGAATATTTTTCGAACCTAAACCCTACGGCGGAACATATTGTAATGGTCATTTACGAACTGCTGCGCAGGAGGATCGACCCGAAGCTGGACCTGTGGGTGAGACTGCATGAGACGGAGCGAAACTTTGTAGAATATCCGGCGTAATCAACGAACCAATAGTATATACCAAAACACTTTTTGGCCATGGCATATAAGAAGATCGAGCAGTATGACGAAAAGATCACTTCGGGGCTTACCAGCAATTACAAGGAGGCATTAAGCTTATTGGGGGAGGACCCTATGCGGGAAGGTTTGCTCAAGACGCCGGAGCGGGTGGCCAAGGCGATGCAGTTCCTTACACAGGGGTATGAGATGGATGCCAAGGCGATCCTGGACTCAGCTAAATTCCATGAGGACGTCAGTGAAATGATCCTTGTAAAGGACATAGAAATATATAGCCTCTGTGAGCATCATATGCTGCCCTTTTTTGGGAAGGCGCATGTGGCGTATATACCCAATGGCTGGATCACGGGATTGAGCAAGATCGCCCGGGTGGTGGATGTCTACTCCCGTCGCCTGCAGGTCCAGGAAAGGCTGACGACACAGATACTCCATGCTATCAAGGATTCATTGAATCCGCTGGGGGTGGCTGTGGTCATCGAGGCTTCTCATCTTTGCATGATGATGAGGGGTGTGCAGAAACAAAACTCCGTTACTACCACCTCTGCATTCTGGGGTGAGTTCGAGAAGAATGAAACGCGCAGCGAGTTTGTCAAGCTGATCTCTTCCAGGCTGCATTAGGCTTGTCGTCGCTGTTCTTGCATGGAGGGTGGTTCACGCATAATAATTTTTTATCGAAAAATTTTCTTTTTTGAGTCGGGTCTTTGTGGCATATTTGTTTACTAAACCCTATATGTTATGAAGCATGCGTTTATTTTTCCAGGACAGGGATCTCAGTTCCCGGGAATGGGAAAGAACCTTTATGAGAATAGCGCTTTTGCAAAGAAGCTGTTTGAGCAGGCGAATGAGATCACAGGGTTCCGTATCTCCGATATCATGTTCTCAGGCAGCGAAGAGGACCTGAAGCAAACAAAAGTTACGCAGCCTGCCATATTCCTTCATTCTGTCATTGCCTTTAAAGGCATCGAGAATAACAAGCCGGACATGGTAGCGGGGCATTCCTTAGGTGAATTTTCCGCCCTTGTCGCCAACGGCGTGTTGAGCTTTGAAGATGGATTGCAGCTGGTATCCCTCCGGGCACAGGCGATGCAGCATGCCTGTGAGAAGACGCCGTCGACGATGGCGGCGGTGCTGGGGCTTGCGGATGAAAAAGTAGAGGCGATCTGCGCGGAAGTGCAGCAGGAGACGGGAGAGGTGGTCGTGCCGGCAAACTATAACTGTCCTGGTCAATTGGTGATCAGCGGGTCTATAAAGGGCGTGGAAGTAGCCTGCGAGCGAATGAAAGCAGCGGGCGCCAAGCGGGCGCTGGTATTACCTGTAGGAGGGGCTTTTCACAGCCCGCTCATGGCTTCGGCAAAAGAAGAATTAAAGGACGCCATCGACAAGACAACTTTTTATAACCCTACCTGTCCCATTTATCAGAATGTGGTGGCCAAGGCGGTAGTAGCCAAGGATGAGATCAAAAGAAATCTCATCGACCAGCTGACGGGCGCGGTGCGCTGGACACAGTGCGTGCAGGCTATGATCGCGGATGGCGCTTCGCAGTTCACGGAAATAGGACCGGGTAAGGTATTACAGGGGCTGGTCCAGAAGATCGACAAGGAGATGCAGGTCAGCGGGGTGAACTGATTGGAGCTCTGCCAGGGAGTGTTGCGGTCCGGGTGAGCGTGACAGACAACGGATGTTGTTTAGGGACGAAAGCCGGGATTGTTGACGGAGCAGTTGATCCATTCGGGATCGAATTCCGCGTGGTACTTTTTATAGAAATTGATCGCGGGTTCGTTCCATTCCAATACCTGCCATACCATGCCGTGAAAATTCTTTTCTTTTACTTCCTGCAGCAGCGTATCGAACAATGATTTTCCCAATCCTTTGCCACGCATCTTTTCTGTGACGTGGAGGTCTTCGAGATACATCCGCTGGCCTTTCCAGGTGCTGTAACGGATGTAATAGAGGGCGAAGCCCTGCACCTGGCCGTCGACGACGGCCACGAAGGCCCACCAGACGGGGTTGGGGCCGAAGCCGCTGTTTATGAAATGTTCCAAGGTTACGGTGACCTGTTCGGGCGCGCGTTCAAATTCGGCGAGCTCGCGGACAAGCTCCAGCAGTCTGGGGCAGTCCTCTTTGACGGCCCTGCGTATCTGTATATTTTCCTTCATGATCAATGGCCCCATTTTACCAGGGTGGCGCCCCAGGTGAAGCCTCCGCCGAATGCGGCCAGCACGAGGTTGTCGCCTTTATTCAATTTGCTTTCCCAATCCCAGAGACAGAGGGGAATGGTACCGGCGGTGGTATTGCCATAGCGTTGTATGTTGACCATGACCTTTTCTCCGGACAGGCCCATGCGATGGGCGGTGGCGTCGATGATACGTTTGTTGGCCTGGTGCGGTACGAGCCAGGCGATGTCGTCGGAGGAGAGGTTGTTGCGCTCCATCAGCTCGGCGCTGACGTCGGCCATCCCTTTTACGGCAAATTTGAATACGGCCTGCCCTTCCTGGTAGATAAAATGTTCTTTTGCCGCGACGGTCTCGTAGGAGGGGGGCCTGAGGGATCCACCCGCCTTCATATGGAGGTGCGTGCGTCCGCTGCCATCGCTCCTGAGAATGCTGTCGAGCACGCCGTATCCTTCGTAATTGGGTTCCAGGAGCAGGCCTCCGGCGCCATCGCCGAAGATGATACAGGTGGTGCGGTCGCTGTAATCGACGATGCTGCTCATTTTGTCGGCGCCGATGACGACCACTTTTTTAAAGCGTCCGCTCTCGATGAACATGGCCCCTGTGGTAAGCGCATATACGAAGCCGGAGCAGGCCGCGCTCATATCGAAGCCCCAGGCGTTCTTAGCGCCGGCCTTGTCACAAGTGATGTTGGCGGTGGAGGGGAACAGCATATCAGGGGTCACGGTGGCGATGATGACGCAATCGATCTCTTCGGGGCTGATCCCTCTCTTTTTACAGATCTCCAGCAGGACGGGTACGCAGAGGTCTGAAGTGGCTTTGCCTTCGCCTTTCAATATCCTTCTTTCTTCTATACCAGTACGGGTGCGGATCCATTCATCATTGGTATCAACTATCTTTTCCAGGTCGGCGTTCGTAAGACGATCTTGTGGTACATATCCTCCGACAGCGGTGATGGCGGCGGTGACTTTATTACTCATTATGATTTCCAATCGGGTTTAATGAAAAATTTTCACAAAGGTGGGGAAAAATATTCATAGTTTCGGGCCTTCGGGAACCATAACCAAGAACCTGTTTGTATGATCGCTTTTTTACGTGGAGATTTTGTGCTCAAGACCCCGGCCCTGGTGCATGTGGATGTGGGTGGGGTGGGATATGAGCTTCAGATAAGCCTGCATACCTATTCCAGCATACAGAACCTTGACAAGGGTATTTTGCTGACATATCTGCATATCCGCGAGGATGCCCATATCCTGTACGGCTTTTTTGACAGGGGGGAGAAGGAGCTGTTCATCCAGCTGATCAGCGTATCGGGGGTGGGCGCCGGTACGGCAAGGATGATGTTGTCGTCCATGAGACCGGAAGAGATCACCCGCGCCATTTTACAGGGGAATGCCCGGCAGCTGGAAGCCATCAAAGGCATCGGAAAAAAGTCCGCTGAGAGGATCATTTTGGAGCTTCGGGACAAGCTGGGTAAGAGCAAGATAGAAACAAATATTTCATCATTGATAGACAATTCTTTGGAACAGGATGCGTTAAATGCTCTAATCGCGCTTGGCATAGCCCGGCCTGCCGCAGAAAACGCCATCCGAAAGGCCTTACAGGAGGGGGCAGAGGGTCTGAAGGTGGAGGAAGTCATTAAGAAAGCTTTAAAAACATTGTAGCCTATCGGTCCTTATCTCTACTTAACTAATTCTTGAGGGAATCTTGACGAGATATTTGTTTCAGCTGTTTGTAACGGTGACAATGACCGCTGCCCTGATAGGGTTTGGTCTTGCCGTATCCGCTCAGCAGCCAACCGATACGGCTCGTCAGCGTCTGGACTCCATCCGCAGGGCGGATAGCTTACGCAAGGCGACGGATACGGCCCATCCCGGTGCGGACAGCCTGAAATTCCCTCTCCACGATCGTCGCAGCGACCGTTTTACCAGCCCGAACCGGAACCCCTTCGATCTGAAAGACCCGGTAAATATCCACGATTCCATCGAGTACGATCCGGCCACGAGGCAATACTATATTGTAGAAAAGATTGGCAATCAATATTATAGAAAACCCACCTATCTCACTTTCGACGAACTGATGCAGATGCAGTCCCAGCAGTCGGAAGACGACTATTTCCGAAAGCGGGCGGACGCATTGAGCGCCTTGAATAAGAAGCTGTTGCGGCCAAAGCTCTCTGTCAGCGACAATCTTTTCAACCGCATATTCGGCAACGGGAAGATCGATATCCGGCCGCAGGGTAATGTGGATATCACGGCGGGCTACCAGGGGCAGAATATCCAGAATCCGACCCTTCCGGAGAGCGCCCGGAGGACGGGGACCTTCGATTTCAACATGAACGCCAATGTCAATGTGCTGGGGAACATCGGGGATAAGCTGAAATTGCCGATCAGCTATAACACCCTGGCCAATTTCGACTTTGAAAACCAATTAAAGCTGGATTATACGGGCGGCCCGGACGAGATCATCAAAAAGATCGAGGCGGGTAATGTGTCTTTTACGACTCCCAGTACTTTGATGACCGGGGCGCAGTCCCTTTTCGGGATCAAAACAAAGCTGCAGTTCGGCAAGCTGTCCATTACCGCGGTGCTGGCGAATCAAAGAAGTCAGAAGCAAACGGTATCCTCTTCGGGAGGCGCGTCGGTGACGACCTACCAGTTCAAGGCGGATGATTATGAGGAAAACCGGCACTTTTTGTTGGCGCAATATTTCCGGGCGAACTATAACCAGGCGATGTCCAAGCTGCCTGTGGTCACCTCCCAGGTGAATATCCTCCGGATAGAAGTGTGGGTGACAAACCGTAACGGGATCGATACGGGGTCGAGGAATATCGTGGGTCTTATGGACCTGGGCGAAAGCGCTCCTTATAACAAGAACATCCATCCTTTGACGGGGCAGCCCTATCCTTTTAACGCGGCCAACTCGGAGTATGGTGCCATCGTCAGCGATCCTTCCAGCCGTAATCCTTCCCAGGCGGCTAATAAACTGAACTCCCTGGGTCTCACGCAAGTGCAGGATTTTGAGATGGTCTATGCCCGGAAGCTGAGCGCGAACGATTACTATTTTAATCCGCAGATCGGTTTTATATCGGTGAACCAGACCCTGCAGGCGAATGATGTGCTGGCGGTGGCGTATCAGTACAGCTACAACGGACGGATCTACCAGGTGGGTGAGTTCTCGTCGGATGTCCCCCCGGATACGGCGGCCGGTACGGGCGCCGGGTCCCAAAAGGTCCTGTACCTGAAGTTGTTGAAGGCTACTTCCCAGCGGACGAACCTGCCTTTGTGGGGGCTGATGATGAAGAACGTGTATTCGTTGAAAACGGCGAGCGGCAGCTATTTATCCAATATACAGCAAAGTGGATTTCAATTCAATATCCTGTACGATGAGCCGAGCAAAGGCACGAAGCGGTATATCCCGGAAGGGCCGAAGGCCAATGTCCCGCTGTTGACGATACTCAACCTGGATCGTCTGAACGCCCATAACGACCCACAGCCAGATGGGGTCTTCGATTACCTGGAGGGTTATACGGTGCTGTCGAACCAGGGCAGGATCATCTTCCCTTTGCTGGAGCCTTTTGGACGTGACCTGCAGGCGTTAGCCTTTAACGGGGCGCCGCAGTCGCTGATAGACAAGTATATATTCAATCAATTGTACGATACGATCAAGGCGGTGGCGCAGACCTTTGCCAATGTGGACAGGTATGTGCTCCAGGGTACGGCGAAGGGGCAGGCGAGCTCGAACCTGCAGCTGGGCGCCTATAACGTGCCGCCGGGCTCGGTGGTGGTAACGGCGGGCGGGCAGACCCTGAAAGAGAATGTGGATTATATCGTGGACTATAATTTGGGGACAGTGCAGGTGATCAACCAGGCCATCCTCAATTCGGGGGTGCCGGTGAATGTCTCTTATGAGAATAATGCTTCTTTCGGACTACAGCAGCGCAGTTTTATGGGTGTGCGGCTGGATTACCTGGTGAAGAATACGCCTACGGAGATGTTGAATATCGGCGGTACGCTGGAAAGGCTCAACGAGCGTCCTTTCTTTAGCAAGATGAGCTATGGGGAAGACCCGATCCGCAATACGATGTATGGGGCGGATGTCAATTATCGGGGACAGGTGCCGCAGCTGACGAGGTTATTGGACAAACTTCCTTTCTATACGACGAAGGAGATGAGCACCATCAATGCGTATGGGGAAGCGGCGATCCTCAAGCCGGGGCATCCGCCGCAGATAGGCAAGGGGAATAGCGGAGCTGTCTATATCGATGATTTCGAGGGTTCGACGAGCTCCATCGATCTGCGATTCCCATTGACGAGCTGGACGCTGGCGTCCACACCGCAGAACAACGGACTTTTCCCGGAAGCCAGTCTGAAGGATTCGCTGGATTATGGATTCAACCGCGCCAAGCTGGCATGGTACAATATCGAGCCGACGTTGCAGGATAAGAGCGCGAACAATAACCCGGTCAGCGGCTATGAGGATGCGCGGCTGGACCCGCGGATAGCGCCCATCAATGTTACGGATCTTTTCCCGGAGCAGACGCCGCAAACGGGACAGGCGCAGCTGATCACATTCGATATGGCCTATTATCCGAAAGACAGGGGGCCGTACAACTATGACTCCCGTCCGGGAAGCGTGAATGGTACTACCGGAGAACTGCTGAACCCTCAAAAGCGCTGGGGGGGCATCATGCGGGCCATCGACCAGACGGATTTCGAAACGAACAATATCGAAGTGCTTCAGTTCTGGATACAAAGCCCTTTCGTACATGACCCGAATACGCGAGGGCAGCTGTATTTCGACCTGGGCAGCGTGTCGGAGGATATCTTACGGGATGGAAAAAAGGAATTCGAGAATGGATTGAATACGCCTAATATCGATGCGGCCATCGACAGCACTTCGGTGTGGGGACGGGTGCCCGCCAATCCTATCCAGGTGACGACGGCTTTTAGCAACGATGCTTCGGACAGGCCTTACCAGGACGTGGGTCTGGACGGGATGAACGATCAGCAGGAAAGCAGTAAGTTCCAGGCCTACCTGAACAGGCTGCAGGCGCAGTTTGGCGCGAATTCGCCCGCTTATCAGGCCGCGGCGGCGGACCCTTCGAGCGATGATTTTGTCAATTACCGGGATTCCAAATACGATGCCGGCAAGGTCGGCATTCTGGGCCGATATAAGAATGTAAACAGTCCACAGGGCAACTCGCCCATCGCCACTACGGGACAGACTACCCTTACCGCCTATACGTTGTATCCGGATCAAGAGGATCTCAACAGGGACAATACGATGAATGAGCTGGAGGAGTATTTCGAGTACAAGCTGGAGGTCAACCCGGACAGTCTGCGGATGGGTGGAAGGTTCGTGACGGACAGTATGAGCTTCCGGCCTTCGGGTGGCGCTCAGCAGACCTGGTACCAGGTGCGGATACCCATCTCGGAGTATTTTCAAAAAGTGGGGAATATCCCTGATTTCAAGTCGATACAGTTCATGCGTATGTATCTCACGGGTTTCAGCGATTCGGTGGTGTGCCGGTTTGCCAAGCTGGAGCTGGTGCGAAATTCCTGGAGGAGTTTCGATTATGTCATCGACACGACGGGTAACTATACGTTGCTGCCTGCCACCAGCCTTACTACTTTCAATGTGACGGCGGTGAATATCGAGCAGAACAGCTCGCGTACGCCGGTGCCTTATGTCTCTCCGCCCGGTGTGAACCGTCAGCAGGAGCTGAGCAATAACAACGTCAATCTGCTGCTGAACGAGCAGGCGATGAGCCTACAGGTATGTAATCTGAAGCAGTTCGATGTACGGGGTGTCTATAAGACGACGGCGTTGGACCTGCGCCGGTATGGGACGATGGATATGTATATTCATGCGGAGGGTACGGGTACCAATACGGCGATCAATGACAATGATCTGCAGGCGATAGTTCGTCTGGGCAGCGATTTTGTCAGCAACTATTATGAGATCAGGATCCCGTTGAAGCGGACGGATTGGAATGCGACCACTGCGGATGTGATCTGGCCGGCATCGAATAATCTGAATCTTACGTTGCAACGATTGATCAATCTGAAGGTGGATCGTAATAATCATGGGACGAGCAATGTCTATTTTAAAGAGACGGACCCGGATGGAAAGGCCTATGCGATATTGGGTAATCCGAACCTGGGGGCGGTGGATGCCATATTTCTAGGGGTGGAGAATGTAAACAATCCGGCGCCTGTCTGTACGGAGGTGTGGTTCAACGAGCTGCGGTTGACGGATATCAGCGTGCAGGGGGGCTGGGCGGCCGTGGGCAAGGTGGAAACGAAGCTGGCGGACCTGGGTACGTTGAATGTCTCGGGCAGCATACGTACGGCGGGCTTCGGCACGATAGATCAAAGCACCAACGAGCGGTCTTTCGATAACAATACGCAGTTCGATGTCGCCACGAACCTGGAGCTGGGTAAGCTGCTGCCCAAAAAGGCGGCGGTGTCGATACCGGTGTATGCGGGTGTGACGAAGACGACGAGCACGCCGCAATACGATCCGTATGATCTGGATATAAAGCTGAGCGATAAGCGAAAGGCGGCGCCGGCGGCGCAGAAGGATTCCATCAAGGAGCAGGCGGTGGATCAGACGACGGTGCAGACGCTGAATTTTACCAATGTGCACAAGAACAACACTTCCGGGAAGAGGCCGAAGATCTGGAGCATCGAGAATTTCAATGTGAGCTATTCCTATATTCGCAGCGAGCATCACAGTCCTTTGGCGGAGGAGGATGAGCTGATCACGAACAAAGCCAATCTGGCGTATAATTATACCCATACGGCGAAATTCTGGGAGCCTTTCAAGCGGATGAAGTCCAAGTCGCCGTGGCTGGGCCTTATCCGGGATTTCAATATCAATCCCGTCCCTACGACGTTGAGCTTCCAGGCGAATGTGGTCCGGCAGTTCGGAGCCTTCCGGAGCCGAAATGTGGGCGGACCTAAGGATATCCTTCCGGAGACCTATAATAAGTTCTTTACGTTCGACAGGATGTATACGTTGCGGTGGGACCTGACGCGAAGTCTGGCGGTGGATTATACGGCCACCAACCGGGCCTGGGTGGATGAGGACAGCGGGCGATTGTCTAAGGCCGGTCGTAAAAAAATGTGGGATAATTTCTGGCGTGGCGGCAGGACGGTGTTGTATACACAGACGGCCAATGCGACGTATAAGCTGCCCACTATGAAGATCCCTGCGCTGGACTGGACGTCGATACAGGTGGGGTATTCTTCTACCTATACGTGGACGGGGGCTTCGCAGCTGGCGCTCTACCTGGGTAACAGCATACAAAATACGCAGCAGAAGACGGCGGTGGTGGA
>DASZXP010000166.1:0-54727 GCA_035545935.1 Puia sp. | reverse complement strand
CGATATCGATACTTTGGTGGCGCGACTTTATAGATTTGCCAGCGCCGGCTGTGATGCGGATCATCTTTTTGGCGCCAGCACGCTTCCTCCGGGTGTGTCGAGCCCGCTGGGCGGCGGGGAGACGAGCTTCCAGGATGTGATCAAAGGGTTCAATGTGTCGAAGGGGTATAGTGATGACCTGCATTGCAATGCCGAACAGATCACCATGCCCGGGCCATATGACAAGCAGCCGGCGTATGCGTTGAAGCCTGTGTATACCCGGCCATCGGATTGTGAATGCAAGCTGATCACGGATATGTATAATATGTATCAGGCATCGGGGAGCGCTCTCAGTTTCTCCGGGTATCTTCAGCAGACACAGCAAATTACGATGACCGATGCGGATCTGGCGACGCTACGGAGCTTATGTGCCAATACGACCAACTCTGCTTCGTGTATCAATATTTCGCATCCTATTCTGCTGCCCCCCGCCATGCAATGTTATGTAGGGCCTACCTGTGCGTCCTGCGAGACGGTGCGATCCGTGTACAGGAGCTATTTGCAGGATTATCCGTCGGATACGCCCAAGAATAGCCTCGATGTGGATACCACGCAGGAGCAGAAGAATTTGTTGTTCCAGAACTATATGAATAGCCGGCTGGGGTTCAGCAAGCAGGCGTGGGAGTATTTGCAGTTTTTGGATACCTGTGCGGCGCATTCGGATACGACGGATGTGCAGAAGTGTACCAATACTATCGCGGATATGTTCCAGACGAGTGGTAAGGATGTGATGTTGGATATGAAGAGGACGGCGGATGGTGGATATATCATGGTAGGCAGCACTACCCGGCCAGGACGTGCGACGGATGCGTATATCATACGGTATGACAGCTCGAATAATATACAATGGGCTAAGACATATGGCGGCACTGAGGATGATATCTTCTGGCGGGTAAGGGCCACATCCGATGGCGGGTATGTCGCGGTGGGTACTACTTTTTCCGACACTTCATTGGGCACCGGCGAGGTAATGGCTGTGAAACTCAGCGCCAATGGGTCTACTATGTGGAAAAAGTCGTTCGGGTTTGACCGGGACGGATCGAAGGGTTTTGACATTACTCAGACGTCCGATGGGGGGTATGCCATTGTGGGAGACTATAATATCGACAGCTCAAATAATATGGGATCGGAGGGGTCGGGTATGCTGGTCATCAGGACGGATAGCGGGGGAAATATTTCGTGGGCACGGCAAATAAAGGTTGATGCGAATGGCTGCGATGGTTATGGAATTCGACAGATTGGAGACACATTATTTGTCACTGGCAGAAACCTGGATAAACCTAATGCCAGATTCTATGGAGCGCTGTACCAATTAAATGATGCGTCCGGAACGTTGATCAATGAATATCATTATAGTGACGCCACTGGTTCCATCAGTACTTCTCTTATAGACCTTTATCCAAGGGGGACAGGGTACAGGGTGCTTGCCATCAGGGCCTTGGGTGGATCTGGTGACAGTTGTCACGCTGCCGTTCTGGATCTGACAAATACAGGTCAAAAGACCCGATATGAGGTGGTTGATGATCCTCCGGGGACGGTTGCAAAAGGTACATTGAACTCTGCGGACTTTACGCTAACATCAGACGGTGGATTTTTAGTAGGGCAGTCTCCTGTGGGAGTGGGCTTGAAGAACATATACTGGACAAAGTCAGATTCTGTGGGTAACCCTGCATGGTCTCGCCGGACGACGCTGTCGGATACCCAATATGTTGCTTCCATTGTCCAAAATTCAGACTCCAGCTATGCATCCTTATGCCGCGATTCGGGCATAGCCACCTTATTAAGGTTGTCAAAGACCGGGACCACGAGCTGTTTTGATAGTACAGTAACCATAGCTATCAAGAATCTTCCATTGAGCCTTCAGGCTCAAACATCGACGGATAGTGTGTTGACAGTATTAAGTGTGGATAGTCTGATTGGAGAAGATACGGTAAGGCCCGTGGACTTCCCTATCACCTGCCCTATCGGCGGCAACTGTTATACCATTAGCTCCGGCCCCATTCTTTGTGGCAAGGCGGCTCCGGTGTTTGCCCCGGTGAATGAACCGCCCATTACCGCCTGCACGGATAGTACTTTCTTTGCTGTCAGCAAAGGCACCGTCCTTTATAATAACTATACGGACAGCCTGACCGGCGACTTTGAGCATCAGTACCTTGCCGAATGCCTGCAAGGATATAAACATGAGGTCTTTACGGTGACACATAGTCAGCGGGAGTATCATTATACCTTATACTACTATGACCAAGCAGGTAATTTATTGAAGACGGTGCCACCGGCAGGGGTGGATCAGCATACGGACAGCGTCTGGATGCAGGATGTGCGGAGCGCACGTGCCGCAGGGGTGAAGAAAGTGCCTTCGCATGCGCTGGTGACAAATTACCGGTACAATACCCTGAACCAGGTGGTAACTCAACGTACGCCGGATGGCGGGACGAGCTTTTTCTGGTACGATCGGCTGGGGCGGCTGGCATTGTCGCAGAATGCTCGGCAGGTACCCAATAACCAATACAGCTATACTTTGTATGATTCCATCGGCAGGATCACCCAGGTGGGGCAACTGGTCAGCAGTACGGCGCCTACCGATGCTATTACCCGAAGCGAGTCATCTTTGTCGTCCTGGATAACTACTGTGGCCTCGTCCGAGGAGCAGATCACGTTGACGACCTATGACAGTGCCAACTATTATGCGATCCCGGCACTGGCGGCTCATAATTTACGTAATCGGGTGGCATGGACGGCGCTGTACAGTACTTATTCAGACATGGTTGCTGTACCTGGTAATCATTCGGCTGCTACCTATTACAGCTATGATATATTGGGTAATGTGGATACGCTGGTGCAGGATTATAAGCTGGGTAGCATGGCCAATCAGCTGAACCGGCTCAAAAAGATCGTCTATGACTACGACCTTGTCAGTGGAAAGGTTAATAAGGTGTCATATCAGCATGGGCAGGTGGATGCGTTCTATCATACCTACGTCTATGATGCGGAGAACAGGATCACCAATGTGCAGAGCAGCATGGACAGCATCAACTGGGATAATGACGCCTTCTATTCCTATTATGCGCATGGACCTCTGGCGCGGACGATATTGGGTGAGCAGCAGGTACAGGGGGTCAATTATGCCTATACGCTGCAGGGGTGGCTCAAGGCGATCAATCCGGATATTTATACAGGCGGGTCTTATACGCTACGGCCGGATAGTGCCGGGAATGTAGTGGCAGCTTCGGCTTATAACCTGTTGCTGAACTATTATAATGGGGACTATCGGCCTATCAGCGGGGCCGGGGCGCTGGATAATGGGATGTATGGTACGCTGGGTGCGGACTCGATGCCTTTGTTCAATGGGAATATCAGCAGTATGGGGTTGAGTGTGCGCAAGCTGGATAATCCGATGCTATATAACTACCGGTATGATCAGCTGAACAGGCTGATCCATATGGATGCGTGGAAGCGGACGGGGAGCGATTGGAGCGCGATCACGAAGATATCGGATTACCAAGAGGATATTGGGTACGATCCGAATGGGAATATCCTGCGGTACAAGCGGAATGGGACAACGGCTGGTGGGTTGGATATGGATAAGCTGCAGTATAACTATACGGCCGGGACGAATCAGTTGGATCACATCCATGATACGGTGACGACGTCCAGCTCGTATGATGATATAAAGTCGCAATCTTCGGGTAATTATAAATATGATTCTATAGGGCAGTTGGTATCTGATGACGCCTCGGGAATTTCCACTATTACCTGGACGGTGTATGGGAAGATCGCAAGCATTACAAAGGGGGTCGATACGACTATTTTGTACACGTATGACCCTGCCGGCAATCGGATCAGCAAATCAGTGGTACATGGCGGGGATACATTAACAACCTGGTATGTACGGGACGGACAAGGGAATGTGCTGAGTGTGTATACGTATGGTGACCCGGCGGTGCATGGGAAGGACCTGACGCAAACGGAGCTACATATTTATGGAAGCAGCCGGCTGGGGATTTGGAGACCGAATAAGGATGTGTATGTAATTCCGCGGGATTCGATCATCCCGATGCCTTTGTTGGGGACAGGAGATAGTGTTACATTTACGAGAGGGAATAAGCTCTTTGAATTGACCAATCATTTGGGGAATGTGCTGGTGACTATCAGCGACAAGCGGTTTGGGGTCACGCCGGACAGTGTGGTGCGGTATTACCTGCCGGATGTGGTGAATGCCAACGACTACTATCCATTTGGAATGTTGCAACCGGGGAGGAGCTATGCGCAGAGTGGGACGGGGTATCGGTATGGGTTTAATGGGAAGGAGAAGGATGATGAGGTGAAGGGGGCAGGGGATCAGATTGATTATGGGATGCGGGTGTATGATCCGAGGGCGGGGAGGTTTTTGAGTGTGGATCCTATAACTTCAAAATACCCGGGGTTAACACCATACCAATTTGCCAGTAACACTCCAGTTCAAGCAATTGACTTAGATGGTTTAGAAGCATGGGCAGTCAATACGAGAACTGGGCAAACGGAATCAGGTTCGTTAGACTTTACATTATATCAAAGGGAGAAGGGGTGGATTTTCGGAACCTACCGAGGCGGTGTAATACTTCACAATGTCTATAAGCCATCGACAATTCCAGCAATGGCATTTCAAAATCACCCTATTCGAGAAGAGGAGATTTGGGCCACAGATATCCATGGTTCAGGTTGGATAGGTCTAAGGTCGAAGGTTGAGGCTAGTATTGAAGCACGAAGGCAAGAATATGTTGCGGCTGTTGGTGAAAATATTAGAAATGGACCTGGAGGTGCTATAGGTTATTTGATAGATGGCCCTCGCGGTTCATTTGTCGGCGCTACAGTTGATCAAGTTATGCTTTCGTTTGAAGGTATACCTGAGAGGTATTCTAGTGTTATGTCAACACCCGAAAATAAGCCAAATGAAAGGGATGTTCCATATACAGAAATGCCTGGGCTTTCACCCAAACCTGAAGATTTTAATAATACACTGCATTTAGGTGCATTCTCAAATTTTAAAAATATTGACGAACTATCTGCTCAGTTTTTTGGTAGAAATTTAGAAAACTCTGTAGTTGATTTGATGGGCAATGGTTGGACTGTAGCTAATGCTAATTTTAGGTCTAAAACGGTATTTGAAAAGATTGTTGGTAAAACAAGATATTATGCGATGTGGGAACCTATGAATATGGAACATTCCACAGATGGAAGACCGACAAGCTATTGGAAAATTACAATGCATAGAATAAGTCAATCCAATTCTAGTGGTCACGTACGGCGAGTTCCGTATTCATCCAATTTTCAACATTTAAAAAAGAAATAATGGGCCTTAATATAGATGAGAGATATAAAAAATATCATTACGAAGAAATACTCCTTATATTATTTATTTGTTCTTCGAACCTAAATCAATATAGCGAAGAAGACTTGGTCGATTTTTCAGAGGATATCGAAGGAAGAATTGAAGACTTATTTGAACCGGAATTCTTAAAAAGTTTAGATGGATTTATTGAAACCGACGAGTCTATTATAAGGGATTTTAATGAATTGAAGGTGAGATTAATTAACATGTATGATAGCGAATGGCATGAAAAATTAAGGGATAGTGCTATTAATAAAGATCTGACTACCATGGCTGCTCATATCCTTAATAAGCTAGAGGTTAGCTATATCGAACCAAAGCTATTTAAAGAGGAATATTTAAATATACCTTAGGGCTATCAATAATGATGGCTCAATTTGATTCCTTTAATCAGAATTTCAAACTATAGACACGATAAGAAAATGCAATAATCATGAATTTTTTATTTTCTTTTTTTCTGATGCTTATTCTGTCAACCTCTTTATCTGTTAAAGCAAAGCAAACCTACACTATTACCGCGGACAGCACCAAGCTCACAGGATACGATTCCAATGAACTGGTCATAGAGAACTACACGAAGAACGTGCTTGGCTACTTATACAACACCGGGAATGAGCGGACCATATTTAAAAAACCGCTGACAAATGTCAATGACACGACCTACGTGGTGCGTATAAGCTGAAGCTCTTTAAATCAGTCGCCTTGCTACAACGAGGCAACTCTTTTAGCGCCACGGATAAGATCGGGACCAAGGATAATAAGCATATGGACTTTATTACGCACAACACACAACAGGCACGATTGGATTGATTAGGGGAACATTAATACTGGCTTCGAGCTGGAAGCCGGCGATATTAACGACATCTTAAACTTATAATAAACCAAGTTCATGAAACATTCCCTTTCCCTGGCGTTGACCTTCCTATTGGCGACGACGCTTTCCGCGCAGACCAAACAGGTCTATACTATTAACGCGGACAGCACGAAGCTCACCGGCTGCGACTCCAATGAGCTGATCATCGAGAACCACACGCAGAATGTGCCCGGGTTCCTGTATAATACCGGTAATGGTCGGACGGCTTTTAAACATCCATTGACAAAGATCAGCGATACCTTTTACCTGGTAGGAGCCGATACGTTGAAATTGCGGAACCCCAATGCATGGGTGCAGGGTGGCAATTCATTCGGCACGATCGGTAAGTTCGGTACCAAAGACAATAATCATATCGACTTTATTACGAACAATACGCAGCGGGCAAGGTTGGATAGCTCGGGAGCGCTGTTGCTGGGTTTTACGACCAATTCGGGATACAGGCTGGATGTCAATGGGTCAACGAGAATATTTGTCCCCACCAACGCCAATACCAACCTGACTGTGTCTGCCGGAGATAATTATGACATCAGGATGATCCCCAATTATGGCAATGCCTTTGGTAATACGCAAGGAGCGTCCCTGATAACTTTTGGACTCGTGGCATACATTGGAGTAAATAAAGCAGCTGCTGGAAGTATTCCAATAAATTCCTTAATCATTAATAGCCCTCCCAGCGGGCATTGGACAACCATTGTGGATGCCAGCAGTAATCCAGTGTATGTGCTCGATGGAAATGGAACGGCGACTATCAACGGAGGCTATAATGGAACAAATTACGGAAATACAGGAGTTGCTTCCAATGCCAATTCACCCAACTTCACTATCACCGGCGGAAGGGGGACGGGGACCGGGATCACGGGGGATATTGTATTTTCCACAGCCAATGCGCAGGCTTCCGGCACCACAGTACATACTATGACCAACCGGTGGTGGATAAAGGGTGGTACGGGCAATTTATCCAATTCATCCAGCCCTACGTCATCCGTAGATATCACCGGGTCCAATGGCTATTCCCAATTCCGGATGCGGACGACCTATACGCCCAGCGCCAGTACGGATACCAATGGGAATACCGGCGATTTCTCCTGGGATACCAACTATATCTATCTCAAGACATCTTCAGGCTGGAAAAGGACCGCGTTGTCGACATTTTAAGCGTATAATAAAAATAATGTTCATGAAACATTCCCTTTTCCTGGCGCTGACGTTCTTATTGGCATCAACCCTTTCAGCCCAGCCCAAACATACATACATCATTTCGGCCGATAGCACCCGGCTCACCGGGCCCGATTCCAATGAGCTGATCATAGAGAACCACACGCAGAATGTGCCCGGTTTTTTGTATAACATCGGCCAAGGGCGGACAGCTTTTCAACATCCGTTGACAAAGATCAACGATTCCTTCTACCTGGTGGGCGCCGATACGTTGCAGTTACGCGCTCCCGATGCATGGTTACAGGATGGAAACTCTTTTGGCACGAGAGGTAAGTTTGGTACTAAGGACAATAACCATATCGATTTTATTACGAATAATAGCCAACGGGCAAGGCTGGATAGTTCGGGGGCGCTGTTGCTCGGTTTTACAGCCAATTCGGGCTACAGACTGGATGTCAATGGGTCAACGAGGATATCTTTACCATCGGGCACTACGTCAAGTTTACTTGTATCTGCCGGTGACGCCTATGATATACAGACGACACCCAATTATATCAACGCCTTTGGTAGTTCACTGAACGCTTCGATGATCAGCTTCGGGAACATTGCGGCATTGATTGGCGTGAACAAGGCGGCAGTAGGAAGTATTCCTCAAAACTCTTTGATGATAGGAGGAACTTCCAGCGGACATTGGACAACGATTATCGATGGCAGCAGTAATCCGGTATATGTGGTCGATGGGAATGGGACGGCCACCATCAACGGGGGGTATAAAGGAATAACTTATGGAAGTACAGGAGTTACCTCGAATTCGAATTCACCCAACCTTACTATCACAGGAGGAAGAGGCACCGGCACCGGAGCTACGGGTGATATTATTTTTGCCACTGGCAATGCGCAGACATCCGGCACTACTATTCATTTTATGACCAACCGGTGGTGGATAAAAGGAAGCACGGGCTATTTGTCCAATACATCCAGCCCTACTTCATCCATGGATATTGCCGGGGCCAACGGATACTCTCAATTGGGATTACGGACGACCTATACACCTACATCCAGTGCGGATACCAATGGCAATGTGGGGGATTTTTGCTGGGATGACAACTATATTTATGTAAAAACAGCTTCGGGCTGGAAGAGAGCGGCTGTGACGACATATTAGATTTATGATAACTCAATATTTATGAAATATTCCCTTTCCCTGGCGTTGACCTTACTATTAGCAACGACCCTTTCGGCGCAAACCAAACAGGTCTATACCATTAACGCGGACAGTACGAAGCTCACGGGCTGTGACTCCAATGAGCTTATTATCGAGAACCATACACGGGGTGTATCGGGCTTTTTGTATAATACGGGTAACGGTCGGACGATATTTAAGAGAGGGTTGCTAAAGTTGAACGACAGCCTGTACCTCATCGGCGCCGATACCTTAAAAGTATTGCAGAATTACTGGCGGCAGGGCGGGAATGTGTATGGCGCTACGGGTGTTTTTGGTACGTTGGACAGTAACCATATCGACTTTTATACCAACAATACACGCAGAGGAAGGTGGATGGCTAATGGAAACCTGCTGTTGGGCACCACTACTGATAATGGGAATATCTTTCAGGCAAATGGCAATATTTACTGTAGCCAACAGCTGCAGGTTGGTAGTTTTACCCCAGGCTTTACAACAGGGGCAACCATTATTACACAAGGACAAGTAAGGGCTACGGGAGGACTCAATCTTAGAGACCCTTCCATCGGCGATAATTCTTTTAGCGGGGTAAAGGCGAATGGTTCAGGGGTCGCTATATATAGCGGAAGTAATCCTATATTCACCACCTTTTTCGTGGGATCCAGCGCCTCGGGTTCGGTGGTGTCGGTTGCGGCAGGGTTAAACCCAACATCCGGCAGCGGTACTGTACAAGTCCTGGATATGAGCTCAGCCAATATTCAAATGTTGTCGGGATCCAATTCCATTGTCTACAATTATTTCAATCTTGCACCTTCCATCAATCAGGGAACCTATGGAACGGGTATTACCCGGGGCCTTTATATAAACCCCAATCTCACTGCCGCGGCGGACTGGCGCTCGATAGAGACAGTAAAAGGAGACAATAGATTCAATACATCGAGCGGGAAGACGGGGATAGGCATAAATGGAGCACCTACCTCTAAACTGGATATAGCAGGGGATAGCGGTTATGCTCAACTGCGTCTGCGGACGACCTATACGCCCAGTTCCAGCACAGATACCAATGGTAACACGGGTGACTTTTCCTGGGATGGCGATTATTTTTATATCAAGACAGCCACTGGCTGGAAAAGAGCGGCACTGACGACATTTTAGGAGTAATATATAAACCAGGAGATGGGTGGCCTGATCGACCAACTGGCTAATTATCATTTCCTTGGGTGATTTTAGAATCACGATTTTATAACTTAAATTTGTTAACAAATGCATACAGCTATGGGCGCAGCTAAACCATTAGATAAAGAGATCAATCAGTACCTGGAACACCTGAATGTTCAACAAAAGAAAGTTGTTCTTAGTGTAGTAAAGACCTTTGCTCAGGAAGAATCAGATTGGTGGGAAGGTGTTGAAGAGGCAGCTAAGGAGTCCATTGAAAGAGGCTTAAAGGATGCGGAAGAAGGCAGGGTAACACCACATAAGGAGGTCATGAAAAAGTATAAGAAATGGCTATCGAAATAGATTGGTCAGATGAAGCCATTGCAACATTTGATAAGAACGTTTATTACCTGGAATCAGCATGGACAGAGAAGGAAGTAGCCAAGTTCATTAAACAGACTCAGAAAGCTCTTAAACGTATTGAGCAATATCCTGAATCTTATCCAGTAGGCAAAAGGAGCAATAAATACCGCAGAGCTAGGATTAACAAATACATTGCGTTGTTTTACCGATATAACAAAGTACAAGGAAGGGTTGCCCTGGTGACCTTTTGGAATGTCAAACAGGACCCTTCTAAGCTCAAATATTAAACAAGTCTGAAGAAAATTATTTGTCATCAATAAGGCCAATCATCCAACCTGAAAGTATTGCCAACCTTTATCCCTTTCTCCGTCGCCTGCAACGTACAGCACTCATTTTCCGGATCGTGCTCCAGCATGAGCACATAGTCACCGGCAGCCGCTTCCTGCCAGAAAGACTTTTTTTCCCGGAGGGTCGTCAACGGGAACATATCATAGGCCATTACCCAGGGCAGGGGGATGTGACCCACGGAGGGGAGGAGATCGGCCATGAAGATCAGCGTGCGGCCTTTGTACTGCAGCTGCGGGAGCATCATTGCTTCTGTATGACCGTTGGCAAGACGTACGGAAAGGCCGGGGAGAATGACGTTCGAGATGCTATCGAGACTGGCGCCGGACCAGGTGGCGCCCGTGGAAAAACCAGGATTGGCGGAGGCTGTGGAGAGAGAGGATGCCCCGGCGATGGACTGATCGACAAATTTCAGCTGCCCGCTTTCCTGTATGGGTAAGATATTTTCTTTCAGGAAAGATGCTTTTTCGCGCTCGTTGGGTTCGGTGGCCCACTTCCAATGCCGGCTATGGCTCCAGTAGGTGGCATTTTTAAAGGCGGGGACCAGCTTGTCGCCTTCGCGCCGGATGCTCCCTCCGCAATGGTCGAAATGCAGATGGGTCAACAGTACGTCCGTAATATCGTCGCGATGGAAGCCGTGCACGGCCAGGGACTTGTCCAGAGAATCGTTGCCGTGCAGGTAATAATGCCCGAAGAACTTTGCATCCTGTTTGTCGCCGATGCCGTTGTCCACGAGGATCAGCTTGCCGCCTTCCTGTATCAGCAGACAGCGCATGGACCAGGTACAAAGGTTATTCTCGTCGGAGGGATGCACTTTGCTCCACAAGGTCTTTGGGACCACCCCAAACATGGCGCCTCCATCCAGCTTGAAGAGACCCGTATCTATTGAATACAATTGCATAATTAAGAATTTGAAAGGACCGCCTCTTTGCGCTGCTTCACCAGGGCGGAATACAGCCAGACGAACCCAATAGCGAAAAAGACGACCAGGAAGAGCACGGAGTTCTGCATGCCGCTCTTCTCATCAAGGAAACCAAATGTGAACATGCCGATGACGATGGCGATCTTTTCCGTCAGGTCATAGTAGCTGAAATAAGAAGCCGTATCCTTTGTTTCCGGAATAAGCTTGGAGTAGGTGCTGCGGCTCAGGGATTGGATCCCGCCCATGACCAGGCCTACAGCCACCGCCAGCGCATAAAAAGAGTATTCGATGGGGGCCTGTTTGGGCGCCAGCGTGAGACTTACCCGTGAGATCTCCGCGTCGAGGGTCCCTTCCGCTGCATCGAGGGCATTCAGTATCGTGGGATCAGTTGTCTTAGCCTTCCGGTCTTCCAGGTCCTTTTTTTCTTTTTTCAGCAAGTCGATCCTGTCGTGATAGGGTTTGAGCGGCATTGCCATGCCTGCCGTTATATAGGCGGAGATACAAATGAGGATCCAGAAAAGCACTACGCCCATCAGCACGCGGATATTGCCATAACGGGCGGAAAGCCGGCTCATCCAGGTGGCCCCTACGATGGCCACGAGCTGTATGATGACTACCGTGACGATGAGCTTTGTATCTTCCAGGCCCAGCAGCTTGCTGCCAAAGAGGGTAGCGGCCAGCATCACGGTCTGTACCCCCATGCTGTAAAAAAAGAAGCCGCGGAGGAAGCGTTTCAGCACAGCCATTTTCTTCACCTGCGCATACACCTTTTTTATTTCGGCGAAGCCTGCGGAGAATACATTTACATTGGTGACTTTATCGCGATTGGGTTTTGGCAATACTTTAAAGGTCAGCTGTGCGAAGCCTGCCCACCATAACCCTACCAGCAGGAAAGTGAGCTTCGGACCCAGGAAGGGGTCTACCTTGTCCAGGGTCAGGACCAGCACGAAGCCGATGATCTGGAGCAGCACGCTACCGATATAGCCATAAGCATAACCTTTGGCGCTGACCCGGTCCTGGTCGGCGGGTGCGGCGATCTCCGGCAGATAAGCGTTATAGAATACGAGGCTGCCTGTGTAGCCCAGGGATGCCAGGATAAAAAAGAGAATGCCCCAACCGAGGTTCGATCCGTCAAAGAGGTATAGAAGGCTGCATCCGGCCGCGCCCATGTAGCAGAACACCTGCATGAAATTCTTTTTGGTACCTCGGGTATCTGCGATGGAGGTGAGGATGGGATAGGCGATAGAGATGAGCAGATAGGCCGCCGCCAGGGAATAGTCGTAAAGAGCGGAGTTGACAAATTTCCGGCCCAGGAAAGGGATGATCTCGGAGCCAAAATGTCTTTTTGTTACAGCCGTAAAATAGATAGGAAAAAAAGTAGTGGTAATGACAAGATTGTACACCGAGTTGGCCCAGTCATACATGGCCCATCCGGTGATCACTTTTTTTGATGCGGTCTGCTGCATAGTCATTAAATGGCGCCGCTCCACAGTAACACCAGCATGCCCAGACCCACGATGATCCGGTAGTATCCCCAAACCTTGAATCCATGTTTCTTCAGAAAGCCGATGAAATAGCGGATGACGAATATAGCTACGATAAAGGTTATGATACAGCTGATGCCTAACAGCGAAAGGTTGTTTGTGTTCAATGCTTCCGGATGCTCCCCATGCAGGTCCCACATGCTTTTTACGGAGGCGGCCAGCATGGTGGGGACGGCGAGAAAGAAAGAGAATTCCGCGGCGGCCCTTCTGCTAAGTCCCTGGCTCATGCCTCCGATGATGGTAGCGGCGCTGCGGCTCAGGCCGGGAAAGAGAATGGACAGTACCTGGTAACAGCCGATCCGAAAGGCGATGCCATTCGTTACATGAGATTCATGTTCGATGTTCGGATGCCGGAACCAGCGATCGACAAAAAGAAAGATGATACCACCCAGGATCATCACAACGGCCATGACGTACAGACTGCCCAACATATGGTCGATATGTTTTTTCAGCAATGCCCCGAAGACCAGGGCGGGGATGACGGCTATGATCAGCTTGGTATAGAATCTTATGCGGGTGAAATCGAAGAACTTCTTGTAGTATACAACCACGACGGCCATGATCGCAGCCAGCTGGATGACGATCTCCATCATATCCGAGAAGGGAGTGGATTGCACGCCGATGATAGGATTGGTAAACTTCAGGTGTGCGGTGGACGAGACAGGCAGGAACTCTGTCAATCCTTCCACGATGGAAAGGATAATGGCCTGTATAGGAGTCATCATGGTGATTATGCGTTCGTCTTGGTCTTATCCTTGCGGAAGATGGCAAAAATCTCTACTACAAATCCACCCAGGATAAGGATGGGAGCGAGCGTAATGCGGGTGAAGCTATATACTTCTTTTGGATTGAAGACATTCGGGTCCTTGCTTTTTCCACCTCCCATCAGGATCAGTCCCAGGGCAATAAGAATGAGGCCGATGAGCATCCACCGGTAGTTGTCCTTTCCAAATAAAGGAGCTGTTTGACGGGGAGCTGCCGGGGCGGTCCTGGCTGCGCCTGTTGTGGCTGGCTTTTTGGGCGTTGTCGTTGCCATGAATGTGTTAGATTGAGATTATTGGGCCGCAATATATGCAAAGCCAAACAAAGTTTGGCTGCCCGAAGGGCAATTATTAGCGGGAGTGACGGGCCCCATGGGGCCCGTCACGTTAAAACGGCTATTAGTACAGATCATCTAATTTCATTTTGAGGTACTTAATAACGCTCCTATGGGTGCTGATAAAGGAAATGCAGATACCCAGCAGGACGATGATGATAAAGAGGGCGGAGAGTAAGGTATAGTCCCTCAGGGCCCTGATCTCCGGCAGTATCCATGTCTCCGTGGCAAAGATCACCCCCAAGATCACCGCGATGGCAATGATCCCGCTGATGGCGCCGTTGATGACGGCCCGGATGTCCATGGGGCGGGCAATAAAGCCGCGTGTGGCGCCGACCATTTGCATCGTCTTGATTAAGAATCGATTACTAAACATGGCCAGACGGATGGTATTGTCGATGAGGACGATCACGGCAATGGATATGGCAACGGCGACGGCCAGCAGGATGATACTGACCCGGCGGATCATATCGCTGAGGTTGGACACCAGCACCTTGTTAAAATGCACTTCGCTGACCGATATGTTCTGGATGAGGTCCGCCTTGACCTTGTTAAGGGAGTCTATATTGGCATATTCGCTGCGGATCTTGAAGTCGACGCTGGCGGGCAGGGGGTTCTTATCCAGTATGCCAGCCCAATCCGTAT
Organism: Puia sp.; assembly: GCA_035545935.1. GTDB lineage: Bacteria > Bacteroidota > Bacteroidia > Chitinophagales > Chitinophagaceae > Puia. Next base: position 40,038 of record DASZXP010000166.1, on the reverse strand, counting down.
TCCCATCGGCCATGAACTGCTGTTTGGCCAGGTCCTTTGTCATGAACTTGTAGGATTTCGTATAAGGCTGAGCAGCTATGTATTCTACGATGGTGGAGCTGTCCTTTGGCGAGATGTTCTCCCGGAGATATACCTGTACCTCCAGGTTCTCCTTAAAGTTCTGCCCCAGCTTGTTGGCATTGATGACGATCCATCCCAACAGACCCAGCAGGATCAGCACCAGCGAAACGCCCACGATGGACATAAAATAGGAAGGGGTACTACGTTTAGCATATCCTTTGCCGAATTGCGCCATGATAAAATGTCATTTTAGTGCTCTGAAAAGCTTGTTCCCGGGGACAAATTTAGCGGTTTTGCAGGCTACCGCAGCCATTTTACCCTTGAATTCCCCGCCGATTTCGTATTTTTACACCCCTCCGAACGAACCAAAGGTTCGTTGTCCGAAGGGACAGATATTAAACTTTTGGCCCAATTGGACTAAATTTCCCGGGAGGCCAATTGGGCTCAATGAAAACGATCCGGAGGGCCTCATTATTTTAAAGAGAATGAGGCTTTTAACTTTTTCCCAACAACAAACAGCATGGAGTCCTAGCGACAAGCAATATGGAATACAGTTTTACGAGCATTGAGAAAAAATGGCAGCAGCTTTGGCAAGAGAAAGGAAGCTACGTGGTGAGCAATGATTCGGCCAGGCCCAAGTACTATGTGCTGGATATGTTCCCTTACCCCAGCGGAGCGGGGCTGCATGTGGGTCATCCGCTGGGCTATATCGCCAGCGATATCTTTGCCCGTTATAAGAGGCTAAAGGGCTTCAACGTGCTCCATCCCATGGGGTATGACGCCTTTGGCCTGCCGGCCGAGCAATATGCCATCGACCATGGCATCCATCCCGCCGTATCGACGGAGACGAATATCAATAATTTCAGACGGCAGCTGGATAATATCGGATTTTGCTTCGACTGGAGCCGGGAGTTCCGGACCAGCACTCCAGACTATTATAAGTGGACACAGTGGATCTTCCTGCAATTGTTCAAAAGCTGGTACGATCGTAAGCAGGCCAAGGCCCGGCCTATCGAGGAGCTGGTGCAGCTGCTGGAGAAGGAAGGCAATGTTTCTCACCCCTGTCCGGGGGACCCGCGGCTGAAGTTCTCGGCTGCCGACTGGAAAGGGTTCGATCACCGCCGCAAGGAAGAGATCCTCATGAACTATCGCCTGTCCTATTGCGGATATGGCGAGGTCAACTGGTGTGAGGCCCTTGGTACCGTATTGGCCAATGACGAGGTGGTGAATGGGGTCAGTGAGCGGGGTGGGCATCCCGTGGTCAAGAAAAAATTGCGTCAGTGGTATCTCCGTATCACGGACTATGCGGACCGGCTGCTGGAAGGGTTGGAGAAAGTGGATTTCAGCGATGCCATGAAGGAAATGCAAAGTAACTGGATCGGGAAGAGCTTTGGCGCGGAGATCACGTTCGAGGTGCATACGGCGGCAGCCCATGGGGGAGTCTCGGATGGCGGCGGGGTGAAGCCTCAACTCACTGTCTATACTACCCGTCCTGACACCCTCTTTGGGGTCGACTTTATGGTCGTGGCGCCCGAGCACGAGATCCTGGGCAGCATCGTCCCGGACGATCAAAAGGCTGCCGTAGACGAATACCTCACGTACGTCAAGAGCCGTAGCGAGCGGGAAAGGATGGCGGAAAAGAAGATCACGGGTTGTTTCACCGGCGCCTATGCCATCCACCCTTTTAGCGGACTGCATATCCCTATCTGGACATCCGAGTACGTATTGGCGGGCTATGGCACCGGCGCCATCATGGCCGTGCCTTGCGGGGATGAACGGGATTTCAAGTTTGCTCAATACTTCCATATTCCCATCACCAATATCATCGGCGACGCCTATAACGGACAAGAGGCCAATCCTACCAAAGATGCGATCCTGGAGAACAGCGATTTCCTCGACGGACTGGTCATGAGGGACGCCATCGTCATTGCCATCAATAAGCTGGAAGAGAAAGGCATCGGCGTCCGTAAGGTGAACTATCGCATGCGGGATGCGGCCTTCAGCCGTCAGCGCTACTGGGGCGAACCCTTCCCCATCGTATGGAAGGACGGGATTGCCGTCCCGATGGATGAGAAAGATCTCCCGCTGGAGCTGCCCTATATAGAAAAATATGGACCCGGTCCGGAGGGAGAAGGCCCCCTGGCTAACGTCCCTGAATGGACGGCCCGTCACCTGGAGACCAACACCATGCCCGGCTATGCGGGCAGCAGCTGGTATTTCCTCCGCTATATGGACCCGCATAATGATCAGGCCTTCTGCAGCCGGAAAGCCTCCGATTATTGGGGACAGGTAGATCTTTATATTGGTGGGACGGAGCATGCCGTCGGTCATCTGCTGTACAGCCGTATGTGGACGAAGTTCCTGTATGACAGGGGTTGGATCGGTCATGACGAACCTTATAAGCGGCTGGTGAACCAGGGAATGATACAGGGTAGCAGCCGATTTGTGTATCGGCTGGAATTGAAGGGGTCGCATAATATCGAAGAGCTGACGAGGCAGACGCCCGTGTATTTATCGTATGGATTGAGGGTTTTGGAAGGCAGTAGTGAATTGCATGATCTGATCACGGCGGCGGTGAGAGATATTTTCGGTAATCCGAATGTAGAGGTAGGAAGCTATGCCGTCTCTACGCTGCATGTGGATGTGAACATCGTGGATGGCGTGGAACTGGATACGGAAGCCTTTAAAAAATGGCGGTCGGAATATGCCAATGCCCGGTTCATTTTGGAAGAAGGGAAGTATATATGCGGCTCGGAGGTGGAGAAAATGAGCAAGTCCAAGTTCAACACCGTCAACCCGGACGACCTTGTGAGCAAGTATGGCGCCGACACCTTCCGTATGTACGAAATGTTCCTGGGTCCTGTGGAAGCCAGCAAGCCCTGGGATACGAAGGGCATCGAGGGCGTACATCGATTCCTGCGCAAGCTCTGGCGTCTTTTCTTCGACGAGACGAAAGGAAAGATCTGGACGACGGAAAAAGCCACGGATGCGGAATGGAAGGTCCTATACAAGACGATCAAAAAAGTGGAGGAAGCTACCGAACGGTTTTCCTTCAATACGGGCGTCAGCGCGCTCATGATCGGCGTCAACGAGATCACCGACCTGCATTGTCATAAAAAAGAGGTGCTGGAGAAGCTGATCATCCCGCTGACACCTTATGCGCCGCATATCAGCGAAGAGCTTTGGCAGCTGTTGGGTAATGAAGGTTCCATCCTGGACGCCAGCTACCCGGCTGTCGAAGAAAAATACCTGGTCGAGTCCAGCAAGAACTATCCCGTGGCCATCAATGGCAAGACCCGCACCGAGCTGAATATTGCGCTGGACGCCACACAACAGCAGGTGGAGGACATGGTGCTGGCCGATGAGCTGGTAAAAAAATGGCTGGAAGGCAAGGCGCCTAAAAAGGTCATTTATGTCAAAAATAAGATGATCAACGTGGTGGTATAACCGTCGACAAAAAGGATCGTAAGGCAATAATGTAAGCGTTTGCACTTATGGGTAAGGAGGAAAAGTACTTGCTAAAATTTTTGCATGCGTAAAATGCGCGTTTGGGAGCATGAAGATACCCTATACGTATTTTCATAATATCTATTTTCCCATCCAGTAGCATAAATCGTATCAAAAAGAAAAACCAGGGCTCATACTTCTGAAACCATGAACAACCACGTGGGGACGCTGCAACCGATTACGGACCATCGCCTCAACAAAGAGATCGCGAAGATCATTCTCACCACACAGGAAAAAGAAAGATTCGAGGTCGGCAAGGAATTGCATGACAATGTCTGCCAGATGCTGGCGACCGTAAAACTCTATCTCGACACGGGCTTGAAGGATGACAATTATCTCAGGGAATTCGTTTCGCTGGGGAAGGACATGCTGCTAAAGAGCATGGAGGAGCTGCGACGCATCTCCAAATCCCTGGCGCCGCCTTCGTTGGGATTGCTTCCCCTCGCGCAGTCGCTGGGGGATCTTGTCTATACCATTCATATTGCGCGGAAAGAGATCTACCTGGACATCGATGGGTTGGACGAGGAGACGATCCCCCATGAATTGAAGGTCTCCATTTACAGGATCATACAGGAGCAGCTGAACAATATATTGAAGTACGCGGACGCCACCCGTATAGATGTTTCCCTTCATCAGCGGGACAAGCGCCTATGTATCCAGGTGAAAGACAACGGCAAGGGTTTCGATACCAGTCAAAAAAGGACGGGCATCGGCATCACGAATATGATCAGCCGGGTAAATGTGTTCGGGGGTAAGATCCAGATAGATGCGGCGCCCGGGAAAGGGTGTACGCTTAGTGTACATTTCGAGCTGGAAGTTCGACGTCCGAAGGACAATCATTAGATCTTTCCGGAAAAACGGGTATATTTCAGAGGACACGTTTTTCCGGACATTCTTTGCTTGTGATGGAAGGTTTTGGTGATCGGGGATCCCTTCGTATCTTGAAATCACCAAAACACGGTACATGAAAATCCTTTCTTTTCTTTCAGCCCTGATCCTGACCACTCTATTCGCGACGGCACAGGCGGCCGACAACGGCCCCTTCTTTCTTTCCTACCCTTGTTTAAGTCCCGACGGCGCCACGGTCGTTTTCTGCTTCGAAGGCGATATCTGGAAGGCCGATGTAAAAGGCGGCCAGGCAGTACGTCTGACGGCTATGCCGGGCTATGAGACCAGCCCGCGCTTCTCGCCCGATGGGAAGTGGATCGCTTTTACAGGGAGACAGAACGGCAATGCGGATATATATATCATCCCCACAATCGGGGGAGAGATCCGTCAGCTCACCTATGGCAGCTATAACGAACAGGTCAGCTCGTGGAGCTGGGACTCGCGCTATATCTATCTTACCTCTGACCAGATGGGCCAGCAGTCCGGATTCAAGATCAGCGTGGATGGCGGAACGCCCATACGGGTATTCGGCGATTACTTTTTCCAGTATGATCACAACCTCTTCGAGCACCCCAGCTCCGGAGAGATCTTCTTCAACGATACGTGGGAGAGCAGCAACCAGCTGAACCGGAAACATTATAAGGGTCCCTTCAATCCGGATATACAGTCCTATGATCCCAAAGCGCATAGATACAAGCGCTATACCGACTACCCCGGAAAAGATTTCGGTGCAACGGTCGATAGAAAGGGCAATATCTATTTTATCTCCGATGAGGGTAATGGCGAATACAACCTGTATACATTCAAAGATGGTAAAAAAACGGCCCTGACCAGTTTCCCTTCCTCTATAAAAAATGCTATCGTCAATGCGGATGGGGGTAAGGTGGTCTTTGAAAAGGATTATCAGCTGTATGTATACGACGTCGCCGAAGGGAAGAGTCATAAGATCGATGTAGCCGTTGGCAGGAATTATGTATTGCCCAAGGAAAAGGATTATGATGTCAAAGGCAGGATCAGCGCCATGGATATCTCTCCCGATGGAAAGAAGCTGGCATTTGTCAGCAGGGGGGAATTATTCGTCAGCGATGCGGAAGGCAAATTTATCCGTCAGATAGGTAAAGACCCTGCCCAGCGGGTCTGGGAGGTGCATTGGCTCAACGATAACAAGACCCTGTTATTCACCCAAACACTTGGAGGTTATGCCAACCTGTATACCATCGCAGCAGACGGCAGCGCACCGTTGAAACAGCTCACCAACGAACCCCGGAATGACCGCAGCATCGTTCTGAACAAGGCGAAGACGAAGGCCGTTTATATCAGCGGCCGGGACGAGGTCCGTGTGCTGGACCTGAAGACCTGGGAGAACAAGACTGTTGCAAAAGACGAGATCTGGGCCTTTCAAAGTCCCGACCCCTGCTGGTCCCCGGATGGACGATATGTTTGTTATGCTGCTCACCGCAACTTCGAGGAAGATCTTTTTATATACGATATGGCAAAGGGCGCTTCTTTTAACCTTACCAATACGGGCGTGACGGAGACGGACCCGGTATGGAGCCCGGATGGGAAATATATTTATTTTACCTCTTCCCGTCTGAAACCTTCGTATCCATTTGGCATGCAGGACCCCAAGGTGTATCGATTGCCGCTGGAAAAATTCGACGCCCCCTTCCGGATGGACAAATACGACGAGCTGTTCAAATCCCCGAAAAAGGACAGCACGAAAAAAGATTCGGTCCCCGCGCCCCAGACCATCGATGCCGCCCGTATCATGGAGCGGATCCAGCAGATAAGCCCCAGCTTTGGCTCACAGTACCTGGTGGATGTGGTACAGAAAGGGGAAAAGACCCATGTGCTTTATATGAGTGATCATGACCAGGGCAAGGCTGCATTATGGAAGACGACGCTGGAACCTTTCGAGTCCTCCAAGACGGAGAAGATCACCGGTGGCGGTGATGGAGGAGGCGCCAGCGTATCGGTGTCGGGTGATAAATACCTGGTGCTGATGGGCGGTAGCATATACAAGCTCAATTTCGATCAGAACAAGCTGGATGCGGTGTCCATCAGCTTTCCTTTCCGCAAGGACCTTGCGGGCGAATTTGCCGAAGTATTTTATGAGGCATGGGCCAGGGTAGAGGAAAATTACTACGATGAAAAATTTCATGGGCTGGATTGGAAGGCAATGAGGGATCATTACAGCGCCTTCCTCCCCTATCTCAATACCCGGGCGGACCTGCGCGCCCTGATGAATGATATGTTAGGCGAGCTGAATTCTTCGCACCAGGGTTTTAGCTCTTTCGGGGATGACGAAGACATCCATTATAGTGTCAGCACGATGGCGACTGGCATCCTTTTTGAAAACAATGATCCATATAGGGTCCTGCGTATCGTTGCCCGTACCCCCGCGGACAGAAAAGGCATCGATATCCAGCCGGGCGATGAGCTGATAAAGGTGGATGGCATAGCCGTGGACAAACATACAGACAGGAGCTATTATTTTACCCATCCTTCCCTGGACAGAGAAGTAAAGCTGACATTCAGCCGGAAAGGACAACCCTATGATGTGGAGCTTCATCCCCAGGGTTCGCTCTTCATCAATCTCTATGACGAATGGATCGATAATAACCGGGTACGGGTGACGGAAAAGAGCAAGGGGAAGATAGCCTATACCTGTATGAAGAACATGGGTACGGACGAGCTGGAGCATTTTATCACGGACATGACCCGGGAGCTCGATGGCAAGGACGCGCTGATCCTGGATCTGCGATATAATACAGGTGGAAATGTGCATGATGAGGTGTTGCGGTTCCTGGAGCAGCGGTCTTATCTGCAATGGAAGTACAGGGGAGGAGCGATGACGCGGCAGGGTAATTTTACGCCGTCCGACAAGCCTATCATACTGCTGGTCAATGAGCAGTCGCTTAGCGATGCGGAGATGACGGCTACGGGTTTCAAGGCGCTGAAGCTGGGCAAGATCGTGGGTAATGAGACGTATCACTGGATCATCTTCACCAGCGGCGCCGGATTGGTAGACGGATCGTTCGTACGCCTGCCTTCGTGGGGCTGTTATACGTTGGATGGAAAGGATATCGAGATGACAGGCGTGACCCCCGATATAAAGGTGATCAATACATTCGAGGACAAAATAGGGGGTCGTGACCCTCAATTGGACAAGGCCATCGAAGAAGCTCTCAATGAAATAAAAAAATGACAAAAAACGCATCCATACAAGCTGTTTTGCGGGCGCATGGACAGGACTTTCACCCTGTAGTGCCCTTCGATCCTGTCAACGACAGGCTCTATCCGTTGGACTTTACGGCGGGCAATAAGACGCTCACCCCGGAGCAGGTGGCGGATACGGAAAGCTTTGCCGTCTGGATCAAAGAAACGTTGCGGGAACATGGAGCCCGGTATGGCATCGGGGGATATGGCGAACACCGTACGCTGTATGCCCGCAGCAAGCATTTTGATACGGAAGAGGAGCCCCGGCGTCTACATCTGGGCATCGATATATGGGCGCCGGCCGGCACAAAGGTCATGGCGCCGCTGGACGGCATCGTCCATTCTTTTGCCTTTAACAATAATGACAGCGACTATGGCGCTACGTTGATATTGACCCATCACCTGGAAGACATTGGGTTTCATATCCTGTATGGTCATCTCAGCCTCAATTCCCTGAAAAACCGGTATGAAGGCCAGCATATCAGCAAAGGCGAGGTCATCGGGGAATTCGGGATGCGTTTCGAGAACGGCAACTGGCCTCCTCATCTTCATATACAGGTGATCCTGGATATGGAGGAACGGAAAGGGGATTACCCCGGCGTCTGTAAATTTTCGGAGAAGGAGCGCTGGCTGGAGGGTTGTCCCGACCCGGACATGATCCTGCAGATGATGCAGTATGCGCGATGAGTGGCCGAAGGCAGCGTATGTTACAGCAAGGTGCTGCAGACGCCGGTGCCGATAAGGAATGTGATACCGGCGCTGGTTAGGAACCCAAGCCCAACGCTTCTGACCTTGCCCCCGATGATGGCTAACAAGCCGCCGACAATAACCCAGACAAGGCCAAGGATGCAGCAAGCCAATCCAAAACTCAAAATGTATTCGTTGCCGCTGGACCCCGCAGCCTGTATGAAGGCAAAGATCAGGGTCACTACAATGACTACCAGCGCCGTGCTATATTGTCTCTTCATATCAGAGCATTTTTCCTTTCCTGTTGCAATTGTTTGAGGTATTCTTCCTTTTCATCCCGGTAGAACAAATTCATCGTCTCGAAGGGTACGATACGTCCATCCTTGTGGACGATGTGGACGCAGCTTTTCTTGATGGCCCGCACATCGAAGTCCCATGCGTCGATGAATCGCATGATAATGATACGAAATAAATTATCATATCCCAGTCCCGGCGCTTCCACGAAGGGCAGACAGCAGAGCAGCTGTTTCATGTTGTCCTCTACCCTGTCGACGGAAATGCCCGTGCTGAATATGCCGATGAGGTGTTTGTGCAGCTGGGTGTCCTGTTCGTATACGATGGTGTTGCGGCTATTGTCCAGCAGGTGAGCAGGGTCGATATAGCGGGTGAGGGGAAAGGCCTGGCCTGCCAGCTTCAATGCGTATCCCATCACGAGGGCATCGGGGTTGCAGGGCACGGGTATCAGGTCGTTGGGCTGGAAAAGAGAGGTCTGTTCCAGGATCCTGCTTCGGACGTCCGTGAGGGTGATCCTGTCCCTGGCGGGGTCGAAATCTTCCGTCCTGCCGGCCACCTGTGTAGGCTGGAAGGTGACGCCCCTGACGCATCGCTGTTGCAGGGCGAATTCGATGATCCTGCCTATCTCGTCGTCATTGACGCCTTTTTGCAGGGTGACTACCAGGGTAGTGGAAAGGTTCAGCTCATTCAGATGTTCCAGGGCCTTTAGCCGGACATCGGTCAGGTCCCTGCCCCGCAGACGTTCCAGCGCCTCCGGCTTGAAGGAGTCGAATTGGAGATAGATCTCGAAGTCCGGGGAATAGGCGGCCAGTCTTGCGGCAAACTCCCTGTCTTTGGCAATGCGGATGCCATTGGTGTTTACCATCAGGTGGCGGATGGGCTTTTTGCGCGCTATGTCCAGGATGGCAAAGAAGTCCGGGTGCAGGGTCGGCTCGCCGCCGCTGATCTGTACCACGTCGGGCCGGCCTTCATTGGCCACGATGATATCCAGCATTTTTTCCACTTCTTCCACCGTGCGATGACGGCCATAGTGCGGGCTGCTCATGGCATAGCAGGTAGGACAGGTGAGGTTGCAGCGATCCGTGATCTCTACTACGGTGAGACAGCTGTGCTGTTCATGGTCGTAGCAAAGGCCGCAATCATACGGGCAGCCATACAATGTAGGCGTGTTGAAGCGGAGCGGTGTTTCGGACGGCTTGTTATAATTCCGGATGTTCTTGTAATAAGCCTTGTCTGAGGCGATGAGCACCTTGAATGAGCCATGATGGGGACAATGCTTCAGCATATATACCTTGTCGTCCTCGAAGACGATCTTGGCGTCCACCCTTCTCAGGCATTCGGGGCAGATGCTGATCGTAAAATCATAATAGGTGTATGGTCTTTCCGGCATAACGAAATGTGCGTGAATTAGACTTTGAGGCAAATCTAGCCTAATTCCCGCAGACCGCTAATGTTTGTCCTTCGGACGAGCTCCTTGCAGTCGCTCATGGATATAAGGGTAATAATAAATAAGGCCCGCCAATGCTGTGGTCTGTATGGTGGACAACCCAAAGGGGAATGTATAATGCGGCTTGATAAGATCCAGCAGCAGACGGAACAGGCAATATGCGATGAGGAATACCTTGAAACGCGCTCCTTGTTCTTTCGACAGCAGGGGGTCGGCTTTTTTCAACAATACCCATAGCAGCGCGAGAAAGACGATCTCATACAACGCCACGGGATGCCGGTGAAGACCATCGCCCAGGTCCATTCCCCATGGCAGGGAGGTAGGTGTGCCATAAGTCTCCTCATACACGCCCATGCTAAAACATCCCACCCGTCCGATGATCAGCGCCAGCAGGATAGGGTATACGAACAGATCGCCCGACGCCTGTTTTTCGCCGATGAATTTTTTGACCAGCTCCACTGCCCAAAGGGCGCCCAGGAAGCCGCCCAGCACCGTTTTGTTCTCGTAGAAATAAAGAAGGATGTTCTTCGAGTGCAGCATGTCGGGCGGATTCTCCAGCCCTCCGATCAGCCGGCTGCCAAACAGCGCGCCAAAGATGGCTGCCAGGAGTATGCTGGTCCTGTTAGAGGAATTGATGGGGTCGCCCTGACGACGGCGGAGGTATAAAAAGTAACGGAAACCCACAAAAAACGCAAGGGGTTCCACCAGGGTATGTACCGGCAAACGGGCGCCGCCAAGGGATATGGTATAGGGGAATGACAAGGTGACCGTAATATACTGATTTCAGCCTGATCTTAGACCCAACAGGGCCTGTACCATATCTTTCCATTCCTGTTCCAGGGAGCAGTGGGGCATGGACCTGCCTGCCCGATTGTACCAGTAATTGGCGTTCCAATCATCCCCTTCTTTTCTATGCAGATAAGCATGCACCCACGATCCATCCGCGGTAGGTATGTCCTGTGCGATCAGGTGCGCCTGTTCCCAATCGCCTTTGCCGTCATACCACATGGCCGCCAGGGCATTGGTGATGTCCTTTGGGGGTATATCGCCGGATAAGGTTGCTTCAAATTGTTGTAGTGTCATAGTGTTAAGCATATCACAATAATAGCATAAAAGTTATGCCAGGCCGGGGATGGGAGTTTCCTTATTGCGTAAGTAATTTTCCCGATAGCGTTCCGCCTTCCGGGCAGCACGCCGGAACTTTGCGCCTCTAAATATAAGAAGTTGAAAAATATATTAGTTAGGACCCTTTTTGTGATAGCGCTTATCGTTTCTTTTGGAAGAACCCATGCAGAGGAAGGGGATGAGAATAATGGCTCCGTCAAGGGAAAGGTTACCACCGCCGACGGTCAGCCTGCCGCCTTTGTCTCTGTCCAGATAAAAGGGGCCTCCAAGAGCACGCTCACAGACGAAGAGGGCAACTTCACGCTGCGTGGGCTTGCGCCGGGGGAGTACGATCTGGAGATATCACTGACGGGATATGCCAGTACTATTCAACATGTCACGGTAGAGCGCCGCAAGACGACTGCTCTTTCTGTTCAATTGCAGATATCCGGCAGGCAGCTGCAGGAAGTCGTGGTGACAGGAGGACGTAATAAGTTCGCCCGTACCGGCAGCGATTATGCCGCCAAGATGCCGTTGAAGAATATGGAGAATGCGCAGGTATATACTACCATTACCAAGGACCTGATGGAAAACCAGGTGGTATTCTCCGTGGATGACGCCATGCGTAATGCCACGGGTATTCAAAAAATGTGGGAGGCTACCGGTCGCAGCGGCGACGGGGGCAGCTATTACAATTCCAGGGGCTTTATCCTGCAAAGCCAGCTGCGGAACGGTGTTGCGGGGAATGTCACCAGCAAGATCGACGCGGCCAACCTGGAGCGTATCGAAGTGTTAAAGGGTCCTTCCGCTACTCTCTTTGGCAGCACGCTTACAAGTTACGGCGGACTTATCAACCGGGTGACCAAAAAACCATATGCCTCTTTTGGGGGAGAAGTGAACTATGCGGGGGGCAATTTCGGCTACAACCGTATCAGCGCCGATATCAATACTCCGCTGGACTCAGCCCGGAACGTGCTGCTGCGTATCAATACCGCCTACCTGGATGAAGGCAGTTTCCAGGACAATGGCTTTAACAGGACCTTCTCTTTTGCTCCCAGCCTGTCCTATAAGATCAACGATCGGCTGAGTTTTCTTTTCGATGCGGAGATCTACCGAAGCCGCGATCTGCTGGCGCCTATCTTTTTCTTCCCTTATGGACAGACCATTGCTTCCATGGGTTATACCCGCGCCGATCAGCTCCCGCTGGACTACCGTCGCAGCTTTTATAGCGACGACCTCTCCCAGCAGTCGGCCAGCACCAATTTCTTCGGTCTGCTGCAATATAAGATCTCCGATAAATGGAGCACTTCCACCAATGTTACGGTAACGAACAGCTACTCGGATGGACCCGGCCCCTACTTTTATCTCCTGTCGAATGCGGCTGTCACGGGCGATCCCAATGCCATCGGCAGCGACTATATCTCCCGTAACGACCAGTTCACGGCCAACAGCCGCGACAGGATGATAGAGATCCAGCAAAATCTCAATGGCGAGTTCTATCTGGGTGGCGTGCAAAACCGATTTGTCGCCGGATTGGATTATTTTAATCATAACTCCAATCAGTTCTTTAGCGGCGGCACTTACGATACAATTGCCTCTCATGGGGACATTCCTACTTACAGGGATTTCAACCGCACGAATCTCGCGAAGCTATACGAGACAAAGGGCGTGGATTTTGTATATCCCGTAGATGTGATCACCAATACGTACAGCACCTATGTTTCCGACGTGGCCAATCTGACGGACAACCTGCTGGTGATGGCCGCGCTTCGTGTGGATCATTTCGTGAACAAGGGTAACTATGATGTGACCACCGGCAAGACCAGCGGAGGATATAACCAGACGGCATTGTCTCCCAAATTCGGCGTTGTCTTCCAGCCCGTGAAGGACCATGTGTCGCTGTTTGCCAATTACCAGAATGGATTTACCAACGAGACGGGTACGGATTATAAGGGCAATGCCTTTAAACCCGAAAAAGCATGGCAGGCCGAGGCCGGCGTAAAGCTGGACCTCTTTGGAGGCAGGCTGACGAGCACCCTCAGCGTATACGATATCCGGGTAAGGGACATCGTCCGGGCTTATGTGCCTGCTACGCCGGATCCCAGTCTCCCGCCTTTCCCGCAGATACAGGATGGCATACAGCGGAGCAAGGGCATCGAGGCGGAAGTGGTCGCCAACCCCCTGCCCGGGCTTAACATCGTCGGCGGCTTTTCTTACAACGATTCCAAATATGAGAAGGCGGATGCGGATGTGGAAGGTCTTCGCCCGGGGACGGCCTCCTCGCCGTATACGGCCAACTGGTGGGTCAGCTATCGCATGCCTGCCGGCGCGCTCAAAGGGCTTGGTTTTGGATTTGGGGGTAATTATGCCAGCGACAATAAGATCATCAACAGTAAGTCCATCGGCACCTTTATCCTGCCGGCCTATACGGTGCTGAATGCCTCTGTTTTTTACGACTATGCTAAATTCAGGTTTGCCGTCAAGTCGGATAACCTGACGGACAAGAAATATTGGATCGGCTATACGACCGTGAACCCGCAGAAGCTGAGAAGTGTCGTAGCAAGCGTTGCGTTTAAATTTTAAAGAAGCCGTACCGGCGTGGGCGCCGGACAACGACATGAGACGAAAGAAAAATCTAAAATACTGGATAGGCCAGCTTCATCTTTGGTTGGGGCTGGCTTCCGGCATTGTGGTGCTTATCGTGAGCATCACCGGTTGTCTCTTCGTTTTTCAAAAGGAAATATCCGAGACTGTCTGGAAGAAGAAATATTTCGTGACCCCGCCGGCAGGCGGGCAGGTGCTGCCGTTGACGATGTTGCAGTCGACGGCGCAGGCCGTATTGGGGGCGGACAAACCCATCAATGATATTACGATCTACCGGCAGCCCGACCGGAGCTGGGAATTCATGGCCTACAACCTCAACGATACGGCTGTTACCTATTTCGCGTCCGTGGGGTATTATGTATCCGTATTTATCGATCCGTATACCGGTGAGGTGTTGGGTACGCGGGATTATAAATACGATTTCTTCTCCATCGTCAAATACATGCACTGGAGTCTGCTGCTCGGTACACGCTATGGCCAGCCCATCGTCGGATGGAGTACGCTGGTATTTGTCATCGGGCTTATCACGGGGCTGGTGCTCTGGTGGCCGAAGAAATGGACCAGGACCCTGCGGGACAGGAGCTTTAAAATAAAATGGAAGGCCAGCTTTAAAAGGGTGAACTACGACCTGCATAATGTGCCCGGTTTTTACACCCTCATCCCCGCTCTGATCATTGGGCTTACGGGGATGGTGTTTGCTTTCAGCTGGTTCGAAACAGCCGTGTATGTGGCGGCATCCGGCACCACTACGCCTCCGTCGCAGGTGAATGTACGATCCGTGGATACGGTGAGCGCGGTCCGTCAGCCAATGGATATTGCGTTCCAGGAGTCGCTGCGTCAATTTCCTGATGCCAAACGGCTGCTGGTCATCCCTGCCGCCGGCAAGGACGGCATTCTTATGGTGCTGGGCTATAAGAGCGGGGAGACCTATTATGGGTCCGATGCGCTACAGTTCGATCAATATTCCGGGAAGCTGCTGCACCGGCGTAACAATTCGGAAAAGAACAGGGGCGAAAGGCTCATCGAGATGAACTATGATATCCATGTGGGCGCCATCGGCGGGCTGACAGGGAAGATCATCGCCTTTATCGTCAGTCTAATCTGCGCCAGTCTGCCCGTGACAGGTTTTATCATCTGGTGGGGGAAGCGTCACAAGAAGCGAACCTTTTCTCGAGCGAGCTCAGCCATTTCTTCCGCTTCTTCTCTGACACAAACTTTACCATATTCAGGTTGATCCATTTCCTGGGTCCATATCCCATCTTCCAGAAGGTGCCCGCAAAAAGGGCTTTTTTTATCGCATTGCCGAAGATCCATCTGTAGACGGACGAGTGCGTATTCATGGTAGTGATAAGGGTGACCCCTTTGAGACGCGGCCATCTTTTTACCATTTTGGGCCATCGTCCGCTGTTGTCATAATCATAGGCCACGCCGGGGAAGATGACCTTGTCGATGAACCCTTTTGTCATGGCGGGCATGAGCTCCCACCAGATAGGGAAGATCAGGACGAGGTGATCGGCCTGTTCCAGCCTGCTCCGGTATTCCAGCACTTTGGGATCCACGGGAGCTCCGTCCCTAAAGCCTTTCAGGTCGGCGGCATGCATGACGGGGTCGAACCCGTCATTGTCGAGATGGAAGAGGTCGGCTTCGTGACCGCCTTTTTGAAGTCCTGTCAGCACGGCCGACAGGACGGCGTTACAATAGCTTCCTTCGTAAGGATGGTTGAATACAACGGCTGTACGCATGATCTAAGTTTTCCCAAAGTTCCTGCGCGAAAAAGGCCGGGACGATAACAATTGTTAAGAAGTCCCTCTATCACGAAGCAGCCTGTTCCGGATACGGCTCAATGATACGGGCGTCATGCCCAGGTAAGAGGCTATATAATGCTGTGGGATACGTTGGATGATATGCGGGCTTTCTTTCAGCAGGTCGGCATATCTTTTTTCGGGGCTGTCCTTGATACGTTGAAGGAAAAGTTTCATGTAATGCGCTACCCGCTGGTGCAGGATCTCGATCAACATGTCCTTTTGGCCCGGCAGCTCTTCCATCAGCTGATCGAAGTTTTTTTTACTCAATACGAGAAGCGTGCAGGGCTCCAATGTTTCGATGCTGAACCGGCTGGGTTCGCCCGAGCGAAAGCTTTCCACGGACGAGACGCCTTCGCCTTCGAAAAAGAACTGGAAACTAACGTCCTTGCCGTGATTGTTGAACCACATCCGTATGCAACCTTCCCGAATGAAGTAGGCCTGCCGGGCTATCTGTCCTTCCTGCAGCAGGGTGGTATGGGCCCGCACTTTTGTCTCTTTGAAGAGGTGCCGGTATTTCTCCCAATCCACGGATGGAGAAGATCGTATATCTTTATGGGAGGCCATGGTCGGACAAACATACTGAAATTCCGGTGGTATGGTTATTGCAGCCTGGTTTCTACTTGTAAAAATTACCCGCTATGACGAAATATGATGCTATCATTATCGGGTCCGGTCAGGCGGGAAACCCCCTGGCGAAGAAGCTGGCTGGTGCAGGCTGGAAAGTGGCGGTCATCGAACGCAAATGGGTAGGCGGTACCTGTGTCAACGTTGGATGCACGCCCACCAAGACCATGATCGCCTCCGGGCGTATAGCCTATCTCGTTAAAAGAAGCAGGGATTTCGGAGTGAATGCGACGGGTGTTTCCATCGACATGCAGGAGGTCGTCCGGCGTAAGAATGCCATCGTGCTGTCCTCGCGCGAGTCCGTCATGAAAGGATTATTACAGCCCGCCAATATCAAGGTCGAATTTGGCAATGCGGTGTTCACGGGAGAGAAAGAAGTTACGGTGACAAAGGAGGATGGTTCGCAGTCGACCCTCACGGCGCCTCATATTTTTATCAATGCGGGGACCAGTCCCATCATACCCCCCATACCCGGATTGGGTTCATCGGGGTATCTCACTTCCGACAACATCATGGATGTGATGGAGGTTCCCCGTCACCTGGTGATCATCGGCGGGAGCTATATCGCGCTGGAGTTTGGGCAGCTGTACCGGAGACTGGGAAGCGAGGTTACGGTCATCGACAGCGGCGAACATTTTTTACCAAAGGAAGATGAGGATATTGCTTCTGCGCTCAAAAAGATATTGGAAGATGATGGGATAAAGATATATTTAAATACAAAGGTCACGGAAGTGTTTCGTAGGGAAGGAGATATAACGATCCGATGTGGGGAGGAGACCATTACCGGCTCCCATCTCCTGGTGGCTACGGGCAGGGGCGCCAATACGGCCGCGCTGAATCCAGCGGCCAGCGGCATACAGCTGGATGAGCATGGTTTTATCCGTGTGAATGACAGGCTGGAAACCAATGTTCCGGGCATATATGCGCTGGGGGATATAAAGGGCGGTCCTCAATTCACGCATATTTCTTACAACGATCACCTCATCGTGTATAAGAATCTGATAGAGAAGGGCAATGAAAACATTGCTTCCCGGGATACCGTCTATTGTCTTTTTACGGACCCCGAGCTGGGAAGAGTTGGATTGACGGAGAAGCAGGCCAGGGAAAAAGGACTGAACATAAAGGTGGCTACCATGCCTGCCAGCTGGATAGCCCGGGCCAGTGAGAACAGCGAGACCCGGGGATTTGTAAAAGCCGTCGTGGATGCTGATAACAAAAAGATAATAGGGGCCGCCGTCCTGTGTATGGGAGGTGGTGAATTGATGAGTATATTGCAAATGGCCATGATGGGTGGTGTTACGTATGACCGATTGCGGGATGCTGTTTTTGCACACCCTACATTTGCGGAATCCCTGAACAATCTTTTCGCCAGCTTGTAATAGCCTGGGCGAATCGTTGTCCATAACCTTGCGATGATCAAAGTCGAGCACATTACCAAAACTTTCGGCGGATTTACGGCCGTCGACCATGTCTCTTTTACGGTGCAGGAGGGGGAGAACCTTGTATTGCTGGGCCGTAGCGGCTGTGGCAAGACCACCCTTTTGAAAATGATCAACCGGCTCATCGAGCCCAGCTCCGGCGAAATATACATAAAGGGGGAGAATATCTACAACGGACAGCCGGAGGAGCTGCGTAAAAAGATCGGCTATGTATTCCAGAATACGGGTCTGTTCCCTCATTATACCATTGCAGAAAATATTGCCATTGTCCCCCAGCTGCTGGAATGGGACAAGCAAAAGATACGGCAGCGTACTGTCTCGCTGATGGAGAAATTACATCTGCCGGGTGAATATCTTTCCTACTATCCGCAGCAGCTCAGCGGCGGGCAGCAGCAACGTGTAGGGCTGGCCAGGGCGCTGGCGGCCGATCCTCCTGTACTGTTGATGGACGAGCCCTTCGGGGCCC
The DNA here is from genome assembly GCA_035545935.1 of Puia sp. Taxonomy (GTDB): domain Bacteria; phylum Bacteroidota; class Bacteroidia; order Chitinophagales; family Chitinophagaceae; genus Puia. Next base: position 21,894 of record DASZXP010000166.1, on the reverse strand, counting down.
TGGACCCTCTTACCAGGGCCAGTGTAAAGAAAGACTTCAGGCAGCTGGATGAATTAAAGAACAAAACAATTGTTATGGTCACGCATGATGTACAGGAGGCCTTCGAGCTGGGGCATCGTATCTGTCTGATGGATAAAGGCAGGATCATACAGACCGGCCAGCCGGAGGACCTATTGTACAGGCCATCGGACGATTATGTACGGGACTTTTTTGAAGACCAGCGTTTTCAGCTGGAGGCGGCTATCATGGGTGACAAGGACTATGATATGCTGATCAGGGCATTCGATCATTTCAAGCACAAAGGGAAGTAATGGAACAAGCGCAAAGTCTCTGGCAATTCATGCAACAGCAGTCGGACAAGCTGCTGCAGCAGACGCTACAGCACATAGGGCTGACGTTTATATCCCTTGTGATCGCTCTGCTGATCGGATTGCCGCTGGGGATCTATATCGCCCGTCGCAAACGCGCGGCCGGACCTGTCCTGGGGTTTGCGGGGGTCATGCAGACCATACCGAGCATCGCCCTGCTTGGCTTTATGATCCCTGTTTTGGGGATCGGGCCGCTGCCTGCCATTGCCGCGCTTTTTCTTTATGCGCTGCTGCCCATCATCCGCAATACCTACACCGGCATCGGGGGTGTGGACCCGCTGGTAAAAGAGGCTGCCCTGGCCATGGGGATGACAAGAACGCAGATATTGTTAAAAGTGGAGCTGGCCCTGGCTTTCCCGGTGATCATGGCTGGTATACGAACAGCCACCGTGATCAATGTGGGCGTAGGTACGCTGGCGGCGTATATCGCCGCGGGCGGGTTGGGAGAGTTTATTTTCGGAGGCATCGCGCTCAACAATACCAATATGATCCTGGCGGGGGCTATACCCGCGGCGCTGTTGGCTATTTTGCTGGATTTTCTGTTGTCCCTGGTGCAAAAGATGGGAAGGAGGCGGCGGCTGTCCGTGTTGTGGGCGATGCCTCTGCTGTTCCTCCTGTTGTCTTCTTTTTATGTGCTGCCGCTTGGGTACAGCACACGGCTGCTGGCGGGCTTTACGCCGGAATTCATGGGACGCAGCGATGGCGATATAGGGCTGCGTGCCGTATATGGTCTGAAGATAAAGACTGTTGTCATCAGCGATGCTGTCATGTACAAGGCCGCCTATGAAAAGAAATTGGATGTCATCAGCGGATACAGTACGGATGGAAGATTGAAGACCTATGATCTCGTGGTGCTGGACGACGACAAAAAGATATTTCCCCCGTACTATGCCGCCCCTGTTGTACGCAAGGAGGTGCTGGAGCGATACAAAGAGCTGGGGCCTGTGTTGAATAAACTGGCAGGCCGTATCGATGACTCGGTGATGACCGAGCTCAATTACAAAGTGGAGCATCTGAACCAGACGCCGGAAAGATGCGCCAGGGATTTTTTGATGCAGCAGGGTCTGTATAAGGAGCCTGCGCCAGCGAAGGAAGGGGTGGTGCGGGTTGGCTCGAAGATATTCCCCGAGCAATATATCCTCACCAATATGTATGCGATGCTGATAAGGGGTTACACGGGGCTGCAGGTAGAGACAAAGACCGGTCTGGGGGGAACGAAGATCTGTTTCGAAGCGCTGCAGCATGACAGGATCGACATGTACCCTGAATATACCGGAACGGCATTGCTGGCTATTTTGCAACCGTCTGCCGCCGAGATCCGGCAATTGGGTGAGGACAGGGACAGCGTCTATAACTATGTAAAAAAACGATTCGACGAGAAATACCGGCTTACCTGGCTGGACCCCATCGGGTTCAACAACGCCTATGCGCTGATGATGCGGAGAAGCCAGGCACAACAATTGGGGATCCATACTATATCGGACCTTACTATTTATTTGAAAAAAGACAGACTATGAACCTTTCCGAGCAATACCGCACGATACGACAGGCCAGTGAAACCATTTGCCGGCCACTCCGGACGGAAGACTACGTGGTGCAGCCCATCGTCGATGTCAGCCCTCCGAAATGGCATCTTGGACATACTACGTGGTTCTGGGAGACCTTTGTGCTTATGAAATACGACCTGGCATACAAAGTGTACAACCCCGACTACAACTATGTATTCAACAGCTATTACGAGACCGTCGGCGCCAGGGTCATCCGAACGGACAGGGGTAATCTCAGCCGCCCCGCCGTGGAGGACATCTATGCTTACCGGAAATACGTAGATGCAGCGATGGACAGGCTGCTTACGAGCTGCGCCACGGATGACACTGTATTACGTGATACATTGCTGTTGGGGCTAAACCATGAGCAGCAGCACCAGGAATTGTTATGGACGGATATCAAATATATCCTTGGGCACAATCCGCTGTTCCCGGCGTTGTCGGGAGAAGACCTGGATGATGGAAGAGGTGCTGCCGCGGGGGCCATGGATAAGGGTGGGTCTGCCGGTAAGGGAAAAGATTGGATATCCATGCCGGCGGGCATTTACGAGATCGGCTATGAAGGGGAGGGTTTTTGTTTCGATAATGAGAAGGCGCGGCATAAGGTGTATCTTAACGATTATGAAATAGCAGGTTCCCTGGTGACGAATGAGGAATTTATTGCTTTTATCCAAGACGGTGGGTATGGAAATTTTATATATTGGCATGCGGAGGGGTGGGATTGGGTAAAAAACAACCAAATCAAGTCTCCTTTGTATTGGCATATGATAGAGGGCAAATGGTATCATTATACTTTGATCGGTCTGCGACCCCTGGATCTGAAGGCTCCCCTGTGTCATATCAGCTATTATGAGGCGGTGGCTTATGCCGCCTGGAAAGGAATGCGTCTCCCCACGGAATGGGAATGGGAGGCAGCATCGGGGAAGTTTGAATGGGGAAAAAGATGGGAATGGACGGAAAGCGCCTATCTTCCCTATCCGGGATTCAAGAAGGCGGAAGGGGCCATTGGGGAATATAACGGTAAGTTCATGGTCAGCCAGATGGTGTTGAGAGGGGCTTCCGTGGCCACCCCTGCGGGACACAGCAGGGATACGTACAGGAATTTTTTTCACCCGCACCTGCGGTGGCAGTTTACTGGCATACGCCTTGCAAAATAACTTGTTTCGCGGCCAGGTGAATTAAAGATAATTAACAGGTCTAACTAAAAACAAAACTATGTTTTCTGTCACCTCCACCAGAAAGCTCACGGGGCGCCGTCGCTCTGTCTTTTATCAGGACATCGTCAATGGTCTCAGGGCATCTCAGAAATATCTTTTTTCCAAATACTTTTATGACGAGGCGGGTGACAGGCTTTTTCAGCAGATCATGTCCAGTCCCGAATACTATCTCACCCGCTGTGAGATGGAGATCTTCCAGCACCAGTCGGGAGATATGGCCGGTTTTTTCGAAGGTGAGCCTTTCGACCTGGTGGAGCTGGGGCCGGGCGACGCCACCAAGTCCTGGCATCTGCTGCGGGAATTGATGAAAAGAAAAGCTCCTTTTACCTATTATCCCATCGACATCTCTTCCAATGTCATTGGATGGCTGGAGGAAAAATTACCTATCAGCCTGCCGGGTATACAACTACAGGGGCTCAATGGGGAATACCTGGACAGGATGGAGTATGTGGAACATATTTCCCAACGCCGCAAGATCGTGCTTTTTATGGGGGCCAACATCGGCAATATGACCATGCAGCAGGCTACTCTTTTTTGCCGGCAGCTTCATGACAGGATGCGTCCCGGTGATCTCCTCCTTATTGGATTCGACCTGAAAAAAGACCCCAAGATCATTCTGGACGCCTATAACGACAAGCAGGGCATTACCCGGGCATTCAATCTCAACCTGCTCAAAAGGATCAACCGGGAGCTGGAGGCCGACTTCGACATTGCCCAGTTCGAGCACTATCCCTTCTATGATCCGGCTTCCGGAGCCTGTAAAAGCTACCTGATCAGCAAGGTGGCGCAGGACGTGCACATCGGCGATGAGGAGGTCATCCACTTCGCGGAGAACGAGCCCGTCTATATGGAGATCTCTCAGAAATACTCGCTGGCGGAGACCCATTACCTCGCAAGACAGTCGGGGTTCAGGGCGGTTCATGAGTTCTACGATGCGAAAAAGATGTTTACGGACATTTTGTGGGAACGGCTGCCCTGACCGGGACGGCTCCTACATTTTCAGCAGCTTGAAGGCATGTGTCCATTGATCCCGGATAAATCCGGGGATACACCATAGCAGGCACAATGGTTCGATGGCCCTTGCCGCCTCTATCTGTCCCATGTCTTCCGTCTCCCATCCAAAGGCGGTGAGGATACCGGTGACGGTCTGTTTGGCCGCAGCGTCATTCCCGCAAATGAACATGGTGGGTGTTCCACCCGGGAAGGCGGGTTTGTACATAAAGTCGCTGCCCACGCTGTTCCATGTCTTTACAAATTTCCCTTCGGGGGCAAGGCGTTGCAGTCTTTCCATCAGGGAATCTTCGAGAGTGGTGAAGAATTTCAATACCCCGTTGACGGGGGGCGCTTTGTCGATGGGGTTGGTGGTGTCCATGATGACCTTGCCCGCGAGGTTTTCGACTCCCGACAGGCGGAGGGCTTCTTCCGCGGCGGCGCCTGCCACGCAAAGGACCAGCCAGTCCCCGAATTTTGCCGCATCCCGAAAGGCGCCTGTCTGTCCCTTGGGATTGTCCTTTTTCCATTGCGCCAGCTCCGGCTTGTGCGCGTCACGCGATGCCAGCATCACGGAATGTCCTTCTGCCAAAAAAGCTTTTCCCAGTGTCCGGCCCACTTCGCCGGAGCCGATGATACCTACGTTCATACGATGAAGTTTTAAGGATATAAATGTAAAAAATATCCTGCTGACAGGTATCTTTGGTATATGTCTAATCTCAATCTCAACACCGACAAGAATGCATTGAGTCCTTCCGACAGGGAGTTTGAGAATAATATCCGTCCGGCAGCGATAGAGGAATTTGCCGGTCAGCCGCAACTAATAGACAACCTGAAAGTCTTTATAAAGGCCGCCAAAATGCGGGGGGAGGCGCTGGATCATATTCTTTTTCACGGTCCGCCCGGATTGGGCAAGACCACTTTATCGAGGATCGTGGCCAACGAGCTGGGGGTAAATATCAAGGAAACGTCCGGACCTGTCATCGAGAAGCCGGGCGACCTGGCGGGGCTGCTCACCAACCTGGAGCCGCATGATGTGCTCTTTATCGATGAGATCCATCGTCTGAGCACCGTCGTAGAAGAATACCTGTATGCCGCCATGGAGGATTTCCGCATCGATATCATGATCGATACAGGACCGAACGCGCGCAGCATCCAGCTCAATATCCATCCTTTTACGCTGGTGGGGGCCACTACCCGCAGCGGGTTGCTGACGGCGCCGTTGTTGTCGAGATTCGGGATAAAATCCAGGCTGGAATATTATCATGCGGATACGCTGCAAAAGATCGTTCAACGCAGCGCCGGCATATTGGGAGCGCGGATCACGTCCGATGCGGCCGGCGAGATCTCCCGGCGTAGCCGGGGCACGCCGCGTATAGCCAATGGGCTGTTGAGAAGGGTCCGTGATTTTGCCATGGTGCTGAGCAATGGGGTCATCGATCTGGCCATTACCCAGCATGCGCTCCGGGCATTGAATGTGGATGAGCATGGATTGGACGAAATGGACAACCGGATACTTTCCACCATTATAGAGAAATTCAAGGGAGGTCCTGTAGGCATCACTACTATCGCTACTGCGGTGGGTGAAGAGACCGGGACGCTCGAAGAAGTGTACGAGCCTTTCCTCATACAGGAAGGGTTCCTCATGCGCACCCCACGGGGCAGGGAAGCCACTCCCAAGGCGTATGAACACCTGGGTAAGAGCCGGCCGGGAAAGCCAGGGGAGCTACCCCTGTTCTAAACTTATTTTTTCTCAGGAACGGGGGCGACGAGCCGGAAGCCATTGCCGTGGATATTCACGATCTCGATCTGGCTGTCGTCCTTCAGGTATTTACGCAGCTTGGCGATATAGACGTCCATGCTCCTGCCGTTGAAGTACGTATCGCTGCCCCAGATCTTTTTCAGCGCCTGCTCCCTGGGCAGCAGGTCGTTCATGTGTTCGGCCAGCATTTTCAGCAGCTCGTTCTCTTTGGGAGAAAGGGTCTGTGTCTGTCCTTTGTGGGTGAGCTCCCGCAGCTTGGGGTTGAAGTGATAGGAGCCCAGGTCGAACTCCTTATTATCAGATTCTTTATTGAGGTCGTCGTTGCGTTTGAGGATAGCTTTGATCTTCAGCAGCAGCACTTCGCTGTCGAAGGGTTTGGTGATATAATCGTCGGCGCCCAGCTTATAGCCCTGGATGATATCTTCCTTCATCGTCTTGGCGCTGAGGAAGAACAGGGGAATATCGGGGTCGACATCGCGTATCTCTTCGGCCAGCGTAAAGCCGTCCATATGGGGCATCATAATGTCCAGGAGGCAAAGATCAAAACGTTCGCGCTGGAAAGCTGCCAGCCCCAGCCGTCCGTCCCTTTCGAGGGTGACATCGAAGTCGCTTAATTCCAGATAATTCTTTAGTACGCTCCCCAGGTTCTGATCATCTTCACACAATAAAATTTTGGGCTTTTTTGCTTCCATGACTGACTATTTTATGTAAGCTACAAATAAAATATATTCATCAGCCCATTGCCAACCGTCGGGGCTAATATTTTGTTAATAATTGGTTTTCAGTATAATTTTGCATTTATGCATCTGACATCAGACAATAAATTTAAGAAACTCGTGGTAATTGGCGATAGGGTGCTGATACAACCTTCAAAAGGAAATGAGCGCACCAGCTCGGGTCTTTACCTCCCTCCGGGCGTCCAGGAAAAGGAAAAAGTGCAGCAAGGGTATGTTATCAAGACCGGACCCGGGTATGCAATCCCTATGCCTGTGGATGACGAGCCGTGGAAGCAGAGCGATGAGCAGGTAAAGTATATCCCTTTACAGGCGCGGGAGGGGGATATTGCCGTCTTTCTTCTCAGCGGGGCCACGGAGGTGCTGTACGAGGGGGAAAAGTACTTTATCGTCCCGCAGAGCGCCATCCTGATGCTGGAGCGGGAGGAGGAGATATAGTCTTATAATAGGGCTTATAAACCTATGATTCCCTATCTTTGTCGGCTTAAGAATCAGAATCCAATAGCATGGACGCAAACTTCAACCCTGACAAACAGCATACATTAGCTTCGACAGCAAGTATTTCCGGCACGGGTCTTCATACAGGCATCAAGGTGAATATGACCTTAAGACCTGCCAATCCCGGCTTTGGGTATCAGTTCCAGCGAACAGATCTGCCGGGTCAGCCAACGATCAAGGCGGATTGCGACCTGGTTACCGACACTTCCAGGGGTACAACCCTGGAGGAGCATGGTGCGAAGGTCTCTACGGTGGAGCACATCCTTGCCGCCCTGGTGGGAATGGGGGTGGATAACTGTCTGCTGGAACTGGATGGTCCCGAGATACCTATCATCGATGGGAGCTCACAGCCTTTTGTGGAGATCATTGAAAAGGCGGGAGTGCTGGAGCAGGATGCGGCCAAGGCCTGGTACAGCATCGATACCAATATCCCTTTTTACGATGAGAAGAAAAGGGTGGAAATGGTGGTCATGCCGGCCATGGAATACAAGATCACCACGCTGATAGACTTCAACAGCCCTGTATTGGGCACCCAGCATGCGGGATTGAAGACCATGCGGGAGTTCAAGACGGAGATAAGCCCTTGTCGCACCTTTTGCTTTCTCCATGAGCTGGAGATGCTGCTGGAGCACAATCTTGTCAAGGGCGGAGATATCAACAACGCCATCGTGGTGGTAGACAAACCCGTGACGGAAGAGGAGATGGCCCGTCTGGCCAAGGCCTTCAAAAGGGATAAGATAGAGATCAAGAGCGAGGGTTATCTCAACAACCTGGAGCTTCGTTTCCCCAACGAGCCCGCGCGTCACAAGCTGCTGGATGTCATCGGGGACCTGGCCCTTATCGGCTATCCCATCAAGGGGCATATCATTGCCAATCGCCCCGGTCACTCTTCCAATGTGGAGTTTGCCAAAAAGATCAAGCAATATATCCGGAAGAACAAGCATGTAAAGAACGTACCGGTGTATGATCCCAATCAGCCCCCGGTGTTCAATATTCACCAGATAGAAAAGACCTTACCCCACCGGTTCCCCTTCCTGCTGGTGGATAAGATCATCGAGCTGACGGACAAGCACATCATAGGGATCAAGAATGTCACGTTCAACGAGCCTTTTTTTGCCGGTCACTTCCCCGGTAATGCCGTCATGCCGGGTGTGCTGCAGGTAGAGGCCCTGGCCCAGACGGGGGGGCTGCTTTGTATCAACAGCATGCCGGAAGGGCAGTATGACACCTACTTCTTAAAGATCGATAATTGCAAATTCAAAGCTAAAGTTGTTCCCGGAGATACTATGATCCTCAAAATGGAGTTACTAAATCCAATCCGCCGTGGGATCTGTGAAATGAGGGGTACGGTATTTGTCGGGAATAAGATAGCCACGGAGGCCGACCTGATGGCCCAGTTGGTAAAGAGAAGTTAAGAGGGGCGGAAGGAAGTTTATTTTCGGGTAATTGTGTCAAATAAGTTTATTTTTGTGCGAGTGCTGAGTTAAGCTCAGCATTTTTAATATGCCTGTGAACAAGAAGGAAGTAATCCAAACGGAAGAGCCAATAATGATTCAAGTAAAAGATAATCAAACAGTTGAGCATCCAATGATCCATGCTTATACCTCCATTCATCCGAGTGCCCGGCTGGCGCCAGACGTTCGGGTGGATCCTTTCACGATGATCCATGCCAATGTGGAGATCGGAGCGGGTACCTGGATCGGAAGCAATGTTACCATCATGGAGGGCGCCCGTATCGGAAAGAACTGCAGGATCTATCCCGGGGCGGTAGTATCCGCTGATCCTCAGGATCTTAAGTTCGACGGGGAAGAGACAACCGTGCAGATAGGCGACAATACCACTATACGCGAATTCGTTACCATTCACCGTGGCACCAGGGATCGCTGGACGACAAAAGTGGGGAAGAATTGCATGATCCTCGCTTATAGCCATATAGCCCATGATTGTATCATCGGGGATAATTGTATCCTCAGCAATAACTCCCAGGTAGCGGGGCATGTGGTCATGGGGGATTGGGTGATCCTGGGCGGCATGTGTGCGATCCACCAGTTTGTCAAAATAGGCAATCACGTGTTTGTGGGTGGCGGCTCCCTCGTAGGAAAGGATATCCCTCCCTATATCAAGGCGGCCAGGCTGCCTCTCAGCTATTCAGGCGTTAATTCCGTGGGGCTCAAGCGCCGTGGGTTTACCATCGACAAGATCAATCATATACTGGAGATATACCGGGTGATCTACAACAAGGGGATGAACACCAGCCAGGCGCTGGAATTCCTCGAAGAAGAGTTCCCTGCCACCGACGAAAGGGACGAGATCGTCGCCTTTATCCGGGAAAGCGGCCGTGGCATTATTAAACGCTTCAGCAAAAGCAGTTTTGATGAAGATTACGCTGATTGATGCCGGCAAACGCTTCAACCGCGACTGGATCTTTCGTCATTTCCATTACGAATTTATTACAAGCCATACTTACGCCATTACGGGCCCTAATGGCTCGGGCAAATCCACGTTGTTACAGGCCCTGGCGGGGGCCATCGGGGTCAGCGAAGGCGCCATTGCCTATGAGGGGGGGCCGGCGTTTGGGGCTCCGGCAAAGGCTATTGCTCCCGACCAGGTATTTCAGCATCTCTCCCTTGCCGCCCCTTATCTGGAAGTCATCGAAGAGATGACGGCCACCGAGTTCTTGTATTTTCATGCTTCCTTCAAGCCGCTGTTGTCCGGGTGGGCGGTGAAGGATGTTCTTATACGTGTAGGACTGGGGAATGCGGCCGACAAGCAAATACGTTATTATTCCTCGGGTATGAAGCAGCGGGTCCGGCTGGCGCAGGCTATTTTTTCCGATGTTGCCCTGGTGTTGTTGGATGAGCCCTGTACCAACCTGGATAAGGATGGGATCGCGCTGTACCGGCAATTGATAGAAGAGCTGGGAAAGGGGCGGCTGGTCATTGTCAGCTCCAATGATCCACAGGAGTATGATTTCTGTGAGAAAATCATTAGTATTATGGATTATAAGTCCTGATCCATGGTTAAAAGTAAATTCAGCTTCCTGTCGGTGTATTTTGCCCTGGCGATCATTTGTTTATTTATTTTCATGGCTATCAGTGGGCTGTTGATGCTGGGGTTTCAGCAGTCTTCATCATTGCTCATTTTTGGAGTGGGAGCTGTTTTTGCCGGATATTTCCTGATAAAGCAAATGATCACTGTAAAAGTATCTCCGGACAGGATCGATCTGAGGGGACTCTTATTCAAACAAACGATTTTCAGGGATGACATCCGGTCCATCGATCTGGGAAGCAGGGAGAGGGTTGGCTATTTGAGCTTCAAATGGTCGACGAATGCCGTGGTCATCAAATGGGGAAGGAGCGATGAGATCGTCCTGGCGGACAGCTTTTATCGAAATATGCCCCAACTAAAGCGGGCGTTGTATGAAAATTTCGTTTCCTCTTCCGGGTCTGCTCCAACTGTTACGGAGTATGTATCCGGTGAGGAGCCTCTTCCGGAGGGGGCGGAGGAGAATATGGTGACCATAGCCGGGCAGCCCCTGCTGAATGTTCATACGCTTTTGTTTCTCGTTTATATAATCATGATCGCCATTGCCCTGCGCCCCATTCGAAAAGATGAGGGCGGCGCTATCTATGGGGTGATATTGGCGGTAGTATATATCCCCGTCTATATAGCGGTGGGGTTCAGGTTATACTATATCAAGGTATCGGACCAGCATCTTATGATAAGGAATCATTTTTTCCCCTGGTATGTAAGGAGCTTCCGCTTGAAAGACGTCAGCGATATTGTTTTGGAGAGTTCGCTACGACGTGGCGCCGGATTCCGGATCAATGCCCGCGGCTTTTTTTCCAGGCGGTGGTCCTGTGGCAGTCTTCGGAGGTCCGACTGGCCTGTCTTGCAAAAGACATTGGAAGAAAAGGGGGTAACCGTCAAAAATGAGCTGCCTGGGTAGCCATTACCGCTGACTGGCGATAAGCAGGTTGAGGTCCGTATATTTCAGATCGAAACGCTGGCTGAGATGGAAGTTCGTCAGGGCGCCCTTGAAAAGATAGATACCGCTGCGCAGGTGGATCTTATGCCAGACCAGGTTCTCGAACCCGCCTTCCTCACCGGCCTCCAGCAGCAGGGGCATCAGTACGTTGCTGATGGCATGACTGGCCGTGCGGGCAAATCCGGAGGGGATATTCGGCACGCAATAATGGATAACTCCATACTTCATAAAGATAGGATGTTCGTGGGTGGTGATCTCCGAGGTTTCGAAGCAGCCGCCCCTGTCGATGCTGACGTCGATGATGACGCTGCCCGGGCGCATATTGCTTACCATCTCGTCGGTGACCACTACCGGAGTGCGTCCTGTCTGGGATGAAAGGGCGCCGACGGCGACCTCGCAGGTCTTGAGCTGTTTGGCCAGGATGCGTGGTTCCATTACGGAGGTCCACATACGCTGACCGATATTGTTCTGCAGCCGTTTGAGCCGGTAGACGCTGTTGTCGAAGACCTTTACGGAAGCTCCCAGTGCGAGGGCCGCACGGGCTGCAAACTCGCCTACGATGCCCGCTCCCAGGATGATGACCTTGGTGGGAGGGATACCGGATATGCCGCCCAGCAATACGCCTTTACCATGATTGGCCGAGCCGAGATATTGTCCTGCTATCAGCATGACGGCGCTGCCGGCGATCTCGCTCATGCTCCGTACGATGGGATAGGTGCCGCTGTCGTCCTTGAGGTTTTCGAAGGAGATGCCCGTTATGCGTTTGTCCATCATCTTCTGCAGGAGGTCGGCCTTCATGGCTGACAGATGGATGGGAGAAATAACGATCTGGTTCATCTGCAGCAGGGGCAGATCGTTTTCGATGACGGGTGCGCTTTTTACCAGGATAGGGGCCTTGAAGACCTCGGCCTTGTCGTATACGATCCTGGCGCCGGCCTCGCTGTAATCCTTATCTCTATAGTGGGATGCCTCACCGGCATTGTGTTCGATGATCACGTCATGCCCGTTGCTGATCAATACGCCTACCGCGTCCGGCGTGAGGGCTATACGGTTTTCCTGAAAGGCGACTTCCTTGGGAATGCCTATATGGAGGGGCACGCCTTTCGGCTTCACATCCAAAGTCTCTTCCAAAGTTTCGTAACTGAAGGAGGTGCTGATTATCGGTCGTTGTTGAGACATGTGCCCGTCAAATTACAATTTAAAATTGGATTTTACGTGTCAGCCGGTCAATGGCTTCGATCTTTATGGTTACCGTGTCGGGTGGAAAGATACCGGGAGCCCTCTCCGGCCATTCCACCAGGCAAAGCTGTCCGCTGTACAGGACGTCTTCGACCCCTGCCCGGAGCGCTTCTTCTTCATCCCGGAGCCGGTAGAGATCGATGTGGAAGATCTTACCTCCCGGATAGCCATACTCATTGATAATGGAAAAAGTGGGGCTGCCTACTGTATCGGTGACCCCTTTGATGGAACACAATGCATGGATAAAGGTCGTCTTTCCCGCCCCCATGCTACCATGGAAGGCGAAGACTTTTTGCGAGGCCCACTGCTGCCAGAACTTCTCAGCCGCAGGCAGCATGTCCTGCAAACTAAAACAAATCTCCATGCTGTAAATTTAGCTTAGTTTGCGGTATGGCCCAACAATCCATGAACAGGCATTTGCGATTTTTCCTGATCTGTCTGCCTTTTACGGGGGTGTTGATGGTGACGGACTGGTTGGGATACCCGGCGCTGAGGGATCCATTCGTACAATTGGCCTTTTGTCTGCCCGTCTACATCGTCGGCATGCATTTCTTTGGGCGCAGCGCCCTGAAAAGCCTTCGTAAGGGGCGGCCCAATATGAATGTGCTGATCGCTCTGGGGGCGACCGCCGCCTTTGTTTATAGCCTTACGGGGACTTTGTTGCATCTCGGGCCTGGCTACCAGTTTTATGAAACGGCCGCGGGTGTGATCAGTTTTGTATTTTTCGGGAATTACCTGGAACATATCTCGGTCAGAAGCACACAAAAGGCTCTGGACGCCCTTGTCCGGAGTGAAAAGACCATGGCCAATATGGTCGCCTATGACGATCACCAGCAGGAGATGGTATTTCCGGTGGAGAATATCCAGCTGCGCAGCGGGGACCTGATCCTGATCCGGGAGGGGGAGCGGGTGCCTGCCGATGCCAGGGTCCTTTGGGGCGAGGCGGCTGCCGATGAAGCTATTCTGACGGGAGAAAGCCTTCCCGTGGTAAAAAAAGTCAACAATTTCCTGGCGGGGGGCAGTATCCTGGTATCCGGCACGGTGAGGGCGCAGGTAGTGGCGGCTGTCGGCGATTCCGTACTGGCGGGCATTGTGGATATGGTGCGAAAGACCCAGAAGGAAAAGCCCCCTATCCGGCAGTTGGCGGACAGGATCAGCGCTGTATTTGTGCCGGTGGTGTTCAGTCTGGCGTTGTTGACCCTGGCGGCAAATTATATCTTTCTCCGGGACCTTGCCCCTTCGCTCATGCGGGCTATCGCTGTGCTGGTCATTGCCTGTCCCTGCGCCATGGGGCTGGCTACTCCCGCTGCCATTGCGGTAGGATTGGGGCGTGCCGCCCGGCAGGGCATCCTTTTCCGGCGGGCGGCGGGTCTGGAATCTTTTAAGGATATCCGCCAGGTGGTTTTTGACAAGACGGGGACATTGACAACGGGTGAATTCTCTATTGTACGGTGGGAGGTGACGACGCCTGATGTTACGGAAGACGAGTTCCGGCGTATAGCCTTTTCCCTGGAAAAATATTCGAACCATCCTATTGCCCGGAGCATAGCCCGGGCCTGGAAGGTAAAAGGCGAGATCCGGTGGGCCCGGATAGAGGAGATAAAGGGGGTGGGTATGAGGGCAGAGACAAAGACGGGAGATGTGTATGAGGCGGGGCGCGGCGAGGTTCATAATGTGTACATCGTTCGCAATGGTGTAGACGTGGGCTGGATCGATGTGGAAGATACCGTTCGTCCCGAGGCGGGAGAGGTCCTGGACCGGCTCCGAAAAAAAGGTATCCGGACTATATTGCTCAGCGGAGATAAAAAAGAGACCTGTCTCCTGCTGGCGGAGGCTTTACGCATCGATGAGGTCTTTGCGGAGCAATCGCCGGCGGACAAGCTGGAGAAGATAGCGGCGCTGAGCGCGTCCGCGCCTACTGCCCTGGTAGGAGATGGGATCAACGACGCCCCTGCCCTGGCCAGGGCCACCGTCGGCATTGCCATGGGGGATGCCTCTCAGCTGGCGTTACAGACTGCCGATGTGGTGTTGATGAGCCATGGCCTTCGTCGATTGCCTGCGGCGCTGGAGCTGGGGCGGAGCACGTACGCTACCATCCGGCAGAATCTTTTCTGGGCCTTTTTTTATAATATAGTAGCCATTCCGGTGGCCGCGCTGGGCTGGCTGACTCCTGCCGTTGCCGCCGTGGCAATGGGATGTAGCGATGTGGTGCTTGCCGCCAATTCTTTACGTCTCTTTGTAAAAAAACTCACTTAGCTTAGGTATATGGGTCAGACACCAAGGGAAATATTAAAGCAATATTGGAATCACGACAGTTTCCGTCCATTACAAGAAGATATCATCCAGTCTGTGCTGGCGGGAAAGGACACGTTGGCCCTTCTTCCGACGGGCGGGGGGAAATCGCTTTGTTTTCAGGTGCCTGCCATGGCGAGACCCGGGCTTTGTCTGGTGGTCAGTCCGCTGATCTCCCTGATGAAGGACCAGACGGACCGTCTGCGTCGTAAAGGCATTACCGCCTTTGCCCTGTATGCAGGCATGTCCAGGAAGGATGTCCTGAATATCTTCCAGGTAGCGGGTGACAGCAATTGTAAATTCCTCTATGTCTCGCCCGAGCGGCTGGAGACCGCATTGTTTTTGGAGTATCTGCCGTCGCTGCCTATCAATCTCATTGCCGTGGATGAAGCGCATTGCGTATCGCAGTGGGGCTATGATTTTCGTCCGCCGTATTTACGCATCGCCGCCTTGCGCGAGCAGGTGGAAGCTCCCGTGCTGGCGCTCACTGCCTCGGCCACGCCGGAGGTGATGAAGGATATTGCCGACAAGCTGCAGCTGCGACAGCCGGCCGTGTTCCGCAGCTCCTTTACGCGCGCCAATCTATCCTATAGCTATTTTTCAACTGACGCTAAAGTCCAAAAAGCGGCGGACATACTGCAAAAAGTGCCTGGCAGCAGCATTATCTACTGCAATACCCGCCGCGCTTCCAAAGAGATCTCCGAACAGCTCAACAGACTAAGTATTCCCGCCGGGGCCTATCATGCGGGACTTTCCCGGGAGGAAAGGAATACCATACAGGATGCATGGATAAAAGATCGCCAGCGTGTCATCGTAGCCACCAATGCTTTTGGGATGGGCATCGACAAGCCGGATGTAAGGACCGTCATTCATTTCCATCCTCCGGAGTCGGTGGAAAATTATTATCAGGAAGCCGGTCGCGCAGGACGGGATGGGGCCAAGGCCTATGCTATCCTCCTGTCGGACGGACAGGATCGTGTCCGGCTGAAGGCCCTGCCGGATACCCGGTATCCTCCGATGGAGAAGATATGGCCCGTGTACCAGCAGCTGATGAATTTTTTGCAATTGCCCGTCGGCAGCGGGGAGGGGAATTATTATGATTTCGACCTGGCGCGGTTTACGGAAGTCTTTTCCATCGACACGACCACTACGCTGAATGTGATAAAGACGCTGGAACAAGAAGGATTGATGAGCTATCAGCAGCAGGTGTTTTTGCCATCTTCTTTAAGATTTACTACTGCGAAGCAGGCCCTATATGATTTCGAGCATGATCATCCCGCCCTGCAGCCATTGATACATACGCTGCTACGTACGTATGAGGGCATATTCGAAAGGCCTACTCCTATCAAGGAAAAACAGTTGGCTTTCCTCACGGGGAAGGATATTTCCCAGGTGACGAAGGAGCTGTTACAGCTACAGTCCTTTCATCTCGTCGACTATACGCCGCAGAAAGATACGCCGCAGGTATATTTCTCCCGCGAGCGTCCGGCGGCGGAAGACCTGTATATCGATCCCGTGGGTCATCGGTTGCGGAAAGAGCAGTATGCGGCGCGGATACATTCCATGATGCGGTATATGGATCTGTCGCTGGAATGCAGGAGCCGCTGGCTGGCCAATTATTTTGGGGACAGGGAAGCAAAGGACTGTGGTATTTGCGATAATTGCAGGAAGGCCGGAAGGAAGGCGGGGTAGACAGGGTCTTGCCTGTTGCCCGGGGCCGATCCTAAAACAGGCTGTTCTTTTTCCGGGTGGTGCGTCCTCCCAATCCCAGGGCCCCTAAAAGACTGCGGGTGATGACGCTGGCGGCTGTTCGTCCCACCTGTCTGGCCGCGGGGCTGTCGAGGAGCTTTTCCAATGTACTTTTTTCCTGTTTCGCGGGTTTGGAACCACCACCGGCATCGTTGCCACCCGTCGTGGCGCCCCCTCCTTTATCGGCCGCTTCTTCCAGCTTGGCCGTGAGGATCTCGTAAGCGCTGTCGCTGTCGATGGTCTCGCTGTATTTAGCTACCATTTTCGATTTGCCGGTGACCGCATCTATCTCGGCAGGTGTGAGGACATCCATGCGGCTTCGGGGAGAACAAAGCATGGTGTGTACAAGAGGAGTCGGAACGCCTTTTTCGTTGAGCAATGTTACGAATGCCTCCCCGATGCCCAGCTGGGTGATGAGGTCTTCTGTCTTATAAAAACCGGATTCGGGATAATTTTCCACGGCCTGTTTGATCGCCTTTCTGTCGGCCGCTGTAAAGGCGCGTAGCGCATGCTGTACTTTCAGACCCAGCTGCGAGAGCACGCCGGCCGGTATGTCCGTAGGATTTTGCGTACAGAAAAAGACACCTATTCCCTTGCTGCGGATAAGCTTGATGATGGTAAGGATTTGTTGCAAAAGGGCGTCCCCGGCCTCCTGGAAGACAAGATGCGCCTCGTCGATGAAGAGCACCAGCTTAGGCTTTTCGGGATCGCCTTCTTCGGGGCAGACGGCATACAGTTCTGCCAGCATCTGCAGCATGAAGGTAGAGAAGAGCTTGGGTCTGTCCTGGAGGTCCGTCACCCGGAGGATATTGACCATGCCCCTGCCGTCGTCGGAGATGTGCATGAGATCGTCCACTTCAAAGCTTTTCTCTCCAAAAAAGGGGTCGGCGCCCTGTTGCTGCAATTCGATGACCTTTCTCAGGATGGTGCCTGTGGAGCTGGTAGCGATCTTTCCGTATGCCTTTTCGATCTGGGCCTTCCCTTCGTTGCTGACATATTGTAATACCTTGATGAAATCCTTGAGGTCGAGCAGGGGGAGCTTATTATCATCGCAGAATTTAAATACCAGGGCCACGACGCTCTCCTGTGTATCGTTGAGACCCAGGATCCTCGAAAGCAGCACCGGACCGAATTCGCTGACGGTGGCCCGCAGATGGACGCCTTTCTCCTTGCTCAGGGAAAGGAACTCTACGGGATAGGCGGCCGGCTTGTATTCCGCGTTCATGAGCTTATATCGTTCGGCTATCTTATCATTGGATGTTCCGGCTGCCGCGAGGCCACTGAGGTCTCCCTTGATGTCCATCAGAAGAACGGGGATGCTGGCGTCGCTCAATGCTTCGCTGATCATCTGCAGGGTCTTGGTCTTACCTGTACCCGTGGCTCCGGCGATCAGGCCGTGCCGGTTCATCGTCCGTAGGGGAAGGAAAACATCGGCGCCGGTGACGGTATGGCCATCCAGCATGCCAATGCCCAGATGGATGGAATCGCCTTTGAAGGTATAGCCGGTTTGGATCGCTTGTTGGAAAGTATCGGTATTTGACATAGGTGAATACTATTAGCCGAAAGGTAGTGCATTACACCTTTTCCGCCAACAATTGTCTGACGAGCTCTTCCAGCTCTTTTAGTCTTTTTTCCAGTTCGGGGAGATTGCGGCTGAGCGCCTGGCTGCGCAGGGCGCTGGTATATTCGAAGGCGGGTGTGCCGGTGACGGCGCCGCCGGGCGTCTTGATGGATTTGGTAACGCCGCTCTGCGCGTTGATCCTGGCTCCGTCGGCGATCTGTAGGTGACCGACGATGCCTGCCTGGCCTCCTATCATTACCTGGTTGCCGATCTTGGTGCTGCCACTGATCCCTGCCTGGGCGGCGATCACCGTGTGATGACCTATTTCGACGTTGTGGGCTATCTGTATAAGGTTATCCAGTTTTGCGCCTGTGCGGATGATGGTGGACCCGATGGTAGCGCGATCGATGGTGACATTGGCGCCTATCTCTACATAGTCCTCTACTACGACATTGCCTATCTGGGGCACTTTTTTAAAGCTGCCATCCGTCTGGGGAGCAAAGCCAAAGCCATCGCTGCCGATGACAGAGCCGGCGTGTATCGTCACGTTGGCTCCCACGGTGCAATCATGGTAGATCTTTACACCCGGGTGGAGGGTGGTATTGTCGCCAACCTTTACATTGTTGCCGAGGTAGACCTGGGGATGAATTTTGACATTGTTGCCGACGACCACGCCCTCACTCAGATAGGCAAAGGCGCCGATAAAAACTTTCTCTCCTGTTTTGGCGGTCTTGGAGATATAAGAAGGCTCCTGGATGCCGGTGAGCTGTTGTTTTTCTATCTCCTGGTATTTCGCCAGCAGTACCGCAAAGGCGCTATAGGCGTCGGGGACACGGATCAGTGTCGCCCCAATGGGCTGTTTCAGCTCCAGGCTTTCGTTGACGATGATGACGGATGCCGCCGTGGTGTATAAATGCTCTTCATACTTCGGGTTGGCCAGGAATGCGAGCTGGCCTTTGACCGCTTCTTCGATCCTTCCAAACGAACCTACGGCGGTATTGGGGTCACCCTCTACTGTACCACTGATGAGCATAGCTATTTGTGCGGCAGAAAAAGTCATGGTGTCTTGATGGTATTTAGGTAGCAAATATAAAATTTTTTTACAGGGCTTGCCAGGGTTTGCTGAATCAGGGCATTGTCTACCTGGGAAATATCCCTTACTTCTCCGTTCTTAAAGAGGATATTGATCTTCTCGTCCGAGGGGTCGTAGGTCGTATTTACAGCCTGACCCGTAAAGACAAAGTAGGCTGCATCTTCCATGGATATCGACTCCTGGCGGCTCACCTGTCTTCTCAATTCCGTTACGTGTCCTTCTCCGAAGGGGGTTGCCTGCAATCGAACTTTTAACAGCTGCCTGTCGATGAGACAGCGGCACAACAGGGACAATACTTTGTCGGAATGAAAGGCCCAAAGCTTAATAGCGCTCATGACGTCGTAATCATCCAACAAACAAAATTTGTCCAGATTTTTTTCTATAAAGGCCCGGTTATCCGCGCGGCCAAGAAAAAGGTCCAGCACGGGGGAGGAGGAAGCTACCTGATGGCCTTTTTCCAGCAGCTCCTTTACTCTTTCCAATATCCGGACCAGCATTTTTTCAGCGCTGAGCACGGTCTTATGAAGATAGACCTGCCAGTACATCAGCCGGCGGGATACGAGGAATTTCTCGATGGAGTAGATGGCTTTTTCCTCCACCATCAGCTCCCCTTCATGGACGGCCAGCATTTTCAAGATCCTGTCGTACCCGATGACGCCTTCGGAAACACCTGTAAAAAAGCTATCTCTTGTCAGGTAATCCATTCTGTCCGTATCCAGCTGGCCTGACACCAGCTGGTGCAGATAGTGTTTGGGATGGTCATTGGTAAATATGCGGATGGCCGTATCCAGCTGGCCTTTGAACTGTTTGTTCAGATCGTGCATGATGAGAATGGAGATCTCTTCATGCGGCAAGTCCCGGATCAGGACATTTTCCAGGGCATGGGAAAAAGGGCTATGTCCTATATCATGCAATAAGATGGCCACTTTGGCGCCCAGGTCCTCTTCCGGGGAAATGGGAAAGCCTTTGCGCCGCAATTCGTCCAGGGCGCAGCACATGAGGTGGTAAGCCCCCAGGGAGTGATGCAGACGGGTGTGTACGGCTCCGGGGTAGACCAGGTGGGCAAAAGCCATCTGGTGTATGCGGCGAAGGCGTTGATAATAAGGGTGGGCAATAATTGCCAGCAACAGGGGGTGGTCCAGGGTAATAAAACCATATACAGGATCGTTGATGATCTTGCGGGACGATGGAGACATTCTTGTTTGTGTTTTGTTAAAACAGTCTTAAACAATCTTCAAAGCTACAAATACGGTACGGATAATATAAATTTACCTTTATTGCCCTTTGGCTGGCACTTGGTTTGCTTGAAAAGGGACGCGTAGGACATCGGGGGCCATGCCCGTTGCACATAACCAAAAAACACACTATGTCTTTGGCAAAGATCCTTTGGGTTGACGATGAAATAGAAAGCTTGCATTCTCAGGTCCTGTTCCTGGAAAATAAAGGGTATGAAGTGAAGGAAATGACCAATGGCTTCGATGCCATCGACTATGTAAAGGAAAACCCCATCGACGTGGTGCTTTTGGACGAGACCATGCCCGGTATTACGGGACTGGAGACCCTGGCCAAGATCAAGGAGGTCAATCAACAGATACCCGTCGTGCTCATCACGAAGAATGAAACGGAAAACCTGATGGATGACGCTATCGGCAGCCAGATCACGGACTACCTGATCAAGCCCGTCAATCCCAACCAGGTCCTCCTCAGCCTGAAAAAGATCATCGACAATAAGAGATTGGTGGCGGAAAAGACGACCACCGCCTACCAGCAGGAGTTTCGCAGCCTTTTTATGGCCCTCAACAGCAACCCCAACTACAACGAATGGATGGATATCTATAAAAAGCTGGTGTACTGGGAGCTGGAGATGGAGAAATCGGACAGTCCCGAGATGCGGGAGGTGTTCCAGACCCAAAAGCAGGAGGCCAATACGGAATTCTTCAAATTCATCTCGAAGAATTATGCACGCTGGGTCCACCCCAAGGCGGAAGAAGGGCCTATCATGTCCCATACGCTGTTCCGCTTCAAGGTGCTGCCGCATGTAGAGAAAGGTACGCCTACCTTCTTTTTGCTGCTGGATAACCTGCGTATCGATCAATGGAAGGCCATCCAGCCCATTTTTGCAGAGAACTTTCGTATCGCGGAGGAAGACAGTTTTTACAGCATACTTCCTACGGCTACACAATACAGCCGCAATGCCATCTTTTCCGGGTTGATGCCCATCGATATCGAGAAGCAGTTCCCCAACCAATGGAAGAATGACGATGAGGAGGGGGGCAAGAACCTGCATGAGGAAGATTTTTTCCGCGCGCAGCTTCGCCGTCTGAAAAAGGACAATTTGAAATTCTCCTATACCAAGGTGCTGAATTATCAGGCCGGAGCGGACCTGGTCAACAATATCCACAATCTTCTGAACAACGACATCAATGTCATCGTCTACAATTTTGTGGACATGCTGAGCCATGCGCGTACGGAAATGGAAGTGCTGAAGGAGCTGGCCAGCGACGAGACCAGCTATCGCAGCATCACCGCCAGCTGGTTCGAACATTCGCCTTTGCACCAGGCATTGAAGAAAATAGCCGATAAAAAGTTCAATCTTATCCTGGCCACCGATCATGGCAGCGTGCGGGTAAAAACCCCGTTCAAGGTCATCGGGGACAAACAGACCACTACCAATCTCCGGTATAAGCATGGCCGTAACCTCAATTACGAGGCCAAGGAAGTGCTGGCATTTCGCGATCCCAAGGAGGCCGGTCTGCCTGTACCCACCGTGAACAGCTCCTTTATATTCGCCAGGGGGGATGGTTTTCTCTGCTATCCCAACAACTACAATTATTACGTCAATTACTACCGTAATAC
>DASZXP010000165.1:0-4362 GCA_035545935.1 Puia sp. | reverse complement strand
ATATACTGCGCGAGACGATCATGGGTCGCGATCTGTTCGACTACGCCTTTAAGGAATATGCCCGCCGATGGGCCTTTAAACACCCCACGCCCGCCGACCTGTTCAGAACGATGAATGACGCCAGCGCAGAAAATCTCGACTGGTTCTGGCGCGGCTGGTTCTATGGCATCGACCCCGTGGATATCTCCATCGACAGCGTAAAACATTTCACGCCCGATCTGGAGCATCCCGTCGCCAAGATGGATACCACCATCATGAAGAGCATCGACAAGCCCTTGCCCGATGGGAAGTTCCCCCAGGACGTTTCCAAGGAAAGGAACCGCACCGATAAGAATATCCATTTCGCCGTGGACGGTGACACCTCCCTGCATGATTTTTACTGGAAATATTCCCGCGGCCTCATCCCTTACGATACGACAAAATATGCCCAGCACATCGTACAGTTCGACCAGCCGATGGACGACTCGGCCAAAGCGCTTTTCCGCTCCAAACAGTTCTATGAGCTGCAGTTCAGCAACAAGGGCGGACTCGTGATGCCGATCATCATCGAATGGACCTACACCGACGGCACCAAAGAGATAGAACGCATCCCGGCCCAGGTATGGCGCAAGAACGAGAACCACCTGACAAAGCTGTTCATCAAGGACAAGGAGGTCAAGAGCATCAAGTTGGATCCCAATCGCGAAACGGCCGACATCGACGAGAGCAACAACAGCTGGCCTACCGTCACCACGGAAAGCAAGTTCCAGGTCTTCAAGGCCAAACAACAGCTGCTGCGCAGCATCCCGCAGACGAACAACCCGATGCAACAGGCGAAAGAGAAGAAAGCCTTTTAATATAAATAAAAGAGGGTCTGGGATGATAAGGCCCTCTTTTATTGTTTTCATTCCACTGATAGTCCATATAGCCCGGAAAATATTTTGTCGCCACGATGTCGCAGCACTATTTTTAGCCGATCCGTCAGTACAGGCTTGAACGATACTGTATTCAAATCCGCCCCAGGCGCTTTCGGCATCTTTTCAACATCTTCTATCCATCGCCATCCTTTGTCGCCATCCAGGCAATATAAGTCATATTTCACGGGCGGCTGCACTCCGCCCTTGTCATCGTAAAAATATAACAACAGCCGGTGAACAGCCTGTTTGCGGCTAAGATACAGTTCCACCCAGTCCTCTTCATGAGAAGACCCATAAGCCGTCCACCTGCGCGATGGATTGACAGCCCCATCCTTCAATTCTCGCAGCACATGGCCATCATCGAATTTCGAAATAAAAGACGCCGATAGCGAATCTATATCCGTCCCGTCCTTTTCCGTCTCGCCGGCAGGCGGTCGAACATACCCATCACCCCAGGCTTCTATCTCCGAAATACCGATAGCCCTGCTTTTCACTGGTATACACCGCAGCTTTATCTTCCGGGTTTTCACAGGCTCGAACCATACTGTATTAGCGCAATTCCCTGCGGGAATAGCAGGTACTCTTCTCCTTTCATGCACCTGCCGCCATTGCCCGTCCTGCCAGTATTCTGCCATGTACTTCACCGGAGCGGCAAGCGTTTTTACATTTTCCGTAAAATACACCTTAATCTCGTCAATCTGCTGCATACCGCCAAGATCAATACCCGCATATACCTCACCGGTACCCTGTATAATGCTGCTCCATCTGTTGGGCGTTCGTTCATAATACCAGTACGCTCCGTCATTCATCTTTTTGCAATATTCAGCGCCAATACCGGGAGAGGAGGCAAAGGCGAAAGGATACTTTTCCGATGGCGAATTATTGACAGCCACATTCACCCTCTTGTCGCCAGCACTGGTAGGGTTACCCGGCATTATGGGCAATACAAGCCTCCTGACGGACGGAAAGCTCGCAGCTCTCTTTCCATCCACCCATACAGAAAACCCTCTCCCCTTGCCGTACCTGCGGCCCGTCCTGTCCCAGATCACTGTGACATCATGCCTATGATAACGTAAGCCGTCGATAATAAAATAATTCCAATCGCGAGGGATCAAAGGGTCGATCATCATTGAGTCGGACGCCATAGGCTCGATCCCCAACAGACCGTTAAGCACGAGGTCAATATAGGAGGAGTGAAAATAATGTTCACTATGCCCGGGCTTGTCATGCCCCTCCCACGACCCCGTAAAAGGATTGTTCGCCTCGGCTATATACGGCCTTCCGTCCTTTCTCTGCGTCTCCGTAAAAATTTTAAGCTGCCTGAAATAATCCTCCTTCGTCACATACCCCTGCTTGTAATATCGCAGCAGGTTCGCCATCCCCCTCAAGGTCTGGGAAGTGGCATAAGGCCAGGTATTACCGCTCCATGCACAGCAGCTCTTCGCTACATGGAACAACGGGTCGTCCCGCTCCACCGTTGTAGGGCCGAACTTTGCAAAAAATCGCGCTGAATCCATCAGATATTGCCATGCCTGCTCATATCCCGCATCCGGCATGTTGAAATACCAGGGAATAAAACCCAGTTCCTCTCTCCCATGCTCGTTCCCTTTATACCTGCCCGATTGGTAGGTCAGCGTATTCGCCAGTATGCCGCTATCCTCGTCCTTCATGAAACGATGGAAAAAGAACCTCCTTTCCGGGTCCCAGCACTTGGCCTGGAATTGTATCTTCAGTTCCCGCGCTTTGCCGTAGAAAAGCTCTGCAGAAGCCGAATCCCCATTCAGCAATGCCATTGCGCCTATAGCGCGGGCATCTGCCCACATATAGCTGTTCAAAGTAGGGCGATACCCCTGTGCCCCCGAAAACCAATTCTTCGTCTGCCGGCTGTTGATATTCGTTTCCATCCCGTCATGCATGCCATCCCAGGCAAATAACCCTTCCCGGGGAATAAAATGCTCCTTCTCCCATTCCATATAATTCCTGATCAGCGGTCTCTCCAGGTCACTCACCATTTTCCTGTTTCCGTAACTCTTATATACCTGCCAAATGGCGTCGCCAAGCCAGGTGGAATAATTTCTAGGCTCCGCTCCCGGCACGCTGAACCAATACCTCGCATAATCTTCCGCATACCTGGGATCCCTTGACCATCTCAGTTCATACAGCTGCAGCCCCGCGGCACAGCTTATAGCGCCGTACGTTCCCGACCACCAGGGGCTGTTTATGAATTCTGTACAGCTATAGCCGTCAGACGGTGATCCATATACCAGGTGTGCCGTTATCAGCTCCCACCGGTAATAGTACGTTTCGTCTATGTCCCTGTCCGGCGTCTCGATCAACGGAATATTCCGTGCATACCAGTCGAAATCCCTATTGCTCCAAAAATTAAAGCCCGCCAGCACCTTTCTTTTATCCAATACCTGCCCGCTACAATAAAACACAAGGAAAAAAGAGTACGCCGTTATCAGAATTTTCTTCATCGCCTTCTTTTAATCAGATAGCTTCTTATGAAATATAATACCCCATCCTTCCCGCTTACGTTGTACCACGGTTAACTCGTTATCCGCTAACCTCACTATCATAAAATCCCCTTTTCCACTCTCCGGGCGTGCTGTAGCGCCATCGTGAATGGTTAACAGCCCCTGCCAATAATAAAATCCGGCGCCATGAGAATGCCCATTGATAAGTGCGACGATATTATAGCCTTTTACAACATCATAAAATCGTTGCTTCGCTTCCGGCGTCCACCAGTCGGACATACCATCCACCCATCCGATATGCTGAAAGATAACGACCTTCCTGCGGCTCTTGCCCACATATCGCTCCAGGTCCTTTCGCAGGAATTCCAATGCCTTCCCCGGATCATGCATCCTGGCATCAACATGCATCACATCCTCCGGACCATCACCGCCGAATAAATTCAGCTGTACCAGGTGCACGTCATCCCAGTCCCATGAATAATGCAGGCTGTCCGGCGATAGTTCCGTGATCCCTTTTCGGAGCCTGTTACGTTCCCTGATCCCCCATCGGGTATATCCCCCCGGCGGCGTTTCCCGGTCGGGCCTGCCCTCCACGTCATGATTGCCAAACCCCTCATATGCCGGAAAACCCAGGCGTCCGTCTGATCCGTCCAGCCCGTAATCCTTTACGAAATCATCCCAATTCCCCTTGCCCCTCACCCCATTAGGTTCATCCAGCAGATCCCCATTGACGATCACTCCACGAGGCGTCCGTACTATCCCGCCCCCTGCTTCCGATGGCAGCTGCATCCCGGGAACAGCATTCATCATGTCGATAGTCTCCTCATTCAAGCGCTTGTTGTCCGATCTTCCATAATGCGTATCCGAGCAAACGAAAAAAGTAACGTCGTTCTTCATCGGCTCATCCATCGTTCGAAAATCCCATATCCTGCCTGAATCCCTGCCCAATGACCCGTTATCCGGTCCCACACGCCAATAATAGGTTGTCC
>DASZXP010000164.1:0-14078 GCA_035545935.1 Puia sp. | reverse complement strand
AATAAAAGAAGTTTACAATCCAGAGGACCTTCATCCTCCACGCGGCATGGCTGGTTCAGACTTGCGTCCATTGACCAATATTCCTTACTGCTGCCTCCCGTAGGAGTCGGGCCCGTGTCTCAGTGCCCGTGTGACTGGTCGTGCTCTCACACCAGTTACTGATCGTAGGCTTGGTGGGCCATTACCCCGCCAACTACCTAATCAGCCGCACGCCCATCTTTAAGCGCCGTAGCTATAATTATAAGATGATGCCATCTCATAGTGTTACGAGGTATTAATCCAAGTTTCCCTGGGCTATTCCTCACTTAAAGGAAGGTTGCGTACGTGTTCCGCACCCGTTTGCCGGTCGCCGCCAGGTATTGCTACCCGCGCTGCCCCACGACTTGCATGTATTAAGCCTGCCGCTAGCGTTCATCCTGAGCCAGGATCAAACTCTCCATTGTAAATGAGTTTTGATACTGACTATCTAATTTCTCTCGAAATTTGACGTCATATTATCGATATTTTTCGCTAATATAACCTTACCATAAATACTTGATTTATGTGCTATTGCTTCCAAACTTTCAAAGAACTTTAGGCTTTTTTGCCATCCGATTTTTTCGATCGGGTTGCAAAGGTATGAGCCTTTATAATTTCAACCAAATTTTTCTGTTATTTTTCGAAGGTTTTTTCTTCGTTGTCAGAACCAGAAGATTTGAAGAACTGTCGCTTTTTTGAAGCGGGTTGCAAAGTTACAACCTCTTACCATTTCAACCAAATTTTTCTGTCAGATTCTGAAGATTTTTTTCTTCTCACTTTACCAGAACTTTTGAAGAACTATTCGCTTTTTTTACGAGCGGACGGCAAAGATACGAGGAGTATTTTTATCAGCAAATTATTTCTTTCACTCGTTATTCACATTTCTACTTTCTTATCTGCTTGCCATCTGCAAAGAACTTGTCCGTTTTGCCACTCTCTTTATCCTCTCTTCCTCTCTCCTCTTACCCCTTTTACCGGGGTGTCTGTTTCAAATCGGGTTGCAAAGATAGACAGTTCCACTTCGCTGCCAAATATTTTTAGATCTTTTTTTCTTTCCCTTTCTGAAACCCGCTGCCAGCAAGGGTTTCACGGGCAAAAAACTTTTACGGCTAATCACGCGCCGTCCGTGGCTCATACGATGCCCGCATTAACATATCCATTGCATTTTGTGAACAACATCCCCTCTCCTCACACAAAAAACAACGTTCATTTCAACAGCTGCGACAAACTATCAGTAAAGGATACACGAAAAAGAAAAAGCCCGTGACCGGGCACGGAGAAATCGGCATGACGGTTGTCCCGGCTGCGAAGGATCTCCTCGAACCCCGCAACCGTTAGCTTGCCCCGCCCCACCTGCAGCATCGTACCCACCAATCCCCGGACCATACCCCTCAAAAACCGATTGCCCGCCACCTGGTACACAAGCGTGTCATTTTCCACCAACCAACGGCTCTCCCGGATGTCGCAAACAAAGGTCTTTACCTGCGTATTCCGCTTGGAAAAAGAAGTGAAATCCGTATATCGCGGGATCAAGGCGGCAGCCTCTTCTAACAGGCTCTTATCCAATGTATAAGGAAAGAAATAGGCCCTGTCGTCCAAAAAAGGGTCCTTCTTCCTGTAAATGAAATACCTGTACTCCCGGCTGACAGCGTCAAACCGGCAATGCGCCTCCTTCCCCACCGGGTAAACCCCCTTGATCACAATATCCCTGGGCAGGATAGCATTGATATTATACACTTTCTTCGGGTCTATAATCCCCTCGAAATCAAAATGAAAATAGTTCTGCAGCGCATGCACGCCCGTATCGGTACGGGAGGACCCCGTAAGAGATATCTTCTCCCTGTAAAATACCAGCAAAGCCTTCTCTATTTCGGCCTGCACCGATCCGGCATTGTCCTGTATCTGAAATCCACTGTAATGAGTCCCTTTGTACGCAACTTCTAAAAAATACCTGGGCATGGTCGGCGCTGTTAAGGGACCAAAGATAATATGTGCGGGAATTGGCCTGCCACAAAATATAGCCCAATTCCCGCAAACCGCTAATGTCTGTCCTTCGGACGAACCGCTTTCCAGCGGTTCAGGCATGGCTTTCAACGCTGCCCGGTCATTGCCCTGAATTTGCTATTGTAAACAGGGTCGGCCAGCAGATCGGTCAGGTCGCGGAAACGATCGTCGGAGACAAAAGGGTAGGCAGCCTCAAAAAACCGGTATTTGGCCGCATCGGTGGTAAACACCTCGCTTAGCGCCTTTATCTGCTTGGTTGTGAAGCACCTGGTCTTAAATATCTTCTTTGCGGCAGCAGTCTTGTCATCATCCTTGCTGATCTCCAGCATCTTGACCCGAAGCTTGTCCACGTCATAGTCGGTGGCAAAATTCCGGCAATCCGAATTGACCAGCACCGGCTTTGATTCCACCTTCCTTTGAGAAGTATCAGGCTTCCGATACAGCTCTCCCCCACCCACAGAGCCTCCCGAAGCGGGTGCGGCATGCGCTCCTTTTTTAGGTCCAAGGTAAAGATGCAGGGTATCCGACTTGTACTCCGACACCGTTTCCGTAGCGGTCGGAGGTGCGCCGGTTGGAGTAGTGCCAGATCCCTGTGCCCCGGCCGGAGAAGTACCTGCCGGCCGTCCGCCTATAGGAGAGGTATTTGCGTTAAGTACCTCAGACTTAGCACTATCTGAAGCCCCGGCAGTCTTCGCCGTAGCCAGACTGCTGTCCATGGGTATGATGACAATGACGGTATCCGCCTTTCTACCCTTTGCTCTGTCGGCAAAAGCCAATCGCAGCCCCCTGGAGGTCTTACGCTCACTGAGCTTTACCACCGTGCCGGCAGTATGACGGAGCGTCACCGGCGCCGGGGCGTGTTCTACAGCCACCGCCGAATCATGGGGAGCGGGAGTCACTACCGCGGAAACAGCCGCCGGACTATCGACCCTTATGGAGACAACGGCAGTATCTTTTAACACCTCGCTGATAGTATCAACTTTCGCCACGGCCGCCGGCTTGACGGCAGGACTGTCCTTTAGGGCCGCCTCCATGGCATAGGTATTGTACATGACGGCCGTATCGCTGACAACCCCCGCCATCAATCGGGAAAAAGCATCGTCCTTTTTGATGCCATCGATATGTGCTGACGCCGCCGGCTCCTTTTTGTCGGCCGGCAGCCATTCCTGTGTCTGCGGATTGAATAGCCCCCATCCATTGTCCCCATGATCCTTTAATTGGAGCTCCAGGTCTTTTCCATTGATGTTGAACGAATACTGCTGCTCAGGGAACATTTGCTTTGGCCATCCGATCGTGATACGCTGTCCCCCCTCCTTCAGCTGGGAAAGGGTCAGACGGCCTTTCGAAGTGGAGTTGAGCGTCTTATCCTCGAGACGTGCATAAAAAGGTTGGTTATTATCGGCCTGGATCAGTACAAAGTAATCTTCTTGGGAATAACATTTACCCACAAACAGGATTAATAAGATGAACAGGGTATTTCGTAGCATGGATGGATATTCGGTTTAGTAAAATAACGCTTTTTTTCTGTGAATATTTGATATTCACTGAGATATGATCTGCTGCGAAAAGGATGAAGGGAAATATCCGGGAGGAGAAAACTATTATCTTTACCCCCCTGTAGACACACATATCAAATATAAGACACAATTATGCAAGTACGAAAACATCTCCTTTTTGCAGTAATGGGCCTTCTGGCTGTTCACCTGTCATGGGCGCAGCAGGGTCCGGAAAATAACGACGATGCCTGGAAGAATATCTACCGGGCGACAGCCACCAAATTCGACGACCTGGTAGATACAAGACTGGATGTAAAGTTCGATTACGACAAATCTTATCTGTATGGCAAGGCCTGGATCACGTTAAAACCTCATTTCTATCCGACAGATTCCGTGTCGCTGGATGCCAAAGGAATGGACATTCACAAAGTGGCCATTGTCAAAGGCGGACAAACGACCCCTCTCAAATATGACTATGATGGAATGATCCTGCGTATCCACCTGGACAGGATATACAAATACACAGAGAAATATACCGTATTCATCGACTATACATCGAAGCCCAACGAGCTGAAGGTACACAACGGCAGCGCCGCCATCACAGATGCAAAAGGGCTTTATTTTATCAATCCCAAAGGAGAAGAGAAAGGCAAGCCTACACAGATCTGGACCCAGGGTGAGACGGAGGCCAATTCCGTATGGTTCCCCACCATCGACAAGCCCAACCAAAAAACCACGGAAGAGATCACGATGACCGTTCCGGCAAAATACGTCACGCTGTCCAACGGCAGGCTCGTGGATCAAAAAGTCAATGGGGACGGCACACGTACGGATCATTGGAAAATGGATCTGCCGCATGCACCCTATCTGTTCTTTATGGGAGTGGGCGACTATTCCGTTGTCAAGGACTCGTATAAAGGCAAAGAGGTAAGCTATTATGTAGAAAAAGAATACGCTCCCGTAGCCCGCAGGATCTTTGGCAATACGCCCGAGATGATCGCTCTTTATTCCCGTCTCACGGGCGTCGACTACCCCTGGCCTAAATATTCCCAGATAGTAGGGCGGGATTATGTCAGCGGTGCGATGGAAAATACCACAAGCACCCTCCATGGCGAAGGCGCTAACCAGGATGCACGGGAGTTGTCGGATGGCAATAACTGGGAGGACGTCATTGCGCACGAGCTCTTTCACCAGTGGTTCGGGGACCTTGTCACCACGGAGAGCTGGAGCAACATCACCTTGAACGAATCCTTTGCCGACTATAGCGAGACCCTGTGGAATGAATACAAGTATGGCAAGGATGCAGGCGATGCAGTAAATTATCAGGGCATCCAAAGCTATTTGTCAAACCCGGAAAATGCGACCAAGGACCTGGTTCGTTTCCATTACTCCGACAAAGAAGACGTATTCGACCAGGTGAGCTACCCCAAGGGGGGACGTATCCTGAATATGCTCCGTAATTATGTGGGCGATAGCGCCTTCTTCAAGTCGCTGAACCTGTACCTGACGACCAACAAATTCAAATCCGCCGAAGCGCAGAACCTGCGGCTTGCTTTCGAAGATGTCACAGGTCAGGACCTGAACTGGTATTGGAATCAATGGTACTATGGCAGCGGACACCCCAAACTGACCATCGACTATGTATATGACGACAATGCCAGGACGGTAAAGGTCATCGTCAATCAAACCCAGGAGACGAACAAGGTCTTCCGGCTCCCGATAGCCATCGATATCTATAGTGGTGCTAAGAAGGAGCGTCATAAAGTATGGGTGGAGGATAAGACAGATACGTTCACCTTCAACTATGCCAGCCGTCCTGATCTGGTGAACGTGGATGGGGATAAGGTCCTGCTTTGCGAAAAAAAGGACAACAAAACCCTGGATAATTTCATCCACCAGTACAAGTATGCCGGTCTTTATGTAGACAGACGCGAAGCCATCGCTTTTGCAGCCAGGAACCAGAGCGATCCCAAGGCTGTCGATCTTTTGAAGACTTCTTTGAAAGACCGCTACTACAGATTGCGCGACTTCACGTTGCAAAGACTGGACATGAAAAACGAGGCCGTCAAAAAGACCTTCGAGCCTTTGATCGCGGACCTGGCTGCCAGCGATCCGGACAGAAGAGTAAAAGGCACCGCGGTGCAATTGCTGGGAGCCTACGCGGACCCGAAGTACAAATCCCTGTTTACAAAAGCAGCGATGGACTCCTCTTATACGGTGGCGGGCAATGCCCTGGCCGCGCTGTCGGAAGTGGATAGCGCTGCAGCGCTGGACCTGGCAAAGAAATTTATCAAACAGCCGTCGAAAGGAGCCCTGACGGCGGCGATCTCGGCCGTGCTGATCAAGTCGGGCGACGAAAGCAGCTTTGACGCCATATCGGACAACTTCGATAAGATGCCGGTGGGACAAGAAAAGTTCATGTTCATCAAACCATATGCAGAGCTGATATCCAAAGTAAAGAACACGGATCAGGTAAAGAAAGGAGTGGACCTGATCGTAAAATTCCGGGAAGCCATTCCGCAGGCTTATCACACCCAGACCGATCCCTTCATCAATTCCGCGCTCAGCGGTATTGCCAACAGAAAGGAATCGGAAGGCCTCAAGGAACAGGCTGATTACATCAAATCCAAAGTGCCAAAAGGTTTCTAAAATAAAAGGGGGCTTATAGCCCCCTTTTTTAATATCTTTTACCAGCTGCCGCTGGCGCCGCCGCCACCGCCGCTACCGCCGCCAAATCCACCAAAGCCTCCTCCACCGCCGCCACCGCCGCCCCAACCTCCTCCGCCACCACCCCAGCCACCTCTTCTGCCGGCACTGCCGATCATATCCCCGATGATAAAAGGCAGGATACCCGACCCTCTGAAAAGGCCGCCGCCGCCACCACCGCCGCCACGGAAGATGGCAAGCAGAATGACGATGACGATAATGACGATCACGCCAATGACATTCCCGCCGCCTTTGCCGCGACGATGTCTGCTTCCATTATCATATCCTTGTGGCGCCTTATACTCTCCTGCAGCAGCCTTGATGAGCGCATCCGCGGCCCGGCTGAAACCCCG
The DNA here is from genome assembly GCA_035545935.1 of Puia sp. Lineage (GTDB taxonomy): Bacteria > Bacteroidota > Bacteroidia > Chitinophagales > Chitinophagaceae > Puia. The sequence continues at coordinate 7,501 of DASZXP010000164.1, read as the reverse complement.
GTAATAGTTGTCCGCATCCGATCCTCTGAAATTTGGAACGATCTCATTATCGATGATCTCCTTAGAGATAAGGTCCGATACGGATCCTTCCATACCATACCCCGTAGAGATGGTCACCTTATGCTCCTGTATGGCGGCCAGGACAACGACCCCGTTGTTGGTCTTCTTATTCCCTACGCCCCAATCCCGAAGTATCTTCAGCGCATAATCCTCGATGCTGGCATCCCCGATGGTGGGGACAGTGACAATGACGATCTGTACGGAAGTACTGTCATCATATGCCACCAGCTTGCTTTCCAGGGCTGCCTCCTGATCGGGCGTCATCACATGGGCAAGATCATTTACCAGCCGGGGTGGATTAGGCTTGGCCGGGATATTCTGACCATAGGACCTCAGCCCCGCCGGCAACACAAGAGAAAAGAAAACCAATATGGATAGGAACTTCTTCATTATCGTCATTTTCCAAATACAATATCGTCGGGCAATTCATTGACATCGCCGCCTTTGTCATAAGGGAAGTGGGTGCGCAATGCCTCCCCTATCTCTTCTACTACATGGGCGATGCCGGCGGCGTAATCCGCACGGTTGAAATGGGAGAGGATAAGCTTTACCTCCTTATTCCAAAACGCCGACCCCACCTTCTCATGAATACCCTTATCTCCCAAAAGAGCAAGCTGTCTGTCCTTTATCGCGACATAAACCAATACGGCATTGCGGGCCGCCGTCTCCTCCATTTTTAATCCGGCAAAGATCTCTGCTGCCCTGTCGAGAGGGTCGACATACTTGCACCGGCTTTCTACAAATACACGGATCTCACCGCTGGTCTGCTTCTCGGCAGCCTGTATGGAAGAGACGATCAGCTGCTTTTCAGCATCTGAAAAGAAGTCTTTCCGTCGGAAAAAAGGGATTTTCAAAGCAGGCTCTTATTTAATATTAAACTGGATGTCCGGAGCATTTTCGCTGCCAGGGTTTGCATGATAATATCCTTTTACGTGATATCCGAAAAGCCCCGACCAGATATTGTTGGGGAAGGTCTTGACCTTAAGATTATAGTCCCGGACCGCTTCGTTAAAGTCACGGCGTGCCACGTTGATACGGTTTTCAGTGCCTTCGATATTGGTCTGGAAGTTCTTGAACTGATCCGTCGTTTTCAGGTCGGGGTAAGCTTCCGCCACTGCCATCAGCCGGCTAAAGGAGCTTTGCAGCTGCGCCTGCGCCTGTTGATACCTGGCCAGCGAAGTCGAGTCATTTATATCTACTTTTATTTGAGTGGCGGCGGCACGGGCGGCTATCACTTCCTTCAGGGTCGATTTTTCAAAATTGGCCGACCCCTCGATCACTTTGATGACGCTGTTATACAGGTCAGTACGACGCTGATAGTTGGTCTCGACATTACCCTGGGCTGTTTGCACCTGCTGGTCGCTGCGTACAAGCCCGTTGTAGCCGTTACAGGCACAGCCACCGAGTAATAAAATAAAGATCACTATTACGATCAAGGTCAGGTTCCTGGTGCTCATTGTATTAAGTTTTAGGTTATATCGAATTCAAAATTAATGGTTTTACCCGCTCATCCTACCGATTTTATGCCGGCGGCGGCAATTCTTAGTCAGGTTGGGTAAAAGCGTCGGTAAGCTCCCTGATCCTGCCGGTGGACAGTCTGTTATGTCCCGAGGCAATGACTATGCGATAGCGGAAAGTCACCGACTTCCCCTTTTCCAGGCGGAAATTCATCGTTTCCTTATTCTTACTAAAGATCTTCTGTCCCAAAGGGTTAGCCGCAAATAACCCATATCCGCGGGCATGCCAGTAGGTGGGATATCCGGGGTTTTGGGGATGATCGATCATAAGTACGCTAAGGGTGTCCTGCCCTTTCTTTCCATATAACATACACCAGGCCCCTCTTGTTCCCCAGGCGCTGTCGCCCGTTTTGCCTTCGCTGGTAAGATACGTGCCATTGATATCAGGAGCGTTGCCGGCCGCCACCCTGGTGACATTCCCCTTGTCGTCGACAAATTCTCCCGGCACATTGGTAGGTATCTGCAGCTCACGGGTGACACGCAGTCCCAGCATACCGTCCTTGGCGTCGGGAAAGTTGACATCCTGCACGGCCGTCAGCGTGGTGCTGCGATCGATGACCCTTTCATCCTGGGTAGCGCTGAAGAGCAAAATAGTATTTTCCTGCAGCAGGATATTTTTCTGCTGATCTATCCAGTTGGCGCTGTATTGTATGATCCCTTTATCTCCTTCCTTTTTCCTTTTGATATTCGTAGCCATGGTGATGCTGTCTATCTTTATCCAGCCATAGCTGTGTTTCTTTTCCGCGGGAATAGCGTAAGAGTTATTCCAGAAATCAAGCCCATTGACATTCTCGTAATCGAACCAGAGGCCTATGTGGTGAGGATGATCTACAGGCTCGCCCGGACGAGGCTGTAATGGGAATCCCCTGGTAACGAGCTGCTCGTCGGGTGCATAGATGGGATAGAGCACAGGTTTTTCCAATGTATCGGGATAGATAAGTTCCGTGAAGGGCTTTCCGCCCGCCTTTACGGAGATCTTATGCGCGACAGGGTCGGCAGTGACACGAACATCGACGGGACGTGACGACTGAGCAAGCGTGGCTGTGGCCGGCATGCTCATGATAAGTATAAATGACAGGCTCCGGAAACGATTGCGGAAAAAGAAAGCAGGCATAGACGGCTAATTTTTGCGGTAAGATATCCTAAATTAGTAAATTTATCCGTCAGCGATCAGCTTGATCCATTATTTAAAATTCACTTCAGCATGAAAACAACCCGCAGAGATTTTATTCGTCAGGGCTCGATGGCCGGCATGGCCACCTATATGGGAGCGTTGGGCTTCCCCGCCAGCAGCTATCGTAATATCATAGGCGCCAATGACAGAGTACGGGTAGGTGTTGTCGGATTCTCCGATCGCCACCGGAGTTCGCATATGCCCTGCTTCATGAATCATTACAAAGAATTGAATTTTGATGTGGTGGCGGTATCGGATATCTGGAAGATGAGAAGAGAGCAGGGCGCCGCTATGTGGAAAGATAAAATGCAGCATGATATTACCGCATGCCGGAACAACGAAGAGCTGTATTCGAAAAAAATTGTCGACGCAGTATTTATCAGCACGGCCGATTTTCAGCACGCGCGGCATGCCATCGAAGCGGTAAATGCAGGATGTGATGCCTATGTAGAAAAACCGTTTGCCGAGACCATGGAGGACAACCGGGCGGCCTTGAAAGCCATCAAGGCAACGGATAGGATCGTACAGATAGGCTCTCAAAGAAGGAGCGGCGCCAATTATCATGCGGCCAATGAATTTATCCGGTCCGGGAAGTTCGGGCCGATCACCATGGTAGAGCTGACCTGGAATGTCAACCAGCCCGGCCGTTGGCGCAGGCCGTCGCTCGTAAGCCAATTGAAAGAGGAAGATACGGACTGGGGTCGCTTCCTGTTAAACAGGCCGCATGATACCTTCGATCCCAGGAAATACCTCGAGTACCGGTTGTTCTGGCCTTATTCATCGGGTCTTCCCGGCCAATGGATGAGCCATCAGATCGATACGGTGCACTGGTTCAGCGGATTGAAGCATCCGCGTAGCGTCGTGGCCAATGGAGGCATTTACGAGTGGAAGGATGGCAGAAAGAACTGGGACACCATCACCGCCGTTTTCGACTACGGTCCGGACGATGATCCGTCCTCAGGATTTCAGGTAACCTTCGCATCCCGCATGCACAATGGGGATGAAAAACCCGCTGAAATCTACTATTCCAATGGAGGAGAGTTAAATCTGATCACCAATAAGGTATCCCCGACGGGAGGGTTGACAAAGCGATTTGCCGATGAGATGAACATGCAGCCGAATCTGTTGCCGGAATTGAGCTTGTCTGAAGTAGAACCCGTTGTTGCATCGGCCAACACAGGAGGCGACCGGCTTACTTCCAACCATGTTCGAAATTGGATGGAGTGTATCCGCAGCCGAAAAACGCCGAATGCGCCGGTAGAAGCAGGCTATAGCCATTCTATTGCAAACATCATGACCAACGCGGCCGTACACACGGGCCAAAAAGCCTTCTTCGATGAAAAAACGCAGGAGGTGATGGCGGGCGGGAAAGTATTTAAATATTGAATAATGAGAGCACTGGTATTGACTGGGAAGAACGAGCCGCTGGTTATACAGGAAAAGCCCGATCTGACGCCTGGCAAGGGCGAAGCTATCATACGCGTATACGCTGCAGCGCTCAATCACCGGGATGTCTGGATACAGAAAGGACAATATGCAGGGTTGAAATATCCGATCACCCCGGGCTCGGACGGGTCGGGTGTGGTGGTGAATGATCTCACCGGCGCTTTCACGCAAAAGGAGGTCATCATCGATCCCGCCATCAACTGGGGCAACTCACCAGCCTACCAGGATCCCAGGGATTTTCGTATCCTGGGACTACCCGACGACGGCACTTTCGCGGAATATGTAAAGGTCCCGCTGCAAAATATTGTTGAAAAACCAGCCCATCTTTCTTTTGAAGAGGCGGCAGCCCTCCCCCTGGCAGGCGTTACGGCTTTTAGGGCAGTATCCACACGCGCCCGGGTACAGCCGGGAGAGAAAGTACTGATCACCGGGATTGGAGGCGGCGTAGCGCTCTTTGCCCTGCAATATGCCGTCGCCCTGGGCGCCAGGGTCTATGTAACGTCCGGCAATGAAGAAAAGATGGAGAAGGCCATCGCGCTGGGCGCATTGGGCGGGGCTAATTACCGAACCGAAAATTGGGGTCAGCATCTCCAGCAGCTGGCCGGTTCTTTCGATGTGGTCATCGACGGAGCGGCAGGCGATGGCATGGACGAGCTGCTGAATCTTGCCACGCCCGGCGGGCGGATCGTATTCTATGGGGCCACCCGGGGGAATCCTTCTGCGCTGACAGCCCGGCGCATCTTCTGGAAACAGCTAAATATCCTTGGATCCACCATGGGCAGTCCGGAGGATTTTCATTCCATGGTAGCATTCGTCCGGCAACATGCTATCCGCCCCATTGTAGACAAGGTATTTCCCTTTGCTGAGGGAGAGGCCGCCCTGCGTCGTATGGATGATGCGCATCAGTTTGGAAAGATCGTGATCAGGGTGCAGTAAGATTTTGCCGGCCTCGGCGCTGTCCAATGATTATCTGGCGTTCTTGATAGCGGCAATGCCCGGTAATTCCTTCCCTTCGAAATATTCCAGCAAAGCGCCGCCGCCCGTAGATACATAGCTGACCTTGTCTGCGTAGCCGAACTGGTTGACAGCTGCCACGGAGTCGCCGCCCCCTACCAGGGAGAAAGCTCCTTTCTGAGTGGCTTCCGCTACAGCCTTGGCAATGGCCTTTGTACCATGTTGGAATTTTTCCATTTCAAATACGCCCATGGGTCCATTCCACAATATAGTCCTGGAGTTGTGGATGACATTGGTAAATTGCTCTACCGCATTTTCTCCGATGTCGAGTCCCATCCATTCATCAGGGATGTTATTGCTGGGGGCCGTGGAGTCGTTGGCATTGGCATCGAACTTATCGGCGATGATGCTGTCGGAAGGCAGATGGATACGAACACCTTTGGATTCCGCCTTTTTGCACAAATCCAATGCTGTCTGCAGCCTGTCGTCTTCACATAGGGAGTTACCGATCTTGCCGCCCTGGGCCTTCATAAAAGTATAGGCCATGCCACCGCCGATGATGATATCGGTGGCGCGTTCCAGGAGGTTTTCAATGATCAGTATCTTATCGGAGACCTTGGCGCCGCCGATGATGGCGGTAAAAGGTTTCTGGGATTGGTGTAATACTTTTTCGGCGCTATTGACCTCGCTTTCCATCAGCAGACCGAACATCTTCTTGTCCTTAGGGAAGAAGTCCGCGATGACGGCAGTGGAGGCATGCGCCCGGTGGGCCGTTCCAAAAGCGTCGTTGACATATACATCACCCAGTTTCGCCAGTTTTTGCGCAAATCCCTTGTCACCTTTCTCTTCCTCTTTATAAAAACGGAGATTTTCCAGCAGCAGGGTTTCTCCGGGTCGCAGCATACCGGCAGTAGTATACGCCTGCTCCCCGATACAGTCATTGGCAAAAAGGACGGGAGATCCCAGCAGCTGCTGCAGGTGAGGAACGAGGTGTTTCAGCGAATATTTATCGGTGGGTCCATCCTTGGGGCGACCGAGATGGCTCATCAGGATGACGCTGCCGCCGTCGCCGAGTATTTTTTTAATGGTAGGGATGGCTGCGCGCATGCGGGTGTCGTCCGTGATCTCGAACTTGTCGTTGAGAGGCACGTTGAAATCCACCCGGATCAGGGCTTTCTGCCCTTTGAAATTATACTGGCTGAACTGGCTCATATGTCGTTAGTAAAAAAAGGCCGGTCCTCTATTGCTAGAAGACCGGCCCGTGAGAAAATCTTATTTAGAGATCAATTTGGCGAAGTAGTGCAGGCTGCGAACGAGCTGGCTAACATAGCTCATTTCGTTGTCATACCAGCTGACGGTCTTTACCAGCTGAGTGTCTCCATTGGTGATGACGCGGGTCTGGGTGGCGTCATAAAGGGAGCCGTATCTGATACCGATGATATCGCTGCTGACGATCTCGTCTTCCGTATAGCCAAAGCTTTCATTGGCAGCGGCCTTCATAGCGGCGTTGACTTCTTCGATGGTAACTTTTTTATTCAGCACGGTTACCAGCTCGGTGAGGGAGCCGGTGAGGGTGGGAACACGTTGTGCGCCACCATCCAGCTTGCCTTTCAATTTGGGGAGTACCAGTCCGATGGCTTTGGCGGCGCCGGTGCTGTTAGGCACGATATTGACGGCTGCGGCTCTTGCACGGCGAAGGTCGCCTTTCGGATGGGGAGCGTCCTGTGTGTTCTGGTCATTGGTATAGGCGTGGATCGTAGTCATCAGACCGCTGACGATGCCGAATTTCTCATCCAGTACCTGTGCCATGGGCGCCAGACAGTTGGTAGTACAGGAGGCGCAGCTGATAATGGTCTCGCTGCCGTCCAGGATGTTGTGGTTGACGTTGAAAACGATGGTCTTCAGGTCGCCGGTAGCGGGTGCGGAGATAACCACTCTCTTGGCTCCTGCGGTAAGGTGAGCGGCTGCCTTGTCCTTGTCGGTGAAAAAGCCCGTACATTCCAGGACCACGTCTACATCGTGCGATTTCCATGGAATATCGGCGGGATTCTTTTGTGCGTATATCTTTACCTCTTTACCATTAACTATAATAGAGTTTTCCGTAGCCTTAACCTCCTCTTCAAAACGGCCCTGAGCGCTGTCATACTTCAGGAGGTGAGCTAAAACCTTAGGACTTGTCAAATCATTGATCGCCACTACATCAATTCCATCCAAACCGTGAATTTGGCGGTAGGCCAAACGCCCGATCCGTCCGAAACCATTGATAGCAACTTTAACTGTGCTCATAACTTAACAAATTTGAATTTTAAAATTAAGGTAGCGAAGTTAAGATTTTGGGTGCTTACGATGT
>DASZXP010000163.1:0-99073 GCA_035545935.1 Puia sp. | reverse complement strand
CCAGGACCTGAAATTGAACAATCTTCGTTGCGAATACAGGGTGGACCCATTGGGCATTGAAAATCCTGCTCCGAAGCTGAGCTGGGAGATACGATCCAGTGGACGGGGCGTGCTGCAGACGGCTTACCGGGTGCTGGTGTCGGAGGATACGGTGAGTCTGGAAAAGAATATGGGTACTGTCTGGGATTCGAGGAAAGCTTTGTCGGATGCGTCCATACAGGTGGCTTATAGGGGCGGCGCGTTAGCGCCGGCCAAAACATATTATTGGAAGGTGATGGTCTGGGGCAATCATGGGGACAGCTCGATGTGGAGCAAGGTGGCGCGCTGGCAGACGGGGCTTTTTGCGGAGGCGGACTGGAAGGGTGCGCGGTGGATCGGGTATGAGGAGATGGCTGATTCCAACAGGCTGCTGCCGGGCAGCACGGGAGAAAAGAAGGGGCCTTTACGGGATACGCTGCCGTTGCTGCGGAAAGAATTCATGGTAAAAGGACCGTTGAGGAAGGCTACTGTGTTTATCTGCGGGTTGGGACATTTCGAGATGCTGCTGAATGGAAATGGGGTAAGCGATCATTTTTTGGATCCGGGCTGGACGAACTATGCCAGGGAAGCGTTGTATGTGCCATTCGATGTTACGGGACGATTGAAAGAGGGAGTCAATGTGGTGGGAGTAGCGCTGGGGAATGGCTTTTATTATATTCCGAGGGAGCGTTATCATAAGCTGATCGTGGCGTATGGCTATCCGAAGATGATAGCGCGTATATTCCTGGAATATGCGGACGGGTCGACGGAGGATATCGTCAGTAATGAAAGCTGGAAGGTAACTTCCGGGCCTGTGACCTTCTCATCCGAGTATGGAGGGGAGGACTATGATGCGCGGAGGGACCAGGAAGGCTGGAGCGAGCCTGGTTTTAAAGAGGCCGGTTGGAAGAATGCGGTGGTGGTGGAAGGGTCGCCGAAGCTGCATGCGCAGCAGCAGGAGCCTTTGAAACGGATGGAGGTTTTCAAGCCGCGGGCCAGGACACGATTGTCGGCCGGGACATGGGTTTTCGATCTGGGGCAAAATGCATCGGGCATACCCGGGATAGTCGTAAAAGGAGCGGCCGGCAAGACGGTGCGTATCATCCCCGGGGAGCTGTTGCGTGGGGACTCGGTGAATCAGAATGCCACGGGTAAACCGTGTTATTTCGATTATACATTAAAGGGCGGGGAACTGGAAAAATGGTCGCCTGCATTCATGTATTATGGTTTCCGGTATCTGCAGGTGGAGGGCGCTGTGCCGGATGGCGAGCCGGATCCGGATGGATTACCGGTGATCATGGGCATCGTGGGCTTACATACCCGGAGCGCCCTGGAGCAGGATGGCAAGTTCTCGTGCAGCAGTGAGCTGTTCCGGCGGACGGATACCTTGATCGACTGGGCGATGAAGAGCAATATCGCCAGCGTCTTTACGGACTGCCCGCATCGGGAAAAGCTGGGGTGGCTGGAGGAGGCGCATCTGATGGGGAGCTCCCTGCGATACAATTACAATATCGTCAATACATACCGGAAGATAGCCCGCGATATGATGGAGTCGCAGACGGCGGAGGGGCTGGTGCCGGAGATCGCACCGGAGTTTACGCAGTTCTCAGAACCTTTCCGGGACTCGCCGGAATGGGGGAGCAGCTGTATCATCGTGCCCTGGTATTGTTATCAATATTATGATGACAAGGGGACGCTGGCGGAGAGCTATCCGATGATGCAGCGGTATAACGCTTATCTCATTGGGAAGGCGAAGGATCATATCCTATACCAGGGGTTGGGTGACTGGTTTGATCTTGGTCCGGGAAACCCGGGCGTATCCCAATTGACCCCCGCAGGGCTCACGGCGACGGCTATCTGGTATTATGACCTGACCATTCTATCGCAGACGGCGCGGCTGTTGGGAAAGGGGAAGGATGCGGCGGAGTATGAGCAGCTGGCTGTGGAGGTAAAGAAGGCGTTCAATGAAAAATTCTACAATAAGACTACCCATCAATACGGCACGGGGAGTCAGACGGCCAATTCGATGGCTGTCTTTGCGGGGCTGGTGGCGTCTGGCGACAAGGAGGCCGTGGTGGAAAACATCGTAAAGGACCTCCGGAGCCGTAACAATGCATTGACCTCGGGAGATATCGGGTTCCGATATCTGTTGAAGGTGCTGACGGACGAAGGCAGGTCGGATGTGATCTTCGATATGAACAGCCGGACGGATGTACCGGGCTATGGGTATCAGCTGGCGCATGGGGCGACCTCGCTGACGGAATCCTGGCAGGCCCTGCCGACCGTGTCCAATAACCATTTTATGCTGGGGCATATTATGGAGTGGTTCTATACGGGGCTGGCGGGGATCAGGGCTGCCGACTCGTCGGTAGGATTCAGGGAGATCGTGCTTAGGCCGGAGCTGGTGGGTAATATCAGCTGGGCGGATGGGGATTATCGATCGCCGTATGGGATGATCTCATCGCATTGGAAGAAGGAGGAGAAGACGTTTGATTGGAGTATCAGCATCCCGGTGAATGCGAAGGCTATGGTCTATCTGCCGGCGCCGTTAGGCGCCGTGGTCACCGAAGGGGGGAGGGTTTTGCAGGGCAGGAAGGACGTGGCGCTGTTGCGCCGGGAGAGAGGGAGGATGGTGTTGCGGGTGGGTTCGGGGGATTATACTTTCCGGGTGAAGGGAGGCCATGGGATGCCGGACAAAAAGTAAAGGGTCTTATAGTTATTTTTTTTACTTTTAATAGCAGTAAGGTTATTAGTAGTTGAATAAATTGCCGCCATATGAAGAGAAGCTTCTTTTAGAAGAGGTTTCCAGGGGAAGCGAAAGGGCATTCCGGGTGATATACGATGCCTACTTCGGCCGCCTGTCGGCCTATATTTTCAAATTATGCAAATCTCCTGTCGTTGCGGAGGAGATCATCCAGGAAGTTTTTTTAAAAATATGGCTTAACCGGGCCGCCCTGGCGGAGGTGGAATCTCCGGAGGCTTATATACTTTCCATTGCCCGTCATAAGGTCATCGATCATCTGCGCCGTCTGGCGAAGGAGACGAGGCTGATAGCGTATCTTTCGGAGCAGCTGCAGTCCGGTGGCATCAGTCCCGAGCATCTGATGGATGCGAAGGATATGGAGGCGTTGATCGCCGCTGCGCTGGGGGAGCTGTCTCCGCAAAAGGGGAAGATCTTTCGCATGAGCAAACAGGAGGGGCTGGATCACGATGAGATATCCCGGGTCATGCAATTGTCCAGGAGCACGGTGAAAAACCATCTCTCCGAGACGTTGCGGCATATCCGGCGGCATATAACCCTGCCAGGGGTAAAAAAAATCTGATAGAGGGCAGTACGCTGTCCATTCTTTCACGTCTTCTATTGTAAAGCGTCTTGAAAATGTCCATGAACCTCTCTCCAGAGCGATTAGACTATTTGCTGGAAAGATATGCAGCCAATCGTTGCACTCCGCAGGAATTGCTGGAGCTGATGGAGGCTATGCAGCAGGATGGGGGTGAAGAGATCATTCATCGCCGGCTGGAGCGGATCTGGAGGGAGGGGGCGGAGGTGGATGAGGGGTCTTTGCCGGACAGGGAACGTATATTCAATGCTATAACGGGCGATGCGTCTGTCGTTCCTGCATCGGGCAGGCGATCATTATGGCGGTGGGTGCCGGCTGCGGCGGCTGTCATTGTTTTGTTGTGCGGCGCCGGCTACTGGTATGCGCGATCGATGAGGGGTGTGCCGCCGGGAGAGGCGGGGGGGGCTGCTCCTGTTGTAAAGAAGGATATTGCTCCTGCCGGGAACAAGGCTATTTTAACCTTATCGGATGGTACGGATGTCGTGCTGGACAGTGCGCCTGATGGGGCTGTATCCCGGCAGGGCGGATCTATGGTGATGAAGAAGGGTGGGGGGGAGCTGGCATACCAGGCAGCTGCGAACGCTGAGCGGAGAGCTTTGAGCGAACCTGTTTATAATAAGATCACTACGCCGAGGGGCGGGAAATATATGGTGGTGCTGCCGGATGGCAGCAAGGTATGGCTGAATGCGGCCAGTGTATTGCGATTTCCCACGACATTCACGGGGAGTGACCGTACGGTAGAGCTGTGGGGAGAGGCTTATTTTGAAATAGAGAAGGATAAGAGCAAGCCTTTTTATGTAAAGGCGAACCATATGCAGGTGTCTGTATTAGGCACGAGCTTCAATATAATGGCTTATGAGGAAGAGGGGGTTGTGCGGACCACGCTGCTGGATGGGGCGGTGCAGGTCATGGGGCCGTCGGGAAGCAGCTTGCGGCTGTCGCCGGGGCAGGAAGTCCGTTGCGGGAAGGATGGCGCCTTGCAGCTGGTAAAGGACGCTCTTCCCGAGGAGTCGGTGGCCTGGAAGAACGATCTGTTCTATTTCCGGGGTGCGGATATACAGTCCATCATGCGGCAGCTGGCCCGGTGGTATGACATCGATGTAGCCTATGCGGGGGCTGTGAATGGAAAATTTTATGCCAAGATCCCAAGGAATACGAACCTGTCCATCGTACTGCGCGCGCTGGCGTTGACCAACAAATTAAACTTTACCCAAGAAGGAAAGAAGGTGACGGTGATACCTTAATTCAAAAAACCTGCCTATAAATTAAAGACCAGATCCCGAGTGCCATCGGGACCCGGTCCTGTATTGGATCAAACATAAAACTACATCTTCCACAGACTGCTTATTGTTTAACCCAAACGAATCAAATTTATGCTTTCGACGCGGTATTGCCAAAACAGGCACACCTGTTTTCGCATTCTAACCAAACTAAATTCTCCGGCAATGAAACTAACGGTTGTTTTTTTGTTGTCAGCTTGCATGCAGATCAGCGCCAAGGGGATTGCACAGAAAATATCCCTTTCCGAGAAGGAAGTGTCGCTGGAAAAAATATTTTCACAGATAGAGCGGCAGACACCTTTCAAGTTCGTGTATGAAGAGAGCCTGCTGTTGAAGGGGAGTCCGGTGACGATATATATTACCGATGCCTCCATTGGCCAGGTGCTGGATGCCTGTCTATCGGGCCAGCCCTTTTCGTACACCATCCTGGAAAATCTTGTCGTTATCAAGGAGAGGCCGGCGGTGACGGCCAATCTTTCTCCTCCGGTGGATATAAAAGGAAGGATCACGGATGGCAAGGGTGCGCCCATTTCCGGGGCCTCTGTAACCATAAAAGGAACGCAAAGAGGGACCACCAGCGATGAGCAGGGCCGATGGGTACTGGCGGGTGTAGACAGGGATGCTACGCTGGTATTTACCATTGTCGGCTACAAGACGCAAGAGGTTTCGGTCAAGGGCCGGAGCGAGATCAATGTGCAGATGGAGATCAGCGCGCAATCGCTGGGTGATGTAACGGTGATGGTGGGATATGGCACGCTGCGCAAGCGGGATGTGACGGGGTCGTCCTCGGGCGTCAGCGCCAAGACCATCAGCGAGACGCCTGCCTCTACTTTGGAGAATGCATTGCAGGGCAGGATGGCGGGTGTGAATATCACCAATACTTCCGCCGAGCCTGGCGGCGGCATCAATATCCAGGTGCGTGGCGCCACCTCCATATCGGGGAGCAATCAGCCGTTGTATGTCATCGATGGGGTGCCGCAGTACAATGACAACAGTCGCAGCGCGGCGGAGATCAATGGTTTCTCTCCCACCAATTCCATGGCCACCTTGAATCCCAGCGATGTGGAGTCGGTGGAAGTCCTGAAGGATGCATCTTCGGCATCGATCTATGGGTCGAGGGGCGCGAATGGGGTGATCCTTATCACTACCAAGAAGGGGCGGGTAGGTAAAGCGACGGTGGATCTTGGCTATTATACGGCGCTGGCGGAATCTCCCAAAAGGATACCGCTGGCTACGGCCCGTCAGTATGCGGAGTTTATCAATCTTACCAATACGAATGATGCAGCGCTGCCTTATTTCGATGGGACGTATAAAGTGACGAACAATAAGCTGGACAGCGTATATTTCGGCAGGCCGGAGGAATATGGCGCCGGTACGGATTGGCAGAAGGAGATCTTCCGGGATGCGATGACGCATAATTTCCAGCTGACGATGCGGGGTGGCAATGAATCGGTGCGGTATCTTATCTCGGGCAATTATCTGACGGACCAGGGGGTAGTAAAATATTCCAGCTACAAGAAAGGGTCTTTGCGGGCGAATATCGATGCGAAGCTGAACGAGAAGCTATCTGCCGTCCTGAACCTGAACATAGCGTCGGACCTGAATGACAGGGCGGAGAGCAGCAATCTAAGCACTTCACCGGGCGGGTTCTCTCCTTCGGGCGTGATACAGAAAGCATTTTTAGCCAGCCCTGCGGTGCCTGCCGATGCGCAATATTATCCTGTATATCTTCTTCTGGCGGACAGGGGCTCTTCTTCGGGGCTTATCAATCCTTTGTTCGACCTGGCGCATACTATCAACAAGCGGACGTCTTTCTTCGGACAGGCAAGCATGGACCTGATCTATAAGTTCAGCAACAATCTAAACCTGACGGTACGGGGCGCCTATAATAATGCGGCCAGCGCGAATGATATGTATTGGGGATTGCAGACGGAGCTAGGGTATGACAGAGGGCAGAAGGCGTTCCGAAGCACCTGGAATTCGAAGTCGTATATCAACGAGGATTTTATCACGTTCAACAAGAATACTTCCCAATACAATCTGAATGTGGTGGTGGGAACCACGGTGCAGAAGGAGCTGGCCGAAGGTGGGACGTTGGGAGGCGAGCTGTTGCCTATCCCTTCGGACAATGGTCTTTACCTGATACCTTTATATAAGAATATCAGCATTCCTACTACGAATGAAGCCAGCTCGCTGCTGTTATCCGGTTTTGGCCGGGCCTCTTTCAGCTATAAGAACCGGTATCTGTTTACTTTTTCCGGGAGGGGGGATGGCAGCAGCAAGTTTGCCGAGAACAAGAAGTGGGCGTTCTTCCCGTCGGTGGGGTTGGGCTGGAACTTCAGCGAAGAGGATTTTATGAAGGGGGTGCAGGAGACGCTGACCAGCGGCAAGATAAGGGCCAGCTATGGCACCAGCGGCAACCAGGCTATCAGCGCCTATCAATCGTTGTCATCGCTGGCTCCCATTTCATACGGGGCATATGGCGGGGCTGTCACGGGCATCGTCACCAACACGTCGGAGAACAAGAACCTTACCTGGGAGACGACGCGTCAGCTGGACCTGGGGCTGGACCTGGCTTTTGCGCAGAACAGGTATAGGGTCAGCCTGGACGTATATCGTAAGACCACGGATAACCTGCTGCAGGCCAAGACGGTGCCGTCCGAGTCGGGATATTCCACGATACTTTCGAATTTCGGGTCCATCCGCAACCAGGGTATAGAGCTGGAGCTGGGGGCGCGGCTGATCCAGGACAGGAATTTTACGTGGAATGCGGACTTCAATATTTCGGCCAACCGGAACAAGATACTGGACCTGGGAGAAGGGGTCGATTATTATAATGCTGCCAGCGGGCAGGCGGATTATACGCACCGGCTGACCGTAGGGGGATCGCTGGGCGAGTTCTGGGGCTATCGTACGGCGGGGCTGCTAACGGACAAGGATGTTGCCAGCGGATACCCTGCGCTGGGAGGCTCCAAATTCGAGGGTGATCTGAAGTTCGCGGATGTGCATAAGGATGGCATCATCAATGATGCGGATAAGGTGGCGTTGGGGAATGCCTTTCCGAAGTTCACGCTGGGGCTGTCGAATAATTTCACTTATGGCAACTGGAGCCTGAATATCCTGCTGACGGGCGCGCTCGGGTATAAAATACTCAATCAAAACCTGCTGTATTCCACGTATGGGTCTTATTTCGGGGTACCTTCCCAGAAGTACCTGCATAATTACTGGACGCCGGACCATAAGGATGCGTATTATCCCCGTCCTTCCGCCGCGGCCGTCAACAATGTCACCAGCGACCGGCTGATCGAGGACGGCACGAATGTGCGGATAAAGAACCTGTCGCTGCGGTATAATTTCTCCCGGCTGCCGAAGTGGGCAACGAGGGCGCAGGTATATCTCACGGCCAGCAACCTCTATACTTTCACCAGATACGATGGATATGACCCTGAGGTGAGCGGATATGGACAGAATATCCTTACGCCGGGCGTGGATATCGGCAGCTACCCCAGGACGAGACTTTGGACGCTGGGAGTGGACCTGGGATTTTAATCTATCATTCCAACTTTTTTGAATATGAAAAGGCAAATATTATTATCAATAATAAGTATCGGCTATTTTATCAGCGGGTGTCAGAAATCGCTGGTCGAGAAACCTCTCTCCACGATTGCCCCTACCAATTTTTATAAGACGCAAACGGATTTCGAGACAGCGACGAATGGAGTGATCGGCATTCATGCGGGGATGGACCTGTATGGCTGGGGATGGCATTATATACAGACCTGGCCGGCGGGAGATTACAAGCGGGGCCCGGGCGATCCGTGGGAGAACCTGAGCTATGCGGGTGACTGGTCTTTTTCGGAAGAGATCTGGACAGCGGACTACAAGCAGATCAACAATATCAATCTTGTGTTGAGCAAAATAGACGGTGTGAGCTTCGACGAGACGAAGAAGAATGCGTTAAAGGGAGAGCTGCTGTTCCTGCGGGCGGTAGCCTATTTCGACCTGGTGAGGGCTTTCGGGAAGGTGCCTATTCATCTGCAGCCTACCGTATCCATCGAGGATGCCTCGTTGCCGGAGGCGGAGATCAAGGATGTGTATGCGGTCATCATAAAGGATCTGCAGGATGCTTCGGGGCTGCTGCCGTTGAAGAACCCGTATGGGCCGAACTATGCCAGTCAGGGAGCGGCGGCAGGATTATTGGCGAAGGTATATATCACGATGGCGGGTCATCCTTTGCTGGATCAGACCAAGTGGCAGGCAGCCATCGACCAGCTGGAGAAGATCGTTGACCCGGCCAATCCTTCGCAGTCCGTGCAGCCGTATACGTACCATTTAGAGCCGGACTATCAGAACCTTTTCGATCTGGTGGTCTCACCTGCCTATTCCGGATCGGGAGGCACGGCCAAGCCTGTGATCGGCAAGGCGGCGGATAAGAATGGGCCTGAAGGAGTATATGAGATCAATTACAGCACGGTGGCGGGGCTGCTTTCCGGCGCCTTTCCCACGTCTGTCAGCGGACTTCAATGCAATGACTGGCTGGTGAGCTTTTTCGATTCCGGGGATTACCGGAAGGAAGTAACGATGGTGACGACGAACAATGATCCGCTGGGGATCCTGAGCCTGGAGAAGAAATTCCAGAGTACGGGGACTACCTGGAACGATAATCAGAACAACTGGCCATATCTACGGTATGCCAACCTGATCCTTTACCTGGCGGAGGCGGAGAATGAGGTGAATGGGCCTACGCCGCTGGCATTCCGGTGCATCAATTCCATCCGGGCCAGGGCAAGGGCGGCGAATGGGACTGCGAGGGCTGTGCCGGCGGACTATGTGGCGGCGGATGCGACGACGGCGGATCAGTTCAGGGCGCTGGTATACCGGGAAAGGATACTCGAATTCAGCTGTGAGGGGGAGGACTGGTTCGACTGGATAAGGACGGGTACGCTGGAGCAGCAGGTAGATTTTCAGGGCCGCAGCCAGTATTATACGGACAGGCTGAATTTCTTTCCCAAGCCGCAGGCGGAGATCACGCTGGCGAAGGGTAATCTCTCACAAAATACAGGGTATTGACATAAAAACTTTTTATATGGAAACAAGAAGAGAAGCAATCAGTAAAATAGGGGCAGGAGTGGCATTGATGGTCAGCGGGGGACCGAAAGTATTGGCGGAGCCGGAGAAAGCGCCGGTGACGGGGCCTTATGGATTCAACTATTTTGTAGGCATTGTCGGCAACCCTTCCGCGCCGGAGATCGAGTGGAGCGATGAGGAGCTGATGAAGATCAAGGAGCTGGGGGTGAATATGCTGCAGCTGAGCATTGCGTGGGGCGGCAAGCCGGCGAACGAGGCGATCAACCTGGAGGACATGAATGCGGATCAGAAGTCGAAGTTTGCCTGGCGTACGAAGCAGGCGAAGAAGTTCGGGTTCCGGACGCTGGCGCAGTTTGGGGTACCGCGCATGTTGAATTTTTCTCCTGTGCGGCCTGCCTGCATCATGGATCCGGGTGTGCGGGAGAAGTATGCGAAGCTGCTGGGAGATTTTTTGGATGAGTTCACGGATACGAGCGATGTCATGTTGTATACGTTTGACCAGCAGGCATGGCTTTGCAGCGAATATGGGCCTTGTCCCCGTTGCAGCGGGCTGCCGTTGCATGAAAGGCTGTCGGGCTTTTTGAATTATCTCAAGGGGGCCATGGTGAAGCACCGTGGGGATGTCCGATTATGGTGGAAGCCCTGGGAGCTTACGAAGGGGCAGACGCAGATGGTGCTGGAGAATGTAGATGCCGCCAATCTCGGGCTGGTGCTGAACCCATCCACGAGCAACGAGGTATATCCTTTCAACGACAGGAGCTTCAAGTCGGACCTGGGTGTGAAGCGGCTGGTGCGCATGGCGCTGGACCGTAATATCCCCGTGATGGGGGAGTTCGATCACACGCTGTACAAGGGTCTTTATCTGATAGCGGATTATTTTCCGCGGATGGTCTATGAGAATCTGCAAGGCTGGAAGGAGATGGAGGGGGTGGTGGCTATCAAGGAATATTATGGTTTCGCCCCCTCTCAGTTTTCCGTGAATGCGGCCATGTTAAAGGCCTGTATGCGAAGTCCCACGGCGACATTGGATCAGCTGTTGAAGGAGGTGGCTGCGCCTTATGGAGAGAAGGCGGCGCCGTTGATGATACAGGCGTGGGACTATGTAGCGAGGGGTGTGGAGGCTTTTCCCTGGGACACGACGTACCTGATCGGTCCTATGGGATTGGACAGGAGCCAGGACGGATCGCATGGATGGGACCCTGTGACCATTCCGAACAGCACCTGGGACACGCCTATCTGGAAGAGCAACCGGAGGGCGAATTTCATGCTGACGCAGGACCACAAGGCTGACCCCTGGCTATTCGAGGATGCGGGTTTGCGGCTGGAAGATGCGGCGGTGCTGCATTTCCAGGCGGTGGAATATTTCGACAAGGCCATCGCCGCGGGCGGACCCAGGACGGAAGATATAAGGATGCAGCGGGATTTCGTCTTTCATACGGGCAGGGCGGTGCGGGGTAAATCGCTGCATTTCCTGGAAACGCTGGCGGCGCAGAGCGCCCGGCTGGTGGCATGGGATGAGGCGCAGCTGAAGAAAGTGCTGCAGCGGCTGGATGGGCTATTGGAAAAGGATGTGAAGAATCAATCCGGCGCCGCCGGGGTGTCGGAAAAGCTTGCGTCTTTCCGCAAAGATCCTATGGCATGGCTGAACATGCATCTGAATCCCCGCACATACGAATCCATTTGCACCATCGACTGGAGCAAATATGTGGCCTATCAAAGCTGAGGTATGTAGTAATTCCATTAATCATTATACCATTTTATCAAATGAGAACGATGCTTCTTAGCATGGTGTTGTTCTTCATAAGGGCAATCCTATGCGCGCAAACGATGACCACCATTCCTGCGGGGATGCGGCTGGTCACACCTTGCAATTATACTTATGGCTGCGCCAATACCGCCGATGGGTCGGTCTGGTTCACCGAATACAATCACCAGGAGCTTCGCCAGTTGAACGGCAACGGCACTATTTCCGTGCGGCGGATGGGGTTGGCGGGCATGTTCGGGATAGCGATAGATAAGAATAACAATGTTTTTATAGGGCTTGAGCTGGGTGACGTGGGCAATCCCAGCAAGATCATGCGCATCACTCCTGCCGGTGCGGAGAGCTATATCGTCACGGGCATTACGCGGCCGCGGCAGGTGACGACGGATACGGCGGGCAATGTGTATTTCGCCACGGAGTCGCCTTCGCGCATCTCACGATGGAACAAGGCGTTGGGTACGGTGGAGATCCTGGCGGATGGGCTCAGCTCTTCGGCTGAGGGCGTAGCGGTAGCGCCGGACGGGACAGTGTATTTCAGCACGTATGGTTTTCCGGAGAGCGGTGTGGCGGGTTTTGCAGGGAAGATATCCGGGGGCGTCGTGACGACGCTGGCCACGGGTTTCTGGCGGGGGCGGGGATTGGTGTTGAATGCCACCAACGACTATTTATACTTATGTAATGAGGCGGACCAGGCGGACCATGGGAATTCGGGGATGCTGAGTAAAATAAAGGTGTCGGATGGGACGGTGACGACGGCGTTGGAAGGGATCGATTATCCGCAGTTCCCCAGCAGGGGGAGTGACGGGCAGATCTATTTTGCATTGACGAGGGACAGCTGGGTAGCGGCCTATGATCCTGCCGCGACCGTGACGCAAAGCTCGTGGTCGGGGAACAGCGCCGTGAAGCTGGGTATCAGTGGTGGGACCTGGGGGTCGGGAGGCGGCGATCCGTTGAAGGAGGACATCGGGGGAGCGGTAACCATTACGGGAAATGTGCAGGCAACGGTGTCCGGAGGAACGGTGAATGGGTGGATACGCGTGCCGGCAAGCTTTTTTTCTTTGGATACGAACGAGCTGTATACTTACCGGTGTGATCCGGAGCATCCGGCGCCCGGGATCTTCCAGCTACCCTCCGTCAATTATCTCACCGACACGGGCTCCTGTCTTATAGCAGCGATTGCTTTACGTGAGCATGTGGGGCAGCGGTGGCCGATGTCCAATCCGGGCACCTGTACGGAGACGGCTGCTTCGGGGTTCCGGGAGTCGCCCACGGCCTATCTTGTATATTTTGGATGGAACAGGAAGAGCAGGGTGGATACTATCCTATCGCCGTCGTATAAGGAGGCGGGTGGCAAGATGACGATCATAAAGGGCAGCGAGCCGGGATGGATCTATGCCGGCAATCCATGGACCAGCTCGGGGCAGACCTGGCTGAACAGCGGCAAATACAATTCGCCGCCCAATTCTTCCTCCTGGGCGGAGCAGGACCTGGGGGCTTTTTCCGGCAAGTCGAAATATATTTATGTGATGTGGCATAAGAACGGGCCTTATCGTGCGGATGCTGCGCGCTACAGGCTGTACGATTATACGGAGGACAAGCAGGTGAGCGTCATCGACGAGACGAAGCATGCGGATGGACTGTCTCATAACGACGATACGTTCTCGGGGTGGAAGATGCTTGGGACTACCAAGATCAATATCACGCCCAGCACGAAGCTGCGTATTTCGCAGGATGATCCGGTGGGCCCGACCGAGTATATGGGCAGCGATGCGATCATGCTGTCCGACTTCCCCGTCATCGACAATACATCGCTGGGGGCCGCCGATGATTTCGAGACACTGCCTGTATTATCGGTGACTTCTACCGGCGCTACGGGTCTGGGCAGCCACTGGGGGATGCAGGGGCTGGGGTCGCAATATACCATCGGCACCACTACATCCTGGGCGGCCACCATCGACAGCAATGTGGTAGCGGATGTGGCAGATGGGAATTATTATGTGGATGTTTCCTGGACCTATTTCGATGCGGATAATGTCAATGCCACGAATGTGCGGTATTCCGTGAATGGCACGCTGCTGACCGGCACGGTGAATCAGAACAGGCCGGCTGCCAACCAGGGTGGCTCTTTCGTACAGGGTAATTCCGTGGGCACGTGGTCTGGCTTTTATCGATTGAGCGGGGTGTATGCGCATTCACATGCCCATCCTCTTATCGTAACGTTGAATTACAATGCTGCTGCTTATGGGGGCAAGCGGCTGGTGGCGGATATGGTGCGTTTTGTACCGCAGGCGGACAGCGCGGGTACGGGGGCGCGGGTAGTATCGGGGCAGACCTTTTCGGCGGCAGGCGTCCCGGATGTGGCGAGCGGATGGGGCAACTATCCGGACCCTTTTCGGGGATCGACGCAAATAAATTATGGTGTGGATGTGCCGAAGCCTGTTTCGCTGAAGGTGTATAATTCATCGGGTGTAGAGGTGGCGGACCTGGTGCACCAGGTGCAGGGGGCGGGGAACTACCATGTGCGTTTCGATGCTACGGGTTTGCCGGCAGGCGTGTACGTATATAAGCTGCTGGTGGGCAGCCGGGTCTTCTCCAAAGCGATGGTGCATATAAAATGATGTTCATGAAAAAGATAATGGCGATAGCCGGACTGTTGTGCAGCGTGCAGGTAATGGCGCAGCTGCGATATAAGGTAGGGTTTTTGGGAGCGCCTTCCTGGCCGCGTACGGAGTGGAATGATTCGAATATGCAGCGGATGAGGGCGTTGGGGTTCAATACCATGCAGCTGAATATCGCCTGGGGGTACCGGCCGGGGGGTGAAGCGTTGAACCTGGAGGACGTAGTGGGGCTGCCGGCGGGGCAGCGATGGACGGCGGGAGACTCCGTGTATATGGATTCCCTGCGGAGGCCAGGGCAGGTGGCGGAGAGGGGGCGTCAGCTACGGCAGCGTATCGGCATGTGCCGGAAATACGGGTTTCGCACCATCTTCCATTTTGGCGCGCCCTGTGTGCTATATCCCGCGAGGGAGCCGCTGGACCAATGTATTTCGGATGAGGCCGTGGTGGCGCGGTATGTAGCGCTGATCAGGGAGTTCCATGCACGATATCCGGGGGTGGATGATCTGTTATGCTATACATACGATCAGAATGCGTGGCTATGCAGCGAGTTTGGTCCTTGTCCCCGCTGTCATGGCGTGCCGTTGCCGCAACGGGTGGCGAAGTTCGTGAATGAGCTGGCGCGCACATGGCGGTCGTTGAACCCGCATGGCATTTTCTGGTGGGAGCCCTGGGAACTGTCGGCGGGGGAGACGTACAGGGCGGTGGACCTGCTGGACAGTACCTGTACAGGTTTATCCATTCATTCGGATATAGCCGAGGTGCAGGTGGCGTTACCTGCGGACAGGTGGTTCAGGAATATCGTCGTGCAGGCAAAGGAGAGGAAGATGCCTGTCATAGGAGAAGTTTGGACAGGAGGTCCTACGGAGGAAGTGGAGCCTTATCTGCATATTGCGGCGCCGCTGGCTACGCTGCATGCGTTGCGGGCTGTTGCGGCCTGTGGCCCGGATGGTATCAAGGAGTACTACGGGAATGTCCCGGATAAGGAAGACCCGAACTTGCGGATGACGGGAATATTCTTTCATGAACCTGGTATTGGCGATGATGTGGCGCTGGCCGAGCTGGCGAAGCCGTATGGAGCAGCGGCGGCAAAGGATATGGCCTTATACTGGAGGCTTGCATCGGAGGCGATAGCATTGTATCCATGGGATGTCTCGTGGCTGGCGAGAGAGATAGGCAGGAGCGACCCCGCGCATCTGCTGACGGCTGCGGTGTTGAAGGGCGCAAGCTGGCAGACCCCTTCCTGGCAGTCTACGAGGAGAACTTCCTTTATGCGTACGGACGATACGGCGCAGCCCAATTTCTGGATGCGGGAGGATATACAGCTACGGTGCGAGCAGGCTGCTCTGAAGATGGAGGCTGCCATCAAGGTGGCGTCGGGTGTGAGGGACAAGGCGCCTTCGAGATACAGGGATGTGTTCGTGAAAAGCATGTATGAGCTGGATGGTGTAAAAAAGAGAACGCTGGCCTATGCTTATCATTTACGGGAAACCAATCTGGCGGAGGTGGTGAGAAGCGGGGGCATACGGCGTGAGCATGTGGATGAAATGAGGAGCCTGTTGGAAAAAGACCGTACGAACCAGGGCGGCAGTCCGGACATCGATGCGGCATTGCGGCTGCTGGACCAGGATAGCGATAGGTTCTTTGCCACTTATTTTTTACCGACGGGGCCTTCCGGCAGGAAAGAAGGCTGGACCATCACTTCGCAGTAGAGGCGTGTAAGATCATTTCCCCGGCGGGTATCTTTTTTGTGCAGGAACCAGCCGGGGATCTTTTATTTTCTTGTAAATTTTATCTCCATCGTTTTGTGCTCCTTTCCATCGGGGCCCATGTTGGCATACATTTCCATGGTCTGGTGATTGTCATCCACCATTTTGAGGACCTGGCGAATGGGAATGTCCTTGCCTGAGGCGGGGTCTACCATGGTACCTGTGAAGGTGATGCTGTTGGTGGCGTTGTCCCAGGCGCCGGTGAGGGTCATGATACCTGTGCCCATGTTGTCGATCCAGCTGTTGACGAACATCTTTTTAGCGTTGTCGTAGGCGGTGATGCTGATGCCTTCGAAGGGCTGGCCCATGAAATTTCCGGTGTTGGTGCCTTTGAGGTAGCGGCCGCCGAGGATCATTTCATTTTTCATTTCCCCGGTGGAGGTCATGGGTGGGGCGCCGGGCTCCATCCACATGGAGATATCGGCTGTCCAGACGCCTACGGACCTGGCCATCATTTTATGAATGTCGCCGGGAGTGGCATATGCCATCATGGCTTTCATGTCGTCGTCACTCTGGGCCTGTGTGGGATGGGAGAAACAAAGGGCTGTAACGGTGAGCAAGGCAAAGGTTAGCTTGTTCATAAAAAGTGTTTTGGTGTACGGAAAAGATACGGAAAAGTAATAATACGATGAATTATTTCCAGAGGAAGCAGGTTAGGGGCGAGGTTAATGGGGGGCGGCTATTTGAAATCCGGCACGGGGAAGATGTATCCGCCAAATAGCAGATAGGACCATAAGAGGGTCCAGATAATATTGAAGATCTGAGCGCCTATGAAGGTGAATGCCGGTCGCCCTCCCTGTACCTTCACCAGATCGGTGAATTTTGCTTCGAGACCGATGGAAACGAATGCCAGCGCGAACCATACGGTGCGAAGGCTGTTCAGGATGGGGGCCACGCTTTTTACGGTGGCGGGAGACAGGAGGAAGGAGAAGATCAGCGACACTCCGATGAACCCGATGACGAACTTCGGGAACCGTTCCCATACCAGCTTCAGGCCCGGGCGTTCGGCTTTGGCTGTCCGGGTGTCCGCTTTGGCTGTCTGGGCGCCGTCGCCTTCCGCTGTTTTTGGCTTGCGATAGGCCCACCAGATGGCAATAAAGAATGCGGCAACGCCTATGAATACGTTTTGTGAGAATTTCGCGATCACGCCAGCCTTGATGGCTGCCGGTCCTACCATCTGGCCTGCCGCTGCCACGGATGCCGTTGTATCGAGCGTTCCGCCCAGCCAGGCGCCGCCTACTATCTCGGGGATATGGAATATTTTGATGATCCATGGCTGGATGATCAGCATGGGGATGGCCATCAGCAATACGAGGGTAGTGACGTAGGACAATTTCTTTTTATCACCGTTGATCGCACCGGCGGCGACAATAGCCGCGGATACCCCGCAGATGGATACGGCCGAGGCCAGGATGATGCCAAATTCGTCGTCCACCTTGAGCTTCCGGCTCAGCCATAGGGAAAAGAACCAGACGACGGAGACCACGATCATTGCCTGTACGATGCCCGGGAGACCGGCTTTGACGAGATCAGAGGACAATATGGTAGTGCCGAGGATAACGAGCCCTGTCTTGATATAGAATTCCGACCGGACGGCTTCGCGTAACCAGTCCGGCAGCCGGGTGAAGTTACCCAGCACGAGGCCGATGAGCAGCGCGAAGACTACGTATTCCAGACCGTAATAAGCCATTGTTTTGTTCCCGGCGATGATGAAGGAGAGGACGATCAGCAGGTACAGCACGCTGAAACCCGCGGCAAACCATTTGATATTGCCACCGGAGGATGTCACGGAAAATGCCGCCAGCGCCAGAAAAACGATCCCGGTCTCCAGGATAAGGAGCAGGTTGGCGGGGGATAGGACTTTACTGAAAAGCTCTTCTGTCGTGCTCCACTGATAGGAGGGGAGATGAAAGCTTATATCATTGCCGTTGAAAATCAACACGCCCAATATGATCAGCCCTCCGAGAATGACTGCCCACCAGTCTTCGGTTAGAAGAAGGGACAGGGGTTTCCTGGTTGCTGCCAGGTCCTGGCTGGCGAGGGGAGCATTGTTTTCGGCCATAGTCGGAGCGTTTTAGATACTTGAGTGCAATAATAGGCAAATCTATTTAATAGTCCATAAAAATAATAGACTATTAATAATATTGGGAGGTGATCGGGGCGTTACCGGGGATTAATATGAAGGTAATGGAGATATCGGTTTTTTTTAGGAATTTGCGGTATGAAGCATTCTATTATTCTAATTGCCCTGGCGATGGCTATTTCCGCCCATGCGCAGTCGAAGCCGGATCTGCAAGCTCATCGCGGAGGGCGGGGGCTGATGCCTGAGAATTCCATTCCTGCCATGCTGCATGCGGTGGCGTTGGGGGCGCGGACCCTGGAGCTGGATTGTGTGATCTCATCGGATGGGCAGGTAGTGGTGTCGCATGATCTGTTTATGAATGCGGATATCATGTCCAATCCGGATGGATCGACCTTTCCAAAGGACAGGGAGAAATCTCTGACGCTGTACAAGATGACCTATAAGGAGATAGCGGGGTACACGGAGGGCGGACGTCCTTATCCAAAATTCCCGGAGCAGGCTGCTATCGTGACGCACAAGCCGCTATTGGTCGATCTTATCGACAGTGTGGAGGCTTATGTAAAGGAGCATCATCTGAAACCTGTGTATTATAACATGGAGACGAAGTCGTCGCCTGCGGGGGACGATATCTATCATCCGAAGCCGGAGCGGTTTGTGGAGCTGTTGATGGGCGTTATACAATCAAAGGGGATCGCCAGCAGGGTGACGATCCAGTCATTCGACCCCAGGACCCTGCAGGTGCTGCATAGGATGGATGCCGGCATGGTGACGGCGCTGCTGGTGGAGAACAAGGACGGATTTGCCAAAAATATCGAGCGGCTAGGTTTTACCCCGACCATCTATAGTCCCAATTATCTGCTGGTGAATGCGGAGCTGGTAAAGGAGGCGCATGACCGAAAAGTGGCTGTCCTGCCCTGGACAGTAGACGAAGAGAAAGATATGAAGATGTTGGCAGATATGGGAGTGGATGGGATCATCTCCGATTATCCGGACAGGCTGGTGAAGCTCTTCGGCAGCTATCAGCAGTAAAATGGCTATATTTAGCCAAATTAATTGCATGGGTAAACATTGTTGCCGGCTGGGCGCTTTTGTCCTTCTTATCACTCTTCGCGTGGTGGCAGCTCCGGCTCCTCCGGCCGATCTTCTTCCCGAAATGATCGCCCATTACGAGGCGGACATGGAGGATCTTTCCAAGGTGTATATTTTTCCCAACAGCCCGGAATACTACAACAGATTCCGCCGACTGCACCAGGAGGCGCTGGCGAGTCTGCAGGCGTTGTCCTTCGATGCGCTGAGCACGTCGGACAAGGTGGATTATATCCTGTGGCAGCGAACGTTGAAGCATTCCCTGCTGGAGATAGACCAGGCGGAAAAGGTATATGATTCGGTGGCGTTTGCATTGCCGTATGCGCAAAATCTCATGGATATACAGATCAGGCGTCGCAGGGGGCATACCCCGGATGCACAGCTTGTCGCACGGACATTGGACAGCGTGGGTTATGAGATCAGGCTGGCGCGGCAACGGCTGGATAAGCATGCGCCTTTGTCGAGGGCGCAGATCAAGATGATCGTCGATGTGACGGAAAGTATCCGGGAGGGTCTTAAGAATGTGGAGACTTTTTATGAAGGGTATGATCCTGCCTATACCTGGTGGGTCAAGGCGCCCAATCATGTGGCCGATTCGGTGTTGGCGGCTTATAGAGCCTATGTGGGCGGGATGGTCAAGGCGACGGACGCGGTGAATCCTATCGGGGAGGATAAATTGAAGGAGCTGCTGCAATATGAGATGGTGCCTTATGGACCGAAGGACCTGGTGGATATAGCCAACAAACAGTTCGCCTGGTGCGAGGTGGAGATGAAGAAGGCGTCCGCGGCGCTGGGGTATGGTGATAACTGGAAGGCGGCGCTGGAAAAGATAAAGGAGCATCATGCGCTTCCGGGAGGGCAGCCGGAGATGGTCAATAACCTGGCGGAAGGCGCCATTCAGTTTATCGAAGGCAAGGACCTGGTGACTATTCCACCGATGGCGAAGGAGGCCTGGCGGATGTTTATGCTTACGCCGGAGGAACAGCGTTTCGCGCCTTTCTTTCTGGGGGGCGAGTCGATACTAATAGCCTTCCCTACGAATGATATGCCGGACAGCATAAAGGTGATGAGCATGCGCAGCAACAACTATGGGTTCTCGCATGCTACCGTCTTTCACGAGCTGATACCGGGGCATAATTTGCAGGGTTTTATGAACCGCCGGTATAAGTCCTATCGCTGGCTGTTCGATACGCCTTTCTCGGTGGAGGGTTGGGCTTTGTATTGGGAGATGCTGTTGTGGGATAAGGGTTTTCAGGCTACGCCGGAGGAGAAGATCGGGGCGTTGTTCTGGAGGATGCACCGGTGCGCCCGTATCATCTTTTCATTGAACTATCATCTTGGGAAGTGGACGCCCGCGCAGTGCGTGGACTTCCTGGTGGAGAAGGTGGGGCATGAGCGATTCAGCGCGGAGTCGGAGGTGCGGCGATCATTCCATGGGGATTATGGTCCGTTGTATCAAATTGCCTATATGATGGGCGGGCTGCAGCTAAGGGCGTTGCATCATGAGATCGTGGATGGAGGAAAGATGACGGACAAGGCTTTTCACGACGCTTTTTTACATGAGGGGACGATGCCGATAGAGATGTTCAGGGCGACCATAACGGGGCAGCCGCTGCGACCGGAGTTTGCGACGCAGTGGAGGTTTGCGGAGCTGTTGCCTTAGAGAGGCCTGTGGACCTGCCGGCCAGGGATCGCCTAACGGCGATTCCCGGATTTACGGATGATGCCATTGAACGAAATGGGCTGTCTGCTGGTGCTAGTGACCTGCAGGGTGGCATAGCCGGTGGAAGAGATACTGAGGGACATTTGCTGGACGTCCCGGTAATCCTTTGGCTTTATCGATACATCCCAGCCGCCTTTGTCACGGGGTTTGGCGGTGTATTCGAAGTCTTTGGAGGTGAACTGGATGCCGCCTTTGGTTGGATCGATGGGCGCGGTGTAGGCCCGTCCGAAATAGGGCAGATAGCTGACGATCGAGCTTTTTGTCACTCTCAGATCGTAGTCCGATGTGAGCTGCCGGACGCGCCCGCTCATGGGTAACGCGCTCTGAGCGACGAAGACATAATTTTGAGAATCCACAAGAGCCTTTATAGCCGCTGTCTTAGCTGTGTCGTTATCCTGTGCATGGGTAGTACAAGTTACCAGTAGTGACAGGAGCAATGTGAATAGTTTCATATTATAAATTTAAATAATTCCGTAGGTTGAAAAAAAGGATTTTGTTGTTTGTTTCGGGATTGGTCTTTGCTATATTATGGTCGTCTGCTTCCACGGCTACCAAGATCGGGCTGGAATCGGCCCAACCGTTATCGATCTGCATCCCTCGATTTTTTGTGGCGGGGGGACTGATGTTGATAGTGGCTCATATAATACTACAAAGCCGATTGCCAAAAGTTGGAGAATGGGGGCA
This sequence comes from Puia sp., assembly GCA_035545935.1. Lineage (GTDB taxonomy): Bacteria > Bacteroidota > Bacteroidia > Chitinophagales > Chitinophagaceae > Puia. Next base: position 77,624 of record DASZXP010000163.1, on the reverse strand, counting down.
GCTGGCTGTGTACGGGTTGTTAAATATCAGTATCTACCTGGGTCTTTATGTGGTGGCGATGCAGCACGTCCCTCCGGGGCTGGGGTCTTTGTCCGTTGCCACTAATCCCGTGTTTATCAATCTTATATCGGCCCTGTTCTTTCGTCAATCCATAAAGCTTTATACCATCTTCAGCCTGGCGTTGTGCAGCGTCGGGGTTGTGCTGGCCGCTTGGCCTTTGTTGCAAAACAGTTCGGCAACGCCGGGGGGATTACTGATCCTGCTGGCGAGCATGCTGGCCTACTCGGCGGGCGTCCTTTATTTTGCGCAACGCCCGTGGGGCGATCTTTCCATACTGGCGATAAATGGTTGGCAGACCTTATTGGGAGGGCTGTTTTTATTGCCGTTTGCCTTGTGGACCTACAAGCCTGCCTATAACGTATGGGATATGCGGAGCATCGGCGCTGTGCTCTGGCTGGCCATACCGGTGTCGATAGGCGCGGTGCAGCTATGGCTTTATCTTCTCCGGGACAATGCGGCCAAGGCTTCCTTCTGGCTGTTCCTTTGTCCTGTGTCGGGATTCCTCATCGCGCATGTGGTGATGAAGGAGCCTATCGGTCTTTATACTATTTCAGGGATGGCGTTGGTGATAGCGGGACTCTATCTCGTACAATCAAAAAAGGGGGCTTAATAAAATTTAATTTGGAGATTCGGGAATCGCTGTATAATTTTACCCTACTAAATTAGTGGACTAATAAAATAAGCTATTACCACCGTAGTTTGTTTTTCATTCCCATCAGTCAACACAAGGCTCATGAATCAGCTTCATTCTCCCGCTGTGTACATATGCGGGCAAAAAAAACGGGTGGTCAGGTATATACTCTTCAGCGGCGACCGCTACTGTTGTTAATCTCCCTCTTTGCGACCGACCATCTTTTCGAGCAGCCCTTTCGGGGGCCTGGAAATTTATTGCCAAAACAAACTGTATGAACAAAGCATATCTATATTTAATTAGTGTGATGCTGGCTGCGGCCGGCGGTTTAAAGGCTCAGAACAACAATATTTCATTGCAGGGGAAAGTGTATGACGCGCGGACCCGGCTGGTGTTGCCCGGGGCTACGGTGCATATCATCGGGACTACGCATGAGGTAGTGACGGACAAGAATGGCGAGTTCAAATTCGTCACGGGTCAGAAGCCTCCATTCGTGCTGCTGGTATCGTTCGTGGGATATCAGACGAAGCAGGATACCATTACCAATACGGGCTCTGTCGGGGTGTACCTGCAGGAGTCGAGCAGTCAGCTGAATGATGTGGTGGTAGTGGGGTATGGGACACAGACGCGTAAGAACCTTATCGGGAGCATCGTGAAGGTAAATGCCGAGGAGACGAAACAGGTGCCTGTAGCCAGCTTCGACGCGCAACTGCAGGGTAAGGCGGCGGGGGTGCAGGTGAATTCCCAATCGGGAGTGCCCGGCGAAGGCGTTCGGATCCGGGTACGTGGCTCTACTTCCATCAATGCGAGCAATGACCCTTTATATATCGTGGATGGGGTATTTATCAACAGCAACACGTTGTCGTCCCAGAACCCTTCGGGTAATGGCGTGGCGGGTCCCGTCAACCTGGGTGAGAAGACGACCTCGCCGCTGGCGGATATCGCTTCCGCGGACATCGAGAGCATCGAAGTGCTGAAAGATGCGGAGGCGACGGCTATCTATGGCTCCCGGGGCGCCAATGGGGTTGTGATCATCACCACGAAGCGGGGCGGGTTCAACGCGCGCCGGAAGATCTCGTTGAACACGTCTTACGGTCTCGCTTCCGTGGACAGGAGCAGGCTGTGGAAGGTGACGAGCGGTCCGGAACATGCCCTGATCGCCAACGAGACATGGGTGAACTCGGGTATCGACGATCCGACCCTCAACCAGACGGTGGCCAACGAGCCTTTTCAACGGGCTCCTAACGGGACCTGGAATCCCGGCGCGACGACCTTTCGCGGCAACCCTTCGGATCAGGGCAGCTACTCCGACACACGGATGAACCAGGTGCTGCGTACGGCGCCCTTACAGAACTATGACTTGTCTTTCCAGGGGGGAAGCCCTGTGACGCGTTATTATATCGGCGCTTCGTATACAGATCAGGAGGCAGTGATCCGTCCGGCGAATTTTACGCGGGCCGGGTTGAAGATCAACCTGGATTCGAAGCTGGGCGACAGGGTGCAGATAGGCGTGAGCAATCTATTCTCCCGCACCAAGCGGCTGCAGCTGCGGGATGGGAACGGTCCGGATGCGGGGATCTTTCAATCCGCCCTCCAAACGCCGAGCTATCTGCCTACCAATGATTCCAACGGCAATCCTTTGCGGTGGGCCAATTTCGACAATACGGAGGTGCTGGTGGAAAACCCCGCGCAGTGGACCACGAGTCTTCGCTATATAGGTAATTTCTATTTGGATGCGGAGATCTTACCGGGTTTGAAGTTCCGCAGCAGCTGGGGATTGGATTATAATCATTATCATGAATGGGAGTACTATAATTCAAAGACACAGATAGGTTCGGCTACGGCAGGGGAGGCGAAGTCCAATATGATCCAGCAAACGGGGTGGGTCAATGAGCAGACGCTGTCCTATTCGAACAGTCTCACCGGCAAGGATAATTTTGGCGTGCTGATCGGCAATACGCTGCAAGGCAATAACTATTATGCGAGCTATATTGCGGGCACGGGTTTCCCCAGCGATGCCTATAAGCTGATAGCAGCTGCCGCCAACCGTTCGGCCTCGGAGGATGCATCGAAGAACACGCTGACATCTTTTTTCTCCCGGGTGAATTATAATTATCAGGGCCGGTATTATATCGAGGCTACGATACGGGCGGATGGCTCTTCCAAATTCGGGGCGGATCATCGCTGGGGATATTTTCCGGCTGTGGGCGCTGCCTGGCGATTGAAGGAAGAAAGCTTTTTGAAGAATGTCTCTTCCATCAACAACCTGAAGCTGCGCGCCAGCTATGGCATTACGGGCAATCAGAATGGGATCAATGATTTTGCGGCCAAAGGGCTCTGGACGGGCTCGGCCGGCTATCCCAATAACGTGGGCGGCGGGGACCAGGCGGGTACGGCGCCTTTGCAGCTGGCCAACCCTGATCTGAAATGGGAAAGCACGGCGCAGCTGAATGCCGGTGTGGACCTGGGGCTTCTGCAAGGCAGAGTGGATATTTCGCTGGACCTGTATTCCAAGCGTACGCGGGATGCATTGCTGAACCTCCCGGTGCCTTCTTCCACGGGCTATACGACGCAGCTGTCCAATGCGGGGGAGATCAGCAACAAAGGATATGAGCTGGCTATCTCCACGGTGAATATCCGGGGCAAGGACTTCAAATGGACTACCAATTTCAATATTTCCGGGAATTACAACAAGATCATCCGGCTGACGACGCCCATCTCTTTCTATAGCCGGAACTGGCTGATCGATCAGCAAGGGTATGCAATGTATTCTTTCTGGCTGTACCAGCAGCTGTATGTGGACCCACAGACGGGCAATTCGGTGTTCTGGACGGCGGATGGCAAGACCTCTTATTCGCCCACCTACAGCAAGAATATAACGCTGACCACGGCGGACAGGCGGATCATCGGCAATGCGATGCCGAAGTTCTTTGGGGGTATCACCAATAATTTCAGCTATAAAGACTTTGATCTGGGCGTATTCTTTTCCTTTCAATACGGCAACAAGCTGATCAACTACAACCGGTTCCTCGGAGAGAAGCAGGGGCAGCCGTCGAGCGGATTTGCGGGAAGATTCGATACCAAAAGCCAATTGGCGCGGTGGACGCATGCAGGGCAGGTCACGGATGTGCCGAGGGTAACGAGCGTGGGTAATAACTATCTCATCGAGCAGAACAGCAGATTCCTGGAGGATGGTTCTTTCCTGCGGCTGAAAACCTTGTCCCTTGGATATACGCTGCCTTCGGAGCTGGTAGAAAGATGGAAGCTGGAAAAGCTGCGGGTATATGTAGTAGCGACGAACCTGTGGCTGCTGACCAAATATTCGGGTCCCGACCCCGAGATCAATGTAGGCAATAATCAGAATGCGCCCGGCCTGGACCAGGGTACGCCACCCCAGCCACGGAGCGTGCAGGTAGGCATTAACGTAACACTCTAAAGAATTCAACATGAAAAAAAGCTATATCATATTGTTGTTGATCGTATTCAGCTCCTGCCACAAATTCCTGGATGTGCAGCCGACGGATGCCGTGTCGGACGACCAGACCATTACGGACAAGGCTTCCGCGGAGAATGCGGTAAGGGGCACCTACCGGAGCCTGTCTGCTTCGGGCTATTATGGGGCGACCTTCCAGTTCGACGCGCTGCTGTCGGGCAATGCGCTGACCTATACGCAGTCGGGCGCCAGCCAGCTGCAATTCCTCTATCACACCCTGACGGCGGATAACAACGATCTGGAGACGGTGTGGGCGGCTATTTATAAAGTCGTCAACCAGGCCAATTTCGTCATTGCGAAAGTGCCGGCCATAAAGGATGCCACGCTGACGCAGGCGTATCGCAACCAACTGTTGGGAGAAGGATATTTTATCCGGGCGCTGGCTTATTTCGACCTGGCCCGGACATTCGGAGGGGTGCAGCTGTTCCTGGAGCCCACCCAGAAAGTATCGGATAAGCAGGGTAAGGTCCGTAGCACGCAGGCGGATGTGTATGCACAGGCGCTGAGCGATCTGAATGCGGCGGAGCCGCTGCTGCCTGCGACGACGGTGCGCGACCGGGCTACGCAAAAGACGGTGTGGGCATTGCGGGCAAGACTGGAATTGTATCTGAAACAATGGGCGCAGGCGGAGGCGGACGCGGGGAAGCTGATAGCAGACAGCGCTAACTACAAGCTGGTGACGCCTTACAATACTTTCTTTACGAAGACCAATACGACGGAGAGCGTCTTCGAGCTGTCCTATAGCACTACTTATCCCAACCCGATGTTCAGCAACTGGAAGTCGGGCGGTAACTATGTCCCGAACGACTCGGTGCGGCAGCTGCTGACAGACCCTGCCGTGGGAGGGAACCGGAGCGCGTTGATCAGCATTTCGGGTACAAAGGCGCTGGGTGTATTGTATCCGCAGAGTAACGGTACGGACCCGGGGTATGTGATCCGAATCGCGGAATTATGGCTGATCAGGGCGGAGGCGCGCGCGCAGCAGAACAATGATCTTACCGGCGCCCTGGCCGATCTGAATGCGGTGCGGGCACGTGCGGGAGTGGCTCCTTCTACTGCGGCGACACAGGATGAGCTTTTGACGGCCATCGAAAGCGAGCGAAGGGTGGAGTTTGCGCTGGAGCCGCAGCGGTGGTTCGACCTGGTGCGTACGGGAAGGGCGGCGACGGTGCTGAATGTGAATGATGTCCGCCGGTATGTGTTTCCCATACCCACGCCCGAAAGACAAGCTGATCCAACTCTTGATCAAAATCCTGGATATTAAAACGACTGTATGACTGATATTAAAACCACCACTGCATGGAAGAACTGGGAGAAGATACTGTTCAGGTTCTTTTTTCTCTTCTTTACTATTTTGATCCTTCCGCTGGACTGGAAGTTCTGGCGGGAGCTGTTCTCTATCGACTGGGGACATCTGCATTTCCATTACCTGTTCGAGCTGTCCAAGTATCAGCTGCATATCCTTCCGGCGGATAGCGTACCTGCTTATGGTATCGGAAGCTTTGCCGACTGGGGGATCGTGATCCTTCTTTCCATCATCGGAGCTGTGATCTGGGGCCGGCTGGACAAGGAAAGGAAAGAGTATGATCAGCTGTACTATTGGCTGCGGGTGATCGTCCGTTACCGGCTGGCGCTGGTGCTGGTGACCTATGGATTTATCAAGCTGTTCCCCTTGCAAATGCCTTACCCTTCTCTCAGCAACCTGCTGACCAATTATGGGGATTTTTATGCCTGGAAGATCTATTTTCAAACGCTGGGTATCTCTCCGCATTACGAGGCATTTTTAGGATTTGTGGAGATCCTGGCGGCTTTCCTGCTATTCTTCCGGAGGACGGTGACCTTCGGGGTGGGGCTGATATTTGGATTTATAGGTAACGTCGCGGTAGCCAACGGCTTTTACGACATCGGCGAGCAGGAGCTGAGCACCTTTATCGTGCTGATGGCCGCCTTCCTGTTCGTAAAGGATATCCCCAAGCTGTATAATCTGCTGGTGAAGGAAAAGGGCACGAGGGCCAGCCGGTTCGTACCGGACCTGTCGGATGCGCGGTTGCGCCGGCTGAGGCTGGGATTGCGTTATGCCTTTCTCTTTTTCGTGGTATTGTTTGCCTGGAGGACGTTCGACAGCTATGCGAGCGATCCCTACAAGATCCCGCATACGCCGGGTCTTAGCAACGCCTTTGGGGTGTACAATGTAAAGGAATTCGTGTTGAACAAGGACACGCTGGCCTATTCCAAGACCGACCCCGTGCGGTGGCAGGACGTGGTGTTCGAGAGGTGGTCTACTTTGACTATCCGGGATAACCGGCCCGTGGTGGTCGACAAGAGCAGCGGCGAAGCTTATCATGAAAAGGATATCGACCGCAATTATGAGCTGGCGGGTTTTGGGGGCAGGCATTATTTCTACTACGAAGCCGATACGGTGAACCAGGTGCTGCATCTGCAGAACAAGAACAGCCAGCTACGCAACGAGCAGATGCTGCTCAGCTATTTTAGACCCAATGATTCCACTATTGTCCTCTCGGGGATCAATGAGCAAAGGGATTCCATCCATGTGGTGCTGGAAAAGATCAATAAGAAATATATGATGTTCGAAGGCCGTCGTCATCCGGTAAAAATTTAATAAACGCATTATGTCAACTACCCTTAGCATAGATAAGCCTGTACGCCAACCTGTATATGTGGCGCCACTGGGCGAGCCCGGGAGGGCTCCCTGGAAGAATTATCAGAAGATAGCTTTCAGGATAGCTTTTTTGTATTTCCTCTTTTTGTGCATACCTACGTATCCGGCCTTTTACCAGCGGCTGTTCGGCCTGAAGCTGTCGAAGATCACGTACAACGATTTCCAGGAGATCGTGGCTTTCTGGCCGCCTCAGATCGTGACCATCGAGAGCGAGGAAGGGGTTTTCGGATTGTACAATTATATCAACCTGATATTGGTGTTTGGCGTGGCCGTGCTTGGCGGGACAGTGTGGTCGTTGTTGGACAGGCGTCGTACGCAGTACAGCAACCTGTATTATTGGATACGGGTATTGGCGCGTTATCGTCTGGCATATGGGATGATCGGATGGGGGCTCAAGAAGGCGTTCCCCATGCAGATGGTGTATCCGACGGTGGGGATGTTGAACACGCCTTTCGTGGATATGGCGGAGAAGAAGCTGTATTGGAGTCATGTGGGGGTGTCGTTCGGCTACACTGTTTTTTTAGGATTCGCGGAGATCGTACCGGGGCTGTTGCTGCTGCATCGAAAGACGGCCGTGCTGGGCGCTGCGTTGGCAGCGGTGGTGACCTTCAATATCTGTATCGCCAATCATGCGTATGATGCGGGTGTGGCGGTGCCGGCCGCTTATTTTGCGTTGATCGGTCTTTTCATAGCGTGGTATGATCTTCCCAAGATATGGAACCTGCTGGTGCGGGAGAAGGATGTGGCGCCTTACCGGTATTATCCCGATCTGTCGGCAACGTGGCAACGATGGACCCGTGGCGGGTTGAAGGTAGTGGGCAATGTTTTGTTCGTATTCGTGGCCGCTGCGTTGTGGGCGTATGGGTTTTTCAACGGTAACAACTACAATATCCCCAGCTCGCCGGGGCTGGCCGGGACGAAGGGCTATTATAATGTCACGGAGTTCAGGCTGAACGGGAAGCCGATCGCCTATAGTCCCAAGGATTCTGTCCGGTGGCAGGACGCCATCTTCGAGTCATGGTCTTCTCTCGCTTATAAGACGAATAGGGGGGCTGTTGCCGACCGGATGATCGGGTATTCGCCGCTGCGTGTCAAGAATGACCGGAAGAACAGGCAGCTCAACCAGCCGGAGACGCAATTGGGAGGAAGGCTGGCGGGTCTGAAAGCCTCCCGCGATCTGGGCGTCACCCGTTGGGAAGTAGGAGGGATGGCGGGTGAGCGGCGCTATTTCTATTACAAAGCCGATACGGTGAACCAGGTGCTGTATCTGCAGAATAAGAATATCAATGCCCGTGATGAACGCATGACGCTGCATTACAGCCGGCCCACGGATGACAGGATCATCTTGTCGGGGATCAATGAGTTCTCGGATTCCATCTATGTGGTGCTGGACAGGCGCGACAAGAAGTATCCGCTGGTGGAGGGACGTCAAAGTACGATAACTGCTTTTTAAGCATGAAATAGCGTTATATTCGGTGGACAATGGGTAAGACAGGCAAGACAGATTTTGACGCGGTGGTGGTTGGGGGCGGTCCGAACGGATTGGCTGCCGCCATTGCTTTACAACAGCAAGGGCTTTCCGTGCTATTGATAGAAGCACGGGCGGAGATAGGCGGGGGTATGCGAAGCGCGGAGCTGACGTTGCCGGGTTTTGTACATGATGTCTGTTCGGCCATCCATCCTATGGCTGCGAACTCGCCTTTCTTTAGCACATTGCCGTTGGAGCAGCATGGACTGGAATATATCTATCCGCCTGTGTCGGCGGCGCATCCTTTTGATGACGGGACGGCGGCGGTGTTGAAGGGTTCTGTTCCCGACACTGCCCGATTGTTGGGCGCCGATGAAGGGGTGTACAGACGGCTGTTCGATCCGCTGGTGAGGGATTGGCCTTCTATCGCTTCGGATGTGCTGGGGCCGTTGCATTTTCCCAAGCATCCTCTTTTGATGGCGGCGTTTGGATTGAAGGCGTTGCCTTCCGCGGTGAGGCTGGCGCGGCGGTGGCAGACGGAGGCCGCTCGTGGATTATGGGCTGGGATGGCGGCGCACTCCATGCTGCCTTTGACGAATGAGACGACGGCTGCTATCGGACTGGTATTGATGATATCGGGACATCTCAAGGGATGGCCTTTGCCGAAGGGCGGGACGGCATTTTTGGGACGTGCGCTGGCGTCCTATTTTATTTCATTGGGGGGAAAGATCCAGACGAACTTCGAGGTGACGTCATTCGATCAGCTACCTTCTTCCCGTGCGGTGTTGCTGGACCTTACGCCCCGGCAGCTATTGAGACTGGGAGGGCATCGATGGAGCTCTTTATATCGATGGCAGCTGGAGCGGTATCGATATGGCATGGGTGTTTTCAAGATCGATTGGGCATTGGATGGGCCTATTCCATTTACGGCGGAGGAGTGCCGGCGGGCGGGAACGGTGCATATTGGAGGGCGGCTGGAAGAGATCGTAGCATCGGAGCGGACGATATGGGATGGGGGGCATCCTGAAAAGCCATATATATTGCTGGCGCAGCAGAGCCTGTTCGATGCGACGAGGGCTCCGGAAGGAAAGCATACGGGCTGGGCTTATTGTCATGTGCCGAATGGGTCTACCAAAGATATGACGGAGACGATAGAAAGGCAGATCGAGCGGTTTGCTCCGGGATTCAGGGACAGGATCCTTGCGCGGCATGTGATGAACACTTCGCAATTGGAGTCTTATAACGCTAACTATATTGGTGGGGACATCAATGGCGGGGCTATCGATGTGCGGCAGCTTTTTACCCGGCCGGCCTTGCGTTCTTCGCCGTACCGGACATCGAGTAAAGGAATATATATATGTAGTGCGGCTACGCCACCGGGTGGAGGCGTACATGGTATGTGTGGATACTATGCCGCGAGGCGAGCTATGAAAGATTTGTTCGATCCCCAATAATATTTATCCTTTATTTTATTATAACCTTTATGTTACCGCAATGTCATTGCGGCGACGTTGCCGATATTTGTGTAATTCTTTTCCCCCCTTGCTCTGACAATCGCTAAGATCCTGATTAGGCAGTAGCGCTAAGTTCTGACCAGCCATTAAACCAATCTTTTTATTTATGATCACTAAGCGGAGAGACATTGCCACGCTGCAGGAGATCCGGCAATTCCTTGAAAATAATTTTACGAAGGATGTTCCTGTGCGATCCATCTGTAGGGAGTTTGGATTCAACCGAACGAAGCTGCAAGAGGGATTCAATCAGCTGTTCAATATTACGGTGCATGCTTTTATATCGCAAATGCGAATGAATAAGGCGCGTGGTCTTTTAAAGGAGACGGATGAGTCTGTGAAGCTGATAGCCTTGGAGTGCGGATATAAGAAGCTGAGCTCTTTTACGCGTGTCTTTACAAGGTGGCATGGGATGTCGCCTACGCGATACAGGGCCTTATCGGCGGCTAAAGAAAAACTCTCAGAAAAAGCCGACGGATCGGTGAATTGAATCTGCCGATATGTATATAGCAAAATTTGGAAAGCGGGTGATGTATGTTGTAGATTTGTTTTAGTTTAAAACTTATCCATATGAAGAAAGTGCAAAGTGCCCGATGTTTGACCAGGTCTAATCTGCGGGATCATGTTCGTCCTTTATAAGGCAATGATCCTTTCTATTCAACTCTTGAGAAATTCAACTCAACCCCACTGGTGAAGTAGTAGCAATTTTCTAAGGTCTTACTGCATGAGATTTACTGACGACTGTGCATAATGTGTTGCGCGTGTCATGTCAGCGGCATGCCTGTGTGTAACGGGTATGGTGCGCGGCTGGGCGCCAGAGGGAAGATTTTTTCCTGAAATGAAGTTTTATGAACGTCATAAAGAAATTACTATGAGCAAAAAGAGAGCGATAATAATAGGTGCGGGTCCGGCGGGACTAACGGCTGCGTACGAGCTATTGCAGCGCACGGATATTCTTCCCATTGTGCTGGAGAAGAGTGCTTGTATCGGGGGGATATCGCGCACCATGGATTACAAGGGGAACAGGATGGATATGGGGCCGCATCGATTTTTTTCGAAGTCGGATAGGGTGATGGAATGGTGGTTAAGGCTTTTTCCTTTAGAGGGTTCGGGGGAGGCTGTTGTCAGCTATCAAAATAAGAGCAGGACGGTGGGGGGTGGGAAGGCTGCGGCTGTTGACGGGTCGGGTGAGACTTTTGACGGCCAATCGGGGTCGGTTCGAGACCCGGATAAGGTGATGCTGGTGATACAGCGGCTGACGCGGATCTATTTTCTTCGCAAGTTCTTTGCTTATCCTTTACAGTTGAGCTTCGAGATGTTGCGAACGCTGGGGTTGTTTCGCACCATTAAGATACTGCTGTCCTTTCTTTGGGTGCGGCTGTTCCCCCGCAAGCCGGAGAAGAGCCTGGAGGATTTTATCATTAATAAATTCGGCCGGCAGCTGTATCTGCTGTTCTTTAAAGATTACACGGAGAAGGTTTGGGGCGTACCCTGTCACGAGATCTCGGCGGAGTGGGGGGCGCAGCGGATCAAGGGGGTGTCGTTGAGCAAGGCGATTGCCCAGGCTGTCAGGAGCTTTGCCCGAAAACGGGGCGGAGAGCCGGGAGAGACCGGCAGGGGGGCAGCCGACCTGGGACAGAAAGAGACGGAGACCAGTCTGATAGAGCAGTTCCTGTATCCGAAGAAGGGGCCTGGTTCTTTATGGGAGGAAGTGGCCCGCCAGGTGGAGGAGCGGGGAGGGAAACTATATCTGAACCAGGATGTCACGCAGATATGCCGGTCGGGGGATATGATCGAAGCGGTGACTACTGTCGATAGTGTTACGGGAGAGGTAAGGGTCTGGGAAGGGGAGTATTTTTTCTCCACGATGCCGGTGCAGGAGCTGATCGCGGGTTTTGACGGGGAGGTCCCCGGGAGTGTGCGGGAAGTGGCGGCGGGTTTGCAATACCGGGATTTTATCAACGTGGGTGTGCTGCTGCGGCAGCTGTCTGTCCGTAACGGGCGGGGAGGGTACGAGAAGCTGGAGCTGAAAGATAACTGGATCTATATCCAGGAGCGGGATGTAAAGGTAGGGCGGCTAATGATCTATAATAACTGGGGAGATGGGATGGTGGCGGACCCTCATACTACCTGGATCGGGATGGAGTATTTCTGTAATAAGACGGATGATTTCTGGGCGTTGGATGATGCGGCTATTCAGGGGCTGGCTATCCAGGAATTGGAGAAAATGGAGCTGGCGCGTTCGGCGGATGTGCTGGATGTAGTGGTGAAGCGAATGGAGAAGACGTATCCGGCTTATTTTGGTACCTATGATCAGTTCGATACGATCAGGGATTTTACGGACCGGTTTGTTAATCTTTTCCTGGTGGGGAGGAATGGGATGCATAAATATAATAATGCGGATCATAGCATGCTGACGGCGATGGTGGCGGTGGATAACATTGTAGCGGGGGAGGTGTCGAAGGCAAATCTGTGGGCGATCAATACGGAGCAGGAGTATCATGAGGAGAAGACGGGGGCTATGGAAGAGAAGCCACATGTGGTTCAGAAGCCTGCCAGGCGGGGGATACGGGATTGGGTGGATTATGTCTGGGGCAACAAATGGAACCGGGCGTATGTGTTGATCGCGCTGACTGTTTTTCTGCTGCAATTCATCTTTTTCAAGATGCGGTATCCTTTTGCGAACTATATGCCGGACTCATACAGCTACCTGGAGGCGGCCTATACGAATGCGGATGTCAATATGTGGCCGGTGGCCTATTCGAAGTTCCTGCGGCAGATCAGTGTGTTCACCCATTCGGATAAGGTGGTGGTGGGGATACAATATTTCTTTATGCAGTGCAGCGGGCTGGTGTTCTTATTCACGCTGTTGTATTTCCTGAAGCCGGGTAAGGTGGTGAAGAATATCCTGTATGCCTTCTTTTTGTTCAATCCCGTGGCGTTGTACATAAGCAATTATATATCGGCGGATGCTCTTTTTATCGGACTCAGCCTGCTGTGGCTCTCCAGCCTGCTGTGGATCATATACCAGCCGCGGCCCTGGCAGATCTGGGTGCAGGCCCTCCTGTTGCTGGCTTGTTTCACTGTCCGCTATAATGCCATTTATTATCCTTTGATCGCGGTGATGGCCTTTGTCCTGTCACGGCAGAGCTGGCAGCGGAAACTGGCCGGTATGGGGTTGGGGGTGGCGCTGGTGCTGGGGTCTTTTATGCATACGAGCGGCAAGATGCAGGAGGTGACGGGTAAAAGGCAGTTCTCGGCTTTTGGGGGGTGGCAGCTGGCGAATAATGCGCTGTATATGTATGAGCATATACCTGCCGCTGAACGCGGGGTGGTTCCGGAGAGGTTTGCCAAGCTGGAGAAGATGGTGAGGGAGCATATGGATACGCTGAAGAGGGTGAAGTTGACTAAACAGGATTCTTTGGCTGGATACTTTTATCTATGGGATGGCCGGGGACCGTTGGTGCAGTATATGGTGAGGCAGTATGCCAGGGATACAACCACGCCGGCCTTTAAGCGGTGGGCTTCGGAGGGACCGTTGTATGCTGATTATGCTGCTTATCTGATCAGGAAATACCCATTGCAGTTTGCTTCGGAGTTCCTGCTGCCGAACTCGGTGAAGTATGCGGTACCGCCGCCGGAGTTTTTGGGGATCTATAATATGGGCGGGGATAGTGTGGGGAGGCTGGCGAAGGAGTGGTTCAACTACAGGACGCAGCGGGTGAGCGAGCATAATAATAAGAATGCGCGGATAGGGATTGCCCGGATATATCCTTATGCCGGGACGTTGATCAACGCATTTTTACTGATCTGCGTGGTGGGGTTGGCCGTGTTTACGGGGTTCAGGGTCGGGGATAAGGGGTTGTACAGGCTATTGTTTGTGGTGTTGTTCTTTTGGGTATTGAATATGGGGTTCAGTGTAGTTGCTTCGCCGATCGTGCTGCGGTACCAGGTGTTCCCGATAGTGGTGAGCTTTTGTTTGGGGGTATTGGCGGCGGATGCTATTGTGAAATGGGGGAGGGAGGAGGAGCTGAAACGTAAAAAAATTGTGATATGAAAACGAGAAAGATTGTTGTGGAGGCGATATGTTTTGTGCTGCTGATGAATTGGTTTTATGAGGGGATTTATAAGGTAGCGTATTGGGGGAGCTTTTCCTTTTATATGAGACATGCGCCATTGCTGAAACCGGTGTGGCAGATCCTGGCATATGGGATACCGGTGGGGGAGATAGGGTTGGCGTTGATGTTTCTTTTTTCAAAACTAAGGATAAAAGCCTTGTATATAAGCATGGGGGCTTCCCTGATGCTGATATTGTGGGTGACAGGTGCATACTTATTTGCTCACAGAGTTTTTTTACCCTATAATGCTCCATGGAGTAGCCCGACATGGGCGCAAAAAATGCTTTTCTCTATCGGCCTGTGCTGGGTTTCCTTTGCGGCAGCAATGCTATTAAATAAAAAGCTTTCATTTAAAAAATTTAGTACAAATTCTTTGCGCAATAAGCCTGCTAATGCGCAGTAGCAGGTGCGGTTGGCCCGTGTCCGTATATATCATGGGCGAAGGGGAAGCTGAAAACCTTTGACAGAGTAAGCGAATATCTTAACTATTAATAATTTTCTTATGAACAAGGTAAAAATGTTCTTTGTTGCTGCAGCCTTAGTGCTGACTACCGCTGGTGTATTTGCTGGAAAATCTAAATTCGCAGCATCTACGCCTCCCAATCTTTATTATTCGACCAATGGGATCACTTACAACCTGATCTCAACTGCCGCTCTGAGTGGTTCTGCCAATCTGGCTATTTTTACGAGCGGCACTCCTTCCGGATCGCCTGCCAGATTACAGGGCGCAACCGGCCCCTACACACTTTATTCTGATGTGTCCGGGACTAAATTCACGATCTACAATTTGCAGTTTTAATGTGAATAGCAATGAGGCCACACCAATAGTGTGGCCTCTTGTCAATTATATCCCGGGTTTTGTGTCAAATTTGGATCGGTCATTATTTCCTGGATGGGGATTGGATACAGCAATGCATGGTTATTCCATTGAGGTTTTACCGGCGCCAGAACGATTGATGCCTGATTTGTCCTCTTTAGGTCCAGCCATCGATGTCCCCATTCTGCAAATAGTTCAATTTGTCTCTCATGTGCAATGGCGGCTAACAGTTGATCTTTTGATGTGGCATCTGTACCTAATAAGCCGGCTCTGTTGCGAATAGCATTTAAATCAGCTGCGGCTCCCTGAAGATCATTTCCTTGTTGTGCTCTTGCTTCTGCGCGGATGAGGTAAAGCTCACCCAGACGTAAGACCATATAATATTCCGTATATGGATCGCCGGCAGCGGTAAGGGACGGCCCAACTTTATACTTATATGGGTAATAATAGTCCACACCATTGTAATTAGTGCTATTGATCCATTTAATGCGTCGTTGATCCACTGTATCAAAGGCAGCTAATAGTTGAGGGGTGAGGTAGGCCAGGGGAGGTGTGGACGCGTCGAAGGGAAGCATGTTGAAGCCCTCTAAAGTTGCATTATAGGGGTAGTAATTGTTATTTTGCTTTAACTGCCAGATAGCTTCCGAGCTATTCATGAGGAAAACCTGATCAAGGTCAAGAGGAAGGCTGAAAAGAGCTTCGTTTTCGATGACCTTTGTTGCATAATCCTCCGCGTCCTGCCAATGCTCCATGTACAACGATGTTCTTGCCAAAAGGCTGTAAACGGCCCATTTGGTCGGGAATATTCTCTCCCCTCCACCTTTAGAGAAATCGGCAGATAGCAATGGAAGAGCATCCTGGAGATCCGATAAAATGAATTGGTATACCTGATCCGATGGCGTGCGACTTAGTAAATTGGTTTTTGCCCAATTGGTGGAAGTAGCGAGAGGTATGTCGCCAAATAAGCTTGTCAGGTAAAAATAAAAAAAGGACCGTATAAATTTTGCCTCTCCGATGAGCTCTGTTTTTACGGAGTCGTGTACTGATGTGGACGAGGTAAGTCCTTCAATAACTGCATTAGCGTTATAAATATAGGAATAGGCTGGTACCCAGTAATTATTGTACAGTCTGGATGAGCTTGGCAGCAGAGTGTTTGTTTGAAATTGTATATATTGATCAAACGTTGAAGTAAGAAACGGAAGAAGCTCGTCAGATGACATCCCGGTGAACATGGTAATGGCGCCGTCACCTACATTAAGGTTGTTACTATTGGCCATCATCGAATATATTCCGGCCATGGCTGAATTCGCCTGTGCATCCGTAGAGAAAACCTGGGATGTGGTGATCATATTAACAGGCGGATCAATCTGGACGGATTTTTTACAAGCAGATCCTATATAAGATATTAATAATAATGTGACTAGAATTGATTGAAATGATACACCTGGGTATGTTTGATTGCTTTTTGCTAACATGATTATCGCTTTAGAAGTTGCATAAGATGCCGGCTGTTATCGTTCTTGGCATGGGCAATGTCCCGAAGTATGGCACTTCAGGGTCGACGCCTTTATACTTTGTAATAATGAAGATGTTCTCGCCTCTTATATAAATTTTGCAGTTGTTCAGGTTGATCTTATTGATCAATTTTCCCGGAAAGGTATATGACAGAGATAGATTCTGCAATCGTATAAAAGATGCGTCCGTGTAGGTCCCGTCCGAATACGCCAGAAAGTTTTGATAGGATGGGTCGTACGGGTTGGTCGTAAAACGGGCTACTCCGGAGATATCTCCAGGTTTTTGCCAATGTTGGAGTACCGAGGTTGGCTCATTCTGGATGGAGCCAGGGGGTTGGACGGCCAAAAGTGCGTTGGGTGCAATCCTTTTCCGAAAGTAGAAGAATATATCCAAGCCCCAGTTCTGATAGGAAAAATCAGTTGTGAAGCTGCCGTCATATTTTGTGCTTAGATCGACAGGGTGCCGGTCGTCGTCTTTCTGCCCTGAAAAGTCTATGCTAACCTGCCCGTCTTTGTTCTTATCTTCGAAGGCGTAAAGGCCAGTTTGAGGATCAACACCCTTATAGTGCAGCATTTTTATAACATTCAGCGATTGACCGATCTTGAATACATCTGCAAAAGGTGACTGAGATAAATTGGGATATGCCAATAGCTTATTTCGATTGAGGCCAATAGAAAATTTAGAACTCCATTTAAATTTCGGTTTATCAATTATTCTGCCGCTAACGGTGAATTCCCATCCAGTGTTCTGCACGTTGGCCGGAGTATTGGCTGTCACGCTGGAGAAACCAGTGAAGGCTGGGGTAGGGAAGAAAATCAACTGGTCATCGCAGCGATTGCGGTAGTAGACTGTCTGGAGGAGTAGTCTATCTTGGAAGAATCCAAGCTCCATGGCAACTTCCAGTTTTTTATTGACTTCCCATTGTAGCGCTGAGTCGCTATGCCCTACAGGTGTAAGCGGCAATATTCCGTTATAGTCGATGCCTGTGGAGGACCATCTGCTGAGAAATGCATAATCGCCGATCTGATCGTTTCCTGTAATTCCATAGCTAGCCCGAATTTTTCCCAGACTTAAGAATGGCAATATCCTGGACATAAGTTTTTCTTCGCTAAATATCCATGCTCCACCAACTGACCAAAAATTTCCAAATTGTCTCCCAGGACCAAATTTGGAGGACCCATCTCTTCTGCCATTGACATTTAATATGAACTCATTTTCCCAATTGAAGTTTAATCTGCCGTAAATGGCAGCATATTTATACTCTCCAAAGTTGTCATTGACATTTTTCGATGGAGCGAGGTTAATACTGCCAAGCAAAGCGTCGTTGGTATAACCATATCCTGAAGTGGAGAGACCATCGGTTTTGTTAAATTGCCTTGAAAATCCTGCCAAAGCGTTTAATTTACCTTTCCCGATGAAGCTATTGTACTCTATTTGAGGTTCAATGATAAGATTGTGTATAAAGTTATATCCGAAGTCCGAGCTGCCGAGCGGGTTGAATGCGGGGTCCTGGGAAATAATAGGGGTGAAGGACGTTTGGTTCATTTGTATATTGTTGTAACCAAGAGTAGATCGGACCAACAGGCCTTTTATAATTTCGTAGCTTAATGTAGCGCTGGTAGTCAGGAAATTAGTTTTAGCATTATACGGTTGCAGTAAACCTTGGAAAGAAAAGATGGATTTTAAGGGTGTCCAGCCGGTGTAATTTAGATTCCCGTTTTTATCGAAAACGGAAGGGGCATTTGGAGGAAGCAGCGCTGCGTTTGATGGAAGCGAAATGAGATCAACCATGGTATAACTGTAACTGGCGTCCAACGATATGCTGAACCGGTGATCAGATGTTTTATGGGTCAGGTTGAGAGAGAATGACAGACGCTGGTTGGCCCCGCTGGACGTGATGATATCTCTTTGCTTTCTATAACCCGCAGAGAACCGAAAATCCGTTCTTGCGTCTCCGCCTGAAATGACTGCTTGTGCGTCAGTTACGTTGCCTGTGCCTCCAAAAATATATTTCTGCCAGTTGGTATACCTGGTTGTGTCCCATACTGTCAGGTCCGGCGCAAATGACATGTCAACAGGGAGTCCATCATTTGCCAATGCTTCTTTTCTCATCGATATATATTGTGAAGTATTGAGCATGTTATAAAATCGCGGGGTCTTACTTACTCCTTGGTATACGGATATATCTAATTTTGTTTTTCCTGTTGTTCCTTTTTTGGTCGTTATGAGGATTACGCCGTTGGCTCCGCGTGAGCCATAGATGGCTGTTGCGTCTGCATCCTTAAGCACGCTGATGCTTTCTATGTCTTGTGGGTTTAGGCTAAAAAGCGGACTTTGACCATTAGCAGGACTAGCAAAACCATTTGCAATAAATCCTTTCGATCCAGTAGTATAGGAAGAGGTATTGCTGACGTCGAGGACGGTGACGGGAACTCCGTCTATGATGTAAAGGGGGTCTGAGGGAAAATTTGGCGACAATGTATTTCTACCTCTGATCTCTACATTTATTGTTCCGCTGGCGTAACCGCTTGTATTGGTTACGACCGCTCCGGGTACCTGTCCTTGCACTGCCTGAAGCACATTCATTACCGGCTGTTTTGCAATATCTTCCGCGCGAACCACCCCGATGTTGCCTGTTGCCAGTCTTTGAGAAGTAGAGCCGTAAGCTTGTACTACAACCTTGTCGAGGTCATTATTTGTAGGGGTCATGAAAACATTAAAATTCGTGCGATCATGGATAGGGATCGATTGAGCTTTGTACCCGATGAATGAGATGGTAACGACGTCATCGGTATTGACATTGTGAAGGGTGAAGTTTCCATTAGCATCGGTTATAGTTCCGCGTCCCGTCCGTTTGACGGTGACATTGGCGTTGACAAGAGGTTCTCCTTTGTCGTTGGTAACGCGGCCATGGATCTCGGAGGCGGAGGCGCCGGGTGCGACTTCGACTGAGAGTGTATGTGCTTCCTTTTTCTTGATGAAGATGGTAGAGCCTTCAACACTATATTCGAGAGGTTGGTTGCGCAGGGCTGCCTGCAGGAAGAGGTCGAGGGCCACATTCTTCAAATCAAGGGTGACGGGGGCTGTGCCTTCGAGGGTGGCGGTTTCACCACTCTGGTAGAAGACGCCGTAGCCTGTCTGCTTTTTGATAGCGGTAAAGATGGTCTTTAACGGGACGTCCTTGCCGGTGAAGCTGACTGTCTGGCCCAACCCAGTGGCGCTGGCCTGGAGACAGACGGCGAACAGTAAAATGGCGGATGCTTGCATGGTCAATACTAGCTGTTTTGGTAGTGGATGCGTAAAATGCATACCTTTGTCAAGTTTAGGTGTGTACAAATGAGTCTTTCCGGATGAAATTTGGAGATGCCTATATTGGCCGGAAGTGTAGCAGCACTTTCGGCTTTTTTTGTGCATTCCACTTAAGGAGAAGGTTTATGGTTGTAGTTCCGTAGGAGTGGTTTAATGACTAATGGAATTTGATTAGTTGGATACGATCAACCTTTTGCCTTCTATATGGAAGTGTACGTCTTTTCTTTCCAGGTGTTTCAGAATAGTGGTGAGATTTAAATTCCGGCCAATCTCGCCGTCGGAGGTGTAGTCGGATGGAGGAGTGGTGGTATATTCCACTTCCACATCATACCATCTGGCCAATTGCCGCAGGACATCGTTGAGGCTGGCGCCCGTGAAATTGAAGAACCCCCTTTGCCAGGCGGTGACTTCTTCCGTATCGATGTTCTTTGTAATCGTCATAGTTCCCTTGTGATCCAGGACACTCTGTTCGCCGGGGGATAGGACTGACTGACGGGTAGTAGTGTTTACTGAAACCTTGCCTGTCAGCAGGGTCGTTCGGATGGCGGGCTCGTCGGCGTAAGCCATGATATTAAAGCTGGTGCCCAGGACGTGTATGGTGGCTTCGGGAGCCTTGACTAAAAAGGGCTGGGAGGCATTCTTTGCCACTTCGAAATAGGCTTCTCCCGTGAGCTCGACCTCCCGGGTGGGACCGGAGAAACTGGTTGGATATCGTAATGAAGATGCGTTGTTGAGCCAGACCTTTGTTCCATCCGGCAGGGTCAGCTGGAACTGTCCTGCGCGTGGGGTGGTTAAGGTGTTGTACGTTAGAGCAGCTGGATGTTCTGCTGCGGCAACCGTATATGATAGTGAACTCTTATCTTTCGAGATCCTGGCTGCGCCTTGTGTGATGAGGTTGCCGTTGGCGGCATTTTCCAATATAATAGTAGAATCATTGGCCAGGGTCAATATGGCTTTGTCACCCCCAGGGGCCACGTCCCGGGCAGCGACTGGAACCGACGCGGAACGGGCCTCGATAGGAGTATGTCGAGAATTTAGCCATAAATAGCCTGTGATGAGAATAAGCAATAATGATGCGGCGGCTATATAAGCCCTGATGCGGTAGCGGATAGGACGGATCACAGGTGATGGACCCTCCACAGGGGCCGATACATACGTGGGTGTCTTGATGCCGGCATCGATCTTATCCCAGACATTGGCCCGGGCTTCAGAATATTCCTTCAAGTCTTCTTTCAGTCTGTCGGGATCGCTGAGCTGATCGAAGATCTCGCGATGGTTAGGGGAAAGATCGATCCAGGCCTGAAGTTCGAGCTGCTCGTGAATAGGAAGTTCCTCCTTCAAACGACGAATGATCAGATCTTTTATCCGTTGGTTAGGTCCTTGCATGTTAGAGCTATGACGTCAGAAAACACTTATTGTACTCAAAAAAATCACAGAAAATTAAAAATTCCTTAACATGGCCAGAGAGAAGACGATATACGCCAGGGGTGGCAGGCGGAGTAACGCCATGCGTAAAATTTTGACGGCCCGCAGCTTGTGGTTGCGGACGGATTGATTGTTGATAGACAAGGCCTCGGCGATCTGGCTGTTGGAGAGGCCATCGAGATAGGCCATTTTGAAGACCCGGCGGCAACTGCGGGGGAGCTTTTCGATCTCTTCATAGATAGCTTTCAGCACGAGCGTCTTTACATCGTCTGTCAGCTGTCCTTCTTCCTTTTCCTGGAGGAGGGCGTGGAGAAGATCCTTTTGCCGCATGTTGCGCCGCTGGATATGCCGGAGGAAGTCCAGGCAGGCATTGCGTCCCGTGATATACAAAAATGCCTCTATATTCCTGATACTATTGAGGTTGGCGCGCAGGCTCCACAATTTGACGAAGACGTCGGCTGTGATGTCCTCGGCGTCCTCGCGTTCGGGGACGAACCTTTTTACGAAGTAATAGAGCCTGGAGAAATACTTATTATAGATGGCCGTGAACGCCTCGGTGTCGCCCTGGTTGAACTGGACAATAAGATCGTTTTCGGGTTGCTCCATCAGACTTTCTTAAAATAAGGGGAATGGCCGGTGACAGACAGGTCGTGTTAAGGTCCAATAGGGAGGGTTAATGTCAGGGCTAATATACAAATAATTTTATGTTGTCGAACTTTGAAAGGTTGGAGCCGGGGCAGCCGCCTCGTCCGTGTAATGTCTTTTCTTGCTTTCCAGGTATTTCTGGCGGATGATCTCGCTCATAGGTTTTTGGTATACTTTACTCTCCACCCAGGAGACGAGGTCCAGGTAAGCAAAGGCGCGGGTCTCGAACCTGTTGCGCTCGAAATGCCTGATCTTTTCCAGAAATTTTTCAAACTCGGCCTTTATGGAATGGCGGGATGTATGGAAGGAGGTGCGCAGGAATTTGAACATTTCCTCTTCCACCCGTGTGAGGTTCTCTTTTTTTGCCATGAAGCGGTATACCGATTTGGTGAGGGATTCCATCAGCTCGAAATTGCCCAGCTCATAGTGCGCCATGAGATGGAGGACGCGCGCATAGCTCTGAAGATCGTTGCGCATGTCGACCTGGTCATTGATGATGCGTTGCAGATAATCGATACAGGTGGCATAGTCGCCGCTGCCAAAATAAAGAGAAGCTATCTTATAATTCAATACGAGTATACGATGTCTGTCGATAAAGAGATCGTATTCGACGAGCTGCTGTTCGATGGCAGGCACCATCTGGAGGCCCTCTTTGAAATTGCCCCGCATGAAAACCTGGTTGATCTTGGCCGTGGTGATATAGACAAAAGACTGGATACGGAAGTTGTCATTCTCCCGGACGCGATCGGTGAGCGCAAAGGCCTCGAACTGTTTCAGGGTTATTTCAAACCGCTGGTGGTTCCGCAGATCGAAGTGCGCATTCAGCAGATTGTGCAGGGCCTTGATATAGTGGCTTGTTTCCACCCGTATCATCAGGGGCTGTTCTTCGAAAAGATCCAGCCATTTTTGCGAGTAACGGTAATACATGAGAAAGTCCTGCCGGATAAAGGCATACCAATTATAGATCTGGTATAGGTACAGCCGCTCGTAAAAGCCTTGCTGTTCCCAGGCGCTGGCGGGAAGCTGTTCCTTCAGGAACTCCTTGATACGCTCTTCGTCCTTCTCATTGCGTGCATGACCATTCCTGATATACCAGCTGTATACGAGGAGGGAGACGTTGGACAGACGGGCCAGCATATCGATGCGTCCGGAGACTTCAAGACTTTCGGCGGAGAGCTGTTCTGCCCTCATCTGCATACTATGGGTGATATGAAGGGTCTCGATCCTCTTCTCCAGCCCCAGGACCAGGGGGAGGAAATTGAACTTCTGATTGGCCTTGGCCGTCTCTTTAGCCCTGTCGAGAAAGCGGAGACTCTGCTGGAACAGCCCTTTTTTATAAAGGATATGTGCGTAGTCGAACATTTCATTCAACTGCAGGTCGATGCTATCGGCGCTCTTGAGCAGTCGGAGGCTGGCCAGGATCTGTTTGTAGAGATGGGTCTTGAGATTGGAAAGCTGTGGCTTTTCAATGCCGGGCAGTTTTTTTAAAAGGGCTTTTTCGTCATAATCGCTCAATTTGTCCAGCGCATCGAACAGCTGGACGATCTTGAGGTCTTCTTTAGTAGAACTTCTTTTAATATATAATTTGAAATGCCTTTTTTCGGCTTTTTCAAGGGAATGAATAAGCTGGAATAAGGTATCTGAAAACCGGTTGGCCATAATGATGTAATTATCCTGAAATTCAATCCTGGTAAGGATTGTAGCGCTAAAAATATCATTTTGACATAATTAACTCACCAAAATTATGATTAGAAAGGCAAATGGAAGGATATTAATTTTGTGTCAGAGGATGAGAAGAAATATGGCAGCAATCGTTGTGGCAGGCATTCGTAGAGGCTCTCATGCACCATTAATCTCTGTCCTCCGGACGAGTCGACGGAGTCGGCTCAGGAAGCTGAAGTAAATCAGCTCAAAAGATATTACTACCTTTTTTCATATGGCAAGCAATCGTTAGCGCCCTTTGTTTCTACATGGGGCTTTTTTTTTGCGATCCAGGTTCGAATTTACATATAAATAACATTTTCCTATCTATTTTATTTTGACCCTCCGCTCCAGGCAGGATGGAACAGGACAGTTGCCTTGGTAAGTCATTTATAGCCAGTAACTTATTGATTGTTAACGTGAAATCGTGCTAAAACTGCTAAAATAACTCTTTTAGTGGTCAGGTCAGACCGCATTTTGTAAGGGCAGATCGACATTTCGTGTATATATGAACTGGGTTCATGTATTTTTTCCCAACGCTGAAAAGGAAACTTCTAACTTGAAGCCACCAAGCTAACGGTACCATACCAATCCAGCAATTGTTTGTTTTTAGTTATATAAGTGTAGTGTTTTCTCATGTGACTTAGGTCCACCAGGGGTTTGTTTCTACAAAGCCCCTTTTGTTGTTTCGTGCCGATGAGTTAACCATTTAAACCCTTCCCCAGAGCTATGTCGCAGGATCATCTGGAATTCCATCAACAATTGCTGGCGGCGCTGGCCTCCTGTGAAGAGGGGGCCACGAGTGAAATAGAAAAAGTAGAGTCATCCTTTAAATGCAGCCTGGATATCTGGAATAAGCTGCAAAAGCACATCAAGCAATACGGATTCGACAGTCCCGCCGAAGAGATCTACTTCTTTAAAAAGATCAAGCCAAGATTTACCTCCTACATCGAGTATTACACCTGCAGATACCACGCGTTGTTGTTCATGCCTGTGGAAGATCCCCCGGAGCTAATACGATTTTGGAAATGGGAGCTGCGGAAGACGGAAAAGTTTTTCGAAGCCAACGAGGCCTTTTGCCAGTATATGCGGGAAGGCGCTACCGACAAGGATCCCGCCTATTTTCTCAGGGAGGGTAATCAAGGTCAGCCGTCGATGCACGGACGGATCCATGATGCAGACCCCATGACCTCCACGCCCGGGGATCACCTGGCGACGCTGATCGGCGCATATGAAATGTATCAATCATATATCCGGGAGGAAATGCGGAAGCTAGGAGGATATTTTTTTTTAACTAAGTAATATTATTTATTTTGGGTGCCAAATACAGAACCATTGCGGCCTGATTACCCATCAAAGATCTTCTCAGACAAAAGGAACAACTACGTGCTTCTTATGGAGTCGTTGGTTGCCGAACCGCATTTATAGGACCGTCATTTCTTCCATTCTTACCTTAAGGCAACCACTACCCGCAGTTCCAATTTACCATCACTTGTAAAAAAACGCACGTGCAATCATTTTTCTTTATCCGCCAGGATGGCCGGAATGTAAAGGTAGACATGCACCATATCGTCTACATCGAAGCCCGTAAAAACTATACCCGCCTGGTCATGACAGACAGGTCGGCCATGGTATTGATAACGCTGAAGCAATGGGAGAGCATCCTTCCCCGGGACCTGTTCTGCCGTGTGCATCGGGGTTATATCGTCAGTATCGAACGTATCATATCCTTCGACAACAGATTCGTGTATCTGCCGGGGATGAATATCGCCATTGGGGAGCAGTATAAGGACGAATTGCCTTCAAAGGTGAGGATCGTTGCCAGCGAGGCGCCTAAAAAAGATATCCTTTCGGGCCTCGAGATCTGCTAGACAGTCAGACAGGAAAGTTCAGCGTAAGATCTTTTTAAGATTGTCCCAGGTCCAGCAGTAGAGTCTGCCTGCATCAGGGACTCTTTTGTGTTTCCCGTCCTTGTAGCCGATGATCTGAACGATCTTTTTCTTTAGCCTGCGGGCTATGGCTACCTCTTTTCTTACGCCGGAGGCATGATGGGTAGTAGCTCCCACCAATACGATGATGATGTCCGCGGTCCTGATCTTATTCTCGGCCCGCTCTTCCCACTCCTTTTCCGGGGCTGCTTCTTTCAACGAGCCGTCTATGACCTCGAAAGGAGATCCGTCGTTGCGAGACTGACCGATAAGAAGATCTTTCAGCGCCCTGTCGGCGTCATGTTCGAAGCTAATGAACACTTTCTTTTTGGTCATGCCTATTTTGCTATCTGTATGATGAGGTCAATGAGTCGTTCCGGCCTCGTATAAGGAGTTCCCAGCTGCTCGTATAGTTCGAATTTTTCACGGGTGTCGAAGTATTCGTCATAGTGTAGCAACACTTCCAGCCATAACCGCTCCGCGATATATCCTGAGGCGCCCACGGGGATCAGTTTGGCCTTATGCGAACGGGCGATCTCGAATTCTTTCATCATGCCGTCGGCTTCCCGAATGGAAATATCCTCCAGCTTATTGCCAAAGATAAATATGACCACTCCCGCCTGGGAGATCATGTCTTCTCTATAGCAATCTTTGATGTCCCCGGGGCGGGGGGAGGATGGAAAGGGGTAGACGTGTAAATGATCGGAGATACTTTCCTTTTTTCGCAGATAGACTTCGTCCAGGGCGCTCTCCACGACAGAGCTGCCGACGCCTAAGCCGTAACCAGAGATGATCCTGAAGTTGTTTTTTAGCAGTGTTTTGGTGAGATCTTTTACAAAGGGTTTTCCCAAATCTCCAAAACTTCCGTATTCATAGGCACTCCCGGATATAAATACTGTTCTTCCTTTGTTGAAGAGCATCGCTTTTAAGGGATTTATCATCAAATGTAACCAGAAATGTAACCAGGAGAACCAATGGGCAAAAAAATGGTAATTTGGCAGGTGATTTAAGCTATTACATGAAAACACCTATACTCCCCGAAGTATGGCTGAGAGGGCCATTGCCTGCTATTCCCTCTCTGCTACAGCCGGTAGCGCATGCCTTGTTACAAGCCCGGGAAGAAGTAATGGCCCTGATGAAAGGATTTCCTTCCGCCCTGTTGTGGGAGCGGCCCGCGGGGGTGGCTTCACCGGGATTCCACCTGCAGCATTTGTCGGGGGTGCTGGACAGGCTGTTCACTTATGCGAGGGGAGGATCGTTGGATCAGGGGCAGCTGGAAGCGCTGGGAGAGGAAGGAAAGCGAGGGGCAGGGGGACGAAGCTCTGACGAAGCCGCCGGAGATGAGGAGCTGACGGAGCTGCTGGAACGATTTGACCGGCAGGTGGACCGGGCGCTTCGGCAATTGGAAACCACTTCGGAAGAAGAGCTGACACAGGTGCGGGGTGTAGGGCGGGCCAGGATACCTTCCACTGTCCTGGGGTTATTGTTCCATGCAGCAGAACATACGCAACGACATAACGGTCAATTACTTGTGACGGTGAAGGTTTTGCTGGGGGAAAAACGTCCTTCAGGCAACCCCCCGGGGAAAGACGGCGTTTAGACTGTAGCTATCTACTATTCATTCTAATTCAGGCAAGTCAGCGAGATTTTGGAAAAATTGCTTCATATAATTAGCGGGTGCGCCAACCAGGATCGACAGAGCCAACAGATGCTGTATGATCAGTATTATGGGCTTTGTCTGAAGATAGCGTTCCGCTATGTGAATACGTATGAGCAGGCGACGGAAGTGACGCATGACGCATTTTTAAAGATGTTCAGGAACTTCAGCAGATTCGAGGTGCGGGATATGGACAAGCTGGAGATGCTGTTGATAGGCTGGATACGCAGGGTGGTGATCAATGCAGCCATCGACTATATGCGCAGGGAGATGAACAATCATCATTCCTATCCCATTCCGGAGCATGTCTGGGAACATAAAGACGATGGGCAGTCTTCAGATAATTCGCTGTTATACAAAGAGTTGATGATCCTGGTCAAGGAGTTGCCACCGGCTTACAGGATGGTGTTCAACCTGCATGTGATCGAAGGGTACTCGCATCCGGAGATCGCGAAAATGCTGGGGATCACTACGGGAACCTCTAAATCAAATCTCTCAAAGGCCAGGGCCCATTTACAAAAGGCTTTGACCACTGAGAACACGGAAACAATATTATGTCAAACGTAAATGACAACAACCTGGACGATCTTTTGAGGCGGGCTGCTGAAAAGTACCCCCTGAGGACGGATAGCGCCGACTGGGGAAAGTTGGTGGCCGACCTGGATAAAGATCCTTCTCTGATCCTGCCGCCTGTGAATGCAGAGGGTGGACGGAGGCGGCGAAGGTTTTTCTGGCTCTTCCTTCTGCTGCCGCTGGCGGGGATAGGTTATTATGCATGGCATGCGGCGGGGAAACAGTCATCCCTGGCGGAGCAGACCAGCGTGGTCGCCGGGAAGGATGCGGCAGTGTCAACCGGCAAAGATGAGGTGGGGCCGACCGGAAAGGGCGCCGGGGTAACCGAGACAAACAAGCCAGTGGGGAGGATCGGGCAGGCAAGCGTTTCGACGGGGAAAGAGGGACAGTCACCTGCCGTTGGGGCGGATGTGCCAACAGCGCAGGGAGAACAAAGCGGCCAGGCCAGGGTGCAGGCTGAGCAAGGCGGACATGTGGGAAGAGAAACAGGAGGGCAAGAGAAACATGACGGGGTGAGAACGGCAAAGCAGGGAGGGCACGTGGGGGGAGAGAGCACACAACCGGCGGGAGAGAAGGTGGGACAGAACGGTGAAGCGAATATAGGGGCGACAATTGGAAAAGAAGGACGGATAAAGACAAGTGCACCGGCCGGAAGGGGCGGACATGCGGGGGGCGAGGGACAAGACGAAAGGGAGCTGCATCTGGCCAGCAATAATATGCAGAGAGCATCCACGAGGGGTAAGGTAGCGGTGAATTTCCCTGTCAAGGATAATACGAAGAAGGATAATAAGGATAATGATAAGATCAAACTGCAAAAACCAAAGTCCTTTTTTTACGCAGGTATCATTGGGTCGCCTGATCTGAGCACCGTGAAGATGCAGTCTGTAAAGAACGTCGGAACGAAGTTCGGGTTGCTGCTGGGGTATAGCTTCAACAGCCGGTGGTCCATCGAGTCGGGTGTTTATTACAGCAAAAAGAAATATTATACGGATGGGGAATATTTCGACAAGACGAACGCCAATCCCTATAATGTTCTGAAATATGTCGATCAATTGAAGATAGACGGCGTCTGCAACATGTGGCAGATCCCTGTCAATGTGCGATACAATCTTTCAACGGGCGAAAAAACGAGGTGGTTTGCCACCGCGGGCGTATCGGCTTACTATATGGCCAGGGAAAAATATGATTGCACAGGCTATCTGTATGGCAATCCCTGGGCGAAGAATTGGGACAATAAGCCTACCCGCGATAGCTGGTCCGCGAATATCAATCTCAGTGTGGGCTATGAACAGCGGCTTGGCAAGATAGGTAATCTAAGACTCGAACCATATGTAGGAGTGCCAATGTCCGGCATTGGTACCGGTAAATTATCCATTATGAGCGCAGGCCTGAACATAGGCATTACGCGCAAGCTCTGGTAACGACCATCAACTTTAATGTTCTAATAGTATGCTGAAAAAAAGAAAATTTTTTTGGTTAGGGATCCTTTTTCTTTTACTCATCGGTGCGGGCTGGGGATATTACCTGTATCAGAAGCCTCATCAGAGCGCGGCAGGGGAAACGACGAATGTCACGATAGATGCCGACAGCCTCTATACGCAATATTCCAGCAATGAAAAGGCCTGTGACGGCAAGTACATGGGAAAAGTGCTGGAAGTGAGCGGCAAGCTGGGGGAGATACAACATAATGGTCCGTCGGAGGTATGGATACTTGCCACGAGTGGAGCCGGCGGGGGCGGTATCAATTGCCAGCTCTTCACGGGGGAGAAGATCCCCGAACCCCGTCCCAGGCCGGGAGATAAAGTGACGATCAAAGGCCGGTGTACGGGCTGGCTGGTAATGGATGTAACCTTATCCGATTGCATCGTTGAAAAATAAAAAAAGATAGATATGCGAAGACTTTTGCCCTTACTGGTGATCTTTTCGACAGGCATCCTTGCGGCATCCATGGGATGCTCGAAACAAAGCGAAGACAAACTGGCGCCGCCCAAACCTTGCGACACTACGAATGTCAGCTACCAGAACCAGGTGGTGCCCATCCTGGTGGAAAACTGTTATCCCTGTCATGGCAATGGCAGCACGGGCGGCAGCGGCGGGATCAACCTGGCCTCCTATGTCAATATAAAGGTGTATGCGGACAACGGTTACCTGAAGGGGAATGTAACACATGCCCCGGGTTTCAACCCCATGCCTTATGGCAAGCCGGCACTACCTGCCTGTGAGATGAACACCATCGCAGCCTGGGTGGATCAAGGCTCCATCAACAATTAATCACCTTCAAAACCAAGCCATGCAACCGACAATCATAAAGCGTATCATCTCCGCAGCGGCCTTGCTGATCCTATTTCACACCAATGCCCATAGCCAGGTGTACACGACCCGTACGGGCTTTATAGGGTTTTATTCCAAGACCCCTCTGGAAGATATCCGGGCCGAGAACAACCAGGTATTTGCCGCCATCGACCCGGGCAAGAAGAATATCGCCTTTAGCCTGCTGTTAAAGGGATTTGTCTTTACCAAAGAGCTGATGCAGGAGCATTTCAACGAGAATTATGTAGAGAGTGATAAATATCCCAAAGCAACTTTTAGCGGCTCCTTTACCGGCGATGTGAACCTCAGTAAAGATGGAGTGTACAAGGTGATGGTAAAGGGGAACCTGACCCTGCACAATACAACGCATCCGGTGGAAACGCCCGCCACGATAGAAGTAAAGGGTGGAAAGCTGCTGGGACAGGCTGAATTCAAGGTAAAGCCTGAAGATTACAATATCACCATCCCTTCCATCGTACGAGATAAGATCGCGCAGGAAATGCGTGTCAATGTCAAAATAGAATGTTCTACCAACAAATAAATACTATGCAAAAAATAATTTCCATTTTTTTAGGTGTGGTCCTTTTTTGCCGCGCACAGGCGCAGGACAGCACGTTGCTGAACATGCTGAATGACTCCCTGGATACGCATAAGGGATATGTCACAGGTACGTTCAAAGCTGGTCATATCGTCAATATGCAAACGGTGGAATCAACGGCGGCGGGGGCTTTGTCTTTCGTGATCCAGCACCGGTTTGGCCAGCTGAACAGCGGCGCCTATAATTTTTTCGGACTGGATAATGCCACGTTGCGGCTGGGGCTCGACTATGGCATCACGGACAGGTTGAATGTCGGGATCGGCAGGAGCTCCTATCTAAAGACTTTCGATGGATTTGTAAAGTACAAGCTGCTGAGACAGACGGAGGGGATGCAGATGCCCGTGACGGTGAGCTTATTGGGAACCATTACCAACTATACGCAGCGGATCCCCGGCAAGGAATATCTGACGGCCAATCTACGAACGGCCTACTCGGCGCAATTGCTGATAGCCCGCAAGTTCAGCCGGAGACTATCCCTGGAGATCACGCCGACCTATCTGCATTATAACCTGGTGCCTACCGTGGATGATAAGAACGATGTACTGGCCGTGGGTATGGGCGGTCGTTTCAAGATCACCAATAGAATGAGCATCAATGCGGAGTACGATTATCTCCCATCCAACCAGGTGGTATCCGCCACCGTGCATAATTCTTTTTCCCTGGGATGGGATATCGAGACGGGCGGACACGTGTTCCAGCTGGTATTCAGCAATTCACAAAGCATGCTGGAGACCCAGTACCTGACGCAGACGACGGGTACCTGGGGTAATGGCGACATCTATTTTGGATTCAATATTTCCAGGAATTTTAATTTAAAGAAGCACAACCGTGGAAAATGACAGTGACAGAGGGAGACTGATCCGTAATATATCGGCAAATACCCTTCAGGTCCTGGGCAATCAGTTCCTGGGGGTATTCGTCTTTCTGATCATCTCGCGGAGTCTCGACAAACCTTCCTTTGGGGAATTGAGCTGGTCGCTGGCCGTGCTAACCCTCATCACGACCCTGCTTAGCCTGAGGCTGGAACAGATCGTGGTACGCAACGTAGCTGCCGGAGATAATCCGTCCGGTGTGCTTACGTTGTTCGCGGCGCATAATTTTTTTATGGGGCTGGTCTTTTTTGGTGTCCTTTCCATTGTTTGTTTTCTGGGTGGCAACCATTTTTTGTGGATCCTGTCTGTCAGCCAGATACTGACCTTTTGGGCCCTCCCATTCCGGCAACTGCTGGCGGGACGTGGGGCTTTCGGCTGGCTGGCCCTGCTGGCTTCTATCAGTAACCTGATACGGGCGATGGGGCTTTATTTCTGTGTGATCTATTCGACATTGAAAATCCCTGCTGTGGTGGTGTTATTTACCCTGTCCGCGCTGGTAGAGCTGCTATTGGGAATATGGATCGTATGCGGACGGCTGGGGATAGGGATGACGAGGATGAATTTCGCTTCGGCGTATGCCAGTTTGATAAGATCCTCTCTACCGCAAGTGGGAGTGGTGTTTTTGCAGGCGGGCATTGCGCGGGTGGATTGGATCCTGATGGGGATATTGTCGACGCCTGCGCATACGGCGGAATATACGTTTGCTTACCGGGCATTCGAGTTTGCGCCCTTGCCGCTGCTGGTTATCGCGCCGTTGCTGTTGAACCGGCTGGCGAGGGAGGAGGGCATGGGATCGGCCGGGCGGAACAAAGGAAGAGCAAACGAGCCGTTCTTAGACAGGCTGGTAAGGCTGGAGCTGCTGCTGGCGACCCTGCCGACGTTGTGGCTGACGATGGCCTGGGCGCCCCTGGTGGATCTTTTTACGGCCTCCAAATACGGCGCCTCCAACACATGGACCTTTCTTATCCTTGCCTGCTGTATACCTTTTCAATATATCAACAACCTGTACTGGAGCCAGGAATTTGCCCGGAACAGGCTGTCGCTGATACTGTCCGTTACGGCTGTTACGGGAGTGATCATGCTGGCGGGGGATGTCATCCTCATCCCTTATTATGCGGGGGCGGGAGCCGCGGCGGCCTTTCTGGCGGCCACGATCGTGCAATATATTTTGTACGCGCGCGCTTCGGACCTGGAGAAGAAGCGGGAGTGGGGAGGCCGTCTGCTGCTGTCGATGGTTATAGCGGGGGGCAGCGGCGTGATCGCTGCCGGGGTTACCAATTTGCTGACGTTGCAATTACTATTGGGTACTGCCCTGTATTGTCTGTCGGGATGGCTTACAGGGACATTGCGAATAAAAGAAAATGTGCTGTTATGGAATCCCTGAAAAAATATTTTCAGCAGCTGGACTGGCCGTTGCTGCTCTTCCTTATTTTCTTCCTCGACGTAAAGCTTTATGTAAAGGCGGCGGCGGTAGTCGCGGCGGTATGGTTCAACTGGAAGAGACGAAGTGTGCAGTATTCACACTGGAAGATGTGGTGGAGATTCTATCCGGTGATGATCCTGCTGGCCCTGATCAATGCAGGCCTTGCCATTCACTCGATGACCCTGCCGGCATGGATAGCGTTCGGTCTTGGCTGCGTTTACTGGTTGCTGGCTATGCTGGCTGCCTGGCAGCTATTCCTTTTTGTAGAAGGAGGGGACAGGGAGAAGCTGCATGAAACGGTGTCCTTTTTCTTCCTGCTGAATGCGGGTGTCATGCTGGCATCCCTTATCCGGATATGTATCAAGGCGGGAGTACTGAATCCCTATAATTACGAAGGCGAGCATCGGAGATATTTTATCAGCACGGGGGATATGATCACGGGCATCGGCCTGGACAGCAGCGTAACGGCGGCCCTGATCAGCGCTTTTGGCGTTCTGTATTTCATGTACAGGGACAGGAGGGGCGCGGCTTTGTTGTGTTATGTGAGCATTCTGCTGGCTACCAGCAATACGGTGAATTTTTTGCTGATCATCGTCCTGGTGATGGCGCTCTTATTTTATTCCGACAGGCTGCAAAAAAGTATGATCATCATCTTCTTTGGGCTGATGGTCATTTTTTCCGCGAAGGTGTCGCCGTCCAATCAGCAGTATGCCCGCAATCTTCTCGGCCGGGTGGCGGGAAAGAATCCGTATGAAGAGCCTGTGCCCATTCCCCACGCCAAATGGATGGAGTTTGTAGAAGGCGACCAGGTGACGAAAAAGGAAGTCAGGCTCCATGCTTTTATGAACGAGCTGTATCCGTCCGAGCGAATAGACAGTATCAAGCGACAATATACGGCATGGCGTCTGTCGGGGAGAAGGATCGCCTGGGAAGAGCTGGGGCGATTCTTCCGGGAACATCCGGGACGGCTGCTGCTGGGCACGGGCATGGGAAATTTCTCTTCCCAGCTGGCTTTCCGGACCACGGGGCTTGGCATCGAGGGAGCTTATCCCGAGCGGTATACGTATATCCATCCTTTCTTCCAGGAGAATTATCTATTCATCTATTTGTATTATCATACGCGGGATGAGGGGCAGCACAGCGTGATCAACAAGCCGGATTCGGTGTATGGGCAGCTGTTGTCGGAATATGGGTTGATCGGGTTGGGCTGTTTTATCATTCTCTACCTGACCGCTTTTGGAAAGGAGGTTTGGAGGCGGCCGGCGCGAAGCTATGGATTGCCGTTGCTGTTATTGATGACCGGCGCTTTTTTTACGGAATACTGGTTCGAGCAATTATCGGTGGTCGTACTGTTCGAACTGCTCATGCTGCTGGATAAAGAACCATTTCCGATGATCCCAGATGAATCATGCATCCAAAAGTCACCATATTAATGCCGGCCTGCAATGCGGGGAAGTATATCGCGGAAGCGATACGATCCGTGCTGGATCAAAGCTTTTCGAATTTCGAGCTGCTGATCGTGGACGACGGCAGCACGGACGATACGCTGAAGGTGATCGGGCAATTCTACGACCCGCGTGTCAAAGTGCTGTGCAAAGAAAAGGAGGGTATATCGGCGGCGCTGAATGCAGGGTTGCGGATCGCGCAGGGGACATATATCGCCAGATTCGACGCGGACGATATTTGCATGCCGCACCGGCTGGAAAGACAGGTGCTGTTCCTGGATGGGCATCCCGCCTATCTTGTCGTCGGCAGCGATGCGGAATATATTTCGGAGAATGGCGAGCATCTTTTCCATTTCCGCTGTAAGGGGCATACCCATCGTGAGATCACCAGTAACCTGTACCGGCATTGCCCTGTCATTCATTCAGCAGCCATGTACCGGAAGGAGGCGATCCTCCGGGTAGGAGGGTATTCCAGGCATGCCCACAATTTCGAGGATCATCTGCTCTGGATCCAGCTGTTGAAGACGGGAAAATGCAGCAATTTACCGGAACCGTTGATCAAGGTGCGGATCAATCCCTATTCGGCTACCATCGACGAACGGTGGAGGGGCAGGCGATTCCGTCGATTGAAACAGACGATCCTGGAAAGGGGGACCATTACGCGGGAGGAGGGGGATGAGCTGCAGCACATCATTACGAGACAGGACAATAAGAAGATCAGGGAAGGGGCTTATCATGCCCTCTGCGGGAAAAAGCTGCTGGCGGAAAATTACCTGCCCGCGAAGGCCCGCTGGCATGTGGCGAGGTCCATTTATGCCAACCCTTTCCGGCTGGACAACTATGTACTGTTGTCGGTGAGCTTTTTGCCGGCGGGATGGATACGATGGCTGCAAAGAATGAACCCACGAAAAAATTAGCAATATGAGGCGTCTGCCAGCACAAATATGGAGGATACTGCGTCCCGGCGAAAAGAAGTCGATGGGATGGCTGCTGGTATGCGATATTGCTATCAGCATAGCGGATATCATCTTTTTGGCTTTGCTGCTGGTGATCATCCAATCATATACCGGCACAGGTCCGGTCAAAAAGCCGGTGTTCCCGGGGTGGTCATTACCAGGTCAGCATTTGCTGTTATCGGTCATTATTTTTTTTCTGCTATTCAGTTGCAAGAACCTGGCGGGTTTCCTGGTATATCGCGCGCAATGTACTTTCCTTTTCCGGGTGGCTTCGCGGATCTCACGGGATAAGCTGACGTACTACCTGGAGGGCGGGTATGAGGGCTATATCGATACGGATTCTGCCGTCCATATACGGCAGATAAGCTATGAGCCGCTGGAGTTCTGTCAGCATGTGCTGGGAGGCTTTCAACAAATGGTTACACAGGCGGTATTGATCCTGCTGGCTATCGCGGGGATCATCTTTTTCAATGCGCATCTTTTCTTCCTGCTGCTGATCGTTCTGCTTCCGCCTGTCTTTGGCTTGTCCTGGCTGCTGAAAGGGCGGCTTCAATCCATTCGTACGAACGCCCGCCGGAGCAGCGAGCGTTCTCTCCGGCATTTGCAGGAAGCGCTGGCAGGGTATGTAGAAAGCAATATCTATAATAGGAACGAAGTATTCCTTGAAAAATATCTCCGCTATCAGCGGCAGTACAACAGTTATCTTTCCGGCCAGATGGTCCTGCAAGGCGTCCCTGTACGCATGATAGAGATATTCGCCCTGCTGGGCGTGGTTATCCTGATCGCGGTGAATCAGTGGGCGGCTCAGGGGGGAAGCAACGCTGTCATTACGATCGGGGTCTTTATGGCGGCGGCCTATAAGATCATACCGGGCATCGTGAAGATACTGAACCTCACGGGGCAGATAAATACGTATAGGCATACCCTGCAGCGGCTGAAAAACGGTGTGGAGAGCAAGCGGCCTGTCAGAGAACCGGTCATAGAGCGGATACAAAATATCCGCATGGAGGGAGTGGGTTTTTCGTACAGTGGGCGCCGTGTACTGAATGATTTTTATATGAACGTGCAGCCGGGGGATATCATCGGCGTGGCTGGTGAGTCCGGAAAGGGCAAGACGACCATCCTGAATGTGCTGCTGGGATTTCTGAAGCCGGAGAAGGGGCGGGTGCTCATCAACGGAAAGGAGGGAATGGTCGGAGCATACTGGAACAGGATTGCGTATGTCAAGCAGCAATCTTTCCTTATACATGACAGCATACGTCATAATATCACGTTGAACGGGGAAGGTTGGGATGAGTTGCGTCTGGAAAGGGCGGTGACGGCGGCGGGATTGACCTCCCTTGTCGAGGGTTCTCCCGAGGGGCTGGACAAGGTGATCATGGAAAACGGCCGTAATATCAGCGGCGGGCAGCGTCAGCGTATCGTGCTGGCGAGAGCGTTGTATAAAGATGCGGACCTTATCATCCTGGATGAGCCTTTTAATGAGCTGGATGAGGAGTCGGAGCAAAGGCTGTTATGTTATTTACGGCAGTTGGCGCAGGAGGGGAAGATGGTGATCCTGATCACTCACAACAATAAAAGTTTTTCGTTCTGTAACAAAACCATCCATCTGTATGAAAGGGCGTCTTGAGACACTGGTGATGCTGACGCCGGCATTCCCTGCCAGTGAGCAGGAGACAAGCTGGGTTACGACGCAGCAGGTATTTGTGCTTGCGTTGAGACAGCAGTTCCCGGAGCTCCGTATCGTCCTGTTGTCCTTTTACTACCCGGAAAGCGTGGGAAGCTACGACTGGAGCGGGTTTCAGGTGATCAGTTTCAATGGAACGGCGGCTGCGCTCCGGAAATGGAGACGAGTCTTTTTTTTGCGGGAGGTATGGAAGAGGTTAAAGGGTTTGCTCCGGGAAAACACTGTGATAGGAATTTTTAGTTTCTGGTGCGGCGAGTGTGCATTGATAGGCCATTATTTCGGGCGTCGTTATGGTATTCCCCACTATTGCTGGCTTTGCGGCCAGGATGCCAGGGCAAAGAACAAGCTAGTGAAATGGATACGCCCTCATCCGGGTGAGCTGATCGCTATGTCGGACTTTTTGGTCCGCGAGTTCCAGCGCAATCATGGTATCCGTCCGGGGCATATGATACCCAATGGCATCGACCCGGGTATGTATCCTGCCGGTGTCCAACCGGAAAGGACCATCGATGTGCTGGGGGTAGGGTCGTTATCTCGACTGAAACAATATGATGTCTTTGTAGAGGTGACAGCGGCCTTGCAGCATCGATTCCCTTCCTTGCGGAGCATGATCTGCGGCGAGGGCGAGGCGGGAGAGGAGATAAGACAACTGGTCGGGAAGCGAGGTCTGGAGAGGCATATCGCATTGCCGGGACTGACGCCGCACAGGGAGATATTGAAGCTCATGCAACGGACAAAGATCTTGCTGCACACTTCGAATTATGAGGGTTTTGGGGTAGTGTGTCTGGAAGCGCTGTATGCGGGCGCGCATGTTATCAGCTTTTGCCGTCCAATGGACCAGGATGTGTCTCATTGGCATATTGTAAGC
This sequence comes from Puia sp., assembly GCA_035545935.1. GTDB lineage: Bacteria > Bacteroidota > Bacteroidia > Chitinophagales > Chitinophagaceae > Puia. Next base: position 39,934 of record DASZXP010000163.1, on the reverse strand, counting down.
AACGTGAAAGAGATGATCGAAAAGGCGATCTCGATATTGGAAGATACCGGGACCGACCATAGTCCTGTCCTTCCTTTCGAAATGAAGCAAACGGTACAAGCCGTCATGCGATTGTTCCATAAATAATATGCACATGGCTAAGCAAAAAATGCCAGACATCATCGCTAATAATATTTTTTACCACGACGAGGTGGCGAAAGACTACAATTCCGTCATGGACGGTGATGAAGCCAATGAATGGATCCGGCGGCAGGTAAGGGAGCGGTTTTGTCATCTTGTGTCCGCGGGCAGGGTACTGGATTTCGGCGGCGGAACGGGGCTTGACCTGGGATGGCTGACGGATGCGGGGTATAAGGTGGTATTCTGCGAGCCTTCCGTGGGTATGCGTAAAGAGGCGATGGAATATGAAGAGCGGGTGTTGGGCAGCGGTGCGGTACATTTCCTGGAGGGGCAGGCAACGGATTTCTCTACCTGGGAGCAGATCCCGCCCTGGGAGGGGGAGCTGGATGCCGTACTATCCGACTTTGGCGCCTTGAACTATATTCCGGACATTGCCATGTTCTTCAGACATATGGCGGGGAGAGTCAGGGCAGGGGGCCATGTTCTATTGCTTGTGCTGCATCTTCCTTTTGCCAAAAGATGGAAGTGGCATCGCAAGAATGCCATCGTCAGCCTGCTGACGGGGAGCGCTTTCCGGATGTATATCCCGTTTAAGGAGCACAGACAGATAATATTTGTACATACGGAAAAGCAGATCGTGAAGGCGGCGGCGCCGTGGTTCAGGCATGGGGGAACGGAGCTGCTGGTGGAGCATGATTTTATTTTACTACATCTTGTCCGAAATGAAACGACTGATTAGAAGGATGCTGATGGGGGATGCGGTATTCAGCGAATACTCGCGGGTACGGCCGGACGGCGATGTCCCGGACAGGGTCTGGCTGGAATATGGCGGAAAGGAGATGGATGTATCGCTGTCTCACTGGCTGCTTTGTATCGAGCCCCTGGTATTCGGAGTATGGGTCGCGGAAGGGCAGACTGCAGGGAGTGTCTGCAGGATCAGGATCAGCGATGCTGCGCTGATCACGCTGGAGCTTATGCACGGGGTGGCGGAGGCGGGGGGAACCTTATTGTTACTAAAAGTGAAACACTGCCGGCTGTACCAGCTGGACCCTGTCCGGCGATGGCTGCTATATTACCGGTATTACAGCAGGGATGGCATGTCCTACGAGCGATTTAAGGGGTTTGCCGCGGCTTATAGTTATCCCAGAAGGGTGCGGCTGGTATCTTTCCGGGAGAAGGATCATTATAATATCTTTCCCATGGACCTTCTCGGGGTATCGCCTTCGCATCAGCAGTATGTCTTCGGTCTCCGGCACACCAACCGGACGTTGGAACGGATCATAGATAGCGGAAAGATCGTCGTGTCGGAAGTCCCTGCCGCGTATGAGGAAGTCGTTTACCAACTGGGAAAGCATCACAGCAGCAACCCGCCTGATCCGGAGCAATTGCCTTTTGAGATAAAATGCACGTATAATTTCGGATTTTATTATCCTGCCTGGGTGTATGACTATAAGGAAGTGCGCATACGGACTACCTTTAATATGGGCAGCCATCTACTGTTATGGGGAGATATAGTGCATAGTGAACGGGTCAATGAGGGCGAGCATCATTCCTGTCTGATCCATTTCCTTCAATACCTGCATCAGCCGGGGAAATATCGATAAGCGCGAGCGCGTGACGAAGGACCTGTTCGGGCGTATATCTGGTCAGGCAACGTACATCTCCCAAAGGGCATGTCGCCAGCATGCAATTACCACAGGGCAAGTCGGAAGAGGAAAGAAGGGCGGTGTGGCTGCCCTGCGGACTGCTCCAGTCGCTGCGTGTGCTTCCGAACAGCGCCAGTGTCGGGACGCCTGACACCCATGCCATGTGCATCAGGCCAGAGTCTTCCGAAAGCATGAATCTGACGTGTTGTAAAATGGCAAATGCTTCTTCGGGGGTCGTCAGCCCTGTGAGATCGAGGAGCCGCATACCGAGCTGCTGCCGCAGAGCGGCCGCCCCGGAAGCTATAAAGGAAGTGCCGAGTACGATGAATTGTGTATTGGGACGTTGCCGTAGCCATAGACGTGCAAAGGCTACATACTTGTCGAGGCTCCAGTTGCGGGTAATAAAAGCTCCCGCGGGATTCAGGACTACAAGCTCATCTTTTTCATTCCAGCCGCGGCTGCGCAGCAAGCGCATTGCCTTTGGGTCGTCCGGCAGGTGAAAGTGGTAGCTTGGACGGATCTCGCCCAATCCCACTGCCGAGATTGTCAGCCTGTAACGCTCACCTGCCGACAGCGGTGCATATTTATCGTAGAGCGTCCAGGCTTCCGGGCGTAATACAGTCCTTACTATCCTGCTATAGAGATTGTGCTGGAGGTCGATGACAATGTCATAGCGACGCAGGAGCAGACGGGGCAGCATCCACAGGATGTGCAAAAGGATCTTTTTTTTGCTGCGCTGTCCTCCAAGAGAATAGACTTTGTCAAAAAGACGGATGTACCTGGGTATACCTTCTGTCTCTTGCCTTGTCAGAAGATCTATTTCTACCGAGGATGGAAGGCTTTCCCGCAATCCCTGCAGATAGGGGAGGGTGATCACGGTGTCGCCCATGGCCTGGAGGCGGATGGCGAGTATGCGCCGGGGCGGCTGTTGTCGCGTCCATGGTCTTGCGGGGATATTCATCGTGATGGGTTGGTGTCTGTGATCTTGTACAGAAAGATATCGCTGCCTTTTTCTATGGCGCCTGTCCGGCTGTCCACGAGCTGCAGATGAAAGGTCCTGGAAAATGCCGTATCCGCCTTGTCGAGCATCTGGGGTGAGCCCATGGTGATCAGATATGTTTGTTTCAGACCCTGCTCGTCGAAGAACCTGCGCAACCCCGTCGAATAGCGGCGGGAGTTACCCTGTACGTCTGCCATATCGGGCCCCCATATCACAAAGGATTTTTCTTTTCCCATGTCCACGCAGTAAGCGGGATGATCCAGGTAAGCCACATATGCGTTCATGGTCCAATAGTCCGTCACGAGGCGTTGATCCGGCGGCACTTCGCGGACCAACTCTCCGATACGATAAAGGTTAGAGAATGGGCGGAAGATATCCCCTATGACAAAGTAAACTCCGGCAAGCAGCTGTAAAACGAGCATGGTATAAAGTGTTTTTTTCCGGAAGCCTTCGATGGGGCGCTCATAGTAATGCAGCCAGCAGGCTGCAAAAAAACCGATGAAGATAAAGCCGGAATATCTTGCGGAGGTGAGCGGAAAAACGCCTGTGGAGAGAATACAGTTGAGGATGAAGTTTGTCCCGAAAAGGGCCAGGCTTTTCCGGCTGTTGCGAAGAACGAATATGGCTGCCAGGATGAACGACAGCGCGAGAAGGAGGCTAACGATCTTGAGCACGCTGTGCCGGCTTTTGGCTTCTATCAGCGGCTGGGTATTCCAGAAGTGCGGGTTCCACCAGGCGGGCAGCGGCAGGAAGGCACGCAGGGGAGCTTCGACAGTGGCGGTCAACTGGTGTATATTCCAGCGATGTATCCAATACGACACGTTGATAGTGCTGTCGGAAGGCGGAAAGATGAAATAAGCTGCCGGCAGGAACAAAATACATCCGGCGAGGGCATGAGGCGCTATACGGCGGAGGTTCTTTTTTTGTTCCGCGAGGGAAAGGAGGGCATACAGGTGTATGCTGACTGCCAGCAACATGGCCAGCAGGTGGACATTCGACAGGAGAAATAGCAGGACGTAGTACAAAGGGGTCCTGTATTTGAAGGGGCGCGCCTGCAGCAGGCAGATGCAGCAGGTGATCAGCAATCCTATGCCGTAGTTGCGGCTAAGGACGGCATATTCGTACAGGAAATAATATCCGAAGCAAAGGAGGGTCTTTACGGGGAGAGGGAACGGTGAATAAAAGATGATCAGGGCGGCGACGAGGGATGCGATGATCCATTGTGCCAGCTGCATGTAAGCGGTGTTATGCGTAAACCTGGATATGGACCAGAGTATTGTATACCAGACGGGCGGATGACCTTCGAAGCGAATGTTCTCTATCAATCGCGGGTAGCTGTCGCTGCCTTTGGAGATATTCCAGCTATGGACCTCGTCACCCCAGAGCTCATGCCGTGTCATAGTGAAGCCGGAAACCAGCAGGTATAGAACGAAGATGAAAGAGGGCATTTTATTTTTCCATTCCATATTACAAAGTGGGTTCTATAAGCCGTTGATGTTTTTTTGCTGCCTCCGCATAGGGGTTCCTGCCGAAGGCAATAGTCAGCAACCCTTTGAAGGTGCTGCGGATCATGCCGGTGTTGCGCGCCAGGAGCGCGTTGAAAAAATTCCCTGTCAGGGACCAGAGCAGCCATCTTTTTTTTACATGCCGCAAGGTATCTTTCGAACGGATGAAATAATCCAGGGCCAGTACGCGGCGCAGGTAGAGCAGAGGTTGATCGGGGCGGTTAGCCATCTCCTGGTGGTGGTAGACGAAGGTATCTTTCAGCACATGGATACCGGGAGCGGGAAAACCCGCGGCTACGCCATAATTATCGCCGATGCCGTTCCTGTCCAGCACCTCTTCGTATGGAGAATGCAGGAGCCATTCTTTTTTTATAAGGGAGGCCCCCAGTCCGTATATGGGGCTGACGAAATAACCTTTCTCTCCATTGAAGGAAGTGATGACAGGCCAGCCGGCTTTTGAGATATGGTTGCCTTTCCGTCGATAGTACGCTTTTATTTTTCGCAGCAGGAAGCCGTCACCACATTCTATCTCTCCCCAGATGCTGAGCTGGAAGATGAACCTGCGTATCAGCTCCGCCTGTGTGCGTACAGGATAGCCGGACTGCCAGCTGTCTTTTTCCTTTTGCAGGACGAGACCGGATACGGCTCCGGCCTCGGGGTGGGAGACCAGGTGCTGCGCGAGCTTTTCCAGGTAGACGCCGGTGAGCTCCATATCATCGTCGCAAAGGAAGATATGCGAACCCCTGGCTTCCCGGATGCCCAGGTTGCGTTGTACGCAGACGGACCTTTCCGAACGGATGTACCGGACAGACAGCCGGGTGAATGGGGCATAATCCGCGAGCGTGAGCGGCTGATCGCCGGAGTCTATGATCAATACTTCCAGCGGGATGCTGCTGCTGCGGTTGAGGCTGTCCAGCATGACGAGCAAGGCACGCTTGCGGCTGCAGGTAGGTATAACGGCGCTGATCTGTATCTGTGACGGACTGGAGGCTGTCATGCGGACCAATTTATTTACCCTTTTGGGCATCCTTTCTAAAAAAACGCACGTTTAAACTGATCGGATGCCTGAAACAAGCAAGATTATCCTAAATAGTTAGAAATGAGCCTACCCGATTCTTCCATACTGACCAATATACAGGTTCCTGGTCCTTCCAGCGCGCTCGATATACTGTTCGAAAAGAAATATATCATTACCCGCAGCCTCGAGAACAAGTTGTATTCCGATGAGGAGGTGGTGAAACTACCGGAGATCGCTGCCGGCCATACCCATTGGAAGGAATGGCAGATGCGGCAGCTTAGCTCTCATCGTCTGTTGCGTTATTTAGCTGCCAAAAGACGCCCCATGGAGATATTGGAGGTGGGGTGCGGGAACGGGTGGCTGTCGCATCTGATGGCCGAGATACCCGATGTGCGGGTAACGGGGCTGGATATCAATTTTACGGAGCTGCAGCAGGCGGCCAGAGTTTTTAACGACGATCCGAACCTCAGCTTTATCCATGGGGATATCCGTAATCCGGTGCTGAATGAACTTCAGTTCGATGTTATACTTTTCGCCGCCACTTTAGAATATTTCCCTTCCCTGAAGAAGACCATCCACCGGTGCATCTGTCATCTGAAACCAGGAGGAGAGATCCATATCATGGATACCGAGCTTTACAAGCCGGAAGCCATACCGGCGGCCAGGATGAAGAGACTGGCCTATTATACATCACTCGGCTATCCCGAGATGGCTGATTTTTATTTTTATCACAGTCTGCGGGACCTGCGCAGCTTTCATCATGTATGGCTGTATAATCCCGACGGACTCGTTCCGAAGATATTCGGGAGGCGAGGCGATCTTCCCTGGATACGAATTACAAACTGAAGGCATGGACAAGATCCTATTCTCACATTCATATTTCCTGAAATTCGATCCGAAGCAATGGGCGACGGGGCAGCCTTATCCGCCGCTGGCTACCGTGGGTGCGGCGGCGCTGATGCGGGAGCATGGGTATGTGGTTTCTCTCTTCGATACCATGTTCGTGGATGATCCGGATAAGGTAGTGGAACGGCTGGAGGCTGATCGGCCGGATCTTTTTGTCGTCTATGACGATGGGTTCAATTATCTGACCAAGATGTGTCTTACCAATATGCGGGATGCCGCCCACCGGATGATGCGGCTGGCGAGGGAATATGGGTGTACCGTGATCGTGTCCAGCTCGGACTCCACGGATCATTATGAGGACTATTTGCGAAAGGGGGCGGACTTTGTCCTGATGGGCGAGGGGGAGCAGACCTTGTTGGAATTGGTGAGGAGCATTCGGGACGGATTGGACGACTTTGCTGATATTCGGGGATTGGCTTATTGGCGGGGCGGGGCGGTTTTCAAGACGCCTGCCCGGGTCGTGATGAGGGACCTGGATGCATTGCCACTGCCTGCCTGGGACCTGGTGGATCTGGATGCCTACAAGGCCATACATCTTGAACATCACGGTTATTTCTCTCTCAATGTCAGCACTACGAGAGGGTGTCCTTTCAAGTGCAACTGGTGCGCCAAGCCGATATATGGCAACCGATATAATGCGCGGAGTCCGCAGCATGTGGTGCGGGAGCTTAGATGGTTGAAGGAGCGGTATGATTTCGACCATATCTGGTTCTGTGACGATATTTTCGGGCTCAAGCCGGGATGGGTGAACGAATTTGCGGACCTGGTGGAGAAGGAAGGGCTTCGGTTCAAGTTCAAGATACAATCCAGGGCGGACCTGTTGTTGCAGGAGAACTATGTAGCGGCGCTGGCGCGTGCGGGCTGCGAGAATTCCTGGATGGGCGCGGAAAGCGGGTCGCAAAAGATACTGGATGCCATGGACAAGGGGACCAGCGTGGAGCAGATCTATGAAGCTACCTATCTGTTGCGGGAATATGGGATCCGGCCATCCTTTTTTATCCAGTTCGGCTATCCGGGGGAGACGAAGGAGGATATACGAAAGACCATCCGCATGATCAACCGGCTGTTGCCCGACAGTCTGGGGATCTCCGTCTCGTATCCTCTGCCGGGTACGCCTTTTTATGAACGAGTGAAGGCGGACCTTCAGCATAAGGCCAACTGGACGGATTCGGATGAGCTGAAGATCATGTTCCGCAATACGTATCATCCCGACTTCTATAAGCAGCTGCACCGGTATGTACATCAGTCCTATCGCTGGCATCTGGCGTTGCGGCAGATAAAAAGATTGATGAAGCAGCCTGCGGCTGCCTCACAGGAAAGAATTCGTCAGGCGGCGTCAATTATTTGGTATGGGCCTATTTCATTATTGTGGCGGATGAAACTTAACAAACTCGAAAAATTATGATCAATGAGCAGGCCGCGGCCCGGGCGTTCAGTCAACAGGCGCTGGTCTTCGATGCGCTGGATGCCGGCAATACCATCATCGCATACAAGCGGCGGCGGGTGCGGGATCATGTCCTGCGTCATTTGCCGGAGGGCAGTTCCATATTAGAGCTGAATGCGGGGACGGGAGAGGATGCCATCTTTTTTGCCAGGAAGGGACACCGGGTACATGCCACCGATATTGCCGGAGGCATGCAGGAGGCGTTGGGCGGGAAGGTGGAACGAGCGGGGCTAACGTCGCAGGTTAGCCGGGAAATATGCTCCTTTACGGAGCTGGATTCGCTGCGGGAGCGGGGGCCTTATGACCTCATCTTTTCGAATTTTGCCGGATTGAATTGTACGGATCAGCTGGATAAGGTGCTGCGGAGCTTTGAGCCTTTGTTGAAGCCGGGAGGGCAGGTGACGATGGCGATATTGCCGAAGTTCTCGCTTTGGGAAAGCCTGCTGGTCTTTAAAGGGAAATTCAGGACGGCCGTGCGCCGCTGGTCGAGCTGGTTTAGCGGCAAGGGGGCCCGGAGCCATGTGGAGGGGCATTATTTCCGGTGCTGGTATTATTCGCCGGGCTATGTGATAAAAGCGTTGGGGGATGGGTATGAGCTGCTGGGGTTGGAGGGGTTGTGTACGATGGTGCCACCCAGCTATATCGAGCATTTTGCGGAGCGGCATCCCGGATGGTATAAGCGATTGTGCGGATGGGAGGACAGGTGGAAAAGCAGCTGGCCCTGGAAGTATGTGGGGGACTACTATATCATTAGTTTTCGGAAGAAAGAGTGATCAAGCTTTGGCTGGATCGGGCCTGTCAAGGCCGAGCTGTTCCAATTTGTCGGCATAGGCATTGAGGATCCTCTTTTGGAGCATTTCGGGGTTGGGGCGGGAGAAGTGTTTGCCTGTCCGGAGGGACATGCGTTGTCCTTTGCCGTCGAGGGCGCCTCTTTTTTCTTTTTTATTCCAGCGGCTGGATGTCAGCCGGCAAAAGAAATCGTCCAGCCTATCGCCGGTGCGATTGTCAAGGATCTTTTCCAGCGTACGTTTCCAGAACCCGGCGGGGGGATTGGGGGGCGCGGTGGGGAGGCGGTGTTTGTATTGCGGGAGGAAGGATGTCACCCAGTCATTGGCGTCGAAGAACCTTACCAGGCCGCCGTTGCCGCATGCGGGCAGGAGGGTGATCAGCTCCGTGGCGGTGAAAATGTTTTTTTCTTCTATTTCCAGGGCTTCTTCATCGATGAAATAATTCATGCAATACCAGTGCTGATGGCCCCTGATGAAGCTCCATTTTTTATATAGGTGCATCAGGGTGCGGGCGATCCAGAGTCTATTGCGCCGGGTGATAATGAAGTAATCGATGTCGGCGTCTTCGTCGGCGACGTGCTTGGACAGGGAGCCGGAGATGCCTATGCCCCGTACGTAGGGGAACTGGTAAAGGAAGCGGGAGATCTTGCCGGCGATGACCAGGAGCTCTTCCGCGTGCCGATTGCCTTTGATCCTTCGCTGGGCCAGGATGGGATCGTTCCTGAGGGAGTAGAAGGTGCGGAGAACGTTTTTTTCGGAGACCTGCGCGTCCAGGCTGAACAGGCATTTTTCGGCGATGAGCGTGTTCAATTCTCCGGCCAGGCAGGATGCAGGCGTCTCCCTGTCGAGAAAGAATTGGATCTCCCCGAGGGATAACGGATAGCTGAACAGGTCAAAGTACGCCAGTACTTTCAATATGCTAGGGCGCAATGGCATAGTGGTTAAAACGGCTTTTCGGGGGGAGGGGTTGCTTGTCGACGACGGGCAAATAAAACCACCCAACGGGGGCAACCGGGACATTTCCGGGTGCGTTTGAATTTATACCATGTTGAAAGTCGATAATATCACCTACCGTACATTGGAATTGCCTGTTCCCGGCGATCTAAAGAATGGGCAGGCTCTGGAAGGACTAAAAAGGAACTATTTGCTGGTCAAGCGAGGAATGGACCTCACCTGCAGCATGCTGGCAATCGCGGGTATACTCAGCTGGGTGCTGCCTGTCATAGCGATATTGATAAAGCTGGACTCGAAGGGGCCGGTCTTTTTTTTACAAAAAAGAGTGGGCAGGGGTGGAAAGGTCTTTACCTGCTATAAGTTCCGGACGATGGCGGTCAATCCCTATGCGGATGAGCGTCCCTGTGTGGAGGATGACGCACGGATCACGCGACTGGGCAGGCTGCTCCGTACTACTCATTTGGATGAGCTGCCGCAATTCCTCAATGTCTTTTTGGGATCGATGAGCCTGGTGGGTCCGAGGCCGTATATGTTGACGGATGACCAGCGGATAGCGGCGCTGGTGAGGGGCCATCATTTCCGGAATTATGTAAAGCCTGGTATTACGGGACTGTCGCAGGTGAAAGGATATCATGGGGGGAATATGGATATCAAGACTCTTTTTTCAAGGTATCAATGGGATACTTTTTATGTCCATAATGCTTGTCCGGCAATGGACTTTCGCATCCTATCGCATACGACGCGTCTTTTCTTCACCCAAAAAATAAGATTATGGAGGTAGTGTTCATAGCAAGATCTACCCTGTATACGGTGAGGGGTGGAGATACATTCCAGGTGTTGCAGACGGCCCGTCATCTGGAAGAGCTGGGGATACGTGTAGACATTCGTCTGACCCATGAACAAATAGATTATGCGCGGTATGACTTGCTGCATTTTTTCAATATCATCCGCCCGGCCGATATGTTGTATCATATCCGGCGGTCGGGCAAGCCTTTCGTCGTCAGCACGCTGCTGATAGACTACTCGGGTTATGACAAGCAGCACCGGGGCGGCATTTCCGGTTTCGTATGCAAGCTGCTTTCCGCGGATGCCATCGAATACCTGAAAACGATGGGGCGGTATCTGCAGGGGAGGGACAAGCTGATATCGAAGGCCTATTTATGGAAGGGTCAGCAGCGGAGCGTGCGGGAGATACTGGATAGGGCGGCCCTTGTGTTCTCGGGCTCGGTGATGGAATACAAGCGGCTGGTGCAGCAATATCATTGTTCCATTGGATGCATCCCCGTGCCGAATGGAGCGGATGCCGGGATCTTCAACTTCGATGACAGCCAGGAGAAGGATGACAAGCTGGTGATCTGCGTCGCCAGGATCGAAGGCATCAAGAACCAGCTGAACCTTATAAAGGCGCTGAATGATACATCCTATAAGCTGCTGATCATCGGGGATCATGCGCCGGGGCATTCCGCCTACTACCGGCAATGTCGTAATATAGCCGCCCCGAACGTACAATTCATCGATTATACTCCACAAGAGGAGCTGGTAAAATACTATCAAAAGGCAAAGGTGCATATCCTGCCAAGCTGGTTCGAGACCTGCGGTCTATCTTCTCTGGAGGCGGGGGCCATGGGTTGCAATATCGTGATCACGGATAAGGGATATACCCGGGAATATTACGGGGAACATGCTTTTTACTGTGATCCTTCCAGCCCCGAGTCCATCTTCCGGGCTGTAGACCAGGCCGCGCGCAGTCATCTTCGTACGGGGCTGCGGGAAAAGATATTGACGGACTACACATGGGACAGGGCGGCAGCCTGTATAGCCCGGGCCTACGATCAAATACTGGAGGTCCTATGAGCTTTCGTATTGCCATATTGGGAACGAGAGGCATACCCAACCATTATGGCGGGTTCGAGCAATTAGCCGAATACCTTGCCCCTGGCCTGGTACAGGCGGGGTATGAAGTGACGGTGTATAATTCTCATAATCATCCCTACCGGGAAAAGGAATGGAAGGGAGTAAAGATCCGGCATTGCTATGATCCTGAATATATGCTGGGCAGCGCGGGACAATTTATTTATGACCTGAACTGTCTTATCGATGCACGAAGGCGGCATTTCGATGTGATCCTGCAGCTGGGATATACCAGCAGCACCATCTGGGGTTTCCTTTTTCCTTCGGACAGCACGATCATCTACAACCTGGATGGCCTGGAATGGCAGCGGGCGAAGTATGGGCCTAAAGTCCGGAAATTTCTTTTGCATGCGGAAAAGCTGGCTGTGAAATACAGTCATTTTTTTATCGCCGACAACCCGGTGATCCAGACTTATTTCCGGGATAAGTATGGGGTACGGGCCGAATACATTGCGTATGGGGCTGAGCTGTTCGGTACGGCTGATCCGGGGATATTGGCGCCTTACCGGGTGAAGCCGGGGAATTATCTGCTGCTGATGGCCCGTATGGAGCCGGAGAACAATATAGAGACTATCCTGGATGGATATTCGAAAAGTTCGGCGGCCATGCCTATGCTGGTGGTGGGAGATACGGTGAACAGGTTCGGCAGGTACCTGCGGGACAAATTCGGTAAGGATAGCCGGATCATTTTTACGGAAGGGATCTATGATAACTGGAGAACGCATTGCCTGCGGGCTTTCTGTCGTTTGTATTTCCATGGTCATAGTTCGGGGGGAACCAACCCTTCTCTGCTGGAAGCCATGGCCAGCGAAGCATTGATCGCCGCGCATGACAATCCTTTCAACCGGCAGGTGCTGGGAGGGAATGCATTGTATTTTACGGATGCGGAGGATATCAGTGGCCTGGCGAATGGGTTGCCGGAGGGGCTGCCCGTTGCCGATATGAAAAGACAGAACAGGGAGCGGATCATGAAGGATTACAGCTGGCCGGATATTATATCACGCTACGAGCAATTTATATTACAGAGCTTATTTACCCGCAATGAAGGAAATATTCTATATAAAAGATACACCCGCGGGTAAGATCAGCTATTATCTCCTGCTGGTCTTTGTGACGACCCTGCCTTTCGACAGGATCTATAGCGAGCTGGCGTTGATAGTGTTGTTGCTGCATACGCTGATCCATCTGAAGAAGGAGAACCTGAGCTGGTCCGTGCGATGGATAGGATGGATGAGCGCGGCGTTGTATCTGCTGACGATGGCGGGGACTTTGTATACGGCGCGGGCGGGGGATGCGTGGGGAGACTGGGAGAAGCAGCTGGCCCTGGTGCTGTTCCCTCTTATCATATGGTTCTCCCGGCTGGACTGGCAATGGTATCGTCCCCGGCTGTTAAAGGCCTTTGCTTTTTCCTGTCTTTTCACGGCCATCTATCTTTATGGCGTCACGCTTTATGCTATTTATTCCCATGGGGAATCGCTGAGCGCATTGTTCAGCAAGCCTCATATGAACCATGCATTCTCGTTCCCTATCCAGCTGCATGCCACCTACTATGCGGCGTATCTGGCATTGTCCGTAGTGGTGTTCGCGGACAGATTGTTCCGCAGGCCGGCGGGGAAGGCGGTGGGGGTGGGCGGGACGGCCAGGAAGCCGGTGCGAGCGGGCGAAAGACTGGTGCGGCTGGGTTATAGCCTGGCGGTGCTGATCTGTCTGTGCGCCATCTTTCAGCTGGCGTCGAGGGCCGTTTGTATCGCGCTGGTGGTGATCGCCAACCTGCTGATACCTTTCTATCTGTTGAGAGGCCGGCTGCGGTGGCGGATCCTGGCGATCATGGTTTCTCTCACCATGCTGTCGCTGCTGGTGGTGTGGCAAAACAGTCATCTTCATTCCCGGTATCTCGTGCAATTGAAACAGGACCTGCGATCGGATACGGGAGCGATATTGGACCCGGAACCCCGGATGGCCCGCTGGCAATGCGCCTGGGAGCTGATACGGGAGTCGCCGTGGATCGGGTATGGCACGGGAGCGGAAGTGGGCAAGCTAAAAGAAAGATACTATGCCCATCACCTGATGATATCTTACACATTAGGGTTGAATGCCCATAACCAATTCCTCAGCTTTTGGCTGAAGACGGGCGTCGTTGGGATGCTGGTTTATGTGACGGCGCTGCTGCTGGCCTTTAGGGAGGCCTGGCGACGAAAGGAGATCTATCTGACAGCCTTTGTATTGATCATTACCTGCATTTCCTTGTCGGAGAATATACTGGATGTGAACAAAGGAATATTCTTTTTCAGTATGTTTTTTGTGATTTTTCTTCCGAAACCGGTGTGCATACCCAGAACCGCCATAGCGCGGTTCGTCCAGAACCGGAGGTTCCGACCGAGGAAGGAGCGTGTCGAAGCAGCTCCGACGAAGGCCTAGAGACATCAGCGGTGTGCAGGAATTGGGCTAATTTTTCGTAAAGACCAGTTCCGGCACTTATATTTACGCATGGAAATAAAAATACTGGCCCCGCTGTGGGGACACGAATCCCAGGATATTACGACCTTCTGCCATAGAATAAAAGAGGCGGGTTATGATGGTATCGATACATGGATACCGGATGATCCCACTGTACAAAAGAAGCTATTCGACGCCCTGCAGAAGGAGGAGCTGTTGCTGGTGTCGCATCAGCATCAGGCGTGCGGAGCGGATTTCGAGGCTTTTAAACAGTCATTCAGGGAGTATTTGCAATTCACCGCGCAGGGTGGTCCTATCCTTATGAACTGTCATACGGGCCGGGATTATTTCTCTTTTCAACAAAACCTGGAGCTGATAGATATTGCCGCGGAGTTCACCGCCCGGACGGGGCTGATCGTGGCACACGAGACGCATCGTGGCCGTGTGGGTTTTCATCCGGCGGAGATGCAAGGTTATTTCGATGCGCGGCCGGAGCTTGTCATTACGGCGGACCTGTCGCACTGGGTGTGTACGACGGAAAGCTTTTTGGAGAATTTCCAGGGGACGGTGGAGGAGGCTATTGCACGAACGCGTCATATCCATGCACGGGTAGGCTTTGAAGAGGGACCGCAGATACCGGATCCCAGGGCCCCGGAGTGGAAGCATGCGCTGGATCATTTCTTTGGGTGGTGGGATAGGATGGTGGAGGGGCGTCGCCGGGCCGGGCAAAAGCTATTGACCTTTACGACGGAGTTTGGGCCTGTGCCTTATCTGCCGACGATGCCTTTTAAGAATGTGCCGGTGGCGGATCAATTCGAGATCAACCATTATATGAAAGAGCTGCTAACGCAGCGCTATTTGCCACGGTAGGATTTCGGGCTGATGCCATTCTTTTTCTTGAACAGCTTGGAGAAATAAAATACGGAGTCGAAGCCAAGGCTATAGGCTACTTCCGTCACGTTCAGATTGGTCGTGTTGAGGAGCTCGCGCGCCTTGTCGAGCCGGAGGTTGAGATGATATTGATTGGGCGACTCGCCCGTCATCTGTTTGAATATTTTCCTGAATTTCGAATAGCTCATAGGCAGCCGTCTCAGGAGCTGCTTCATGTCGAGGGGGGATTCCAGATTCTCCCTCAAGAAGAACTTTGCCTTCTCCACTGCCTGTTCGTCCTCGTCATTGCTCAGCTCTTCGTGCGTGGACAGGGCGTGTATCAATCCCAGTATTTGTAATGTTATGCCGGAGATGACCTGGTGATAGCCGGGCGTGCCGGAGCTTACGTTGTCGATTATCTTTTGCATGAGGCCCAGCAGCGTGTCGTTGAGGCCGGGGCTTGCCACGGGGAAGGCGGAGCTGAAGAAGCCTTTGTTCATCAGCTGATCGGGGTATCCTCCCCGGAAGCCTATCCAGTATTCTTCCCAGCCTGTGCTGCGGTCGGGTTTATAACGATGCCATACTTCAGGGAAGAGGAAGAAGCAGGTGCCGGCGGTGATGACGGTGGGCTGGCTGAGCGCCGACTCGAAAACGCCCTGGCCTTTGGAGATGAAGACGATGTAATAGTCGTTGAGGATGCGGCCTTTGTTCCAGGTGAAGGAATGGGTCAACGGATGCTCCTGGTTATGCGGGTAAACCTGGTGAGGGTCTGTACGGGAATACCCTACTGTAGTTACATAGAAACCCCAGGATTCTTCTTTTGGGGACACGGCGAGGTACTTATGAAAGTTGTGCATATCCGCAAATTATTATGACAGTGAGACTGGAAAAATATCAAAAAGTACAAAAAGTAAAAAATAAATGACATGGGCGCCGGCGAGATTGGGGGATAAATTTGGAGCGGGTTAAGGTTCTGATACCATAAACTTAAATCAAAACGGCTGTTATATGAAAATCAACATTCCCACCGGCCCGCCTCGGGTTGGGCTTCAGAGCACACTTCTCGTTTGTATTTTTTTACTTCTTTTAAGGATGACATCATTTGCCCAGACTGTGACCGTAACAGGGAAAGTTAGTCTGGGTGCGACTTCTACGGATCTGTCCGGTACGACAATCCAGGTAAAGGGCGTCAGGGGCGGCGTCACTACGGATGCCGACGGGAGATTCACCCTTTCTGTCAGGCCGGGAGCCACGCTGATGATCAGCCACATCGGATATAAGACAGTGGAGGTAAAAGCCAGCGGCTCGTCCGAGCTTTCGATAACGCTGGAGACCGCGGACAATACCCTGGATCAGGTAACGGTGAGCTATGGCCGACAAAGGAAAAGGGATATCACCGGTGCGGTGACGAAGGTGGATGCCTCCAGCGTGCAGGACGTATCGGCAACGGAGTTCTCTCAAAAGCTGGCGGGCAAGGTGGCGGGTCTGCAGCTGAATCAGACAAGCGGTATGCCGGGGCAGGCAATGACGATGCGTATACGTGGCGCGGCTTCGTTGGGCGCTGGTAACCAGCCCCTGGTGGTCGTGGATGGGCAGCCTATCAGCAGCGATGTATCGGGTGGGACGGGTGATCTGAACATGATCCCTCCGGACCAGATAGAATCCTTTAGCGTATTGAAGGATGCGGCCGCGACAGCCCTTTATGGAAGCCGTGCAGCCAACGGGGTGATCATCATTACGACAAAGACCGGCAAGATAGGCCGGACATCCGTCTCCGCCAATGCCTACTATGGGTGGCAGAGCGTACCACAACGGGGACGTCCCGACCTCATGAACGCCCGGCAATTCGCCACTTTTATGAAGGGGTATTATGAGGATAGGATCACGTATGAGAACTGGACAAATGCACAGGGGCAGGCGTTGGTGCCCGACGACTATGCCAATCCCGATCAGTATGGCGCGGGGACGGACTGGTATAGCCAGGTGCTTCGTACGGCGCCTATCGAGAACTATTCGGTGACGGTGTCATCCGGCAATGAAAAGGTTTCTTCCAGCACTACCCTGAACTATTTCAACCAGAGCGGTGTGCTGGTGAATACGGGTGTGAAGCGGTTTTCCTTCCGCAGCAACAATGAATATCGTCCGGCCAAGTGGGTCAGGCTGGGTCTAAACCTGGCGCCCACCTACCAGATCGATCATAACACACGGGGCGGCAACCTGGCCATCAATGGCAACCGACAGATCGTCAGCGGCGCGGAGATCAGCTCCCCGCTTATAGCGCCGTACAAGGCGGATGGCAGCTTCAACCTGTCGACCACTTCTTTCGGGATGTATGCCTTACCTAATTTCCTGCAGCAGCAGCTGAACATGCAAAACAACCAGAACAATATACATTTCCTGGGAAACACCTATCTGGAGATCGAGCCGATCAGCGGATTGCGTGCGAAGACGGCTATCAGCGGGGACCTGCTGACCCAGGACTTCAACGCGTACTATGGTACCTGGTATGGCACATTTGGCGCGCCGCCTCCCATACCCCTGACCTCCACCTCGGCCGTCAGCAGCTCCAACAATTCCTATTCCTGGCTGATCGAGAATACCGTGAACTATACCCATTCTTTCGGGGATCATAATTTCGATGTGCTGGTAGGGTATACCTCTCAGAAGTGGAACCAGAACAACCGGAGTGTTACCGGTACGGGTTTCGCTAATGACGCGGTGCATTTTATCTCGGGCGCATCGAGCACTTCGGGTACTTCGAACAATGCGGCCTGGACATTGATATCGGAGCTGGCGAGAGTGAACTACGACTATAAGAAGCGTTATTATATCTCCGGTACGATCAGAAGGGATGGCAGCAGCCGATTTGGCTCGAACAAGCTTTATGCCACCTTCCCCTCGATATCCGCTGGCTGGGTTGTCAGCGACGAAGAGTTCTTTCCCAAGCGGGGTGTGGTGTCATTCCTGAAGTTAAAGGGCAGCTATGGATTGACGGGGAATAATAATATCGGTAACTACACCGCCATCTCCACCCTGGCCCCTGCCAACTATGTCTTCAACGGTGCGACGACGCTGGGCGAGGCCATCAACGTAATAGGCAATCCAAACCTGACCTGGGAGACGTCGAAGCAAACGGACTTTGGTATAGAAATCAATTTCCTCCGGGACAGGATCTCTTTGAGCTATGACTATTATCACAAGCGTACGTCCGACATGCTGTATCCGGACCCCATACCTGCCGCATCGGGGTACAGCTCGATACAAAGCAATGTAGGCGAGTTCCGCATCTGGGGACATGAATTTACGCTGAGCACGAGGAATTTTACGGGTGACTTCACCTGGACGACGGATCTCAACATCGCCTTCAACGACAACAAGGTGATCTCGCTGCTGAACAATACGCCCATCGGCGGGACCAACCGGTACAGCGACTATAACCGCACGGCGGTGGGTCATCGTGTGGGAGAGCTGTATGGGTATGTGTTCGAGGGGCTGTATATGAATCAATCGGATTATTTGAAATATCCCAAGGAAGCGACTTCCGCGGTGGGTACCGCCCGTATGCTGGATGTGAATAAGGACGACACGATCAATATCAGCGACGAGACCTTTTTGGGCAGGACGAGCCCCAAATACATCTATGGCATGACGAACAGCTTTGGATATAAGAATTTCGATCTGGGTGTGACCATCGCCGGACAGGTAGGCAATAAGATCATGAACACCAATTTGCAGAATCTGCACAACCTGGATGGCATCTTCAATATCACGAACGACATGCAAGACAGGTGGCGTTCGGAAGCCAATCCGGGGAATGGACGTGTGCCAAGAACCCTGTCGAATACGACGGAGCTGTATCGTCTTACGAACAGCACCTGGGTCTTTAGCGGGGATTACCTGGCTGTCAAGAATATAACCCTGGGCTATACGGTGGCTCCGAGAGCGCTGCGGTATGTAAAGGGGATCCGCGTATATGCGAGCGCGCAAAATGTCTTTATGTTCACCAAGTATCCCGGGCAGAACCCGGAGGTGAACGATACGAAGGACAACCAAACGAATGCGGGTACGGACAACGGTTCCTATCCTGTCCCCCGAGTCATCCTGGTAGGCGCCAACATTAATTTTTAAGATCACCTTATTAAACGAATCATCATGCGACAGGCAAAATATATAGCGATAGTCTTCATAGCCGCCCTTGCCCTGGGGGCGTGTAAAAAGGATTTTTTAACCCAGTACCCGCAGGGATCGATCAATGTGGGTAATTTTTATAAGACGACCACCGACTTCCAGGAAGCGCTGGTTGGAGCGTATACGCCCTTGCGCGATGCGGCGAATGTCGCCTTCTATATGGAGGAGATGCGGGCCGACAATGCTTATTTCGATTACAATACGAAGGACAGGGGGAGCGTATCCACGGAGCAGGTTGCTTATTTTCTGGACGGGTCTTCCACGGGTGTGACGAGCACGATCTGGACGGCCGACTTTTCCGGCATCCAGCGTGTCAATGTCATCCTTAGCCGGATCAAGACAGCCAGCGCGGTGCCCGACTCCGTCAAGAGTGCGATATCGGGTGAGGCGGAGGCTTTGCGGGCGCATTATTATTTCGAGCTGGTCAGGCTGTTCGGGCCATTGCCGTTGTTCCTGGATGAGACAAAGAGCATTTCGGATACGCGGGTGGCGAGGTCTTCGGTGGATAGCGTGTATAATCAAATCATTGCCGACCTGACGGATGCGTTGGGGAAGGTGGGCGGCCCGAGCTTTTCTACGGCGGGCATACAGAGCGGCCGGATCACCAAGGGCATGATAGCTACGGAGTTAGGAATGGTCTATCTCACCCTGAAGCAGTATGACAAAGCCAGTACGATCCTGCAGACGGTGACCACCATGGGATATGATCTGATGAATAATTATGCAGATATATATACAACTGCCAATGAGAACAATAAAGAATGTATATTCGAGATCAATTATAAGGCGGGTACGGATGGGCAGTCCAGCGCATTCATATACCGATTCATACCGGCTACTACTGTAACTACGAATATACTGGGCGTCAATTTCAATAACAACAAGAACAACTACGGGGGTTGGAATGTACCCACTCAGGACCTGATCAATTCCTATGAACCGAATGACAAGCGGCTGGATGCGAGCATTGCGGTGACGAAAGGGAAGTATGATATCAACAGCTATTTTATTCCTGACAGCGTGGTCAGCGTGCTGAATCCTTCTACGCCCGGAGAGGTGTCCAAGAATTTTATCCGGAAATATTTTCATCCGCCTTATGGGAGCATTATCGACAATACGGACCAGGATTGGTATGTATACCGCTATGCGGATGTATTGTTGATGCTGGCGGAGTCCCTGAATGAGCAGGGGCAGACGGGTGCGGCGCTGCCTTATCTGAACAAGGTGCGGGAGAGGGCCGGACTGGGGGATGTGAATGTGACGGATCAGAGTGTGGTGCGGGATACGATAGCGCATGAAAGAAGGGTGGAGCTGGCGTTCGAGAACAAGCGGTGGTTCGACCTGGTGCGTACGGATCAGGCGATACCCGTGCTGACCGCGTATGGGATCAAGCAAAAGGCTACCTATAGCTATCTGCTGCCGGGGTCGTACAATGTGACGGCGAATAAGATGATCTATGCTATTCCCTTCCGGGAGAATCAGCTGAATCCGGCGGGGTTGTGGCAGAATACGGGGTACTGACGACACCCTGGCAGGTCCTGACCAGGCGTACGAGGCCCTTGAAAATTTTTTAAAAATATATAATAAAATGAACTACGAACTGACCGAACAGCAGGTCAAAAGCTACAGAGACAATGGTTTTCTTGTTGTCGAGAATTTTCTTTCTCCCGGGGAGCTGGAGGATTGGAGGGTCAAGGTGATGGCGGCCGTGAATGAGCGGGCCGGTGTAAAGATGCCCGGGAAGGGCCTCAAGACGGGGGAGGATGATGGCATCAATGAGGATACGGAGTATTTTGGGAAAGTGTTCGATCAGCTGATCAATCTCTGGCAGACGAATGAAGGGGTAAAGAAGCTGATGCTCGACCCGAGGATCGGGCAGATGGCGGCGAAGCTGGCGGGTGTGGATGGGATCCGGATCTGGCATGATCAGGCGCTTTTCAAACGTCCCTGGGCCAATCCTACGGCGTGGCACCTGGATACGCCTTTCTGGTCGTTCACGGACAGGAATGCTCTTTCCATCTGGGTGGCGTTGGATGATGCGACGTTGGAGAATGGATGTCTTTATTTTATTCCCGGATCCTATCATTCCACAAGATTCGATAACAGTGGTATTGGAAAGAATATGGATGGTATCTTTACCGTGTACCCGGCGCTGGCGAAAGTAAATTCCGTATCGGCGCCTATGAAGGCGGGGAGCTGCAGCTTTCACAACGGACTGACGGTGCATGGAGCGGGGGCGAATATGACGAGCGGGTACCGGCGCGCCATGACCTGTGCGTATATGCCGGATGGGAATGTTTATAACGGGCAGCCAAACGTGTTACCGGATGATTATGTAAAAAAGCTGGCTGTCGGCGACCCTTTGAACAACGATGCGCAGAATCCTTTGATCTATCACAAATGAACTATTGATCTATAACGGGCGACAATGAAAAGACGCGAATTCCTCTGGCAGGGGTCTTTAGTGACCTCCGGGCTTACTCTATTGAAAATGTTACCGGCGCAGGCTTTGAAGCTGCCTGCGCCTGCCGCCGAACCCGACCTTTACCGGATCTTTAAAGACCCGGCCGCTGTTCACCGGCCTTTTGTGCGGTGGTGGTGGAATGGGGACAAAGTAGAAAAGTCCGAGCTGGCGAGGGAGCTGCGGCTGATGAAGGATGCGGGTATCGGCGGGGTGGAGATCAACCCGATCAAATTCCCTACCCGGACGGATGATATGGGCAAGCCGGCCATTCAATGGCTGAGTCCCGAATGGGTGGATCTTTTGAACTTTACGTTGAAGGAGGCGGAGTCGCTGGGTCTGACCTGTGATCTGATCGTAGGATCGGGGTGGCCTTTTGGAGCGGAGTATCTGCAGGGGGAGGAGCGATCGCAGATGCTGGTGATCTCGGTGGTGAAGCTGGAGGGTCCTCAATATTTCGAGGTCAGTCCTTTTGCGCTGTTTGCGGAGTGCGATCCGGCTGTCACATCGCCCTTCCCGGGAAGAACGATGGAGCTGCTGTCGGTGCATACGGCGCCTGCCGTGATCGAGCGGATGGACCAGGTGGTCGATCTTTCTTCGCAGATACCCAGCGGGGAGATCAAGGTGGATCTGCCGGCGGGAAAACATATCATTTACGGGTTGGTGAAAGTGACGGGGTCGATGGAAGTGATCAATGGCGCTCCGGGCGCCAACGGGCCTGTGCTCAACCACTACAATGAGGCTGCTGTAAAGAAATATCTTCATCACATGTCGGATACGATCCAGCGGCAGATAGGGCCGTTGACGGGCAGGGTACGCAGCTTTTTTACGGACAGCATGGAGATGGAAGGCGCCAACTGGTGTGCCGATATGCTGGATGAGTTTAAAAAGAGAAGAGGATATGATCCCATGCCTTACTTACCTCTGACGATGTCGAAGATCGGGGGGATGGGGAATATCTATGACTTCAACTATGGTCCGAGTCTTGGTCCCGAATTAAAGGACAAGGTGGAAAGGGTGCGGTATGATTTCGACCTGACCAAGTCGGAGCTGATACGGGAGCGGTTTATTCATTCGTTTACGGACTGGTGTAAGGAAAACAAGATATTATCCCGTGTGCAGGCCTATGGGCGGGGTTATTTCCCATTGGAAGGCAGTTTCGATATCGACCTGCCTGAATGCGAGACCTGGATAAAATACGGCCTGGGTAAGGAAATGAGCGAAGACGATTATCGTATCGGCAGGGCGTATACCATGATCAACAAATATGTGTCTTCTGCGGCGCATTTGAAGGGCAAGCGGCATGTGAGCTGCGAGGAGCTGACGAATACGGATATGGTGTTTAACGACACGCTGGAGATCCTAAAGGTGGCGGGTGATCAAAGCACCATATCGGGAGTGACGCATCCGGTGTTCCATGGATTCAACTATTCGCCTCCCGATGCGCCTTTCCCGGGGTGGATCCGGTATGGGACCTATTTTAACGAGAAGAATACATGGTGGCCTTATTTCAGGAGATTTACGGATTATAAGGCCCGGTTCTCTGCCTTGTTGCAACAGGTGGATATGTTTGCGGATATTGCCGTGCTGCCGCCTGTCGCGGATATGTGGAGCATTTTTAGCGCACAGAACGAGCCTTTCCCCAGCCTGATGTATCCTACGTGGATGACGCTGGTGTGGGAGGCGATGCATAAGAATGGGAATGCGTGCGATTATATTTCCGAGCAGGTGATCAAGGATGCTGTGATGGAGAAGGGATGGATGCATTATGGTCCGCGGAAATATCATACTATCTTTTTGGTGAGGGTGGAGCGGATGGACCCGGCGGTGGTGCGCAAGCTGTATGAATTTGTCGCGGGTGGGGGGCGGATCTTCTGTATCGAGACCATGCCGGACAGGAGCACGGGGTGGCAGGATCATGAGCGTCGGGACGGGGAAGTCCGGACTGTCGTAGAGGAGATGAAAAAAATCCCGGAAAGATTTGTCCTGCTGACCAAGCCGGAGAAGGGGTGGATATTGTGGTATAAGGATATTCAACAGAAGTATGGTATAACGCCGTATGTGGCTATGGATAACCCCGATGCTTTTGTGACGCAGGTGCGCTACAAGGCGGGGAAGACGGAGATGCTGCTTTTTATCAATTCCCATACAGAGAAGGGGCATCGTATGAATCTGACGGTGCATAAGGATATTGCCGCGGGGCGTCAGGCCTGGGTATGGGATGCGGATACGGGGCAGCGCTGGCGGATCGAGTCGGGTGCGGAGCGGATCGAGCTGGATCTGGGGCCGGCGGAGTCGAGGTTGATCGTGTTCGATCAGGAGAAAAGGGGTTTACCATGGAAGCCCGCGCCTGTGGGGCCTGTTGGGGAGACTGCTGCCGGGACCGGGCAGACTTTAGCGGGGGGCTGGAGGGCTGAATTCCGGCACATCGATGGTTCTGTGAAGACGGCGGGGCTGGATGTGTTGAAGGACCTGAAGGATATGCCGGAGTGGGTGGCCTTTTCGGGGACGGTGACTTATCATACGGAGTTTACTGTTCCGGGTGACGCGCTGCCTGGCTGGCTGAACCTGGGCAAGGTGGTTGGGGTGAGCGAGGTGGTATTGAATGGGAAAAGCCTTGGCGTGCAATGGTATGGGCGTCGTATCTTACCGGTGGGGGGCGCTGTGCAGGCGGGCCGGAATGTGTTGGAGGTGAAGGTGGTTACTTCGATGGGAAATTATATGAAGACGTTGAAGGATAATCCTGTTGCGCAATATTGGACGAATGAAAAAAGAAAGGACCAGCCTATACAATCGATGGGGATGATAGGGCCGGTGACAATTTACTAATATGAAGAAACTTTTTACTGCTGGCATATTTTGCCTGTGCTCGATGTTGGCTACTGCCAAGGATTATCCGGCCTCGTTGTTTGGTATTCGCGGGGATGGATCGACATTGAATACGCGGTCCATCCAATTCGCCATCGACTATATCAGTCAGAATGGCGGAGGTAGATTGATATTTCATGTCGGCAGGTATCTGACAGGGTCTATTCATCTGAAATCGAATATTACGTTGCAACTGGAAGAAGGGGCGGTGCTGGTGGGCTCGCTGAATCCTTTCGATTATGACAAGCAAATTTTTACCGCGCTGCTATTCGCCTATGACCAGCACGATGTGGCTATTACGGGCAAGGGGGTGATCGACGGGCAGGGCAGGGCGCTGGCGGCCAATGTGACGGCGAATATACACAAAGGGCTGCTGAAGGACCTTTTTCGCAACGATCGTCCGGAAGCGGATGTGCGGGCCATGATCATCAATTTCAGGAACTGTCACAATGTATTGCTGCGCGGGGTCACTATCCGGAATTCCGCCAGCTGGGTGGAGACATATGATCAATGCACCAACCTGCGGCTGGACAGCATCTATGTAGACAGCAAGGCGTTCTGGAATAATGACGGTATCGATATCGTGGATTGCGACAGCGTAGCGGTGACGAACTCTTATATCGACGCGGATGATGACGGCATCTGTCTGAAGTCGCATGATGGCACCAAATTCTGTAACAATGTACTGATCCGTAACTGTACCATCCGGAGCAGCGCCAATGCCATCAAATTCGGTACGGCGTCGTATGGTGGGTTCCGGAATATCACCATGATCAACAACCGGGTGTTCGATACCTACCGGAGCGCGCTGGCGCTGGAAGCCGTGGATGGAGGTTTTTTGGAGAATGTGCTGGTGGATAGTTTGCAGTCGTACAATACGGGGAATTTTTTGTACCTGCGTATCGGCGAGAGGGTAGCTGGAAAGAAGGGGCGGCTGGAGAATATACGGATACGGAATGTCTATGCGGAGGTGCCTGCGGGGAAGCCGGATGTGGGGTATGATTATGAGGGGCCTATCGAGGATATGCCTCGTAACCTTACACCTGCGATCGTCATAGCAGGAATGCCCGATGCCCGCATATCCGGCGTAGTATTGGAGAACATAGATATAAAATTTGCCGGCGGGGGTAATCCTTTGTTCGCCAAGATCGGTCTCGACGAGCTGGACAAGGTGCCTGAGCGGGCAAATGCCTACCCTGATTTTTCCATGTTCAGGGAGCTGCCGGCATGGGGTGCATATATCCGGCATTCGGAAAAGATAGAGTTCAAGAACGTGCAGCTGAACTGTGAGAAGAAGGACTATCGTCCTGCGATCGTGCTGGATGATGTGCATGGCTCGAAGTTTGGCGGAGCGCGTGTGACGGAGCCGGGGGCGGGGAAGAAGCAAACGGTGTATCAATATAGGTCTTCGGATATCGGGGTGAAATGATCGTCCGTGGCGGAAACTTACTCAAACGTTTGCGGAAGTTGAAAGAGGGCTGAATGTTCTTTGTGCCTTATCTTCAACTATGCAAAAGCTCATCCTTTTTATCATTTTACTGTCTGCAACTCATTTTGTGCGGGCCCAGGCGCTGTCCTACTCCAATTGCCCGGGATGCTGGAATGCCGACACGTTGGGGAATCATCGTATCGTGGTGCAATGTAATGGAGCAGGGAATGTGGCACGGGTGGTCATACCCTGGCGGAGAAGAGATATTCATCCCGAGAACAAGCGGATCATCGTCCAGGATTCGGCAACGGGGAAGATCGTGCTGAACAAAGCCACGGGTGTGATCAACCGGGAGTCGGGGGAGCTATTTTTCGAACCCGTGTCGGGGAAGGGGATCTATTACATTTACTATATGCCCTATCGCAACGAGGGCAGAAGCAACTATCCCAGAGGAGTGTACTGGAAGCCCGATACGACGGCGACGGCGGGCTGGTTGGGCCAGGTGAAGGGGGCGAGCGGAAAGACAGTGAAAGGTGCGGCCAGGACTGTAGCGTGCAAGGCGCTGGTGGAGCAGTCCATCGATGCCTTCAACAGCTTTTATCCCATGGAGGTGATCGCTACGTCGAAGGAGACAGACGCCCTAGTGAATGCCAATAAGGGAAAAGCCTTTTTGGTCTTTCCGGAGGACAGGGAGCGCTCTATCCGGATGCGGAATGATCTGCCTTACCAGTGGATCTCTACCGGTGCGGGTATGGTCCAGGACAATGTCGGTATTGTCGCGACGGTGGATAAAGGGGAATATTATGCTTACCAGCTTGGGGTTTATGCGTTAAAAGATATGCAGGATGTGAAGGTGAGCTTTAGCGATATGAGGGGGCCGGGGGGCGTGAAGATAACATCCGACAGGATCAGCTGTATCAATACGAATGGTGTTCGTTATGATGGGACTTCTTTTATAAAAAGGGTCGATATTCCTGAACGGCAGGTGCAGGCCTTGTGGTGTGGGGTGGATATACCGGCTGATGCCCGGCCGGGTAACTATGCGGGGACAGCGACCGTGGAGGCGGGCGGACAGCGGCGAACGATCCGTGTACTGATCAGGATAAGCAATGCGATGGCGACGGACCAGCCGGAGAAGATGACGCGGCTCAAATGGCTGAATTCCACCCTGGCGCAAGCCAATGATGTGATCGCGCCTTATACGCCATTGACAGTGGAGGGAGATAGCCTTGTCAATTTATTGGGTCGTCAGATACAGGTGAACAGACAGGGGTTCCCCGAGCAGATACGTACTTTTTTTACGCCGGAGATGACGGATATGGGGACCACGCCTAATAATCTGCTAGCGGAGAATATTCATTTTCATTTCACGGGGCAAGAAGATGGGAAAGATATACGTCTGGTCAGCCAGGGTGTGCATTTCACCCGTAAGGAGGCGGGGACGGTGGAATGGAACGCGACCAATATCGCGGAGGAATTGCAGATGGATGTAAACGCCTCGCTGGAGTTTGACGGATACCTGGATTATAAGGTAAAAGTGACGGCCCTGCAGGACATCGATCTAAAAGATATCACGATGCATATCCCTTTCCAACCGGAGAAGGCGAAGTATATGATGGGGCTGGGATTAAAGGGGGGCTACCGGCCGGACAGTCTGTACCAATGGAAATGGGATGTAGCTCATAAGAACCAGGATGGCGCCTGGATCGGAACGGTGAATGCGGGGTTGCAATATTCCTTGCGGGACGAGCATTATGTACGTCCATTGAATACCAATTTTTATCTTCAAAAGCCCCTGCTGCTGCCTACTTCGTGGGGGAATGACGGAAAAGGCGGTATCGCGGTGGGGATCAAAGGGAAGTCCATGCTGGCCAACAACTACAGCGGCGCCCGGCATATGAAGAAGGGGGATATACTCTACTACAATTTCCATTTGCTGATCACGCCTTTTCATGTGTTGAATACGGACTTTCAATGGGTCACCCGGTTCTACCACAAATACAATAATCTGGACACGATAAAGGCGACGGGCGCCACGGTGGTAAATATCCATCATGCCACCCCCATCAATCCCTGGATCAATTATCCTTTTATCGAATGGAAGAGAATGAAGGGATACATCGACAGCGCTCATTCGCTGGGGCTGAAAGTAAAAATATATAACACGGTGCGGGAGCTGTCGGACAGGGCCTATGAGCTGTTTGCGTTGCGGAGCCTTGGCGATGAAATATACTCACGCGGCCCCGGCGGAGGTTTTAGCTGGCTGCAGGAGCATGTGGGAGACGACTATATCCCTGCCTGGTTTGTACCGGAGATAAAAGACGCGGCCATCATCAACAGCGGTATGAGCCGGTGGCATAACTATTATGTCGAGGGGATGAACTGGCTGGTGCAGCAGGCAGGCATCGACGGCATTTACCTGGATGATGTGGCCTTCGACCGGGTGACGATGAAGCGTATCAAGCGGGTGCTGACACAGGATGGACATCCGGGGATCATCGACCTGCATTCCGCGAATCAATACAACCCAAGGGATGGGTATAACAATAGCGCCAACCTGTACATGGAACATTTTCCGTATCTCAACCGGCTGTGGTTCGGAGAGTATTTCGACTATGAGAAGAACACCCCGGATTTCTTTTTGACGGAGGTGAGCGGGATCCCTTTTGGGTTGATGGGCGAGATGCTGGAGGGCGGCGGCAATCCCTGGCGGGGTCTGGTATATGGGATGACGAACCGGATGCCATGGACGGAGAATGCCGATCCGCGTCCTATATGGAAGGTATGGGATGAATTCGGGATGCGGGGGACACAGATGATCGGTTACTGGAGTCCTTCCTGTCCTGTGACGACGGGGAGGGCGGATGTGCCTGTCACGGTGTGGTTGAAGAAAGGGAAGGCGCTGCTGTCGCTGGCCAGCTGGGCGAAAGAGGATACGGTGGTGCGTCTGCAGATAGATTGGCAGCGGCTGGGTATCGATGCCGCGCATGCGAGGATCAAGGCGCCGGATGTTAAGAATTTCCAGGTGGGACGGAGCTTTCGGACGGACGAGGATATTCCGGTGGCGAAAGGAAAAGGGTGGTTGTTGGTGATCGAGTGATCCGGGAAAGGATGGTTACTGGTGGTCGAATAAAAAATATGCCCTATCTTGGTTGCTCAAAAAACGAAGCAACCGTATGAAACTATATCGGACAAAGCAAGGTAATGTGTTGGAAGCCGCGGGGAGGTTTTATCAACTGGATCAGCCCTGGGACGAGCTGGTGAACAGGGAAGGTCTTTATTCATATTTAGAGAGGGCGACGGGTTCCGCGAAGGAAGTAGGCGCTGCAGATGTCTTTCTTCCTCCCATCGGATCGCAGGAAGTATGGGCCGCGGGCGTGACCTATCTGCGCAGCCGTAATGCCCGGATGGAAGAGTCGAAGTCTTCGGGGGGCGCTGATTTTTATGACAAGGTGTATGAGGCGGAGCGGCCCGAGCTTTTTTTCAAATCACTGCCTCACCGGGTGGCTGCGCATGGAGAGCCTGTCTATATACGGAGGGACTCGAAGTGGAATGTGCCGGAGCCGGAGCTGACGCTGTTCATCAATTCAAAAGGAAATATACAGGGCTATACGGTGGGGAACGATATGTCTTCTCGTGACATCGAGGGTGAGAATCCTTTGTATCTGCCGCAGGCGAAAGTCTACGAACGAAGCGCCGCGCTGGGTCCCTGTCTGTATGTACCGAAGGAACCCATACCGTTGAGCTCGATGATCCATATGACCATTACCCGGGATGGGAAAGCCGTCTATACCGGTGAAGTGCCGGTGAGTCAAATGAAGAGAGGGCTTACGGAGCTGGCGGGATGGCTGTACCGGGAGACGGATTTTGTGAACGGCTGTTATCTTATGACGGGTACCTGCCTGGTGCCGCCCAACGAGTTTACGTTACAGGAGAATGACAGGGTG
Organism: Puia sp.; assembly: GCA_035545935.1. Taxonomy (GTDB): domain Bacteria; phylum Bacteroidota; class Bacteroidia; order Chitinophagales; family Chitinophagaceae; genus Puia. Next base: position 10,443 of record DASZXP010000163.1, on the reverse strand, counting down.
GACATCGAGATAGACGGTATCGGCGTACTGACCAACCATATACTTTATAAACCCATGAAATAGTGCAACTATTTCCATTTATCGACTGGCGCGACATTCAGAACAGGATGGCGGAAGATGACCAGGAGGCTCTCAAGGTCCTTTATGATCATTACAATAAGCGTCTGTTCGAGCTGGCCTATACTATTGTACGTAGCAAGGAAATGGCGGAGGAGGTGGTAGGGGATGTCTTTATACAGGTGTGGCAAAAGCGGAAGCGGATCCGCACGGTGGAGAACTTCTCTTTTTACCTGTATGTGATGACCCGGAACAGCAGCCGCAGCTATCTCCGGAAATATGGTCAAAAGAAGCTGCTGGACCTGGACGAGCTGGCCCTTCCTTTATACCAGATAGACGCCAGTCCGGAGGACCTGATGATATCGGGGGAGGCGTTGCAGGCGATCAACCGATCCATCAATGAGCTGCCTCCCCAGTGCCGTATGGTATTCAAGCTGGTGAAAGAGGATGGGCTTAAATACCGGGAGGTGGCGGAATTGCTGCATCTCAGTCTTAAGACGGTGGAGAACCAGATGGGGATAGCCCTGAAAAAGATACATGCTACATTGCGCTCAGTTTTTCTACGGGGCTGAACCCGGCTGTCTTTGACCAACGCATGTTGTGTACGAAATTCTCCATACAGTCGGAAGGGTCGATGGCCTGAAAGTTTATTTCTTTTATCATTTCAGCGGATATGGCAACGGAGAGTATGACATGATCCTCCCGGCGGCCTGTGGCGGGGTTCACTATATCGGATACCGCGTTGACCACTATTTTCCGGAGAGGCAGGAAGGCAAGGATCTCTCTTCCAACCCGCAAGGCACAGCTGCAAATGAAATCCTGGTAAAGTTCATTGAACTGCGACACGGGCATTTTTTTAGTGGAAAGCTTGCCGGTGGATGTCAGCGAATAGATCTTATCCGGAATGATGTCTTTACCGGAGACCTGCAGGTCGGCCATGACGTATTCTTCCTCCTCGAATGTGAATTCTATCTTTGTCCCCAATCCTTTGATACCCTCAAATGGAGAAAAATGGGCGATCGCATCCCTGTATGCGACTGCCTCGTATTGTAGAACGCCGCTGGCCATTGTGTGCAGCGTTTGCCAGGAGGCATGCTTTTTATCGTACTCCCTTTTTAATTTTTCGAATTCGATACTGTCCCTCTTTTTTGCCTCCACCACTTCTCTGGCGAGCCGGGCGGTCCTTTTTGCCGTCAATTTAAATATTTTGTCCAGGGCGGAAGGTTTATAGTTCCTCTCTCTGTGTAAGGCCTTTTGTTCGTGCCGGTGTTGCGGGACAGGCTCTGTGGGAGCGGGCTCGTTGACGATGTTCTTCCAATCGAAAGGCTTGGGGGCCTCCTTGTGCAATGATACGAGATCGATCATGAGCTGGTTATACCTGGCGACGGTCTTTGCCGCGTCAGCTTTTTGCTGCTCCTTTTCCTGTCTTGCAGCGGCTTTTTCCAATCCTTTTAATGCGGCCCCGAGGTTTTTAAAGGCTGATCCCATAGTGATATGGTTTAGTGATTAACGGGTAATCCCTGAAGATAATATTTTTTTATTATCCTTTGGGGGTAAATGGACCATCCCTGCGTTTAGATGGATATAACCAACCTTATTGAATATGTCCACGGACAGGTACTGGCTTTTACTTGGAAAAAAGAAGAGCGGCGAGGCTACCCCGGAAGAGCTGGAGGAGCTGGCTGCGTTGTCTCCCGAGGGGGAGGAAGATACCCTGGATGTGCTGGACAGGGTATGGGTAGCGCCTATGGAGCCTGTACCGGAGACCTTCCCTCACCGGAATGTATGGCATAGGGTGCAAAAGAGCATTTATTCGGAACAGGAGCGGAGAGGCAGGGGGCGGCTGGTGCGGCTGGGGGCGGTACTGGCGGCAGCGGGTGTGTTGGGGGCCGTGGTCATAGGCGGCTGGTATATGTCGGGCCGTAAGGCGCCGCAGGCGGGTGTCGACGATCATCCGATGAACCAGGTGGCGACACAGGCGGGGTCCAAGACAAAGATCGCATTGCCGGACGGGACGCTGGTATGGCTGAATGGCAACAGTCAGCTGACCTATGGGAATAAGAGCTTCGGGTCGGAGGAGCGGGAAGTGACGCTGAGCGGGGAGGCCTTTTTCGATGTGGTGAAAAATGAGAAGCTACCTTTTATCATACATACAAAAGACATGACGATCCGTGTCCTGGGGACGGCCTTTACCGTGAAGGCTTATCCGAAGGACAAGACGGTGGAGACATCCCTGATCCGCGGACTGGTGGAGATAACCACGCGGCGTGATCCCGAGCGGAAGATCGTATTAAAACCCAATGAAAAGATCGTTGTTCCCGTGGAAGCGCCGGAGGTCAGTTCCCCCAGGACACCGGCGCATTTCCCTACCTCTCCTTACAGCATCCTTCGGCTGGGGAAAGATACGGCCACGGAAACTGTCTGGATGCGGAACAAGCTGGAGTTCGACAACGAACCTTTGGAGGAGCTGGCGCCCAAAATGGCGAAATGGTATAATATCCATATCTATTTCAGGGGTGACAGGATAAGGAAGAAACGTTTTTCGGGGGTGATAGAAAAAGAAACGCTGACGCAGACGCTGGAAGCGATGAAGCTGTCCAGCCCTTTCGAATACGAAATAAAAGACAACGAACTATGGCTTAGGGAAAATTGATCATTCACCAAAACCAACCAAAACATGACATAAGCGCCCACTTTACGAAAAAGGGAGATGCTACTAACATCTCCCTAGAAAGAAATTCGGGAACCGTCTTGCTTGAACCCAAAGCGATTCCCTCATTATTAACTTTCATTACAAATTTATGCAAAAAAGACAAGCAACCAAGCCTGTCCGGGCAAGGCGTGCATTCTTCAAGTTCTTATTGTATATGAAATTATCCGTAGTACTGTTGATAGGCAGTCTTCAGGTTTATGCCTCGGTCTTTTCCCAGGAAAAGATCAGCCTGAATTTGAAGGATGTAGAGATTAAAAAGGCCCTGGTTGCCATACAGCAGGTGAGTGACTACCGGTTTATTTACAACGATGATATCCTGCCGGCGGGCGCCCGGGTGAATATCAAGGTACACGATGCCGCGATACAGGATGTATTGGATATCGTGTTCAAGTCCATTCCTCTCCGTTACCAGATCATGGACAACAATCTTATCGTGGTGTCCCCCAAGACGGGTCCGCCGGAGGGGCTCGATATAAAAGGGGTGGTGCATCTCCGTAACAAAGATGAAAGTCTTTCGGTGGCGGCGGGTGTGGCCATCAAAGAGCTGGGAACATCCAATGGAACCACTACCAATGAAAAAGGCGAGTTCACGCTGACGGTAAAAGACGGCGCCGCCGTGCTGCAGGTGTCCTATGTAGGCTACAAGCCGATGGATGTCCCGCTGAATGGCGGTGTCAGTCTGGATATCACCCTGGAACTGGATGTCCGTCAATTGCAGGATGTAGTTGTCACGGCGCTGGGCATCACGCGTCAAAAGAAGTCCCTTACTTACGCCACCCAAACATTGAAAGGCACGGAGCTTAGCGATACCCGCGAGGTGAATCTTACCAGCGCCATGAACGGGAAGGTGGCGGGCCTTACCATCAGCAAGACCAACTCTGGACCGGGAAGCTCCAACAGGATCATTTTTAGGGGTAACCGTTCTATTACAGGCGGCAATCAGCCGTTGATCGTGGTAGATGGGGTGCGGATCGACAATACACCCAAAGCGTTCGCGGATGTAACGCTGTTCGGTACGAGGGATAATGGAGATGGGATCTCGAATATCAACCCGGACGATGTGGAGTCGATGACGGTGCTGACGGGAGCCTCGGCCGCGGCCCTTTATGGATCGGATGCCGCCAATGGCGCTATCATCATCACCACCCGTAAAGGACGGGCAGGGAAAGGGCTTGGCATCGAGATAGGCAGCTCGGCGGTGCTGGAGAGTCCCATGGTCTTTCCCAAGCTACAGAACATATATGGCCAGGGCGACGGTGGCGTATTCGTGGCCAGCAGCATCGACAGCTGGGGGCCGAAAATGCAGGGGCAGCAGGTAACGGACTGGACGGGCAAGTCGCAGGCGCTGACGCCGCAGCCGGATAATTCGCGGGATTTTTTCCGAACGGGCAAGGAGCTGGTGAACTCGGCGTCCATCTCTACGAGTACGGATCGCAGCCAAACCTATTTTTCCTTTACGAATACGTATAGCAACGGCATCATCCCCAACAACGACTACAAACGAAATAATCTCAACCTGCGGCATAATGTGCAGCTGGATAAGAAATTGTCCCTGGACCTAAAGGCGAACTATATTGTCGAGGATGTGATCAACCGGCCTATGACGGGCGCCGCCAACTATGCCGTAGCTACGATATTCTCCATGCCCCGCAGTCTGCGTCTGGATGATATCAGGAATTTCGAAACGCAGAACCCGGATGGATCGCTGACACAGAATTACTGGTCGTCACCCAAGCCCGCGTTCCAAAACCCTTATTGGAGCGCCTATCGAAACCTGTACGACAGGACCCGTAATCGATTTATAGGGCTGGTGTCGCTGAAGTACCAGATCACCCCCTACCTAAGCATACAGGGCCGGAGCAGCATCGACTATTATACGGACAATAGTGAGGAAAAGGATTACAACGACAGCTACTGGGTGTCATTCCAGGGGCTTGGTAATTATATCATCAATAAAGAGTCCAACCGGCAATTCAACAATGACGTGCTCCTGAATTTCAACAAGGCGCTTACGGACGACTGGAATTTGAATGTGAATGCGGGCGCCAGCATCGAACAGTTCAATTATGAAGGGACGTTGATGAACGATCAGGGGCTGAATGCGCCGAACCTTTTCTCGCTGGCCAATGCGCTGGCGCCTATCTCTACGAATTTCGTACAACGCACCGAGAAGCAATCGGTGTATGCGGCTGCGCAGCTTGGATACAGGAATTATCTTTTCCTGGATGTGACGGGACGTAATGACTGGAATTCCACGTTGCCGGTGAATAATAATTCCTATTTCTTCCCCTCTTTTGGTCTTAGCGGCGTGCTCAACGAAATGCTGACCTTGCCGGCGGCCATCTCATTATTGAAAGTGAGAGGCTCTTATGCCATGGTGGGTAATGGGACAGGGTTCAATCAGCTGAGGCCTTCCTATACGTTGGCGCCGGGTGGCAATGGGGGTTTCCTGAATATCGACCGGGTGCTGCATGACGCCAACCTCAAGCCGGAAGAGACGAGATCCCTGGAACTGGGTCTGGACCTGGGATTGTTCAAGAACCGGCTGGGTGTGGAAGCTACTTTTTACAATACGCATACAAAGAACCAGATATTGTCCATCGGGGTGCCGAACCCATCGGGCTATGCCTTCCGGATCATCAATGCGGGGGATATACGCAACCGGGGTCTGGAACTGCTGGTGCATGCGAGACCGGTGGATAGCCGCGACTTCAAGTGGAATATCAGTGTCAATTTCGGACTCAACAGGAACAAGATCCTTTATCTCGACAGCCTGCAGAAAATGCCGCCGTTGTCCTCACCCGAGACATTGGGTATGATCGTGGCGGAGGAAGGGAAGGCGTATGGGGGTATCTATACCTCCAGCCTGGTGCGCAATGCAAAGGGGCAGGTGGTGGTGGACAGCGCTACGGGGCTGCCGCTGGTGGAGACGGATGTGACGAAGCATTATGCGGGCAATTACAATCCGGACTGGACGGGTGGTATCGTCAATACTTTCCAGTATAAGAGCTGGACTTTCTCCTTCCAGATAGATATGCGGAAGGGCGGGGTGCTGGTATCGGGAACACAGTCGTTGCTGGCGGCCAACGGATCGAGCCAGCTGACGCTGCCCAACAGGGAAACGGGTTTTGTCGTGCCCAATTCCGTCACGCAGAGCGGCGCTGTCAATACAAAGAACGTGAGCGCGCAGGATTACTGGATGGCAGTGGCGGGCGCCAATCCCGTGGGCGAGCTTTTTACCTATGATGCGACGAATATCCGGCTGCGCGAGGCGAGTCTCAGCTACTCCGTGCCGGCGCGATGGCTGGATGGGAAGTTCCTAAAAGGGGCGAGCTTGACGCTGGTGGGCCGGAATCTTTTCTTCTTTAAGAACAATGCGTATGGCTTCGATCCGGAGTCGGCTATCGGTACGGGGAACAACCAGGGGCTGGAATATACCTCGGTGCCGGCTACCCGTAATTACGGCCTGTATCTGAAGCTTAATTTTTAAATCAGTGAAGTCATGAGATCAATCATATATATCGCGTGCATGCTGATCATGATCACGAGCTGCACAAAAAAATTCGACGAGCTGAATACGGACCCTACGACCTTCGGCTCTTTAACGGCTGCGACGATACCCAATGCTTTTGCGAAGGCGGAATACCAGGGGATCTATGGCGATCCGGGGATTTATGAGCTGGCCAGGGCGCTTTTCCCGGACCTGTGGAGCCAGTTCTTTGCCAATGTGGACCCTAACATCAAGAGCGACCGTTATGTCATTATCCAGGACTGGATCATTTCGCAATGGAGCTCGGTATATACCGTCACCTGGCCTACGTTGAAGCAGGTGCTGGAAGCCACGGCCACTACACAGCCGGAGGCCAATGCCATTGCAAAGATCTGGAAGGCGTATATCTGGCATTATCATACGGACTTCTATGGGCCGGTGCCTTATTTTCAAGCTGGAACGGGCGCCTTGAGCATTCCTTATGACAACCAGCAGGATATTTATGACGACCTGTTCAAGACATTGGATTCCGCCGTCACGGTGTTGAAGGGGGCCAATGCTTCGCTGACGCCTTATGGGACCAATGATCTTATCTTTCATGGCAGCATTCCTTTGTGGATCAAGCTCGCCAATACATTGCATTTGCGGCTGGCTATGCGGATCTCCAAGGTGGACCCGGACAGGGCAAAGACGGAGGCGGAAAAAGCGGTGGCTGCGGGGGTGATGACCGGCAATGCGGACAATGCCTTTATGGATGTGGGGCCAAACTCTGTCAATGGATTGAATCAGATGTCTCCATGGGAGGGTGCGCGGATGAGCGCCAGTATGGAAAGCTATCTGAAGGGGTATAGTGATCCCCGGATGACGGAATATTACAGTCCTGCTGCCGATGGGCAATACCATGGCGTGCGTAATGGGTTGACGCCGGCGCAATTGTCCGCCAGCGATAAGAACAGCCCGGACAATACGTCTAATGTCGGTCCGCGATACTCGCTCGACTCCCAGACCACGAACAAGCTGACTGTCATGTATGCGGCGTAGGCTTATTTCCTCCGGGCGGAGGGTGCTGTCAACGGTTGGGATATGGGTGGTACGGCGCAGGACCTCTATGAGCAGGGGATACGCGTGTCGTTGCAGCAGTGGGGTGTTACAGATGCAACGGCTATCAATAATTATATCAACAGTGTCAGTACGCCTGCCGCATTGAATGATTATCTGAACTCGGGCGCCGTGGCGAATATCCCTGTGAAATTCGGGGCTACGGAAGCTATTCAGCGGCAGCAGATCGGTACGCAAAAATATCTCGCTTTATTCCCGGACGGCATCGAGGCATGGGCGGAGGTGCGGAGGACGGGCTTTCCGGTATTGTATCCTGTGGCCAATTCGGAGAATCCGGATGTAGTGGCGCCCAGCATGATCAGCAGATTTAATTTTTTGGATTATGAGTATCAAACAAACGGCAAGGCTGTGCAGGCGGCTATTCCTCTTCTTAATGGTCCTGACAAGGCTAGTACCAAAGTGTGGTGGAACCAATAAGGTGGCGGCGCTGCTGCCGGAGCCGGTGAGCGTGGTGGCTAAGACGGGCGTATTCCGGATGTCGAAGGAGACGAGGGAATGGCTGGGTATAAAGGATGCGAGTGTATTGAAGAGATGCGGGGACAGGCGGGTGGAGCTGGTATTGCGGGCTGTCAAGGGGGTGGCCAGTCCGGAGGGGTATTTGCTGGATGTGGAGGCGGGGAGGATACTTGTGCAGGCATCGTCGGAGGCGGGATTGTTCTATGGGGTGATGACCTTGCGGCAATTGGTGGATGGAGAGACGCTGCCCTGTGTCCGGATACTGGATTATCCGCGGTATGGTTATCGGGGGATGCATCTGGATGTGAGCCGTCATTTTTTTCAGGTGGATCTTATCAAGCAGTACCTCGATATCCTGGCTTCGTATAAGATCAATACTTTTCACTGGCACTTAACGGATAGTCACGGTTGGCGTCTCGAGATCAGGCAATATCCAAGGCTTTGTTCCGTGGGCGGCTGGCGGGCGGACCGTGCGAATATACCCATGACCATTGCGGAACCGACCCATTCAGGCGAGCCGGCTACTTACGGAGGGTATTATATGCAGGAGCAGGTACGGGATATCGTGGCCTATGCGGCGGCGCGGTTTATCACGGTGATACCGGAAATAGAGATGCCTGGGCATTGTACGGCGGCGCTGGTGGCGTATCCGCAATATGCCGATCTAGGTAATCCTGTGCCGCTGCTGATGCCTTGTGGTTATGCGGGGGACCTGCTGCATAATTTTTGTGCGGGAAACGATTCGACTTTTGTCTTTATAGAAAACATATTGCTGGAGACCATGGCGCTGTTCCCTTCGCGGCTGATCCATATTGGCGGGGATGAGGTCAGGGAAGGGCCCTGGCTGGGATGTCCCCGGTGTCAGGAGCGGATGAAGGAGAAGGGGTTTCGTTCCGTGCGCCAGCTACAGGCCTGGTTTACGGGACGGATAGACAGTTTTATTACGGCGCATGGGCGAAGGATGATCGGATGGGATGAGGTGCGGAATGCATCGCTGGCGGACAGCTCGGTGATCATGTCGTGGCATGGTGATCCGTCGGGCAGGGATAGTGCCGGGAAGGAGCACGATGTGGTGATGGCGCCGTACAGGTATACTTATTTTGACTTTTATCAATCTGACCCAAGACTGGAGCCTGATATTACGTATGCGCCGCTGTTCCTGGATTCGGTGTATGCTTTTGACCCGGGGAGAACGTTGGGCGGAGAGGCCTGTCTGTGGACGGAGAATGTGCCGACGCCGGAGCGGGTGGAATATATGTTGCTGCCGCGTCTGACGGCGTTGTCGGAGGCATTGTGGACGCCGGTGGGTAAGAAGGATTATACGCGGTATGTCCGGAGCGTGGAGGAGCAGATGAAACGGTGGGATACACGGGGGATACATTATGCGAAGAGTCTTTATAATCCCGGGATATATCCGGTGTACGATAGTGTGGAGCATGCGGTGGTGGTACGGCTGTCCAGTCAGGCGCCGGACGGGGAGATACGGTATAACACGGGGGAGGGATGGATGAAGTACGATGGACCGGTGAAGGTGAGGGAGAGCGAGCGGCTGGATGTGGGGGTGTTTCGTGGGGGTGTCATGCTGGGGAAGATAAATACGGACAGCTTTGTGCTGCACCGGGCAGTGGGAGTGTTGGGTGCCGCGGGGGTGCTGGGACAATTGACGGATGGGATCTTTGGGACGGTGGAGCCTTATGATGGGAGGTGGGTGTCTTTTCGGGATTCTGTTGTGATGCTGAAACTGGACCTGGGGCGGATGCAGGATGTACATGCTGTCGGATTGAACTGTATGGAGGACCAGGTGGGAAATATTTATTTACCACGAACGATACGGATAAGCATTTCAGCTGATGGGCAGCAGTACAGGCCCGTGGAGATCATGGAGAATAAAATGGTGCCGCAGCAGCTGTTGCGGCATGTAGCGCATTACGAGGCAGTGATCGGAGGCGAGGCGCGGTATGTGCAGGTGGAGCTGACGAATGCGCGGGTGCGGCCGGGGGCAGACGATAATTCAATGTTCGTAGATGAAATTACTGTGCGATGAAGAAACGGTTTGTTACCCTGGATGTGTTCCGCGGCATGACTGTCTTTTTGATGATCGTCGTCAATACGCAGGGTAGCGGCGCTGTGCCGTATGCGGCCATGATGCATGCGGAATGGAATGGATGTACGTTGACCGACCTGGTATTCCCGTCCTTTGTTTTTGCCGTGGGGAATGCCATGGTTTTTACGCGGCCAGGGATCGGGAAGATATTTCGCCGGAGCATTTTGTTGTTTGTAGCGGGGTGGTTGCTGACGTGGTGGCTTTCGGGAGCGGCGTTGCGGGAGGTGAGGGTGATGGCGGTGTTACAGCGGATAGCCCTGGCGTATTTTTTTGCGGCGTTATTGGTGAAAGCCATTGGTGGACCGTCGGGCCAGGGAGGGGTGAATGACCGGTGGGTATTGGTGGTGTCGGTGGGGTTGTTGCTGTCGTATTGGGCGTTATTGGAATTATTGGGAGTACGCGGGCAGGCATATTCGGTGGAGGGGAATGCCGTACGCAGGATCGACCTTTTGGTATTGGGGCCGCAGCATATGTACCGGGAGAAGGGGGTGGCTTTTGATCCGG